>NZ_JAHUTT010000003.1 GCF_019209865.1 Shewanella sp. NIFS-20-20 | reverse complement strand
CAAATCATGGCATCCATAGGTAACTTACGTCGCCGTAAACTGGCAACACCATGTGAATCAAGGCACGACTGAATTAAATCAGGCTCAAGCACATCGGCCAGACAGGTGAATTCGGTAAGACGATTGAAATGAGTACGCGCCAAAGCTTCTGAAAGTTGCATAAAAAAATCCGATGACAAGGGGTCATCGGATTTTGATCCTTTCAGTGAGATCGTCAAGCGATCTGTCTTAACTGATCGGCATTACCCTGATGACAGGGCGTTTTTTAATGCTTAGTTTTAATGGTTAGCTAAGCTCTTTGGCCACATCTGCCGGCATATCGTCCCGCAGTTTCAACCACATTTTACCGCTATCCATACCATAATGTCGCATCAGGGTTGGGACCTCGGCAAAATTGCTGTCTTTAGCTAATGCTTCAAGCTGTTGGTAAAAGTTCAGTGCCAAGGCGCGCGCTTCACTGCTACTGAAATAATAGCGGCCGACACCACTGTAGAGTTTTTTAAAGCCATTGAGGATCAGCACATACAGCGGATTACCTGAAGAAAACGCCATGGTGTGATGGAGTTGGTAATCAAATTCAGCAAAGGCTTCGGCGGTATCTGCCAGCTGGTGAATGCCACTTAAGACTTCCGTCGCAATGCCAGGGTTCATCCTAATACAACCGCGGAAGTAGATGGCACTAATGTTAGTTCGGGCTGACAGCAACTGATCGACTAAAGTCGGAAATCCATCGGGATCAAGATCTGCTATGGTACTTAAAATATTTAAGCCCGATGTTTCCCAGACATTATTCACACGAGTCGGTTTACCGTGCTGAATAGTCAACCAACCATCGCGGGCTAAACGCTGCAACACTTCTCTTAGAGTGGTGCGAGTCACACCAATGAGTTCAGATAACTCGCGCTCGGCGGGTAAAATAGACCCGGGTGGAAATTTTTCTTCCCAAATTGAACGTACTATATATTTTTCTGCAAAACTTGCAGGTCCTTTGGCATCGATAATCATCAGCCCACTATCCATTTTGTCTTGCATTAATTTATTGGTGCTTATCATACCAGAAGGGTAAAAAATAAAAACTAAAAGCCGTAAATGCATAGAACTACAACAATTTAGCGTAAATATTTATCAAAAAACCGAGTTAAACCCAAAAAAAATTGAGTTTTGTGTCGTATGGATCAGCTTTTCACGATTTAGCCAGCCTTTGTTATGACATTAGCCCCTGCTTTACGCTAGAATTTGAACTGAACAAGCGCAAATAGTAGAAGCTTGTAGTATTAAACTTATTTAGGAGTACGGAAGCCATGCCTGTGACCTTAAGTCAGGCGTTTATCTCAAACTTCTTGGGTAACTCTCCCAAGTGGTACAAGATCGCAATCCTCGCATTTTTAGTACTAAACCCAGTTCTTTTCTACCTAGACCCATTCGTGGCAGGTTGGGTTTTAGTCATAGAATTTATTTTCACATTAGCCATGGCGCTCAAATGCTATCCACTGCAGCCCGGTGGTTTGTTAGCCATTGAAGCCGTGATCATCGGCATGACCTCCCCCAGCCAAGTCCTGCATGAAATCGAAGCGAATCTCGAAGTCATCTTGTTGCTGGTATTTATGGTTGCCGGCATTTACTTCATGAAGCAGTTACTGCTGTTTGGTTTCACTAAAATGATCACCAAAGTACGTAGCAAAACTGTAGTTTCCATCATGTTTTGTAGTGCTGCCGCTTTCTTATCCGCCTTCTTAGATGCCTTAACTGTTATCGCGGTGATTATCGCGGTCGCCGTTGGTTTCTATGCCATTTATCATAAAGTGGCTTCGGGTAAAGACTTCAGTGCCAGCCATGACCATACCAATGATGGCAACCAATGCTTAGACGAAAATGAATTAGAAGCGTTTCGCGGCTATTTACGTAACTTATTAATGCATGCTGGTGTCGGTACCGCGCTCGGTGGCGTGTGTACCATGGTGGGTGAGCCGCAAAACTTAATTATTGCCGCCCAAGCCAATTGGCAGTTTGCTGAATTTGCTATCCGCATGTCCCCCGTCACGGTTCCGGTCTTTATTGCCGGTATGTTGACCTGTTTGGCGGTAGAGAAATTTAAGATCTTTGGTTACGGCGCCGAATTACCGGATGCGGTTCACAAGATTTTATGTGATTACTCAGCCCATGAAGATGCCAACCGCACCAATCGCGACAATATGAAATTGATTGTCCAAGCCGTTGTTGGTATCTGGTTAATTTTAGGCTTAGCCTTGCACTTGGCCTCCGTTGGTTTGATTGGCTTAACCGTGATTATTCTTTGTACCGCGTTTAACGGTATTACTGATGAACATGCGCTAGGTAAGGCCTTCGAAGAAGCCCTACCCTTTACTGCCTTATTAGCCGTATTCTTTGCGGTAGTGGCTGTGATCATTGATCAAGGCTTATTCGCTCCCGTGATCCAGTGGGCACTTGGTTTTGAAGGCAATATGCAGTTGGTGGTGTTCTTTATCGCTAACGCCTTATTGTCGATGGTATCTGACAACGTGTTTGTCGGCACCGTGTACATCAACGAAGTGAAAGCCGCACTATTAAATGGTCAGATCACCCGTGATCAATTCGACTTATTAGCCGTGGCCATCAATACCGGAACCAACTTACCTTCAGTCGCCACGCCAAATGGTCAAGCGGCCTTCCTGTTCTTGCTGACGTCAGCGTTAGCCCCCCTCATTCGTCTGTCTTATGGACGCATGGTATGGATGGCCTTACCTTACACCATCGTGTTATCCATCGTTGGCTTGGTCGCGATTGAAACCGGTTTCCTAGTGGAGATGACCCAATATTTTTATGATAGCAATATCTTAACCCACCACAGCGTCAAAGAGGCGGTCGAGGTTATTCAGTCAGCACATTAAGTTGACCACAGCTACAGCTATCTAGTACATTCAAAACGCCCTGATCACAGGGCGTTTTTTTGACAGGAGTTGCTGTGATTACCGAAAGCCAATTAACCCATTTTGCTCATTCTCGCCGCGCATGGATGCTAGTTGGCATCTCAGCCATCTTATTAGAAGTGGCCGCCCTATTCTTTCAATACGGCCTTAAGCTTGATCCTTGTGTGATGTGTATTTATATCAGGCTAGCCGTGTTTGGTATTCTGATAGCCGCACTGTTAAATAGTGTTTACCCAACACGAGTTCTTCGCATTATCGGCGCGCTAATTTGGCTTATCAGCGCGGGTTGGGGGTTACAAATCGCTACCGAATTAGTCGCTATACAAGCCGATCCCTCGCCCTTCGCAACCTGTGCATTTCTGCCCAACTTCCCAGAGTTCATGCCGTTACATCAATGGTTCCCCGCCGTCATGATGCCAACAGGCATGTGTACTGATGATGTCTGGAGTCTATTGGGGTTAACAATGGCGCAATGGATGCAAGTGGTTTTTAGCCTCTACTTAATGCTCTGGGTTATCATGATCAAACCCATCGTCAGACCAACGCAAACTGACAAAGCATAAGAGTAAGCGCCGCGATTTAACCGCCGCAAGCCTACATCTGCGCCGAGCAAATCGTGCAATCAACCTATCTAACGCCCCATGGCTGGCTTTTTAATGGCATCTATGGGGTCATATTGGTAAACGATGACTCAACACTTCATTAATGGCGATGTTCTGACGCTTAAACAAGGTACTTACTGTCGCAATGATGTTGAAAAATATGCCCGCTATTGCATGGAATTAAGGGCCGAACTAGTTAATATAAATTCCCAAGGTTCCGGGAACTCAGTTTGATTCTACTTAGCCGTTTGTGACAAGGCATTAGGTTAAAAGGTAGCGTGAATCTTCACTTAAAGGCGTAAAAATAACTAATCTACTAGCAAGGAGTTGTCGGATTGATGAAAGGTAAAATTGTCCAATGGAAAGATGACAAGGGGTTTGGGTTCATACAACCCGAAGATGGCTCGCAAACATTGTTTTTCCATGTGTCTAGCGTTAAGACAAAGGCCCGTAGACCCCAAGTCGGCGATAGCGTGCTTTATGAACCAATGCATGACTCCCAACGACGGCTCAAAGCTAAGGGCGTAACCATCGAAGGCGTCACCACCCGCCCCAACTCCCCCCTCAAAACAAGGTTTGTAGCGACTAAACCACCTAAGAAAAATGTCATTGACTACCTGTCGTTCCTCGTCGTTTTACTCTCGCTTGCGGCCGCAGGGGTGACTTTTTATCAGACAAAGTCACTAGCAAGTTCTTGGCCTTCTGGTATCGCAGCCGTCATCGCCGTGTTGATCTTAAGTCGGCAAAAAAAACCGCTAGAAAAAGTGTTTCATTGCGCTGGTTGTCGAACGACAGCAGCCCATGACGCGAGAAGCATCCATGCGTGGAATAATGGCTTCACCAAACTGTACTGCTCGCCTTGCCACCGCCAATGGCTAAAGGACAACCCAAAACACGAGCATTCACCCACGCGAAACAACCACAGTGGTTGCCTTGGGGTGCTGGCTGTCATGATCGTGATCCCAGCATTAGCTGGTATAGGCCTGTTCCAGTGGTTAGCCTAAACGGCGCTTTGACGTAAACATACCCCATCCATGGCCTCACTCGCTAAATCTTGGCCCTGAGGCCAGCCAGTTAACCTCACTTGACGAGGCTAACAATCAACCCAGACGTGAGTATAAATCATCGTGCGCGGCAGGGGCGCAATTTAGCTGTAATGACTGACTTAGGACTTGGCGCTATCTGTCATTTTGATGAGTCATCTTGCATCCTTGCGGCCGCCATTTAACCAAGCTTGCATATCATGGTTAAAGCTGAGATGTTAGGTCTTCGGTTTGAAAAACACCCTATGACTCATGCGTACTATGCCGTTGGTTTACCAGTCTTTAATAATTTCTATTGTTGTTTTCTGTGTGCCCAAGGCGAGCCAAGCGCACATAGCAAAGCATGGCGCTAACACTGAACTCGTGGTGCTGGGGATAGCGCAAGATGCTGGCTACCCACAAACCCTGTGCTATCAACCGCACTGTATGCCCGCTTGGCAAGATAAATCTTTGCGTAAAATGGCCACCTCCTTAGCCGTCGTTGATCATGCCGCCAAGGCTCACTATCTGTTTGAGGCCACCCCAGATCTCCCCCAGCAGCTGTATTTGCTCCAGCAAGAGTGGTCTCAACCTGACTATCTGTTACAGGGAGTGTTTCTTACGCATGCGCACATGGGCCATTACACGGGCTTGATGCATTTTGGCCGTGAATCTGCCGCCACCAAGCAAATCGCGGTTTATGCGATGCCGGCAATGCGCTCATTTCTTGAAAATAATGGCCCGTGGTCGCAACTGGTTAAGCTCAAGAATATTGAACTAAAGACGTTACAACACCAACGTGAGGTTACACTTGGGAGTATTAAGGTCACCCCTCTGCTAGTGCCTCATAGAGATGAGTTTAGTGAAACCGTTGGTTACCTCATTAAAGGGCCAACAAAAACGGCACTGTTTATTCCGGATATTGATAAATGGCAGAAATGGAGCACGGCTATTGAGGATCTGATCCCACAGGTTGATTACGCTTTGCTAGACGCCACGTTTTACAGTGCCGATGAACTCAAAGGGCGAACCATGGCCGACGTCCCCCACCCTTTGGTTATTGAGTCGATGTCACGCTTGAAAAATTTGGCTGAAGATCAAAAACAAAAAATCATTTTTATTCACCTCAACCATACCAATCCCCTGTTAAAACCAAGCAGCCCTGAGTCATTGGCGGTCACAGCGGCAGGCTTTCGCATAGCAAACGAAGGATTAATTTTGCCACTGTGATTGAGCCAACATTTTCCACGATGACAGCCTCCGCATTGCCCCCGTTTGCCAAGGTCCTGCTCATTAGCCCAAGGCTTTTTTCCCTAGCTCTTAGGGCTAGTGTCACTAAAGATATGAGCAAATATCATTAACTACAGTGGCTAGCTAGCGACATTGCCAAGCGGATAGACGATGCTGCATTACTCACAATCTTGTAATGGCCATAATACAATATGGTCTTCAACATCAATTACTTTGGTTTCGCACACCACCTTGCCAGACACTGACATTCCAGCTTGGATCATAGCAGTTTTTGACCCTGTGAGCAGCGGATGCCAACTAGGTAAGTCGCGACCTTGAAATATACGACGATAAGCACAAGAGTCTGGTAACCATGTTAATTCAGCTATATTTTCTGGCGTAATACGAGTACATTCAGGCACTTCTATAAAACGCTGAGCATACTTTTGGCAGCCACCGGAGGCGGTATTGAGAAGCTTACAGGCCGCATTGGTATAATAAAGTTGCTCAGTCTCATCATCGATAAGCTTATTTAAACAACATTTACCACAGCCATCACAAAGCGACTCCCACTCTTCATGAGAAAACTGCGATAACTCTTTTTGTTTCCAAAACGACATACTTAACCACTTACAGACAGAAGAAAGGCGGCGATATTACACTATTTTTGCTTCGGATACTTAATCCTCTCCGATAAATAAGTGACGGAGATACTGGCATAATGGTTATCTAGCAGCTGGTTCAACGCTCGGTAGTTCTCGTAAACAAGGTATTTACGGCCATTGATGCCATCTGGGGCAATCAAGTTGGCTCGAATAGAGGCTACCTTAGGTAAGTCATCACCATTAAAGCGGCGGACGCCTAACCCTTGCCAAAATTCAAAAGCCTGCGGTCCCTTTGCTAGGGCATTATCAAGCACAAAATCATCAGGCACTTGCACTTGACGACCCCAAGTGGCCTCCATCTGCCAGCCTTGCTGGCGCAACATATTGGCAATGGTGGCGAACACATCGGCATGATTGTGCCAAATGTCTATCTTGTCATCACCATCGCCGTCAGCACCAAACTGTAAATACTGCGAGGCAGTTAACCCTGCCTGACCTAAACGCCCGTCTCGATTGGCAGTAAATTGGCGCGGGGTTAAGCCAGAGGCGGCTAAGGCGACAATCGCGTCGACAAAATCTGTGGTGTCTAGGTCAGCTTGCAGGGATTGAGTCGCCAACACGGTCAGCGCAGGAAATGAGCCCATATCCGCACCATAATCCGAGGCAATGCCCCACACCGCCAAGATAAAACGCGCTTGAACTTGATATTGCTTGGCGATGTCAGTAAGGACGCGCTCATGCTGCTTTTGCAATGATATGGCACGTTCAACTTTGTCATTGGGAATGTGTAACGGCAGGTAGGTATCTAAATTAATAGGTAAACTTGGGTCAACCTCGAGGGTTTGGCGAAGGTAAGGCTTGACGTCGCTAAGTAACATATTCAGGGCGGCCGCATCATAGGGCTGCCTAGGATCCGCCAGAACGGCCGCTTTAAGCGTCATCATCTGTTCGGCAAAACTGCGCTCCTGCCTCTGCATATTGGCTTGTACAGGGGGCAGTACTAGATTCACCATAGATACGAGTAGTACTGATGTATAAAATACTTTATTCATCACACATCCTTGTTATTGCCTTACCTTAGTATAGATAACTCACTTCATATAAGTTATTTATTATTGAGATACCTCTGACGCCTGCTGTTGCCTATATTCCTTCAGCAAATCTACTTTCGGTGGCGGTAATTGCAAATAATACCCTTTGTCGGCCAACTCATGTTTAACCTTATTGATATCTGCCATACCAAGATGATCTCTTTTGGCCAGAGACATCACCATCACTAATTGCGGCACACCAAACATTGTCATTAATTCAGCAGGGACATCACTGAAGTCATCTCTTTTGTTTACAAAAAGATAGCTATCGGCCTTGCGGCTGCTTTTATATACGGCACAGAGCATATTTTCACTAAATTCCAGTTTAACAAACCTTGTCAGTCTTAAGTCCACACTATAACATGACCTATTCATGATAATGCTAAAAAGTGCAGGCAATTTTGTTGCACTTTGATTTTTGCGGAGAGTTAGCGACTGATGCCGACCCCTAGCCTCGAATTAAAAGGCTCGACCTTCACTTTTTCGGTACTCTATATTAATAGCAGCGATATCGATCAATTTTCTACTGAATTAGCCGCTAAAGTTGCACAAGCTCCTCAATTTTTTTCGCAAGCGCCAGTGGTCGTTCACTTAGGCCATGAACAGGCTCAACGACTGGATGTTAACAGGGTATTGCAGCAGGTCGCTGCCCAAGGGTTTATTGTGGTAGGGATTACTGCCGCCAGCAATAAACAAACAGAACAAGCTAAGGGATTAGGGGTGGCAGTGGTCAAAATTGGTAAAGAGGCCGTGTGCCCGCCCCCGCCACCGAGAACCACTAAAATCGTCAAGCAAAATGTCCGTTCTGGCCAACAAATCTATGCCAAAGATGGCGATTTAATCGTCTTTGGTGCTGTTGGCAACGGCGCTGAAGTGATTGCTGATGGTAATATCCATATTTATGGCAGTTTACGTGGAAAAGCCATGGCAGGGGCCAATGGTGACCGCCATGCCATTATTCTAGCTCATGATTTACAAGCTGAATTAGTTTCTATCGCCGGCCAATATTGGCTGTCCGAAAACTTGCAGCAATTTAGTGATATTAAAAGCGGTTGTATTCGCCTAGATGGCGAATCTCTGATTGTTGAATCGTTGCCTGTGTAGGGCGCAGGCAAAATAAAGGATACAAACATGGCACAAATTATTGTTGTCACATCCGGTAAAGGTGGTGTCGGCAAAACCACTTCCAGTGCAGCGATTGCGACCGGACTAGCGTTAGCTGGGCATAAAACTGTGGTTATTGATTTCGATATTGGTTTAAGAAATCTTGACTTAATTATGGGGTGTGAGCGCCGTGTAGTTTATGACTTTGTCAATGTCATCAATGGTGAAGCTAATCTCAACCAAGCACTCATCAAAGATAAACGCTGTGATAAGTTGTTTATCTTGCCAGCATCTCAAACTCGAGACAAAGAAGCCCTCACTAAAGAAGGTGTGGGCAAAGTCCTGGATGACTTGGCTAAAGACTTTGAATATATTATTTGTGACTCTCCTGCGGGGATTGAAAACGGTGCCATGATGGCATTGTATTTTGCCGATATCGCCATTGTCACCACCAATCCAGAAGTCAGCTCAGTACGCGATTCCGATCGGATCCTCGGCATGTTGCAAAGCAAATCCCGCCGCGCAGAATTAAGCCTTGAACCGATCAAAGAGTATTTGCTACTGACCCGCTATTCACCTAACCGCGTGACCTTAGGGGAAATGCTGAGTGTGGCGGATGTTGAAGAAATTCTTGCCATCGATTTATTAGGGGTTATCCCTGAGTCTCAGGCCGTCTTAAAGGCGTCTAACTCAGGAGTGCCGGTGATCATGGATGAGCAAAGCGATGCTGGCATGGCCTATGCCGACACGATTAATCGCCTATTGGGTCAAGATGTTCCGCTTAGGTTTGTCACGGAAGCAAAAAAAGGCTTCTTGAAACGGATATTTGGTAGCTAATTATGTCATTACTCGATTACTTCAAAAGCAGTAAGAAACCTCAAACTGCGGTCACCGCGAAGGAAAGACTGCAAATTATCGTGGCCCACCAACGCACTGAACGTGGTATGCCGGATTATTTCCCGCAAATGAAGCAAGAGATTATCGACGTTATTCGTAAGTATGTAACTATCTCTGAAGAACAAGTGAGTGTTCAGCTTGATCAAAACGATGATAATTTATCGGTGCTGGAACTCAATGTCACCTTGCCTGAAAAGAACTAATAAAAAAGGCGCTTAAGCGCCTTTCTTTTATTTCACAAAACTAACACCAAGTTGCTGTAATAGTTGGTGACTAAGCTCGCCTCGCCAGCCAACGAGCAATAACGGCAACTCACCTTGCTGATCATGCCAGTGCCACGTTAAATACTCATGAATATGCCGCTTTGAAGATAACAATTCATCAGGCACTTGATATTGTTCACACACGCTCACCAAGGCCGCTTTAATGGCCTTAAAGGCAGGTTTGTAACCGGGTTGTAATGCCAAAATATCGATTGGCTCGGGACACGAAGTAAAATCAACAGCGGCAATAATCTTCAGTAACTCCTGACCTAACACCCGCTTTTCATGCTCACTTAGCTCAACCATGCGCATTAAGCCTTCAAGTGACTTAGGCTGTTTTTTCGCCAGCGCTAATAACACATGATCTTTCACCACAAATCCTAAGGCTAAGTCTCTATCGATAGCCCGCTGTAAGCGCCAAGCCGCGAGATCTCTTAGTACCGCCAACTCTTCACTGCTTAATTGAAATGCATTTTTAACTTTCAAATAGGCTAACGCAGGATCGAGGGGGGTTAAGCGGTCTTGGGTTAAACGTTGGCCTTCTTCCCATAACCAGGTTAGGCGTTGTTTGTCATTTAAGGCGCTCAACAATTGCGGATAGAGCTGATACAAATAATACACATCGTTGGCCGCATATTGCAGCTGCGCTTGACTTAACGGTCGTTTCAACCAATCGGTGCGAGACTCACCCTTATCGAGCTCCACGCCTAAACACGCTTGCACCAGCTTAGCGTACCCTAAACCATGCCCCATCCCCGCAAAAGCGGCGGCCAACTGACTATCAAATAATGGTGCCGGCTGACACTGACCATAATGAGCAAATACTTCGAGATCTTCGCTACATGAATGCACTAATTTGATAATATTTGGGTCTTGCAATAAGGCCCAAAATCCTGATAAGTCTTTGACGGCTAACGGATCGATAAGCGCGAGTGTTTGGCCATCGTACGCTTGAATTAACCCGAGTTTGGCATAATAGGTACGCGTGCGCACAAATTCGGTATCAAGCACCAGTAACGGAGCGTTACTATATTGCGCCACCAAGGCATCAAAGCTGCCCTGATCGCTAATGTATACATATTCTAACAAAACACACTCCTGTTAGCGGAAAAGAAAAAACCGGCTGACGCCGGTTTTGCCAATCTAGTGAGCTGCCTGCGGCTTCACTTCATCTCTGAGTTCGCGCCGCAAAATCTTACCGACATTGGTCTTTGGTAAATCGTCACGGAATTCTACCAGTTTAGGAATTTTATATCCCGTTAAATGATGGCGACAGTGCTTGATGATTTCAGCTTCTGTCAGCGATTTGTCTTTCGCTACCACAAAGACTTTGACTAATTCACCGCTGACATCGTGCGGTACGCCAACAGCGGCGACTTCCAACACTTTAGGGTGCAGCGCAATCACCTCTTCCACTTCATTAGGGAAGACGTTAAATCCTGACACTAAAATCATGTCTTTTTTGCGGTCGACAATATAGAAGAATCCCTGTTCATCCATATAGCCAATGTCCCCAGTGGCCAAATAGCCATCGCTGCCAAGTACCTCAGCGGTTTCTTCAGGACGTTGCCAATAGCCACGCATAACTTGCGGCCCTTTGGTATACAACTCGCCAGTCTCACCTTGAGCCAGCACCTGACCGTCTTCATTGCGAATTTGAATATCCGTTGAGGGCGCAGGGAATCCAATCGAGCCATTATATCCATCGAGGTTATAGGGGCAACACGTCACCAGCGGCGAAGCTTCGGTTAAACCATAGCCTTCTAGTAAGCGGGTTTTAGTGATGTTTTGCCATTTATCAGCCACCGCACGCTGCACAGCCATGCCACCACCAATGGATAACTTTAAGTGGCTAAAATCAAGTTCGGCAAATTTTGGGTTATTAACGAGGGCATTAAACAAGGTATTTACCCCAGTCAACGCGGTAAACGGATGCTTTTTAAGGTCATCAACAAACGCTGGAATATCGCGAGGGTTGGTGATTAATAAGTTGTTTGCCCCTTTCTTTAAGAACAACATCGCATTCACGGTTAAGGCAAAAATATGGTACAGCGGTAAAGCCGTAACCACTAATTCTACGCCATCTTTCAATGCCGGTGCATACGCGCCATCGGCTTGCAGTACGTTAGCCACAACATTGCCATGGGTTAACATCGCGCCCTTGGACACCCCGGTCGTGCCGCCGGTATATTGTAACAAAGCCAAATCGTCATGATGCAGCGCAGGCTTAACATATTGCATTCTGCGGCCTTTACTTAATGCTTGACGCATCGAGATGGCATGAGGCAATGAATATTTAGGTACTAACTTTTTGATGTACTTAACCACAAAGTTCACTAAGGTGCGCTTTGGCGGACTCAGTAAATCACCAAGGCCAGTGATAATTACACTTTCCACTGGGGTATCATCCACCACTTCTTCGAGGGTTCTAGCAAAGTTGGACACCACCACAATGGCTTTAGCACCAGAGTCTTGTAATTGGTGCTTGAGCTCTCTTGGGGTATACAGCGGATTGACGTTGACCACCACTAAACCGGCTCTGAGCACACCAAATAAGGCGATGGGATATTGCAGAAGATTAGGCATCATAATGGCGACACGGTCGCCTTTTTTTAGCTTAAGTTGATTTTGTAAATAGGCCGCAAAAGCACGACTGCGCTCTTCTAATTTGCGATAGGTTAATACCGCCCCCATGTTCATATACGCACTTTGGTCGGCATACTGGTGAACCGATTTTTCAAACATATCGACCAACGAGCTGTAGGCTTCTGGGTCAATATTCGCGGGCACATCGGCCGGTAAGTGATTAATCCAAGGCTGGTTCACAAAAAATCTCCTAATCCAAATTCGATGAAAAGCTGACATTTCCAGCCTAAAGGTCCATCGAGATATACTTGTTATTATGTCGACTGTTAAAAATCATACAGCCGTTTTAATTTTCAATATCATCACATAAAATCAACATCTTGCATAGCCCTAGGCGATCACAAGGCCAGCTGACATTGACGCGTTATAAATTCACGGATCCTCGCGGCAAGCTGCTCGGCTGCGGACATATGAAAATGATGGTCACCAGGTAACGTGACCTGCTCCAAACGGGGAAACCAATCGGCAGCAAAACTCAGTTGAGAAGTTATTTGGTGATAACCCTGCGCTCCCTGTACTAACAACATGGGTAAATCCGTATTTGCCAATAGCTGTTGACGTTGTTCAGGGGTCATTCGCCATGGCGAATCTTTCTTTAAGCGCGGGTCGGTACGCCAGTAAAATTTTCCTGCGTATTCTACAGTATTTCGCTCCACCAACAGATAACTCCATTGACTGGACAGACCAGTAAGCTTGCTGCGAGCGGCAGCGAGTGCTGCCACACTGGCGTAGCCTTTGGGTTCAGAGGGGCTAGCATGGCTGCTAAGACTACTGGCCAAGCGCTGTTTTGCACAGCGACTAGGCTCAGCCATCGGCACTAAACCTTCGAGTAATATCACCCCCGCAAGCGACTCGGTCGCGACTGCCGCGTACGTTGATGTCACCAATGCCCCGAGAGAATGCCCCACCACAATCACCTGTTCAAATTGGCTGGAACAGTAATCAACTATCTGTTTTAAATCAGAAATATAATCAAAGAAGTGTAAAGGGTAGCCGGGCGGCCGCTGGGGTGATAACCCATGTCCAGGCCAATCCACGGCCAATAGCGGGATATCTTCTAGGCATTGTGCTAATGGATAAAAGCTGTAGGCATTATCCAGCCAACCATGAACCGCAATCAGCAAAACCTTGCCTTTGGCCGCACTGGAGAAGCTTGGGCCATGATGACCGGGCCAATAACAACCGGCTAGGGTTGAATGAGAAAAGACAAGCTCAACGGCGAGTGGATGCAGGCGAGCACCCGCTCGCCAAGTTAACGCCGTCATGATTATTGTTTAATAAACTTCAGGGTCATCCGATCGCTTTCACCAATATCGAGGTATTGTTGCTTATCTTGCTCACCTAACGCGAGCCGCGGTGGTAAGGTCCACACCCCTTTAGGGTAGTCTTTGGTGTCTTTAGGATTGGCATTGATTTCACTGGCTTCGATGAGAACCAACCCATGTTTCGCCGCTAACTCAATCACCTCTTCTTGCGCCATATAACCCGAGTCAGCAGACATACCGACCTTGCCTCGATGCTCTACCACCCCAAAGATGCCTTGCGGTTTAAGTACCCGAGCTACCGCAGTAAACACCGCATCTAGTTGTTGGTTCATTTGCCAATTATGTAGATTTCTAAAGGTAAGCACTCGATCGGCACTATTATCGGCGCCTAAATTCAAATGCTCGGGGGGCTGTAAGGTTACTGTAGATGCCTTTCCTAATTGGCCACGGTGTGTCTCAATCCACTGTTCAACTTTTTGGCCTGCTTGCTGATAAAACTTGTCACGGGCAGTGAGTGGCTCACCTTGAGTGTTGAAGTTGGCCGCAATATATTGACCTTGTTCAGCCACTAATGGCCCTAGAATTTCGGCATACCAAACCCCGGCGCCTGGCCAAAGCTCAATCACGGTCATATCGGGTTTGATATCAAAAAATTGCAGAGTTTCTTGCGGGTGACGAGCATTGTCGCGCTCGGTATTGACTGCTTGTCTAAAGTCGCTGTTGACTGCCGCAGTAATGGCATCTTCAGCGCCAAAAGCCGGCGCCATACTCACGGTTAAGGTCGCCGCAAGCAAGGTTTTTAGTAGTTTCATGGACACATCCTGTGGTGGTGTTTGTTATAACCGCTTCTAAACTACCAAGATGATACCGATTTGCCAATGCGTTATTTTAGCGTCAATGACGCCTGCTTATCGATACGATGCCAACAAAGATACACACAACAGACACTGACACTACACCATAAACCAACCCACACTAATGACGGGACCCAGGTGAGTTCGGCCAATAATTGACCATCGCCTTGTGCACTAACTTGCAATAACACTAACGGACTTAATATCGCATTGAGCATGACCACCAAGCCAATCACCCGCAATAAGGTTAATAACCAGCTCGCACTGGCAAAGCGTAGGGGTAATAAGAAGACTGCAGATATACAAAGCAAAATCAGCATGGTTAAGCCATCGCGCGCCCATAATAAGGTGCTAAGCGCAATGATGAAGGCAAGCAAGGTGTAACTGACCCGAATACCTCGCGGCCACTGGGTCAATGAATACAGTAAATAGCCCCATAAGGACGCGCCTAAATAACCGCTCATGCCAATTAATACCGGCCAGCCGCCGACGCTGTAACAGTAGCCGGCCCCATTACTCAACAATTCAAGATGACTGACTTCACCGCCAGTTATCACTGTCATTAAGGCATGGGAAATCTCATGAAAATAACTTTCTAACCAATTAAAAGGCAAGCTAATCACTGGCATTCTAGCCAACAAGATAGCAACTAATAATTCACCAACAAAACGGCTACGGGATATATTAACTCCACGCTCGGCGTCAAGCATAGACATCAATACCCACCAAGGAGCGGATATTTTCACGAGCCTCTTGGTGTTGGGTCAACAAATAACTGCGAATGGGAACTGGCGAACTCACCGGCATCTTAGATAATGCCTCACTCGAGGCGAAGGTATTGAGTTGATTCAAGCTAAGGGAAGTTGCCGGCGTTAACGCTGAGGTTGGCGCTAAGGATGAGGATGGAGCAACGACAGCGGTGGTTGCTCCGGCTATCTCGGTGGCGGTTGCGGGGGCGACCGCCTGACGGATCATTGAGGTTGGCGCCAGCGGATATCCGCTTAAGGAATGTATCGATGCCATCACTCAGATCTCCTTATCGCCTTATGTTATGTGCTAACCCCAGTGAATTGAGCTTAGCACAATCTTGATTTCATTCACGCCCAGGTAATTTCTTCCATGCGACCGTATCGCGCAAATACACTGGGGCTAAATCGTCCACACAGGTGGCGTCCCCCATGGCACAAGCCTTAAGCGCCAAAGGTAACATCCACTGCGCTTGAGGAAATAATACCCCTTGGCTCGCAGGTTCGCCAAAGCGTGCTGAGAGCGCTGGGTAGGCACTAAACCCAGTACCACATAAATGCGGCTCGGTCTCAACCGACACCGACACAGTTTCTGGTGCGCTAACTTGCTCATCGCCAACCAACACAGCAAGGCCTTGCTCGGCACGAAACTCACCCCAGTAGACTTCATTCATTCTGGCATCGATAGCCACCAGCACATGGTGTGCCCCATATTGCTCAATCGCTTGTTGCGCCATGGTTTGTAAGGTAGAAATACCGACGACAGGTAAGTCAGCCCCCAAGGCCAAACCTTGCGTCATACTGGTGCAAATACGGATCCCGGTAAAACTCCCTGGGCCACGGCCATAGGCAATGACATCAACATCCGCTAACCCAACATTAGCTTCAGCTAACACTTCATCCACCATAGGCAACAAGCGCTGGCTATGTTCACGCGGGGCATCGGCGTAGCGACTAATGCGCTGTTCCCCAACAAGTAGGGCTGCAGAGCACCCTTCAGTACAGGTGTCTAACGCCAAAATGATCGCTGGGCGTTTATCAGCAAAAAATGTTGTCATCTATTTCAACTTCCATCATGGGCGAAATGAACCCGAATGATCCGATCATATCACCAAACATAAGTAAGAGCAGTGGTTCTCGGTCCTTGACGTCCAAGAAAATACGGATTGATTACTCTTTATACACATTGCCATTTTGGCCTATTCGTCACGGCCAAGTGTCATTCAAAAGTGTTAGGTAGATGTAAAAAATGTGTGAATTGACCACCAAGTTAACTCTTTAGTCTCATTGCAGCAAAATTAACACTAAATTAATATTCACAACTAATGGCTGGTTTGACCCTAATTTAACAAGTTAATTGCTGATATTAGAAGAAATAGCTCGTTTAATTGAAGCAGTACACTGGTATAGCTAGCCATCAGATTCTACATAGTAGGAATACTAACCCTTACGCCAACAGCAGCATGATGGCATATTTCATCTTAGAAATAGGAATTCAGGCATGGTGATCAACCGTAAATTATCCATTCTTTTTGTCGCAATCTCGGCGCAATTAGGTACCGCAGCCTACGCAGCTAATGCTGTGGATGTCGGCTCAATCCAACGTATATCGTCGAGTAATGATATGGCAACTATGCTGCAACTCGATGCAGCCAACGGCTTTCAAACCAGCAAAACCCTTGCACTTAAACATAAAACTAAAGTTAAATTACAGCAGTTCTACTTTGATGTACCTGTCTTTGGTTTTGCCGTTACCGCCGATCAATCGCAAATGGGCTTTTTTAGCCACCCTCAAGGCCGGGTACTAACTAACATCAACAAAACCGCCGATTTTGTTAAACCTTCCCTGTCTAGTGATGCCGCGCTGGCCATCGCAGTGCGGGGTAAATCTGCCAAAGCACACGCCAAACAAGCGGTAAGCAATGCAACTGCCGACTTGTATGTCTATCAAGATGATAAGGGTGATGCCCGTCTCGTCTATATGACATCATTCGTGACTGAAACCGCCATGGGCCCAAGCCGCCCATTTACTGTGATAGACGCGCACTCTGGTGAGGTTGTCGATCGCTGGGAGGGGCTCAATCACATCGAGGTCGGCACCGGTCCTGGCGGTAATGTCAAAGTGGGTCAATATGAATACGGCACCGACTTCGGTCATTTAGATGTGACTCAGTCGGGTGATTCTTGCACCATGAACTCAACTAACGTCAAAACCGTTAACCTTAATCATGGTACCAGTGGTAACACCGCCTTCAGTTACACCTGCCCACGAAACACGGTTAAAGAAATCAATGGTGCCTATTCACCGCTTAACGACGCTCATTATTTCGGTAATGTGGTCTATAACATGTATAGCGAATGGTATAACACCGCGCCATTGAGCTTCCAATTAACCATGCGGGTGCACTATAGCAACAACTATGAAAATGCCTTTTGGGATGGTTCTGCCATGACCTTTGGCGATGGCGCGTCAACCTTCCATCCGTTAGTGAGCTTAGATGTCTCCTCCCATGAAGTCAGTCATGGCTTTACCGAGCAAAATTCGGGACTGGTGTACGCCAATCAATCGGGTGGCATGAACGAAGCCTTCTCTGATATGGCCGGTGAAGCCGCTGAGTTTTTTATGCGTGGTGACAATGATTGGTTAGTCGGTGCTGATATTTTCAAAAGCGCGGGCGCATTACGTTATTTTGCCGATCCAACCCTAGATGGTCGTTCTATCGGTCACTTTAATGATTATGCCGATGGCATGGATGTGCATTTCAGCTCAGGGGTGTTTAATAAAGCCTTCTATACCTTGGCTAACACGCCAGGTTGGGATACCCGTTCGGCTTTCCATACCTTTGTGGTGGCTAACCAAGCCTATTGGACAGCCAATAGCACCATGTCTGCCGGTGCCTGTGGTGTGAAAAGCGCCGCCAGCGATCTTGGTTTAAGCACGGATGATGTGGTGGCGGCATTTGCCGTCGTCGGTCTTGAACCTTGTGTTACTCCGCCACCACCGCCACCACCAAGCGCGACGCCATTAACCAATGGCGTGCCAATGAATGGTCTCAGCGGTGCCTCTGGCAGCAAAGCCTATTTCACTTTAATGGTACCCAGTGGTGCAACTAACCTGAGTTTTGATATTTCAGGTGGCACCGGCGATGCGGATCTCTATGTCAAGTTTGGCGAAGCACCGACCGCTTCTAACTTCGATTGTCGCCCCTATGCCAGCGGTAATAATGAGTCATGCCCCATTGACCCAGCCCAAGCGGGTGAATACTGGGTCATGCTAAACGGATACTCTGCCTATTCGGGTGTCAGTTTAGTCGGCAGTTTTGACGGTGATGATGCTCCTAACGAAGCGCCTGTTGCTGGCTTTAGCGCGAGCTTCTCTAACGGCCAAGGTGCCTTTACCAGCACCAGTACAGATAGTGATGGTAATATTGTGTCGTGGGCTTGGGACTTCGGTGATGGCTCCACGGGTTCTGGGGCTAACGTGAGTCATCAATACCAAGACAGTGGTAACTATGATGTGACCTTAACGGTGACTGATAATGATGGCGCGAGTGACGTCACGATGCAGAACTTTGATGTAGAGGTTCCTGTCAGTAATTTGGAATTAATGGCGACACACGCCAATAAATCCCGCCGAGGTAGCATCCGTGTTAATTTAGCTTGGTCGGGTTCCAATGCCGCGGATTACACGATTTATCGTGACGGTGAAGCCGTAGGTTCCACCTCTCGCAATTCCTATGTCGACCGCTTCCGTGATGCCAATGTCACTAGCATCACTTACAAAGTCTGCGAAACCGACGGTCCCTGCTCTAACGACATTCTGGTAAGCTTCGGCACCGAATAAATTAGCGCTTGACCGACCGTCACAACTCCAGCCACCGCCCTTCGCGGTGGCTTTTTTATGGTTCGCGCAAGCACACCGCTTACCCCCCTCATTTGCCAAAGCAGGACTCGCTCTATCCCAAGCTAGCTTGCGTTATCTCCATGGCGATGTAGCCTAGTATTTTTCTGATTGGCGGCGATGGATTTGTCGTCATAGTTTACAGCGGCCACACCCACAGCAGCATGGGAAGACTGATCCCGACCACGAGCAATTCAAGCGGTAAGCCCAGTTTCCAGTAATCACCAAAACCAAATCCTCCCGGACCTAAGATCATGGTATTGTTCTGATGTCCTATCGGGGTAAGGAAAGCACAGGAGGCGCCGATGGCGACCGCCATCAAAAAAGGATCACTACTGACACCGAGGGCTGAGGCGGTCGCAATCGCAATCGGACACATGACGGCGGCAGTCGCGGTGTTGTTCATCAGATCTGAAAGGAACATGCTCACCACTAAAATCAACGCCAAGCCTACCATGGCATTACCTTGCGCCATATGATTCAGTAGCCACTGAGCTAGCAGATTGGCAGTGCCCGTTAACTCCAAGGCTCCAGCGACAGGGAACAAGGCCCCCAAGAGCACAATCACTGGCCAGTCAATGACATTGTAAACCGTGCGTGGTGGCACAGTACCCACAGCCATAGAGGCCAGAACACCGAGGGCAAAGGCGATCGCCGCCGGTACCAGACCAAACGCGGCAGCCGCCACAGCCAACGCCATAATAATCGCGGCCTCCAACGCTTTTCGTTTGTCGGGAATAGCCAATTCGCGCTCGGCTAACGGCACACAGAGATTGTCGCTGGCAAACTGGGCAATCGCCTCTGGGGGGCCTTGCATCAATAACAGGTCACCGTAACGGAAGGCCCTTGAACGTAATCGAGCCAGAGAACGCTTGCCATGGCGTGACACAGCTAACAGATTCATGCCGTAGCGGGTGCGTAATTGAATGTCGCGCGCTGAACGTCCTAACAGCGGCGATCCGGGTAACACGGCTAACTCCATCAACACAGTGTGATCCGCAGCGTTAGTGAGCTCATCTTGATTAACAACGGTCGCATCAAGGTTAGGTTCTGATGCCGATTGGCTGTGGGGGGCTGCGTTTTGGCTGTTCTTATCGGTTTCATCCGCGGTTCGCTGAGCTTGCTCTACTGCTTCGACTAGCGTTAACCCTAACGTGGAGAGCACCCCCGCCAGCGATGTGGCCTCCGCCTCAATCACTAAAATATCGCCGACACGGACCCGCCGCCATGCACTTGGCGCTGTCATTCGCACCTCGTTGATGACCATGCCAATGATCTGAGCATCGATGGCATCAATCAAGATTTCAATCTCTCGCAAACTCATGCCAGCCGCTTTGCTGGTGTCTAATACTTTGGCTTCGGTGATGTAGGCCTCTGATTCAAAACCGGCCACCCCAGACTGCTTGCGAGCCGGCACCCAGCGCCAGCCCAATAAGGTAATAAAAAGCACGCCAATGGCGGCAACGGCGAGGCCAACGGGTAGGAAGTCGAACATGGTGAAGCTACCTGCGCCAGTCTGTTCACGAAAGCTTGATACAATCAGGTTTGGCGGCGTACCAATCATGGTTGTCATGCCCCCAAGAATGGTACTGAACGCTAACGGCATTAATAACTGCCCAGGTGTCAGCTCCAAGCGGCCGGCCAATTGCATCGCGACAGGCATCAACAGCGCCATCGCACCGACGTTATTCATAAAACCCGACAGTACC
The DNA here is from genome assembly GCF_019209865.1 of Shewanella sp. NIFS-20-20. GTDB lineage: Bacteria > Pseudomonadota > Gammaproteobacteria > Enterobacterales > Shewanellaceae > Shewanella. Next base: position 106,557 of record NZ_JAHUTT010000003.1, on the reverse strand, counting down.
GCCCCAAGAGCACATAGCACCGACAGGCTCCGCAGCATGCCTGCACGTGCCGGCATCACTGCGCGAGTCAATGCGGCTACGGCCCCAGAGCTTTGCAGCCCTCGGCTCAACACCAGTACGCAGGCCACAGTGATCACGGCCGGATGACTAAATCCCGAGAATGCGACGCTTGCGGGTACCAGTCCGGTTAACACACAAGCCGCCAGCGAGCCTGCTGCCACCATGTCATGACGCCAACGCCCCCACAGAAACATAGCGACGGTAGCCAACAAAATAAGCAAGATTAACCATTGCTCAGATGTCATTGAAGCGCTACACCTTGAAATAGCACAAACCCGCGGCGACCGACATCAGCTTTGCGGTAGTCTGTGGCGTCATCCCTCTTGCTCATCAATGTCCCCCTTTTCGTCATCGTTATGCAAATGCGTTGTAATCTGTGAGTTTAACTATCTGCAACCCGCCATCACGGCCTATGTCCCTAGGCCAACTGAGTGCAGCATACGCATACAGTATGGGTGAGTTTAGTGCGCTTGCAGAACAAATATCCTTATAAATGAATCGTCATCGGCTGAGTCGTTGGCAACATTATGGCGACCATGGGATGGTTAAACAGCAGTGGCCATAGCGCCCATGCCCCTCAATTATCAACCTTAACTATCGTCAGATAAAAAAACACCGCCAATTTGGCGGTGTACTTAAGCGTAGCAATCGAGCTTACTCTTTTGAGAATTTATCCGCGGCGGCTTGCCATGGATCCACACTCGAGCCTGCTTGGCGACGCGATGGCGTTTCTGGACGCTTGGAGCGCTCAGTCTTAGCGGTCGTTGTGGCTTGATGACGACTGCCACCTTTTGAAATTTTTTGGCCACGAGGGTTAACACTAGAGTCAGATAAACTCGGCTTGTCTTTGTGTACTCGCGGCTTACGCTCTTGCGGATGTTTAGGCACAAAATTTAATACCGACACTGGCACCACCTTGCGCGGAGCAAAACCGTCAATGACACGGCGCTCAATCAATTGCTCGAGTCGGCGCTCAATATTGCACAGATTTTTAAAGTCATCCATCGACACAAATGAAATCGCTTCACCGCTAAAGCCCGCTCGGCCAGTACGACCAATGCGGTGGATATAATCATCGGCTTGATGGGGTAAGTCATAATTCACCACGCGGGCTAGTTCGACAATATCAATACCGCGTGCGGCAATCCCTGTGGCCACCAAAAATGGCACCTTGCCAGCGGTAAAATCTGCCAATACTTGCTCACGTGAGGCTTGACTACGACCGCTATGAAAAGCTTCCGCCACAATCCCGCGCTTTTCAAGTTGACTCACCAGCTTAGCCGCACCTTGCTTGGTCTCGATAAAAATCAAGGCTTGCTGCCAATCACTTTCTTTGATCAGATGACTGAGTAATGCGGATTTTTTATCTTTATCCACCGTCACTAACCATTGTTCGATATTCGCTTTGTTGGCTTGTTTGCGGCTGATAGCAATTTCTTTTGGTGCCGAAACAGCCGTTTTCACCAACTGCCTTACTTGTTTAGATAAGGTGGCTGAAAACAATAAGTTTTGTCTGTCTTTAGGTAACCGGTCTAGAATTTGATTGATGTCTTCGATAAAGCCCATATCCAGCATTTTATCGGCTTCATCCAATACTAAGACTTGAAGTTCATCAAAATGCACGGCACGTTGAGTGTACATATCCAACAATCGACCAGGGGTCGCCACCAGAATATCGACCCCTTGGATCAAGGCGCGCTTTTGAGGCGCGCTATCGACACCGCCGTACATTGCTAAGCACTTGCTCGGTAAATAGCGGCTATAAAGCTCGATATTTTTGGTGATTTGCAGTGCTAACTCTCGGGTGGGAGTCAAGACTAAGGCGCGGATCCGTTTGGGCCGGATCGGCGGTAAATCTTTAAAACGCTCAAGTAAAGGCAACACAAAAGCGGCGGTTTTACCTGTGCCCGTTTGCGCAGCAGCAATGAGGTTTTCACCGGCGAGGACCTCAGGAATAGCCAAGGTTTGAATGTCTGTCGGTTGACTATAATCAATCTCGCTCAGGGCTCGAGTAATTTCTGGGCATAAGCCAAGTTGTGTAAATGACATGAAGATCTCTAATACAGAGGAAAATGAACCAGCATTGGCTCAATACAAAATGCGATTAAGCCGATTATATCAGCTTAGCTAACGCTGCGGTTAACTCCATTGTTAAGTGACGAGATAAATAGACGTTAATCCCCTAGATAACACCAAGAGCAAGAGCTATTGCTAAAATGGACACGAGCCTTTGAACTCACAGTGAGTCGGCGCAGCTGAGACAGGAATAACCCATGACACTCGAGCAACTTATTTTACGCTACCCTGCCTGGTTTCATGCGCTCAGAGTCACCATGACCTCAGCCATCGCCATGGTGATTATTGCTGCCACAAATGTGCCGCACGGTGTGTGGGCGCTTATCACAATTATTATGGTGATGGGCTCTGTGGCATATCTTGGTGAAGTGTTAAGTAAAGCCAGGCAAAGAATTATCGGCACCTTAACGGGAGCCGCCATGGGATTGTCGTTATACCTGTTACCCGCCAGCGCCAGTGTCGCTCATACCGGGTTATTTTTAGTCATGCTGGCGGTCAGTATCTATTTTACTCGCTCGCGATACAGTTACGCCATGTTACTGTGCGCCCTGACACTGACATTAGTGGCCACTGCAGGTCCCGGTAATCTATATGTCGCTTGGGAGCGAACCATTAATGTGATTTGGGGAGCTTTACTGGCCATGGTGACCAGTCGAGTCTTGTTTCCCATTCGCGCCTTTCAGCATTTTCACATTCTTAACGCCGAATTAATCGACAGTGCCGCACGGATTTATCAAGCCCACCTGGATGGTATTGATTCAAGCCAATCATTGCAGCAAATCAGCCAACTTAAGAGTTTAATGATGAAACAAACCAGCTTATTACCCCACGCGATTAGAGAAAGTGGCTTGGGCAGTGAACGGTTAGCCAATATTACCGAGGCCCATAAACGGATCTTGCATAGCCTGCAAACCCTGACAGAAACTCAATGGCCCGCCACCCTGCCCCATACGGATGAACAAAACCAACTCAGTGCGCTGATGTCGACTCTGGCGCGAGAAATGCTGACTCGCAGCCCCACTCAGCTCAGTGGCGATGCCCTCACTATTTTGCACTCTCAAGGCCCGTTAAGTGACAGCGATAAAGTAAATACCGACCTTGCCGGTTACTGGTGGCTAAACCAAGAACTGGCAAGGCGGGTCAATAAACTCGCGCATCAGTTACAGCAACTCTACCATTAATGGTTAAGCTGTCGCTATGGTGGGCACTGCCGGCACAATGCGGCTGCCGTGCTTTTCCACGATAGTCATAATCCCTAATTGCAGCTCTTGTGCCACTCTTTGGTAGGTCGGCAAACTTGTGGTGGCTACATAAGCAAAGACATTAATTTCAAGGCCGGCCAGCCCAAACCCCTTAAAGGTGACGCGTAGCGGTGATTCGTCAATATCGTCGTGATCCACCAGCAATTGCGTGATCTCTTCAATAATGGCGTTCACTTGCTCTGCTTGGGTCGTGTAGGCCAATCTCACATCGGTTTTAAATCGAATTTTTTCACGCTCCGAAATGTTTTCAATTTCCATCTCAGCTAATTTTGAATTTGGGATATGAATAACACTTCTGTCGACCGTGCGCACCCGAGTGCAACGCAAGCCAATTTCCTCAACGGTGCCTTTTAAGCCGCCAAGATTACACAGATTTCCTACCTTCAATGGCGCTGCTGAGTATAAGGTAATCGTGCCAATAAAATTCTCTATGGTTTGCTTTGAGGCCAAGGCAATTGCGATGCCGCCAATCCCCATGCCGGCTAAAATAGCTCCCGCATCAAAACCTAAATATTCAAGCCACACTAACAAGCCCAATAATACTGCAATCACCCGAGCGAGGTTAAATAACGGCCGTACCAAGGAGGCCGCTTGTTTTTTGCCATTGGCCAGCATCTTAAGTCGCAATGACGCTTGAATTAAGCCGATACCAGACCAAAGCAGCCATAAAATGGTCAGCATAAACAGCAAGCCCGTATCGACAAACTTTTGCATCATCACAGTGGCACTGGTATTCGATAACCATACGCGGTTAAGGGTAACAGCAATAAAGGCACATAAAGGCCAGCTGATAAAATATGCCCATTCAAGCGCTAATGGTGACTGGCCACGCTTGACCACAAACGCGATAATCCAACAGCATGGCACGGTAATCAGCAGTGCAGCTACACTATAAATGACCAATAATGCCCATTCCCAATAATTGAGTTTGGCAAACTTGCCTTCAGGCAACTTGTCAATTAACCATTCAACTAAGGGGCTATAACCGAGTTCATGGTATAACTCAGGTAATTTAGCCACCGTGGCATTGGATATTTTCCACACCTTGCCAATGCCGGGTTCTGGCACCCGTTGCAATAATAAACTCACGCTCTGACCATCATGATCAAAGCGACCAATTAACTCGCGAAAGGTGGGCAAATTATCATTTAATAGGCCATCTCGCTCTTCCACTAAACCATAGATATCTAACTGCATATGGCGCTCGTAAATCGCCTTTAGCATGCGCACATATTCTGGACCTTGACTGGCGTCCATGCCTGCGGGTAAATACCTAAGATCAAGATATTGGGTCGCGGTTTCATAATCGCCGGCGCTGACCGCATTGGCCAAACCACGAATTGCTCCGCGTGGCGTGTCGCGGGTTAATGGATCCTGATAATTAAAACCTGCGACTTCTTCGAGTGTTTTTTCAACCGTAGGCAGAGATTTTTCTGAGGTGGGCGGTACAAGCAAGGCGTTCGCACTGACACTTGGTAGCAGGCTCCCAGCCAAGCACAACATCAACATAACGACGGTAAGTTTATTCATATCCCTGAAACCCAGTACTTTTACTTAATCATACCAAGGATTAACAAATTAGACATAAAAAAATGGCGACCTAAAGGTCGCCTAAATGGTTAAAAAAATCACCAATAATACCAATATCAATCCTTGATTTGGTTCGCAGGGAGGTGGATGAACACCTTCAGAGAAGTCGCTATATTAAGGGCTAATTCCCCCTGTGCACGTGAGCGAGATCACGCCCCACTAGAGGCTGAGATCTGAAAAAATACCATGGATGGCGATCGGTTGAAATATCGTATTTACCACCATTTTTAGTGGCAAATACCAAATAAATACCGATAAACAGAAGTAAATGTTGCTAAAAAAAATTAAAAAAATATGAATGATAACTTTTTGTTTCTAAAGTGCAGTTCACAGAGCCCTTTACGCCGCTAGATGCTGGCCAACATCGCCAATGCCTGCTCTAAATCGCGAGTGCGACGCATGGGGGGTAGCGCTTGTAATAAATCACCACCATAGGGGCGTTGAACAATTCGGTTATCACACAAAATTAATACCCCCCGATCGCGACTATCCCGAATAAGACGGCCAACTCCTTGTGTTAATTTCATCGCGGCCATTGGCACGGCCAACTGAGTGAAAGCATCACCGCCATTGAGCTGCACTTGCAGCGATTTCATGGCAAACATAGGATCATCAGGCGGGGTAAAAGGCAGTTTATCGATGATCACACAACTCAATTGCCGCCCTTTAACATCGACCCCTTCCCAAAAACTGTAACTCCCCAGTAATACGGCATTACCCAGTTGGCGAAATTTATCCAGTAACGCACGTTTACTACCTTGCCCCTGAATAAGCACCGGTTGGCTCACGAGTCGCGGTAAACGCTGTGCCACTTGGTTAAGCATGGCATGGCTGGTGAACAGTACAAAGGTACGGCCATCGGCAGCGGTGATAGCTCGCTGACAAATATTGAGTAATTGATCGACCGCTTGATGATGGCGCACATCTCGCAATTGTCTCGGAACGCAGAGTAATGCTTGTTGGTAATAATCGAACGGACTATCGAGCACCAACTGACGTAACTGCTTAGCATAGTGGCCACTAAAGCCTAAATATTGCGCAAATTCAGTTAGCGAGCCCCGCAGTTGTAAGCTGGCTGAGGTCATGATCCAGCGGCAGGCTTGGCCATGTTGCTCTTGCATTAGCCCTTGAAATCTCAAACCCAATTGCCATGGAATTTGGTGCAAGCTCAGCGGGTGTCTTTGCTGGTCATTCGCCCCCTCAATCACATAGGCAGATTGGGGATCGTCCGCGTCTATAAACACGGTTAGTTGTGAGACATGCTCACTGAGCGAATCTATGATTGGCGCCAATTCGGGTGCTGTCACCAGCAAGGCTTCAAGCAGTTGTTGCAACGTTAATAAGGCTTGCTGTAATTGCCAAAGGTGCTGACTGATAGCTCGGTGACTTAAATATTCACGCCAATTGCTACTGGCTCGTTGTTGAGCTAGTGCCTGAATATCTTGGTGCAGCGCAGCTAAGCATTGGCTCGCCCGTGCGACCGCATTCGCTAGCGCATGAGTATCAGCCAACTGTTGAGCTGCCATACTCGCTAACCGATTAAGCAGCGACTGACAACGGGATTGCGAAAAAACCGTGGCAAAATGACGGGCCAAGAGATCCGGCAATTGATGCACCTCATCGAGCACCACCGCATCGACATTCGGTAAGAATGATTCCACCTCTTGTTGTAATCCTTGTTGATCGGCCAATAATAAATGATGGTTAACCACCACCAGCTTAGCCTCACTCGCTTTCAGGCGGGCTTTACGGGTAAAACACGCTTGATAATAGTCACAAGCCTGCCCTTGACAGCCCTCTTTGCGACTGCGAACCAAATCCAACGCTGGGCTGTGCTCTGCCACCCATTGCAGATTATCCAAGTCGCCATCAAGACTGCTTGATTGCCACTGGTGAACACGTAGCAAATCATCTAGCACTTGGGGATCAAGCGAGCTCGATGCCTGTAATTGTTCCACCAATAACCACTGACACAGATAATTACTGCGACCTTTAAGCAAGGCGATATCTAGCGGCTTATCCAATATTTTACTTAATGCGGGTAGGTCTTTATACACCAACTGTTCTTGCAGGTTTTTAGTGCCGGTGCTAATGATGACTCGCTGACCACTTAATAATATCGGCCCGAGATAAGCGAAGGTTTTACCGACGCCAGTGCCCGCTTCGACCAATAAATGTGGTCCGTTAGACAAGGTATCGGCCACCGCTTGCGCCATGGATTGCTGCTGCGGACGGCATTGATAGCCAGGAATATGTTGACTCAATTGTCCGTGTTCACCAAAAAGATGATTGGTTGTTTCAACGAGAGAAAGACGCAAGCGAACCCTTATACTATATGGCCATATCAAGCCCAACGATTGCCAGCATTATGCCTGTAATCGACGGGCATTCAAGTGAGCAACGCTTACGCGCTAGAAATAGATTTAAGATGAATAAAACTCACCCAGCTAAAAAGAGGCTTGCTAACACCCTGAAATATCGCTAGCTTAAATAACAAGCACAGCATGTTATCTTAATGAGAGCAAATTATGAGCCAGTTTCTGACACGCCATCACCATCACCACAAGCGGTAGCCTTCGGAAGCTCACTGCCGAAGGACTGACTCCTTCTGGCGGCTGGCATATTGCACAAACCCCTGGAAGGAATTTCAGGGGTTTTTTGTTTTAAGTCCCTGATCACCTTAAATTTAGTAACAAGGAACGATCATGAACAAACAAACACGACTGCGGATAGCCATTCAAAAATCTGGCCGTTTAGCCAAAGATTCACAAACACTACTCAAATCCTGCGGAGTGAAGTTTACCATCAATGAGCAGCGTCTTATTGCCCACGCGGATAACCTGCCTATCGATATCCTGCGAGTCAGAGATGATGATATTCCCGGTTTAGTCATGGACGGTGTCGTCGATTTAGGCATCATCGGCGAAAACGTATTAGAAGAAGAGCAACTGGACAGAGAGCTTATCGGTAAGCCAGCGCAATACCAAAAATTAAAGCAATTAGACTTTGGCACTTGCCGCTTATCTTTAGCTGTACCTAAGGAATTTAACTACCAAGGCATCAGTAGTTTACAAAATTTACGCCTCGCCACGTCTTACCCTAATTTATTACGACGCTTTATGACCCAACAAGACATTGATTATAAAGACTGTATGCTCAAAGGCTCAGTGGAAGTGGCACCGCGAGCGGGCTTAGCCGATGGTATTTGTGACCTGGTCTCCACCGGCGCCACGCTTGAAGCCAATGGCTTGGTCGAACAAGATGTTATTTATCGCTCCATGGCCTGTGTCATCCAATCATCTGCCGCCCAAACCGACAGCAAACAAACCTTGATAAATACCCTATTATCTCGCATCAACGGCGTGATCCGCGCGCGGGAAAGCAAATACATTATGCTGCATGCGCCCAAAGCCAGTATCACCGACATTGTAGCCCTGCTGCCGGGGGCAGAAAATCCAACCATACTGCCGCTCAATGACGATGGCAGTAAAGTCGCCATCCATGCGGTCAGCAGCGAAGATCTATTTTGGGATACCATGGAGCAATTATCCACACTCGGTGCCACCTCGATTTTGGTGTTGCCCATAGAAAAGATGTTGGGGTAAGCCATGCAAGTGATCCAGTGGCACAACCTCAGCCCAGCAGAACAACGACAATGTTTACAGCGCGCCCCGCAAATTGGCAGTGCCGATGTTAGCGCCAGCGTCAGGCACATCATCGAGCAAGTCATAGACAATGGTGATGAGGCGTTAGCTAAATTCAATCGTGAATTTGACCACACCCAAGTGCCATTAGCTGTGCCGTCACAAGTATGGCAACAAGCGGGTGATAATCTCAGTGATAAACTAAAACAATCCATCGAATATGCCATCACCAACATCAAGCGTTTTCATCGTGCTCAGCAACCGGCGCCGCTTTGCGTCTCAACCCGCCCAGGGGTGAGTTGTGAGCTCAAGAGCCATGCCATCGACAGTGTCGGCTTATATGTCCCAGGTGGCAGCGCCCCGCTGGTGAGTACCGTGATGATGCTGGCCATCCCCGCGGCCATTGCCGGTTGCCGTCGCCGTGTATTAGTCAGTCCTGCACCGATTAATGACGCCATTATTTACGCGGCCAAACTCTGCGATATTACCGAGATCTATCAAGTGGGGGGTGCCCAAGCCATCGCCGCGCTGGCCTTCGGCACCGAGACCATTGCGGCTGTAGATAAAATTTTTGGCCCCGGTAACAGTTACGTTACTGAAGCCAAGCAACAGGTCGCACAATCCCAGCGAGTTTCCGTCAGTATCGATATGCCAGCGGGCCCCTCTGAAGTCTTAATATTGGCCGATGAATTGGCCAATCCTGACTTTATTGCCGCAGACCTACTCAGTCAGGCAGAACACGGCAGCGACTCACAAGTCCTGTTAGTGAGTGATAGTTTAGCATTACTGCGTAAAGTAAAAGAGGCATTAGCCAGACAATTGCCGCAACTGTCACGCCAAAACATAGCCCGCCAAGCCCTCAGCCATAGCCGCTTAATTGTCTGTGACTCCATGGCGCAAGCCTGTGACATATCCAATCGATATGGGCCTGAGCATTTAATTATTCAAACCCAAGACAATGAAGCGGTTTTGGCCCAAGTGCGCAATGCGGGCTCGATTTTTGTGGGCGCCTATACCCCAGAATCCGTCGGCGATTATGCCAGTGGCACCAATCATGTATTACCCACCTATGGCTATAGCCGCAGCGTTTCCAGCTTATCATTAGCGGATTTTAGTCGACGTTATACCGTCCAAACTGCCAGCGCCGAGGGCTTACAAGATTTAGCGCCTGCCGTGATGGCACTGGCAAATGCAGAATTACTCGACGGCCACGCCAATGCGATCGCCGTGCGGCTGAAGGAGCTTGCCAATGACTAAGCGCGCCGAAACCTTAGCACGGCAACTGTGCCGTCCTGAACTCATCGACTTGCAAGTGTATGAAAGTGCGCGGCGCTTAGGCGGCAGCGGCGAAATCTGGATCAATGCCAATGAGTCGCCATTTAACAATACCTCCACGGCGGGGATCAATCGCTACCCCGACTGCCAGCCTCCTGCCTTGATTGAGGCCTATGCCCGCTATGCCAAGGTAACTCCCGAGCAAGTATTAACCTGTCGCGGCGCCGATGAAGCCATTGAACTATTGATCCGCACCTATTGTGTGAGTGGTCAAGACAGTATCGGCATCTTCAGCCCGACCTATGGCATGTATGCGATTAGCGCCGCCAGCCATCATGTCGCCGTTGTCGATGAACCGCTTAACGATGATTGGTCATTGCCAGCGCAAGCCGCCAGTACCATGCATGCCTGTAAATTGGTGTTTATTTGCCATCCCAATAATCCCACGGGTAACCTGCAAAGTCGCGCCAGCATTGAGGCGGTGTTAATGGCGCTACCGTCCAGCCTTGTAGTGGTTGATGAAGCCTATATTGAGTTTAGTGCCAGCGAGTCTGTGGTCGATTTACTCGAGCAATATCCCAATTTAGTAATTTTACGCACCCTCTCTAAGGCCTTTGCCTTGGCGGGAGCGCGCTGCGGATTTTGTTTAGCGGATCCGGCTATTTTGGCCATGATGATGCGCATCATCGCCCCCTACCCGGTGCCGTTACCCGTGGCCTTAATAGCGCAGGCGGCATTATGCAGCGAGGGGCTGAGTCAAATGCAAAGGCAAGTGCTGAGTCTAAATCAACAAAGACAAAGGTTATGCCAGGCATTCACTCAATACGCAGGGGTGACTCGAATGTCTCCTGGCCATGGCAATTTTATTCTCGCCGCATTTAGCGATCCTAACGCCATCGCTACCGTATTAGCCCGCTCGGGCATCGTCGCGCGCCAATATAAACATCCGCGACTGGCCAACGCCATTCGCTTTAGTGTCAGTGACAGCAGCGATACCGACACACTGCTACAAGCGCTCGACTCTCAACTAGCAAACAATAACAATCAAAAGGTGAACTCATGAACCAGCCTAAGGCCCTGCTCTTTATCGACCGCGATGGCACCCTCATCGAAGAGCCGGTGATTGACAAACAAGTGGATAGTGCAACCAAGCTCGCCTTTGAAAAAGATGCTATTACGGCGCTGTTGCAATTACAAGCGGCGGGATTCACTTTGGTCATGGTGTCAAATCAAGATGGCCTTGGTACTGACAGTTTTGCCCAAGCAGACTTTGATTTACCCCATAATTTAATGATGCAAGTGTTCCGTTCCCAAGGCGTGAACTTTGAGCAAGTGCTGATATGCCCTCACTTTGAGCGCGATAATTGCAGTTGTCGCAAGCCTAAATTAGGCCTAGTTAAAGACTACTTAATCCAAGGCAAAGTCGATTTTACCCGTTCAGCCGTTATTGGTGATCGTGCCACCGATTTAGCACTCGCCGAAGCCATGGGCATACGGGGGATCCAGTACCACCCCAGCACCAATGACTGGCAAACCATAGTGCAATCCCTCTTGAGTCAGCCTCGCCGTGCCTGCGTGCAACGCACCACCAAAGAAACCGATATTAAGGTAGCTGTGGATTTAGATACCCCAGGCACCAAGGAGATTAATACCGGCATAGGTTTTTTTGACCATATGCTCGATCAAATTGCCACTCACGCCAATATTAGCCTGACGGTACAAGTGCAAGGAGACTTACATATTGATGATCACCACAGCATCGAGGACACCGCCTTAACTCTCGGCGAAGCCATTCATCAGGCGCTAGGCAATAAACGCGGTATTGGCCGTTTTGGTTTTAGCTTGCCGATGGACGAAGCCCGCGGTGAATGTTTATTGGACTTATCAAATCGGCCATTTTGTCGCTGTGATGCTCACTTCAATGGCGAGCGCGTCGGCGGTTTAGCCACTGAAATGATCCCGCACTTTTTCCGCTCCTTGGCCGATGGGCTCAGGGCGAATATTCATGTGTCGAGCGTCGCCGATAATGATCACCACCGGGTGGAATCCATGTTTAAAGCCTTTGGCCGCACCTTACGACAAGCGATCAAAATAGACGGCAATGATCTGCCCTCCAGTAAAGGGAGTCTGTGATATGAATCGACACTCCCCAACTGATACCACGGTGATTATTGATACTGGCTGCGCCAATTTAAACTCAGTAAAGTTTGCCTGCGAGCGGGTATTGGCTAAGCGATTGGATGTTGCTGAGCGCCGGTTGCTGATCAGTGCCGATCCCGAGCAAATCCGCGCTGCCACGCGAGTCATCCTGCCGGGTGTCGGTACCGCTCGCGCCGCGATGCGGCAATTAGCTCACAGCCAACTGCTCAATGTGATCCCGACATTAAGCCAGCCCGTCCTTGGGATTTGCCTTGGTATGCAACTGCTATGTCAGTATTCAAGCGAAGGCGATATTGCCTGTTTAGGATTGATCCCAAGCCGGATTGAACCACTAACAGCCGAAGGTTTACCTGTGCCCCACATGGGCTGGGATCAACTAACCGTTAGCGATCATCCATTATTTAATGACATCGAGTCGGGCAGCTATGTGTATTTTGTTCATAGCTTTGCGGCGCCGTTGTCATCTTATACCCTTGCCAGTTGCCACTATGGCGAGGATTTTAGTGCCGCGATTGGCCGCGATAACTTTATGGGGGTGCAATTTCACCCTGAAAAAAGTGCCGACGTCGGTGAGCGCATCCTACGCAACTTTATGGAGATGCAAGCATGATTATTCCAGCGATTGATTTGATTGACGGTCAAGTCGTCAGGCTTTACCAAGGGGATTATCAGCAAAAGACTCAGTTTGCACTGGATCCCTTAACCCAGTTGTTATCCTACCAAGAGCAAGGCGCACAGTGGCTACATTTAGTCGATCTTGATGGTGCCAAGCAGCCATTGGCGCGCCAAACTCAGCTGCTTACCCAGCTAATAACAGCGCTAGATTGTCAGGTCCAAGTTGGCGGAGGTGTGCGCTCAGAGCAAGATCTGCAAACCTTATTGGAGTGTGGTAGCGATCGCGTCGTGATTGGATCTTTAGCCGTCAAACAGCCGCAATTAGTTGGCCAATGGCTAGAGCGATATGGCCAAGACGCTATCTGTCTCGCCTTAGACATTAATATCATTAATGGGGTGAAGTCTTTGGCCGTGTCAGGCTGGCAACAAGATGCTGGGGTGGCGTTAGAGTCCTTGATGGATCAGTTTTTAAGTCGTGGGCTTAAACATGCCTTGGTGACAGATATCAGTCGCGATGGCACCCTCAAGGGCCCTAATGTCGACTTGTACCAGCAATTATCCCAAGCTTACCCGCACGTCTGCTGGCAAGGTTCTGGTGGGGTTGCCAGTCTCGATGACATCAAGGCCATGCGTGACTCTGGCGCCAGTGGCATTATTGTGGGTAAAGCCTTATTAGAACAACGCTTTAATGTTAAGGAGGCAATTCAATGTTGGCCAAACGTATAGTGCCATGCCTTGATGTACGCGACGGCAAAGTGGTTAAAGGTGTTCAATTTCGCGACCACATGATTATTGGTGATATCGTGCCTTTAGCAGCTCGATATGCCAGCGAAGGTGCCGATGAACTGGTGTTTTACGATATCACTGCCAGCACCCAAGGGGCCGTCGTCGACAAGTCTTGGGTCGAGCGGATTGCCGAGCAAATCAATATTCCTTTTTGCGTGGCGGGCGGAATTAACTCCATCCAACAAGCCCGACAATTGCTGGCCTATGGCGCCGACAAAATCTCGATTAACTCACCTGCCCTATCGGATCCTAGTTTGATTGAGCGCCTCAGTGATGAATTTGGCCGCCAATGTATCGTGGTCGGTATTGATTCATTTTATGATGACAACACCGGCAGTTATCACGTCAAGCAGTTTACTGGGGATAGCCGAACTATCGCGCAAACCCAGTGGTACACTCAAGATTGGCTAGAAAAAGTCCAGCAACTTGGCTGCGGTGAAATCGTGCTGAATGTCATGAACCAAGATGGGGTACGCCAAGGCTATGACATCACTCAATTAGCGCAAATGCGTCAAGCCTGCACAGTGCCCCTAGTGGCATCAGGGGGCGCGGGAACCATGGCTCACTTTGCCCAAGTGTTTCAGGAGGCCAAGGTGGATGCGGCGCTTGCGGCCAGTGTTTTTCATAATCAAGTGATCAATATTGGCGAGTTAAAACGTTATCTACACAGTCAAGCCATTGCCATTAGAGTCAATTAATCAGCCTGTGGGCTCAATCGATATCAGCGAACAAGCAAGGAAACCTTATGAATCAAGCCAGCGCGACCGCCATCCAATATGAGGCCAATCTCATGGAACAATTGGATTTTAACAAAGGTGACGGACTGCTGCCCGCCATTGTTCAGGATGTGATTTCTGGCCAAGTGCTTATGCAGGCCTACATCAACCGTGACGCGTTAGCCCAGACTCTGGCCTCTGGCAAAGTGACCTTTTACAGCCGTTCCCGTCAGCAATTATGGGTGAAAGGTGAAAGTTCTGGGAATTTTTTAGACGCCGTCAGCATCAGCGCCGATTGTGATAACGATAGCCTGTTGATTATGGCGCAACCCGTTGGCCCGACGTGCCACACTGGCGCCACCAGCTGTTGGCACACCGAATACAGTAAACCCTTTACTAACCAGTTGTCCGCGTTAATCCACCGCCGAAAATTGGCCATGGCCAGCGCTGATGAGAGTCAAAGTTACACCAGCGCTTTATTTGCCAGTGGCAGCAAGCGCATTGCTCAGAAGGTAGGTGAAGAAGGCGTAGAAACTGCGCTGGCCGGCGCGACCGGCGATAGCCAAGAGTTAGTCAATGAAGCGGCCGATCTGCTGTTTCACTTGATGGTACTACTCGAAGATCAGCAATTATCCCTAGAGGATGTACAACAACGCTTGTATCAACGGCACCAAGAGCAGTAATTTTAACCATATCTCAGCTTGTGGCTCGGCAATATTTACCGAGAAAGGATGGCATTGCTCACAAATTTGCTATACTAGCGCCCTTTATTTGTACCGATAACTTGAGTGCGCGAGCCATGAGCCAAGCTGAGATCTATACCCCTGCCCCCCGGCCAAGTCTTTCAAATCAACTGGAACTTTTGGCACCCGCAAAAAATGCGGATTTTGGGATGGAAGCCATTCGCCACGGTGCCGACGCTGTCTATATTGGTGGCCCCGCTTTTGGAGCTCGCGCCACCGCAGGAAACAGCGTAGAAGATATTGGCCGTTTATGTGAGTTTGCCCATCGTTACAATGCCCAAGTGTTCGTGGCCTTAAACACTATCATTATGGATGACGAACTTGCTGGTGTACAAAAGCTCATATGGCAACTGTATGAGGCTGGAGCCGACGCCTTAATCGTGCAAGACATGGGGATTTTGCAACTGGACTTGCCGCCGATTGCTCTGCATGCCAGTACGCAAATGGATAACCGCAGCCCTGAAAAAGTGGCCTTCTTAGAGCAAGTCGGTTTTTCGCAAGTGGTGCTGGCTCGCGAATTGGGCTTAAGCCAAATTCGTGATGTTGCGGCCATTACCAAAATGCGTTTGGAGTTTTTCATTCATGGCGCCTTATGCGTGGCTTATAGTGGCTTATGTAATCTAAGCCATGCTTTTAGCAACCGCAGTGCCAATCGTGGTGAATGTTCCCAAATGTGTCGTTTACCCGCGAACCTCAAAAACCGCCAAGGCGACATATTCGCGGAAAACGAGCATTTATTGTCCCTCAAAGACAATAACCAAACCGATAACCTTGAAGCCTTAATTGATGCCGGCATTCGCTCATTCAAAATTGAAGGTCGCTTAAAAGACTTAAGCTATGTTAAGAATGTGACTGCCCATTATCGTCAGGCGCTTGATGCCATCATCGCCCGTCGACCCGAACTGCAAGCCGCCTCCCATGGCCGCGTAGAGCACAGCTTTACTCCCGATCCCGAAAAAACCTTTAATCGGGGACGCACCGACTATTTTGTCCATGAACGTAGCCAAGGCGTCAGTGATTTCCGCTCGCCTAAATACATTGGTCAAGACGTCGGCAAAGTCGTGAGCCTAGGCAAAGACTTTATCAAAGTCGAGTCCAACCAGGACTTCAACAATGGCGATGGTCTGTGTTATTTCCCCGCCAACTATGCCAAAGCCAAACAATCAGACGACAAGCTGCAAGGTTTGCGAGTCAATCGCGCCGATGGCCATACCTTATACGTGATGCAAGTGCCTCATGATTTAAAAGTGGGCATGACACTATACCGTAACCATAACCAAGCCTTTGAAATGTTGCTGGCCAAAGAATCGGCCAAACGTATCATCGCTGTTGATATGGTGTTACAAGAGACAGATACGGGCTTAGGACTGTCGATTAGCGATCATTATGGCCACACAGGTTATGCTGAAATCGCCATCGATAAGACCCCAGCGCGTGATGATGCCGCCCTTGATAAAATGCGCACTCAATTAGCAAAATTGGGAGCCACCGATTTCGAAGCGCAGCACATCACCTTAGCGACATCACAACCTTGGTTTGTACCGGCATCAATACTCAATGGTCTGCGCCGCGATGCCATCGTTGCGTTAGAGCAGGCACGCCAAGCGGGTTATCAACGACCTTTGCCATGGAAGCATCATCAAGAGGCTGTGTATCCAAGCAAACATCTCAGCTATTTAGGTAATGTGGCCAACCACGCGGCGAAAGACTTTTATCAGCGCCATGGTGTGATTGAAATTCAAGACACTTATGAGAAGAATGGGGTCACCGAAGAAGTCCCCTTGATGATCACTAAGCATTGTTTACGCTTTAACTTTAATCTCTGCCCTAAAGAAGTGCCCGGCATCAAGGCAGAACCCCTGATCTTAGAAATAGGTAGCGATGTACTAAAACTGGTGTTTGATTGTCCGAAATGCGAAATGATGGTGGTGGGTGCCAATCGCCAAGTCAAAAATCCAGACCCGATCAGATAAAGTGCCACAAGACCACCATGCCCCGAAGTTCGGGGCATGGTCATTAATACCTAGTTGGCCTCACAGGCAAGCACCAATGCTTGTAAATGCGCGCCCAGATCTTGATCCGTTAACTCACTCGTGGCTTGCTGCATTTGAGATAACGTCGCCAGCGCTTGTTCCAGCCCTTGCTCTGCTATCAAATCTTTGGCGTATGTTGCAGCATCTGCCCCTTGTTGTAATAGATTTGAGACTGTTTCAATGCTCAACTCCTCACTCATGGCCGTTTGCAAACTGGCGAGTAGCTCAGTAATGTTGGCCGATTCAGCCAACGCCCCTTCGACACTCGCTAATGCCCCCACCGGAGACTCGGCCAATGCCTCAGCCACGCAAGCACTGACAGAGCCTGCTTGAGCCGTTTGCGCGACCATCTCTAGCCCTTGGGCACGAATGTCCTCGATAGCTTGTTGAACCTCTTGATGCTGAGCCAACCACACTTGCTCTAACTGCTGTTTATCCGTTTCACCAACAAAACCACAGCCAACCAGTGCTGAACTCAGACTTACCCCTAAAAACCATCTTGATGTGTTCATAATATTTCCGACATTTTTCTTGCGCCAAGTGTAGAGCCTAAACCTAAATCTAAAATGAATATCAAGCTTACAAAAATGTAATCTTCAGGCAAGGTTGCCGACAAGTGTGGCGGTTAAGATAGCCTCATCAAGTTACTCGACTTACTTTAAAGGCTCTCATTATGACTCAAGTACTCAAACCTATGGCCATTGGCTTATTCATCGCATCCATCTTCAGCGCTAGCTATGCATTGGCTGATGAGCTGGATTTTACCGCTGCAGACTTTAATGGCGCGACTGTGAGCCTGACTCAGGCGATTAACGCTGCCCAACAAGCCACCTCTGCTATCGCTATCGATGCCGAGTTTGACCAGCATATGGGCAGCAATCGTTACGAAGTGACTCTAGTAAATGCCAAAGGGCAAGAAATTGAGCGTTTTATCAATCCCCACAACGCCGAAGTCACTAGCCCGATGTTTACTGATCAGGATATCGATGCCGACGATGTGGCTGTGCGTGATGCCATACGTCAGGGCAGCAGCCAACCTTTGGTGGAGATCATTAGCCAACTCGAAAGCCAATACTCTGCCAAGGTATATAAGGTTGAATTAGAGCAAGAACGCCAACACATAAGTTATGAGGCAGACCTGCTTAGCCCCGAGGGGCAACACATTCGCATTAATCGCTAATTGACGATAACGCCAGCCCCGCCAGTGTCAACGCTGAACGCTGGGGCAGGCGTCATTTCAACGCGGCATTGGAGTATACAATGAAACAGACCCTAGCATTTTTATTAACCAGCCTCCTGAGCATCAGTATGATTTGTGCCATGCTAATCATTGGCTTGATAACATTAGGGGCGAGCATGTTTGCTGGCCTTTTCATGAGTTTAATCGAATGGTTAACGGGCAGTGACAACCGGCAAGATAACGACCGCCAACATCCGGATTCTCCTGTGCTATGATGACACCATATTGGATTAGCAAGATATTGTTATGCATATAGTATTGGTTGAAGACGACCCAAGTATTAGTCAATTTGTTGAACAAGGATTAACCCAAGCCGGTCATCACGTTGAGGTGATAGCTGATGGCCGTCATGCCCTGACACTGATGCTAACCCAATCATTTGATGTGGCTGTTATCGACCGGATGTTACCCGGTCTCGATGGCTTATCATTAGTGAAAGCCATGCGGGCTGCCCAAGTCAATATTCCGGTCTTGTTTCTTACCGCCTTGGGTGGTGTCGATGACAGAGTCGAGGGCTTAGAAGCGGGTGCGGATGATTATTTAACCAAACCCTTTGCTTTTTCTGAATTGTTAGCACGTATTGCGGCGTTAACTCGCCGCAGCAGCTCAACTCTAATTCGTTCAAATATCTTAACCTATGGTGATATCAGCATGGATCTCACCGAACACAGTGTGAGTCGCCAAGGCATTCTCTTAGAGCTACAACCAAAAGAATACCGTATTTTAGAGCTGTTTATGCGTCATCCAGGCAAAGTCATCACCCGCACCATGTTGTTAGAACATGTCTGGGATATCCATTTTGACCCGCAAACAAGTGTGGTCGAAACGCATATCAGTCGCTTACGCAATAAACTTGAAAAGCCATTTAATGACAGTGTATTACAGACCGTACGAGGTGCGGGCTATAAGCTGATGGTGACCTCAGCAGCGGCAGATAAATCATGACCCATTCACAGCTATGGCCCTGGTTAACTCGCCATGTCAGACGCCATATTCCATTATGGCTACGCAGCAGTGCCATCCAACAAGGGCTTATTTTTGTCGGGGTATTTATCGCCAGCATGTTATTAATGACCGTGCTGACCTACCACTTTGTCGAACATAAGCTCGATAGAATGGAAGACGACATTACCGAGCAAAGCTTACACAGCCAAGCCATCGGTCATCAGGGCTATATCGACGGTGACGACATCATAGATAGTGATCAAATGCTGGCCATCCTCGCCAGTGGTTTTGCCATTATTGGCTTTATGATCACCTTGGCCATGGTGGCTATCATCATCTATATCAGTCGTCGAAGCCAAAGGCGCATCGCCGCCATTGAAGCCGTCCTACTCACCGCGGCCGATGGTGATTTAAGTGCCCGCACGGGCATTAGTTATCACAGTGATGATTTGGCCAAGATCAGCGCAACCGTTGATGTGATGTTATCTCGGCTACAAGCCACGGTAGATGCCATGACCGATATTTCTGCCAATATTGCCCATGAACTCAAGACCCCGATCAGCCGTTTACAATATCAATTACTGAATCTTGAGCAACTCATGTCTCACCATGAGGCGGGCCATAAGGCGCAAGAAGCCTTAGAAAAAGCCATCGATGAATCGCAGCGCATTAGTGCGACATTTGATGCCTTGCTGCGAATATCTCAAATTGAATCAGGGGCTCGTCGCAGTCGCTTTAGCCCAGTGTCGATGACTGATGTGGTCACAACCTTGACTGATATTTATCAAGATGTAGCCGATGATGCCGGTATTCATTTTGGTTTTACCCAAGCCGAGCAGCCATGTTATGTCTTAGGCGATAAAGAGTTATTACTGCAATTGTTGGCAAACCTAGTGGAAAACGCCATTCGCTATTGTCCCGCAGGCAGTCATATTCAGGTCAGTTGTGAAGCCATCAACTCGGCGGCGGTGCCACAGGTATTGATCGTGGTTGCCGACACCGGCCCTGGCATCCCAATAGCAGAGCGCCAACGGGTATTTGAACGATTATATCGACTCGACAAAAGCCGTACCGACTCAGGCTTGGGGCTCGGTTTGTCTCTGGTCAAGGCTATCGCTCATTTGCACAGCGGTCACATTCAATTAGATGATAATGCCCCAGGACTCAAAGCCAGCCTGTCTTTGCCGTTATTATTGCCGCCGCATTCACTCAGTATGCTTAGTGGATCACAAAAATAAGCTTGTGTTCAAGCAGCGATTGACAAGTTCACTAGAAAGCCCCTATGGTGAGTTCTCTTACCATTATGGGCTTTCATAAATGCACTGCTACTTACCTTATTATTACTATCTGTTGCCACAATGGCATAGATAGCGGTTAAACGCTTGCCATTGTGGCCAACCTCTTAAGGTTCGGCGGCGGCAGTGTAAGGTAACTCTTCTTCCGGATCATTCTTTTACAGTGAATACGGAAACACAATGAAACCAACCTCTCAATTCGGCAGCATACTGATTATTGCAGGCACCACCATAGGTGCGGGTATGTTAGCTCTTCCCCTTGCGGCCGCTGGCCTAGGTTTTGGCTTAGCCATCGGCTTAATGCTACTCATGTGGGCATTAATGGCCTATACCGCGTTACTCATGGTTGAGTTGCATCATGCAGCCCCGCGACATGCTAGCCTTCATAGCTTGGCTCACCACTTTTTAGGGCAATCTGGCCAGTGGCTAGCGACCTTTGCCATGCTATTTTTGTTTTATGCACTGTGCTCGGCTTACATTGCCGGTGGCGCGGAGCAGCTGACTGGACGCCTCAGCAGTCTGTTGGAAAAATCAACCTCTTCAACCCCCATTGCGGTATTATTTACGTTATTGATTGCCAGCTTAGTCGCGCTTGGCACCCGCTCTGTCGATTTAGTTAACCGCAGTCTGTTTGCGCTTAAAATCATCGCCTTAGTGTTAATCTTTTATCTGTTGCTGCCCGAGGTCAAACTCACTAACTTAACCACCACGCCGCTGACACAAGGGCTGGTCATTAGCGCGCTACCAATCATCTTTACCTCGTTTGGTTTTCATGGGTCAATCCCATCGGTGGTGCGCTATTTAGGCAAGGATATCGCGGCGCTCAAAAGGGTGATCTTGGCAGGGTCGGCCATCCCGTTACTGATTTATTGCTTATGGTTAATGGCGAGCCAAGGCACATTAGCGCAATCGAGCTTGATGGCGCACCCGGGGCTAAGCGCCATGTTGAGCCAATTAGCGGCCGAGGCCTCCCAGCCCATCATTGGCCAATCAATTAACGTATTTGCCGAATTAGCGCTAGCCACCTCGTTTTTAGGGGTGAGCTTAGGCTTATTTGATTTTATTCAAGACATGCTAAAGTCTAATCGGCTGATAGCCAGCCTTGCTACGTTTGCCCCGCCTTTGGCCTTTGCCCTATTCTTTCCGCAAGGATTTATTCTGGCATTAGGCTACGCAGCGATTGCCTTGGTCATATTAGCCGTGTATTTACCTGTGGCTATGGTCAACGCGAAACGTCGGCAATCACACTCAAACAGTCAATATCAAGTGGCTGGCGGCAAGTTAGGCTTAGTCGTGGCATTTATTGCGGGAACAGTGATTATTGCGGCGCAATTAGTTTCAAGTGTGTAAACCGTGAGGATTCATCATCACAGGGGTGATAATGCTGTGATGATGAATCCTGAGTAGGTGTTTATTGATAAATACTGGCTTGGCCTTCGGGACGAGTTTTCAAAATCTTTAAAAACCACATGTACTGCTCGGGGAAAGCCGAGATCACCGCTTCAACAGCTTGGTTCAAGGCCAGCGCTTCTTGCTCTTTGCCAGCCATCGATTCCGGCAAAATGGCAGGCATCACGGTTAAATTAAACTGATGCGCTTGGGTATCATAGCCAATTTTGATGGGTAACACTTGCGCATTCCCCACACTGGCTAAGCGGCCTACCACTGGTAAGGTCGCCTTAGTAGTGGCAAAAAATGGTGCAAACACACTATTTTTAGGGCCTAAATCTTCATCGGGTAAATAGAAAAAGCTATTACCTTGCTTAAGCTCGCCTAATAATGCTCGGATCCCCGCTTCACGCATATACACATTGCCCCCGAAACGGCTGCGCATCCGGTTATTAAACCAATTAAATAACGGGTTTCTATGCGCTTTTGCCATGGTGACCATGGGCGACAAGTCTAAATTTAAGCGTAAACCGGCGTAATCAATCCCCCAAACATGCGGCATAATAAAGATGATGGCTTGGCCTTGCGCTTTCGCGGCTTCGACATGCTCGAACCCATGCAGTGCCACCCTCCGGCGAATATAGGCTGTTGAGCGCACTAACAATTCGGCCTGCCCTAACAATACCATCACAAAGCTGCGGACGTTTTCTTTCAGCAGTAACTCGACTTGCTGCGAGCTTTTGTCAGGGAAACAACAACCTAAATTTGCCCGAGCTACGTTAATCGGCTTTTTGGCTAGGCGAAATACGACCCGCGCTAACACGGAGGCAATCGCGTCCCGTAAGCGAACTGGTGTAAAGGCAAACACGCCCATTAAACCAATAGCCAGCCAAGTGGGCCAATGTTTGGGATGAAGTAAACCGCGCTCAAAACGGCGGTCAAAATACTTACTGCTAGATGGGGATTGTTTTGAAGTCATGGATGAAGAAATTCAGACAAGTATGTCGTTCAAAATGGAGCTAACCATACTACTGAAACGATAAAAAAAAAGCCACTGAAACAGTGGCTTTTCAAACACGATTTACGACTTCTGAATATCAGAAACCTCAACACGGCTTTTTAACTTTTGACCTGGACGGAAGGTCACTACTCTGCGAGCAGAAATAGGAATATCTTCACCAGTTTTTGGGTTCCTTCCCGGTCTTTCATTCTTTTCCCTGAGGTCAAAGTTGCCAAAGCCAGATAACTTGACCTGCTCACCATTTTCGAGGGCACTTCTAATCTCCTCGAAAAACGACTCAACCATCTCCTTAGCGACTCGCTTATTGATGCCTAGAGTCTCAAAAAGATGTTCTGCCATTTCGGCTTTGGTAAGTGCCATACTTTAATCCCTCAACGATGCGTTGAACTCGGTCTTGAGTGCAGAAACAACAGAATCTACCATTTCGGCAATCTCTTTCTCTTCAAGGGTACGAGTATTGTCTTGTAAGGTAAGTGCAATCGCTAGGCTCTTTTTGCCAGGCTCAACACCTTTACCTCTGTATACGTCAAACAAGTTTATGCCAACCAACTGATTTTCGCCAACTTTTCTGATCAATTTTACAACTTCACCGGCGGCGACTGCTTCGTCTACGACTAAAGCGATATCACGACGATTTGCTGGAAACTTAGACACAGCTTGAGCTTGCGGCAAACTAGCATGTAATAAGGCATCTAATTGCACTTCAAAGACCAAGGTCTTGCCATTCAGACCAAAGGCCTTCTCATGGCTTGGGTGAACAGCACCAATCACACCAATCACTTGATCATTTCTTAGAATTTCAGCACATTGCCCTGGGTGCAACGCACTATGCGACGCTTTTCTAAACGTAAATTCTGAATCTGCTGCTGTCAAGCCGATAATCGATTCTAAATCACCTTTAATGTCGAAGAAATCAACTGCTTTGCTCGCCATATCCCAATGTTCATCGGCCAAAGAGCCGGTAATGACGGCGCCGAGCATCGCTTGTTGACGTACGCCAGATTCGGCTGACTCATCAGGCACAAAGCGTAGACCCGTCTCAAATAAGCGTACGCGCGACTGTTGACGAGCTTGGTTATAACCTACCGCACCCAACAACCCAGTGAACATTGACAGACGCATGGCCGACATTTCAACAGAGATTGGATTCGGTAATACCATCGCCGCTTCATTAGGATGCAATATGTTCTGCAGTTTTGGATCAACAAAGCTATAGGTAATGGCTTCTTGATAACCACGGGCAGTCAGTACACCGCGAACTTTACGTAAGCTGATATCGGCTTCATGATGATCGGACATAGAGAGTGAAGCAACTGGCGCGATATTTGGGATATTGTTATAGCCATAAATACGCGCGACTTCTTCAATCAAGTCTTCTTCAATGGCCATGTCAAATCGATAGGTAGCCGTAGTGACCGCCCAATCTTGACCTTGACGCGTCACGGCAAAACCTAACATGGTCAAAATGGTCTCAACGTCATCATCACCAATGACATGACCTAAGACTTTATCGAGTTTACTGCGACGTAAAACAATGGCGGCAGGCTTAGGCAAATGCTCATTGCTGACCACTTCGACGACAGGACCGGCTTTGCCACCACAAATATCAAGGATCAGGCGACTCGCTCTGTCCATGACCTTGTGTTGCAATTCTGGGTCAACCCCACGCTCAAACCGGTGAGATGAGTCAGTGTGCAAGCCTAAACGGCGGGCTTTACCCATGATAGCCAAAGGCGCAAAGAAAGCACATTCGAGTAAAATGTCTTGACTGTCGCTGCTAACACCCGAATCTTGACCACCAAATACCCCAGCTAATGCCACCGGCTTTTGGTCATCACAAATCACTAAGGTATCGGTAGGCACGGTAATT
Source organism: Shewanella sp. NIFS-20-20 (assembly GCF_019209865.1). Classification (GTDB taxonomy): domain Bacteria; phylum Pseudomonadota; class Gammaproteobacteria; order Enterobacterales; family Shewanellaceae; genus Shewanella. The sequence continues at coordinate 81,837 of NZ_JAHUTT010000003.1, read as the reverse complement.
TCGCTGCCATCGAGCAAGGTCAGTTTTTCGGCGCCATTACCCAAGCGTACATTAATGCCACCATCAAGCTTAGCGAGGTCGAATGCGTGCATCGGCTGACCAAACTCAACCAACACATAATTAGTAATATCAACGATGGGATCGATGCTACGGATACCACTACGACGCAATTTTTCTTGCATCCATAGAGGGGTCGCCGCGCTCACATCAATATTATTGATCACCCGTGCTAAATAGCGTGGGCAGGCTGCTGGAGCCTCGACATTAACAGCGACTTGCTGATCGGTGGTCGCTGTCACGGCTTGCCAAGTTGGCTCTGAGGCTTCGATACGGTTTAATACCGCCACTTCACGCGCTAAACCTGCCATACCTAAACAGTCAGCACGGTTAGCCGTTAAGTCGACCTCGATAATGGCATCGTCTAACTGTAAGTATTGGCGAACATCCGTGCCAATTGGTGCATCGAGCGGTAGCTCAATGATGCCATCACTTTCGACATTAATGCCTAACTCACCAAAAGAACACAGCATGCCATGAGATGGCTGGCCACGTAATTTGGCTTTCTTAATGGTAAAATCACCCGGTAGCACCGCACCAACCATCGCCACAGCGACTTTTAAACCGAGGCGGCAATTAGGCGCACCGCAGACAATATCCAGTAACTCTTCAGCACCGACATTGATTTTAGTCACACGCAATTTATCAGCGTCTGGATGTTGACCACATTCAACGACTTCACCAATCACCACACCGCTAAAATCGGCAGCCACAGGTTCAATTCCATCGACCTCGAGACCGGCCATGGTGATTTGATGGGATAGTTGTTCACGATTGACTGCAGGGTTAACCCACTCACGAAGCCAAGATTCGCTAAATTTCATTGAGATTGCTCCGCTTATTTAAACTGTTTCAGGAAACGCAGGTCATTTTCAAAGAAGGCACGTAAGTCATTTACGCCATAACGCAACATGGCTAAACGCTCAACGCCCATACCGAATGCAAAGCCCGAATATTTTTCAGGATCGATGCCAACGCTGCGTAACACATTAGGATGCACCATGCCGCAACCTAAGACTTCTAACCAACCATTCTTTCCTTTAACGTCGACTTCTGCAGATGGCTCTGTGAAGGGGAAATAAGATGGACGGAAACGGACCTCAAGATCTTGTTCAAAGAAGTTACGCAAGAAATCGTGCAAAATCCCCTTTAACTCGGCGAAATTGACATGCTCGTCTACCAGTAAGCCTTCTACCTGATGGAACATCGGCGTGTGAGTCATGTCGTAATCGTTACGATAAACACGACCAGGAGAAATAATTCGTAATGGCGGCTGTTCATTTTCCATGGTACGAATTTGTACACCCGAAGTCTGGGTACGTAACATCAACTTAGGATTGAAGTAAAAGGTATCGTGATCCGCACGAGCAGGATGGTGCTCTGAAATATTCAATGCATCGAAATTGTGAAAATCATCTTCGATTTCTGGACCGTGTTTAACACTAAATCCAAGCTCACCGAAAAAGCTTTCAATTCTTTCAATGGTGCGAGTGACTGGATGTAAGCCACCGTTAACTAAGGTTCGGCCAGGTAAGGTAACATCGATTTGTTCAGCCGCCAGTTTAGTTTCTAATTCGGCAGACTTTAAACGCTCTAATTTTTGGCTTAATGCCTGTTGAACTTGTTGCTTAGCCACGTTCACTTTTTGACCGAACAGAGGCTTTTCTTCTGGGCTTAAAGTGCCCATCAGCTTCATCATGTCGGTGATTTTACCTTTCTTGCCTAAGTAATCGACGCGGATCTCATCCAATGCTTTTAAATCATTGGTGGCGTCGATCGTGGCGATTGCCTGTTCTACGATCTCGGTTAACTGCTGCATCTTCTCTTCCACTGCGTTGTTATCTGTTGCATTGCCCTAAGACAGAATGCAAAACGGTTAATGTGCCATCCATTATATGCGAGGAGCGTATGTCGCCCATGGCGTTAGCCATCATGGTAAACGCAACACAATAACAGATAAAAAGAGTGAAAGTTTACGACACGAGCGCCTATTTGACTAGGGGATATCCCGCTTTAACCAAGAAAAATGGCCTTGTGAACAAGCTATTTAGCTGCCGAGGTCCTTCTCATATTAAAGTCGCGACCAAGTTGTACGAAAATCCCCCACCCCTTCTATCTAACGCACTAAATCTGTGGAACAAATTACTCACAAGCGCTACATTGTCGCCACGATTCATTATGCAATTCAATCTCGGATAATTTATGAGAGAAGTTAAATTCCGTTGGGTAGATAAATTTCTAATAAATATGTCGCTAGCCACTAAGTTTAACCTGCTGTTGGTTATAGCGATTGCCTTCATCCTGCTGCAAACCCTCGTGGTCATCGACTTAGCCAACCCATCCACGCCATTAAGCATGTTCAATCCGCAAATTATTGCCATGACCCTGATATCTGTCGGTATATTGAGTATCGTCAAATATTATATTTCATCCTTTGTGGGTGGCGCGTTATTTACCACAGTCACCGCACTACAAAAGGCCGCAGACGGGGATTTACGTGGTCGCTTAAACTTTTTTAAAGTCAAAGATGAATTTAGTGTACTGGCGATAAGCATCGATACCTTGGTGGAGCGCCAACATCAATTGGTTAAGGGCATGCAAACCGCGAGCTCTGATGTGCGTCATATTGTCGAGCAATTTCAGCAAGAGGCCCAGCAAAGCCAGCAACTGACACAAACTCAACGTCGGCATTTAGATTCATTAGCTACCGCCATGGAAGAAATGACGGCGACCGTCAAAGATGTTGCCGATAATGCCAGCCAAGCCCGCGAAATCACAGGCCTTGGCCAGCAGCAAGCTCGGCAAGGCAGCCAACATCTGCAAACCAGTTTGTCTCACTTTGAAGCGTTAGTTCAAGATATCAATCAAGCCGCCGTTGCCGTTGACACCTTGAATAAAAATGCCGCCGACATTGACGCGGTCGTCACCACCATCAGTGGTATTTCGCAGCAAACCAATTTATTGGCCCTAAATGCGGCGATTGAAGCGGCGCGAGCGGGACCACAAGGCCGCGGATTTGCCGTGGTGGCTGATGAAGTCAGAACGTTGGCCAGTCGTACTCAACAGGCAACGGTTGAAATCAAAGCCATGATTGAGTTACTGCAGCAAGGCAGTGAACAATTGTCTGAGTTAATGGCTAATACTGTGGGTCAAGCTCAAACGAGTAAAACTCATGTTGAACAAACCAATGCCGAACTCATGAAGATTACCGAGCAAAGTGTGCAAATCAGTGTAATGAGCAGCCATATCGCGACCGCCGCAGAGCAACAACACGCTGTCACACTCGAGGTCACGAGTAATTTGATGGATATTCGCGAACAATCTCTATTCACCGAATCTGCGGCGTTAAAGGCGGTAAATAATTGTGAAAGTTTAGAAAAAACCGTCTTAACATTGGATCACTTGCTAACTGACCTCAAATTATGATTCGATAGGGCAAAGTAAAGGATCTCATGACTATGCCCCATCAGCTACTTAAGCGTTTTTGGCAACAAAATTTAGCGGTTAAACTCACAGCAATTCAAGCGGTAGTGGCAATTTTCATTATTGCCTCTACTTTTTGGGTGTTGCTTGGTATTGCTCAGCAACGGCAAGCAACACAACAAAGCGATCATAATTTGCAGTTGGGTCATTTGGTCGTCAGTGAACTGAATGCCGTGACCTTTCAGATTTCTGCGTTAGTGCAAATGATGGCGACCACCGCCGAGCTTTATCAAAACGCACCGCAAACACTGGCGATTTCGGTCCCCGCCTTATTAGCCATGGAGAGCCAGCAAACCTTAATCGTGGGGGGAGGCATTTGGCCTTCACAACGAGATAAAAACCACCAGAGTATTTTTTACGCCCGAGATAAAGATAATCAATTAACGATTATTGACGATTATAATCAAGAAAATGCCAAAGATTACCGGCTAGAGCCTTGGTACTTAGCGGCCAGTATCATGCCGCGGGGTAAAGTCTATTGGTCCCCATCTTATCGGGATATCTATACCCATGAGCCCATGATTACCGCCAGCGCACCCATTTGGTCAGAGCACCAACTGATTGGCGTCGCCACCGTGGATCTAAGCTTAAAAGGGCTCTCACAATACATCAACAATCAACTCGCAAACCAAGCAGGGTATGTACTCCTTGTCGATCATTTTCAACAATTAATCGCCATGCCGCCGATGTTACTCGAAGATGCATCGATGATAACTAACCTGAGCCAATTGAGCGCACGCTACCCTGCATTTGACAAAGTAGAAGATCAAATAAGCCAGTTACACCAAACATTAATGACGGCGCCCATCCCTAGCGCTAGCCAACAGCTATTTAATCGGACCTTTAACCACTTCGAGCAGGAACAACAAGTCAGTTTAAGCCATCATTTGGCGTGGCATTTAGGCGCGATTAATCATATTAATCCCTCAGTCCAGTTTGACTTAACCAAAGACCCACTGTTTAAAGAACCGGCCTCGGTCAGCGTATTAATGATGCCCGATACCCATTGGCAGGTAGTGACGTTAACTCCCAACAGCACCTTAGCCGGCGAGGCCCGCAGCATCATAGATCAAGTGGGCTTATCCTTAATTGCGATTCAAATTATTGCGCTAATTTCATTATTTATGGCCTTGCACAAGGTGCTGGTTGTACCGTTACATCATTTGGTTAAGGCCTTGACAGAAGGCCGCAATGAAGAAATTGAGATCAGCGGCAACCGGCCGGATGAATTAGGCACTTTAGCGCGCGCCTTGGTTGGACAAACTCAACAACTCGACAAAGCCATTGCTAGCTTAGCGGCCAGTCACACCGCCTTAGAAGAGGAACTCGCGGTTCATCAAGAACTGCAAGCCAGTTTTATGGCGGGTTATCAAAATCACCTGAGCTTAATGCAGTCTGCTGAGATATTATACAGTGTCAAACGCTTAAGCGGCGAACATATCGCCTTGAATGCCGGCTTATGTCAGCTACTCGGTCAACATCAACAACACATGTTGGGCTTAACCAATCAGGCATTGTATCCCGCGGCGATAGCTAAAATTGAAGACCGGCAAGATCAGCGTCTCAAAGACACCAATCATCTCGTCAGCTATTCATTGGCTATCGACTCTTATGGTAATCACCTGCGCTACCACGCCTGTAAATTATTCGTCAAAGATGACCAAGGCGACGAGATTGCTATCCTCACCCTAGCCATCAAGGCACATTAACGTTTGTTAACATCTACAACATAATGGCCTGACAACCAATTGCGACCAATGAGTAACTTTTGGCTCATTTGAGTACGGTCACGCAAGTTCACCTTGACGGTATATTCTTTCCCAGGCTCACCTAAGGTCAGGTTAACCATATAACGGACCTCACTGCCTTGAGAGTTACGGATCAATGAGGTATCCACGATTTTAGTGGACACTGTGGCCACTTGACCGTCTTCATTACTAGTTTTGAAGCGAATGATTTTACCGATATTGTTATCCATATTATCGGTATCCTCATCGACAATATGCAGTTCGGTGGCGTGCAGTGAGGTTTCAACCGCGCCAGTATCAATGCGCGCTTCATAGATGAGATCAGACTCGATAATCGCAATGTCAGCTTTGGCGCCAATCACAGGTTTTTCTTCTACATCCACGAGATAGTGACCCTTGACCCAATTGCGGCCGATCAAGAGTTTGTAATCCATGTGAGTGCGGTCTCTGAGATTAACTTTGACCTGACGGACATCACCGTCAAAACCCAGGGCAAGTTCAACCATATAGCGACTTTCAATACCTTGAGCATTTTTTACCGTCGACACATCGACGATCTTGCCGCTTGAGGTGGAGTGTTCACCGCGATGATTTTCGGTATTGAAACGGATCGTTTTACCAATATCATGCTTTTTGATCTTGCTAGCGCCTCCTTCAACCTCTAAATCAACAGCGTGGAGTGAAGAATTAGCAGCGCCAGTATCAATGCGCGCTAAAAACTCCTTAGCGCTATCACCAACTTCGAAGATTTCAGCGGGGCCTAATACAGGTTTGGAATAAGCAAAAACTTGACTGGAAACCACTAGGGCTATGAGTAAAATAAAACGGCGCATGTTAATTCTCGCGGTAGTTAGGCGACTTGGGTAAACCACCCCCTCGCCTGTTCGGTTTGATCCAAAGCAAACACTTTAAAAGGACACGCGCTAATAGTCCATAAACTAATGATCCCGGCACTCATTTCTTTGGTATCAGCTATCACGACTATTTTTGAAAAGTCGTCCAAATGCAGTAAATTAAAGCAGGTTTCACTCCACAGTGCCTTAAGGCTAAACCCAGTAAAATCACGACTAAATTGCAACCAAAGCCGAACACAAACATGATCGGCCAGCACTTGCTCAATCGCAGGGATTAAGGTTGAGGTCATATCTTCATAAGTAAGCTGTTGGCTCACCTTAAACGCCACCACATCATGATCAAAGCCAGTCAGTTCAGTCAACATAGGCCGCTCCTTTTATCACTAACTCACTTGTTGTTGCTGCTTGGTCAGCATATCACTAATGGCAATATCAAAAAGATTTTTTAACAAACCAGTAAGCTCATGAATAAACTCTAATTGCTGAGTGTTTACTGGCCGCTGGCCAACCGCGGCTAAAACTTCCTCAAGATCAAACATCACCGCATCAACTTCTTTGATGATTTGATTTCTGTCATTGGCACTTAATTGAGGATTTTGACCGCACACTTGGATAATTTGCACGGCTAATTGCTCTTCAAATGCCCCCATAATGGTGACAGCATGAGCGGATTTCTCTGCGCTGGGTGTACTAAAAACACCAAGATTTTCGGAAAGGTAATTGATTAAATAAGCATAGCTGTCGGCTTCTGTCACCATAGTAATCTCCCTTTACTCACGGCCTTAGTATAACTATAGGGTAAATCACCACACTTTGTATTTTTCAGCCTAAATGGCTAAGAGAAAATTATCTTAGCCACCATCATTTAAGGGGCTAGTCGCTCGATTTCCCATGCAGATGTCGCTTCTTGGCGCGTGTATAAAAATCGGTCATGCAAACGGTTGGCGCCACCTTGCCAAAATTCGATGTGAGAGGCGCGTACACGATAACCGCCCCAAAAACTTGGGACTGGCACTTCACCTTTCGAGAATTTTTGTTTCATTTCCAGAAATTTAGCTTCCAACACGCCTCGAGTACTTAAGGGAGATGACTGTTTGGATACCCATGCCGCTATTTGGCTATCTTTTGGACGGTGCATAAAATAACTGACCACCTCGGCAGTGCTTAGCGGCTGGGCCACCCCAGTCACCGCGACTTGTCGCTCCAGCATATGCCACGGGAACAGCAAACTAATATGACTATTGTGCTTCAATTGCGTGGCTTTGCGGCTGCCTAAATTGGTAAAGAACACAAAACCATGCTCATCAAACCGTTTCAATAATACGATCCGCTGCCATGGCTGCCCTTGGTCATCAACGGTGGCCACCACCATGGCCGTCGGATCTGATAGATTGGCGTCTGCCGCTTGGCTCATCCACAACTCAAATAACGCCATAGGATCCACAGGCAAATCCTTGGCTCTTAGCCCGTCTTTTAAATATTCGCGGCGAATATGCGTTAAATCTATCATAGCCCCATCCATGTAGTCAGTACCAATGAGTTAATAGTAAAAAAAAACCTGTGTAGAAAACACAGGTTTTTATTAATAAGTCAGTGCTTATTTTACTAAGCCTTTACTATCAGCCCACACATGAAGCATTTCTAAGCCCAAGGTGGCACCGGCTAAGGCGGTAATTTCAGCACTATCGTAAGCTGGGGCGACTTCAACCACGTCCATACCGACAATATTCATGCCTTGTAAACCACGAATGATTTTTAACGCTTTGTCTGAGGTTAAACCACCGATAACTGGGGTGCCAGTACCTGGTGCATAACAAGGATCTAAACAGTCAATGTCAAACGTCACATACAGTGGCATATCACCAACGCGTTCACGGATTTGGCGAATAATGTCATCACTGCTCAGTTCATTCGCGGTGGCGGCATCAATCACTTGATAACCGTGACCTTCTGGATTGTATTCGGTACGAATGCCCACTTGAACGGAATGCGCAGGGTCGACTAAGCCTTCTTTAGGGGCATGGTAGAACATGGTACCGTGATCATACTTACTGCCTTGGCTATACGTATCGGTATGGGCATCAAAGTGCAAAAGCGCCATGGTGCCGTGAACTTTGTGATGCGCGCGCAGTAATGGTAAGGTCACAAAATGATCACCACCAAAACTCAACAAACTTTTACCAGACTCCAGCACTTTGGTCGCAAAGGCTTCAACACGGGCGGTAAAATCTTCTGCATCACCGCAGTTATACACTAAGTCCCCAGCGTCAACGATCTTAACATAATCGGCTAAACGGAAATTCCATGGCCAGCGTTTTTCCTCCCATGCAAGATTGACTGATGCATTACGGATAGCGCGTGGCCCCATACGACCGCCGCTGCGACCTGTGGTCGCCATATCAAATGGCAAACCAATAACAACAACGTCGGCATCACTTTCTAAAGGTCGAAAGTCTAAAGGTTGACGCAAGTAACCAAATGCATTCGAAAACAATGAGTAATCTGGTTTTTCTGCCATAGTGGTCATAACACACTCCAAGGGGATGGCGTTGCCATCGAATCAAAGATATTCAGGGCTAATGGATCCATGCTTCAGAATTCCAAATTGACTGAAGTGAACAGTATAGCCCTGTTCCAAAGGCAGTGAGCAGCTTCCAACACATAAATATGCTGGAAAGTTGTGACTATGCATTTCACTATTAAGACCAAAGTAATCCCAATACTGAGGCTGGAAAAATATTATCAGCGCCTCAATGACATGAGAAAGCTCTTCGGAATCATCGAGATTAGTCTCGAAACTCACATATGACATCGGCTCTTGTGGCGAAATATGCAACGCCACATAGTGCTGCTGCGACACTCCATTTAACGAATAACCGTAAGGAGTAAACGCATGATCATCATATTTAAATTCTGTTAAGCAATGCTTGTTTGCTAATGCTTGAATGATGTCGCGGCCGACACCCGCATTCTCGCGCAATGCTGCGGCAATACTGGGGGCAATATGATACATACTGATCCCTAATACTGTCTCATTAATCTTTGTTATGCTCGGGTTTACATATCGAAAAAGTGCCAAGGGTGATGACGGATGTCCCATGACCTGACTCTGCCCATCGACTACTTGCTGTAAGCGCTCAGCATCTTCGCTAAACTGCGAAGGTTGCAATTGCGGCTTAATTTGATGTTTACGAGCATAGAGCACTGAGGCAACGTTGGCCCTGCCAACAAGGTCTATCACCCACAGCAACGCATCGCATAAACGCGTGCTGCCGCAGGTGATCATCATCATTTTATGTTCCCAAACAAATAAACTCGACTCGCTAAGCACATAACTGTCGCAAGTGTGATGATGATGCGCCGAGATGATAGTGACTCCAGCGCACTCGCATAATTGTGTCAGCGATGCTGCGGATAACTCGCGCAAATTTTGGCGTTGAGGCACGAGGGTGATTTCAAATTTTTTTTCTATTGCTTCAAAAAACATGTCATCACCCTAGCTTGAGTCATTATCCGTTTAAGTCTTCAAGGTAAGTGTAACCTTTTAACCCGGCTTGTAACTCTTCAAGGATTAATGCACGTTCCTCTTCGGCAATATGCTGATGCACAAGCTCTTCATAGGTTCGCATAAATTCAACCGCATCCAAATTTACATAACGCAGTACATCCGCCACGGTATCGCCAGCCAGCACCGATTCAATGTTGGCCTTCCCTCCTTCCTCAACCCATACCACAGCTGAGTTAGTATCACCAAAGAGGTTATGCATATCCCCTAAAATCTCTTGGTAAGCACCGACCATAAAGAAACCTAGCAAATACGGGCTATCAGCTTTCCACTTCGGTACCGGCAATGTGGTTTCAATGCCTTGACCATCAACATATTGATCGACAATACCATCCGAGTCACAGGTGATATCTAACATCACCGCTCGGCGCTCTGGGTAACTATCAAGACCCGACAGCGGCAATACCGGGAAGACCTGATCAATCCCCCAGGCATCTGGTAATGATTGGAACAGCGAGAAGTTGACAAAGAACTTATCCGCTAAGCGCTCGTTAAGCTCGTCAATGATTGGACGATGAAAACGATTTTTAGTGCTTAACAACTGTTGCAGTTCATAGCACACTCGCAAATTGGTTTGTTCGGCCCACGCTCTTTCAGCTAATGACAATTGGCCCACAGCAAACAAAGATTGGGCTTCTGCTAAATCATGTTGACTGTCATGGTATATTTCAATTAATGCTCTTGAATCGGCACGAGCACTGATTTCATTCCAAGATTGCCACATATTTTGCAATAATTGCGGAGCATCATCTGCAGGCGCAACTACTCGCTCAGGGGTATAGGTTTCCGTGCCGATAACATCTGAAATCAACACCGCATGATGCGCCGTTAAATGACGGCCGGATTCGGAAATAATCCGCGGCATCGGCTGCTGATATTGCGTACACAGATCAAACAACACATTAACAATATTGTTAGCGTATTCAGCTAAGCCATAATTCATTGAATTGTTTGACTGACTGCGGGTACCATCATAGTCAACGGCTAAACCGCCTCCCACATCGAAACAATCAATTTGCGCGCCTAATTGGCGTAATTCGCAATAGAATCGCGCCGCTTCACTCACCCCTTGTCGAATATCACGGATATTCGACATTTGCGAGCCCAAGTGGAAATGCAATAACTGTAAACAGTCGAGCATGTCAGTTTGCTTTAATTGGTCGATAACGGTCAATACTTGTGCGGCAGATAAACCAAACTTTGATTTTTCGCCACCGCTCGCTTGCCACTTACCTTTGCCTTGGAAAGCTAATCGGGCGCGTAAACCTAATCGAGGCTTCACCCCCAGTTTCGCGGCTTCTTCCATCACCATCCGCAGTTCAGATAGCTTTTCAAGCACGATATAAACTTTATGACCCAACTTCTCGCCAATTAAGGCCAGACGAATGTATTCACTGTCTTTATAACCGTTACATACAATCACAGAACTGGCTTTTTGCGCCATTGCCAATACGGCCATTAATTCTGGTTTGCTGCCAGCTTCTAACCCGAGTTGGGGGACTGCATTTGATTTTTGACTGGCTAAAATTTCCTCAACAACCGTTTGTTGCTGATTCACTTTAATGGGGTAAACCAGTAGATAATCATTTTCATAATTATACTTGGCGATGGCTTGGTTAAAAGCCTGACACAAGCTATGCACTCTATGGTGCAATATTTGTGGAAAACGCACTAACACAGGTAACGAAACACCAGCTTTGACCATGTCACGGGCAAGCTTATTTAACCCAATACTATTGAGTGGTTGAGCAGGATCGGGAGAGACAGTCACCTCACCCTGGTTATCAATACCATAAAATCCTTGGCTCCAGTGTGCAACGTTGTACCCAGCACGAGCATCTTCAATCGACCATTCTTTCATTCAATGTGCCTGTCTGCTCTCAAATTGAGAGTGGATGGAGGTAGTGTTACCTCATGTTTAACAAAGCCTACAACAAGCCTGTTGTAGCGCGTAGCAACAATACACAGATACTTGCAGACAACCCGCAGCCTAACACGCATCTTGATAAGTAAACGGGTCACATCAACGGCAGTGATAATCCTGCATATTGTGTGACTGACAGCCATTAACGCCATCATTTAGTGAAACTTGTACCTAGCTTAATACTTGGCAGAAAACCTCATTGCCAGCCAAATTAACCAAGCACAAGTCGCTTACACTAAGCGCGCAATTAAACCTGTGTATTCCATATATTGCAAGTAAGAAATTACATCTTAATTGCAATTGTTCAACCTTATATAACCCCAATATTTTCAAGGTAAAAAGATTAATGCCTTATTAGTGAATTTCACGGCCGTTATAATCCTTTCAACACCAATTGATCATCGCCTGTTGTAGCGATTTACACTATAATCCTTGAGTATTAAGATAACTGAATTTGAGGTTTCATGAATCAACTCGGTAAGACCAGTTCGCTAGAAGTCGTTAAGCAAGTCCCATTTGGCTATTACCTTAATGCACACGAATTGGGCCAGGTATTATTGCCTAACAAATTAGCGCCTAAAGATTGCCAAGTTGGCGACAAGGTCGAGGTGTTTCTGCATTTAGACTCCGAAGATAAGGTCATAGCAACGACTCGTACTCCCAAGGCCGAAGTCGGTCAGCTGGCCAGCCTTAAAGTCGTGTCAACCAGTCGCTTTGGTGCATTCTTGGATTGGGGATTGGATAAAGACTTACTCTTACCTTTTGCTGAGCAAGCTAAGCCATTAGAAGTCGGTAATTATGCCTTAGTCTATGTCCATATTAACCGTGCCGATGATCGGATCGTTGCTTCCGCCAAAATTGACAAGTTCTTCGATAAAACCCCGCCCTTCTATAAAGAAGGTGAGCAAGTCGATCTGGTGATTGCTGGCCGAACAGATTTGGGTTACAAGGCCGTGATCAATGGCGCTCATTGGGGCGTGCTATATAAAGATGAAGTCTTCCAAGTGCTCAAGCCAGGCTTCAAAACCAAAGGTTACATCAAGCGCATGCGCTCAGATGGTAAAATTGATCTGCAATTGAGCCGAGGTTCAAAAGTTGAATTAGATAGTCAAAGTCTGTCTATCATGATCAAGCTCAAACAAGCCGGTGGTTTTTTGCCACTGACCGATAAAACCGATGCGGAAGTGATTTACCAAACATTGGCAATGAGCAAGAAAGCCTTTAAAAAATGTATTGGTGGTCTGTATAAGCAACAAAAAATTGCGATAGAAACCACAGGTATTCGCCTTATCGAAGAATAATCTCTGATGGCACTGGGTGTTTAACCAGCAGACAGTGCCATTGGTTAGTGGTTTTTCATAGGCAAGTGCCAATCGCTTTGTTATAACAATGGCAACTATTCCGGAGGAGTCTTGACATGGAACTAACTGCCCTTGAAGCCAGAGTGATTGGATGTTTACTCGAAAAAGAAATCACTACCCCTGAGCTCTATCCACTTTCTCTTAATAGCTTAACTCAAGCCTGTAATCAAAAAACAAGTCGTGAACCTGTGCTGTCACTGTCTGAAGCCGAGGTTCAAGATACCCTAGATGAACTTGCCAAAAAGCGCCTTGTTAATACCAGTGCAGGCTTTGGCAGCCGAGTTAGCAAATATCAACATAGATTTTGTAATACTGAGTTCAGTGATTTGCAATTTAGTGCAGCCCAAGTGGCCATTGTCTGCGTGTTACTGCTACGCGGTCCACAAACCCCAGGGGAACTGAGAACCCGCTGTCAGCGCTTATTCGAATTTAGTGACACTCAGCAAGTCGAGCAACAGTTACAAAGCTTGGCACACGCGCCCACACCGATAGTCAAGATGCTGGCAAGACAAGCAGGGAAACGGGAGTCACGCTTTAGCTGCCTACTAACAGAGGCTGTGGCTGAAAGCGCAAGTGTATCGTCAGATGCCCCCATGGAAAACACAAGTCTTGACCGTATTCAGGCGCTTGAGCTTCAAGTCCAGCAATTGCATGACAGACTCAGCCAATTAGAAAAATTACTCGAATAAATTTGGACGATTTATGACATCCCAGCACCAAGTCACACTCATTGCTGTCAAAGAGATCTCGCGAACATTATTCACCAAACGAGGAATGATGGGGCTGGGGGTGTTTACCGGCATTTGGTTATTAATCTTTATCTACCCAATCAATCAAGCGAGTCAGCTGATTACCATGCCCATCGTGGTTGAATTACTGCGCAGCTATGGCCTTGACCAACAAGTCAATGCGCTATTAAGTTGGACGAGTCCCGAACAGATGCTGTATTGGGCCATAGGGCTTTACCTGTTCCCTTTATATACCTTGTTACTGTGTGCCGATATGTTTGCCACCGATAAACACAATGGCACCCTTAAGTTTCTGACCATCAGAACCGGTAGATATCGATTATTTTACGGTCGATTCATTGGCCAAATGTTTATCCAGTTTAGCTTAGTGCTATTGGCAGCCCTGCTCGCCTATGTGATGGCTATAATGGCCAATCATGATGCTAGCCTCACTGCCATGATCAGTAGCAGCCTATTGATCACTATCAGCCTGTTACCTTTCACTGGATTAATGGCACTATTATCCTTATATGCCAACAGCGCCCGTCATGCCAGTATGCTTGCCGCGGCACTGTTATTGATTGCCAGTATTGTCAGCTTAGTCATTAATACTAATTTCCCTTGGCTCAACGTGGTGAACTTAGTGATGTTAGGTTCACAAACCACGGATTTATTACTGGCCTCTGGGGCGGATGCCTTAGGATATATTCCGCTCCCTATCGCTCAAACGCTGGTGCTGCTGATTATGGCCTACTTTTATTTGAAACGGATGTCCCTATGACACTTGTAACTATTTCGGGTCTTTGTAAGCGATACCAACAGCCTGTCTTGCAACAGTTATCCTTAACCATAGTGAAAGGCGAACCCGTTGCGTTAGTTGGAGCCAATGGTGCCGGTAAAACGACATTATTTGGTTGTATCGCTGGTTTTTTCCCTTTTGATGCTGGCGAGATCAACGTATTGGGTCAAGCGCCTGGCTCCCCCAAATTAGTCAACCGGATTGGCGTGTTACCGCAAGATGCGAAACTAAACCCTAATGAAACCATTCGTAATCAGCTGATGTTTATGGCGCAATTGCAAGGTTTTAATAAACGCCAAGCAAGGGATGAAACTGACAGAGTGTTAGCTTTGGTCGGTATGCAAACCAGTGCCAATTCAAAGCCCGGACAATTAAGCCATGGTATGGCCAAGCGTGTCGCAATTGCCCAAGCCTTAATCGGCACACCGGAATTGGTGTTGCTGGATGAACCCACGGCGGGGCTGGATCCGTTAAATGCCAGAGAGTTACGTCAGCTAATCCAATCTCTCAGCGATAAAGTCACCTTTGTGATTAGTTCGCACAATCTCGACGAACTTGAAAGTCTCTGTCGCCAAGTGATCTATCTCGAGCATGGCCAAGTGACCCGCCAGCTGGATCTCAATGCTCATCAACACTCTTGTTTAAGCCTCGAGTTATGCCATGATAGTGCCGATGCAGAACAAACCTTACGGGCGTTGGCTGGCGTCACTCAAGTCTCAAATACTAAAAACCGTTTATTTATCATAGAGTATGATTCCAATCAGGCATTTGCACTTGAACAATCGATATTTGAATTATTGGCCAGTCGTGGTTGGCAATACAAATTGCTGATGAAAGGTAAGACGCTCGAAGAGTCTTTATTTGGCTAACTTTACCCCGCTTAGATTGTTACGCCTTAGCCTTAGCCTAGCCTTAGTCTTACTCTAGCCTGTCACTACGAAAAATGATGTTAGCTGACAGGCAAAATCATCCCGATTATCTCGGCCAGCAGCGCCAACGTGTTGCCAACTCTCAGGCAAGCGGCTTGTGTTGCCTAGCGCTGATTAGCCTTAGTCACGCCAGCTAACAATCAAGTTCATCTCGCCATCAAAGTGACCATTTTGCCAAGGTAGATAACTCGTTGAAAGCCTGCATTGCAATCAAAGACAACAGCAACCTCGATGCCGTCATGCTTAGAGATAACATGAATGGCGATTACCTTTATGACTCGGGGCTTTTTGTTTAGGGCATATTGCTTAGAAATTATTACCCAGTGCTGAGGGGGTATTACCTCATGCTTAGCGCTTAATCGCTTAGTGTAAATCGTGTGGTGGCAGTGAAATACTCAGGCGTAAAGAGCGATGGCATAAGAGCCAATAGCAGAGTGCAACACTAAAGCAGAATAGAATGCAGAAGATGATGTATCGGACAGAAAATGCCGGACTACTAAACGTCAGCCAATAAAAAAGCCATGGTCAATGCCACGGCTTTTATTTGACTCTCGATAAGAGCCTTAAGCGAAATTAACCAACGATGGTTACGTTTTCAGCTTGAGGACCTTTCTGGCCTTGAGTTACAGTGAACTGTACTTTCTGACCTTCGTCCAGAGTTTTGAAACCATCAGAGTTGATAGCACGGAAGTGAACGAACACATCTGGGCCAGCTTCTTGCTCGATGAAACCAAAACCTTTGTCAGAGTTGAACCACTTAACTACACCAGTTACTTGAGACATAATAGTCATCCTGTACATAAATAATAAAAAGCCTAACGGCGGTAGAGCTGAAAATGCCGGTTTTACTTATGTTAACAGGACAAATTGGGTCGCATTGCATACATAAATATAAGCCTAACTTTCTAGCTAGAATGACTATAAACCATTGGAGGGAGATGTCAACAAAAGATATCAGTTCCTATGGAAATAGTTGTTGCATTTTTCCAACATAAATTAATCAAGCCACCTGTTCGCTGCATTTTCAGGCGGCAACTGCGCCTTATTAGCCGAAAAAGTCGCTACAAATCACTAACAAGCGCCGCGTTAATCGCGACGATATAAGGCCAGTTGAAAGTCTAATTCGCAGCTTAATCCTGACTGTTCCATTTGCTGTTTTTGCTCATCACTTAGCTTCCACGCATAAGGTGTCATCTGCAGGAAATGAGCAATCATATCGGCTCGTTCGAGTTGTAAATGGGTTTGTACTCGTTCGCTATGAAGTAAAGTAAATCCCGCCAACTCAGGCACAGTCTCACAGTGGAGTCTGGGGTTGGCATAAATCATTTTTTTAATGGCAAAATGATGATGTTCACCGGGCGATACCGTCAATAGCAGGCCATCAGGTTTGAGTACTCGTTGCAGCTCACTCAATTGTGATGGTGCATAGATACGTAACATGGCATCCATACTCGCCGTTTCATAAGGCATGTCATAACTGCTGGCAACCGCAAAATGTATTGCTGAGTATCTTTTAGCGGCATAGCGTAATGCACTACGAGAAATATCCAAACCGGCAAGCTCGATGTTAAAGCCGGCGCTAGCTAGAGCGTGAGCTAAACGTCCGGTGTAATAACCTTCACCACAGCCAATATCGAGTAAACTTTCGGCATCGTCATGGAGATGGGCAATCATGACTTGATTAACCCGATCACTTAAGCATTGATAATACCCCGCATTAAGGAATTCACGCCGAGCAAACATCATCTCTTTATTATCACCGGGATCTTTGGACTTCTTTTTATTCACTGGCAATAAATTGACATAGCCTTCTTTGGCAATATCGAAGCTATGACCCAAGCAGCATGACCAAGACCTTGGCGCATCGTGTTGCTGTTGGATAGTTAACTTTTCGGTACAAATGGGACAACGATAACTCATGACACACCTTATCCCAGCGGGATCTAAAACGGCTTTACGCGGTAAAACGATGAAAACTCATGTTTGAGCGCGCTAGTTTACTGCTCCAAGCAAAGATTTGCATCAATACCACAGCAGATGTTGAATGTTCCCTTCTTAATGACGAAAATCTAAGCGCCAGTATCGACAAATTCACTAGGCTAGTCACTCATAGACCTCTTAATTTATTGACCATACTGTCTCAAAATTAAGTGTCCGATGGGATTAAACCAGAACATCATGTTCTGGTCTGCACTAGTAAACCTAAATTCAGTAATATTTCCTGCACTTTGTTAGGGACCGGATGTTTTCAGGCTTTGTACCCTCTTTATTATCTTGATGTGCGCCCCTTGTCTACCGCACTCTCAAACCTTTAGGCTCAGGTATTCGCCACACTCCCTCTTCAAAATCGATATTACCAACCTAGCGTCCCCTTCTTATGTACATAGACACAGAAAGATTCTCGATCTGCTATCAAGAAAGCCTTATCATGCTAGTTACCGAGCAGTTTGTTTAGTTGTTTATTTGTCAGTTCATTCTTTATTTTATTTTTATGTACGCTGCCGCTTAAAGCGCTGGACGAAAATTATGTACGCAACAGCAATTAACAAAATACTTCACTAAACAACACTGAACATCAAATAAGACTAAGCTGCTGAAATGAAAAAATTTAGTCTACACATCGGACAATATTAAACATGAGTGAACAACCCACCTTCTTTTGGCACGACTATGAAACGTTTGGCGCCGTGCCCGCTAAAGACAGACCAGCGCAATTTGCTGGCATTAGAACCGATCATGAGTTCAATATCATAGGTCAACCCGTGACCTTTTATTGTGCGCTTGCGACTGACTACCTACCAGAGCCTGAAGCCATATTGATCACGGGGATCACTCCGCAATTAGCTAACATGAAAGGCATGCCTGAAACAGAATTTATGGGGCGCATCCAGGCAGAGTTTAGTCAAGCAAACACCTGTGTCGTGGGTTATAACTCGTTACGCTTTGATGATGAAGTCACCCGTTATGGATTCTACCGGAATTTTATCGATCCTTATGCCCGTGAATGGCAACAAGGAAATTCCCGGTGGGACATTATTGATCTCGTGCGTGCCTGCTATGCCTTGAGACCCGAAGGCATTAATTTCCCGCAGAAAGAAGATGGCAGCCCAAGCTTTAAACTCGAACATTTAAGCAGTGCCAATGGCTTAAGCCATGAAAAAGCCCATGATGCCTTGTCTGATGTCTATGCAACGATTGGTCTTGCTAAACTTATCAAGCAATTACAACCTAAGCTATTCGATTACTACTTCTCACTGCGGCGCAAGCAGCAAGTCGCTAGCATGGTAGATGTCCTCAACATGCAACCCTTGGTGCATATCAGTAGTAAAATTGCGGCCAGCCAAGGGTGTCTGACACTCATAGCCCCCGTGGCTTATCATCCCGACAACAAAAATTCTGTTATTTGTGTCAATTTAGCCATGGATATCTCGCCGTTGCTTGAGTTAGATGTTGAGCAACTGAGACAACGTTTATACACGGCTAGAGCGGATCTTGCCGACGATGAGTTGCCGGTAGGTATAAAACAAATCCACCTCAATAAAAGCCCCTTTATTGCACCGGCCAAAAGTCTCACCGATGACAATGCCGCTCGTTTAGGTTTTGATAAAGACTTTGCTAGAGAACAGTATAAGCGCCTACGTCAACACAGCGAATTGCGTGAAAAGTTAGCGGCGGTATTTGATACCCCCATGGAAAACAGTCATAAAGATCCTGATCTCATGCTGTATAGCGGCGGATTCTTTAGTCATGCTGATAAAGCGAAAATGGAAATTATCCGTCATACCGCGCCAGAGCAACTGGCGGGACTGTCGTTACAGTTTGATGACCCACGCTTACCTGAAATGTTATTCCGATATCGGGCTCGCAACTATCCCACCACATTAAGTTATGACGAAAGTTTGCGCTGGCGCACTTTTTGCCAACAGCGCATGGAAGATCCCGATTATGTCTTGCGGATTGAGAATCTATTAGAGCAAACCGAAGCAAATCCAGAGAAACAAAAGTTATTACAGGCACTCGTTAAATATTTGCAGTCCTTATAAGGAATATTATTCATGCCAACACGTTTTACACCTGCATTGGATACCATGTCTAGCGCCCTTGCCGACTCAGTCAGGCCGTTATTAACCGCGCAATTTGATGGTACCTTTTCTGCCTCGCAATTAGCCGAGTTCGCACTTAACAGTCGCCTGACACGACAAGAGTTGTACGTCGCGCTGTTAACGCTGGCGGCAACCCTAGCCAATCCACCGATAAGTCAGTTCCGAGTTGGCGCATTAGCCATCGGAGCCAGTGGTCGTTTGTACATGGGGGCTAACTTAGAACTCCCTCAGCAAGCTTTGGGTCATTCAGTCCATGCTGAGCAAAGTGCGATTAGTCATGCTTGGATCAAAGGCGAAACCGCCATCAGTGACATCATAGTCAATGCCAGTCCTTGTGGTCATTGCCGCCAATTTATCAATGAATTATATCAAGGCCAATCGATCAACATTCATCTGCCTGCCCAAGATGTTGCCCCCTTGAGTCATTATTTACCCTATGCTTTTGGACCTTCAGATTTAGGTATCAATGCCCCATTGCTACAAAATTCAGGCGCCGCATTGGCTTACACCACCAATGAGCCACTATACCAACACGCCTTAATACAAGCAGGACGCAGTTATGCCCCCTACTCTGCGTGTCATGCAGCCGTTGTCATTGAAATGCGTACAGGGGAATTTGTGGTCGGTCGTTACGCTGAAAATGCCGCCTTTAACCCCAGCTTAATGCCGATGCAGATGGCGTTATCATTGATGAATATTCATCGACTGGATTATCAAGACATGATTAGAGCAGTATTAGTGGAATCAAATGCTGGGCAAATTTCATTATTTGCGATGAGCCGTTGTGCCTTAGCCTCGGTTGCCGATATCGAACTTGAATACTTGAGCGTCAGCCCCAGCTAATCAGGCAGACACTCAAGCTGAAAACGCCAATTAAGTCACTTAATTGGCGTTATTATTTATCTAATCTCGCCAGCAAGCTTGAAGTGTCCCAGCGATGTCCACCCATGGCTTGAACATCACCATAAAATTGATCCACTAACGCCGTCAATGCTAACGTCGAGCCATTGCGGCGAGCTTCGTCTAGCGCAATCCCTAAATCTTTACGCATCCAATCAATCGCAAATCCAAAATCATATTGTCCCTGCCACATGGTTTGATAGCGATTTTCCATTTGCCAACTTTGCGCCGCACCATGGCGAATGACCTCAACCACCGCCTCGCCATCAAGGCCGGCCTGACGGGCGAAGTGTAAGCCCTCGGCTAACCCCTGAACCACGCCAGCAATGCATATTTGATTGACCATTTTAGTCAACTGCCCAGAGCCAACATCGCCCATGCGTTGACTACAGCGGGCATAAGCCGTCATCAAGGGTGTCACTTTGGCTATCACATCTTCCTTGCCGCCCATCATGACAGTTAACACACCATTGACAGCCCCTGCTTGGCCACCGGACACAGGCGCATCAACAAAGGCTATTTGGCGTGAATGGAGAATACGCGATAATTCACGAGCCACATCCGCTGAGGTTGTCGTGTGATCGACCAGTATGCTGTCAGGGCTCATACCTTCAGCGACTCCTTGCTCACCAAGTACCACTTGGCGAAGGTCATCATCATTGCCGACGCAAACAAACACATATTCACAACCCGCAGCGGCCTCAGCCGCGGTGGCGCACCACTGACCTTTGAACTCTTGGCTCCAAGCACGAGCTTTAGTTTCAGTCCGGTTGTACACTTGAACTTGATGACCAGCCTTAGCTAAATGGCCCGCCATGGGATAGCCCATCACACCTAATCCAATAAAGGCAACTTTCGCCATAACCTAATGTCTCCCATTTGTTTTTTGCCAGTCTAACAAACCAAGAACACTTCGGCAGCATAATTAGCGCCTTGACCACCTCGGATTTACAACTTGATATGAGCTTCCATTTCCGCCCCAATTTTCTTGCGCATTTCCATCAAACGAATAGCAGAATTGCGCAGCTCAATATCTGCGTCTGTTTGGGGTACCCATTCTGGCACAGTAGCCGGTTTGCCTTGGTCATCGACCGCCACCATAATCACCACACAATGAGTCGTTAAGGTAAAGTCTCGAGTCTTAGGATCACTGGCTTTTACGTCTAAAGCGATGTGCATGGAGGTATTGCCGGTATAAATGACCTTAGCCGTCACTTCTACTAAGCTACCAACTTGCACCGGTTTGACAAAACGGATACCGCCGGCGTAAGCAGTAATGCAATACTGACCACTCCAACCTGCCGCACAGGCGTATGCCGCTAAGTCAATCCATTTCATGACCGCGCCACCATGAACTTTGCCACCAAAATTAACATCGCTAGGCTCAGCTAAAAAACGTAGGGTAATAGTGCGTTGTTGTTCCATAACAGACTCTGATAGAAAGATTTATATAATTGTAATCCAATTATTCTAATATATCTCAATCACATTGATGATCGCATAAGATTAACGAGTAAGCTTAAGCCCGATATCCAAGTGGTCCCAAGCAAAACATGGCTAACACCTTACCCCGCAATAGATACCACCAAGTAAGTACTTAATAGAATGATGGGTAAGGCCAGACGATATATCCAACGTTGAGTGGCCGCGGTTATGAGTCGCGATACGGGCAAAAGCGCATACAGGCAAATGCCGGCGAGAAACACCCCCAATAATTCCATGCCTGCGAAAAACCCCTCACCATCTGATGAATATATGCCACACACTAATAGCGCAAACCATACGATGGTGTAACTCAGCACGGCTAAGGTTAATGTGGTGACACCTAATGAAAATTGTGGCAATCGTGCGCCGGTTTCTCCCCGGGCAAATTCGGTCAAATTAGCGGCTATTGCTCCCATAATAAAGACACCTGGTACGACGCTAAGATTTAACATCAAACGCTATCCTTTCATAAAAAGGAACATTATTACGATTTATGCTCAAGGGGAATAGTCAATGGTGAAAAGTTAATCTGGGATTTATTTTACGCATAAAAAAGGCGCCAATTGGCGCCTTTAATCGAACAATACGGTTACACCTTCTTTAGCAATAGCGAACCATTGGTGCCGCCAAAGCCAAAAGAATTACATAAGGCATAATCAAACTTAGCCTGACGGGCGTGATGCGCCACAAAGTCTAAATCACATCCCTCATCGGGATTATCCAAATTAATCGTAGGTGGCACGGCTTGATCTTTTAATGCGAGCACAGAGAAAATAGTTTCTACGGCACCGGCAGCGCCAAGCAAATGACCTGTCATTGACTTAGTCGAGCTGACCATCACTTTATAGGCGTGATCGCCAAACACTGATTTGACCGCAGCCGCTTCGGCCTTATCACCCGCTGGGGTTGATGTGCCATGGGCGTTAATGTAGCCCACTTGCTCAGCATTAATTCCGCTGTCTTTAATCGCATTAACCATGGCTAATGCCGCACCGCGGCCATCGCTTGGAGGTGATGTCATATGGAAGGCATCGCCACTCATGCCAAAGCCAACTAGCTCAGCGTATATGGTCGCGCCACGGGCTTTAGCACGCTCGTATTCTTCAAGCACCATGACACCGGCACCATCACCAATCACAAAACCGTCGCGATCTTTATCCCATGGTCGACTGGCTTGCTCTGGGGAATCATTGCGAGTCGACAAGGCTTTCGCTGCACCAAATCCGCCAACACCTAATGGACTGGTGACGTCTTCAGCACCACCGGCAACCATGACATCCGCATCGCCATAGGCAATCGTGCGAGCAGCAAAGCCTATATTATGTACACCTGTGGTACAGGCGGTGGTGACCGCAAAGTTAGGACCTTGCATGCCGTACATAATCGATAAATGACCCGCAACCATATTAATAATGGTGCTCGGAATAAAGAAAGGAGAAATTTTGCGTGGGCCACCATTGAGCAAGGCACTATGATTTTGTTCAATCAACCACATTCCGCCCATACCAGCACCGATGGCGGTACCAACACGCTGCGGATCTTCATTATTCATATCTAAACCGGCATCATTAATCGCTTGAACACCGGCGGCAATGCCGTACTGAATAAATAAATCCATTTTGCGAGCATCTTTCTTGGAAAGATATTGCTCACAATCAAAATCTTTGACTGAGCCACTGAACCGAGTTGTAAACTCGCTGGCATCAAACTTGGTTATCGGGGCAATACCACTTTTACCATCCAGCAACGCTTTCCAAGTGCTGTCAACAGTATTGCCGACAGGGGTCACCAGACCCAGGCCAGTTACCACTACACGACGTTTTGACACGCTATTTACCTTTTTTACCTGACATGACCTAGTCACATCAATCAACATAATGACACTAATAACACTCTCTTTCTGCACTGATGTAAAGCGCGGAAACAAAAACAGGCGGCCAGAGCCGCCTGTTTTCAGGAATTCAGTATTACTGATTCTTTGAAACGTAATCGATCGCTGCTTGAACAGTAGTGATCTTTTCAGCTTCTTCATCAGGGATCTCAGTGTCAAACTCTTCTTCCAGAGCCATAACCAACTCAACAGTGTCCAGAGAATCGGCACCCAAGTCGTCGACGAAAGAGGCCGCTGGTTTAACGTCTTCTTCTTTAACGCCCAGTTGCTCTACGATGATTTTCTTTACACGTTCTTCGATGTTGCTCATTAGTTTTCTTTCCTATTCAAATTACGCACTTGCGTAAGATTGCGAGTAGTTTATTAGATCTGACAAACAATGCAAGCCCCGATTTTGTGGTCTAACCACGTAACCCCACTTAAATTGTTGAAAGTAAGCTACTCAATTGCGACAAAATCCCTGTTTTACTAGTATTAAACCATATACATCCCGCCGTTGACATGCAACGTCTCTCCTGTGATGTATGCCGCAGAATCTGAAGCTAAAAAGACTACTGCGTTGGCAATTTCTTGTGCTTGGCCTAATCGTGCCATCGGCACCTGAGACATAATTACTTGTTGCTGTTCTGGCGTCAACTCATCGGTCATATCCGTTTGAATAAACCCAGGAGCGATCGCATTCACCGTGATGTTGCGAGAAGCGACTTCGCGAGCCAATGACTTAGTAAAGCCAATTAAACCGGCCTTGGCAGCCGCATAATTCACTTGACCGGCATTACCCATGGTACCAACAACCGAGCCAATATTGATGATTCGACCATGACGTTTTTTCATCATAGGGCGCATCAATGGCTTAGATAAACGAAATAATGAGGTTAAGTTAGTATCGATGATGTCTTGCCATTCATCGTCTTTCATGCGCATAAACAAGTTATCACGCGTGATACCGGCATTATTGACTAAAATGTCAACCTCACCAAACTTGGCTTTAATATCAGCATATACTTGCTCGACAGACGCAGGATCGGTGACGTTGAGTACTAATCCAACGCCCTTGTCGCCTAAATATTCACTGATGGAGGCGGCGCCATTATCACTGGTGGCAGTGCCTACCACAGTGGCACCTGCGCTCACTAGCGTTTGGGCAATGGCTTTACCAATACCACGACTAGCGCCCGTCACCAAGGCGATTTTACCGCTTAAATCTAATGCGATGCTCATGCCCTTCTCCTTATAAAATTAATCCATTTATCGAGTCAACATCATTGATTGCCGACGCTTTAACGCTGCGGTCAATCCGCTTGGTCAAGCCGGTTAACACTTTACCGGGACCACATTCAAAGAGTTGGTTAATCCCTTTTGCTGCCATCAATTCCACCGTTTCAGTCCAACGCACTGGGCAATATAATTGACGGACTAACGCATCACGTATTTGCGCGCTATCAGTGGCAATGGCAACATCAACGTTATTGATTACATCGATGACCGGTGTTGAAAATTCAACCGTCTGTAAGGCGGCAGCTAATTGTTCAGCAGCACCTTTCATCAGCGCACAATGAGACGGAACGCTCACCGGCAAGGCAACCGTCATTTTAGCACCAGCGGCTTTACATTCTGCAGCAGCTCGCTCAACGGCGGCTTTTTCGCCAGCAATGACCACTTGACCTGGGCTGTTATAGTTCACGGGACTAACAACATCACCTTGCGCGGCCGTGTCACACGCCTGAGCGATACTGTCGTTATCTAGCCCTATGATGGCATACATAGCACCGGTACCCGCAGGAACAGCTTGCTGCATGAGCTGGCCACGTAATTCGACTAATTTAACCGCGTCTGTAAATGCTAATACGCCCGCACAAACCAGGGCTGAATACTCACCTAACGAATGACCCGCCAACAAAGAAGGCATAGGTTTGCCACTGGCAACATATACTCGCCAAATAGCAACGCTAGCAGTTAATAATGCAGGTTGAGTTTTATCTGTTTGATTTAAAGATTCTGCAGGTCCTTGTTGTACCAAGGCCCATAAATCATAGCCAAGTGCTTGACTGGCTTCGGCGAAAGTTTGCTCAACCAACGGATGCTCAGCAGCCAATTCTGCTAGCATACCCACGGTTTGCGAGCCTTGGCCAGGAAAGATGAAAGCAAAATTTTCCATGATCTTTCTTCCTAAATGATGTTATTTGAAACGGTTAAATCGATTAGAAACGCACCAGCGCACTGCCCCAAGCAAATCCGGCACCAAAGGCTTCAAGCAGCAATAATTGCCCGCGCTGAATGCGGCCATCACGTACGGCTTCATCTAACGCGATGGGCACTGACGCCGCCGAAGTATTGCCATGCTTACCTAAGGTCACTACCACTTTATCCATGCTCATGCTTAATTTTTTTGCCGTCGCAGAAATAATGCGGTAATTGGCTTGATGAGGCACCAACCAATCAATTTCACTCTTATCGATATTGTTCAATCGTAAGGTTTCAGTGACAACGTGGGAGAGTTGGGTGACCGCCACTTTGAAGACATCATTACCTTTCATGGTAATAAATTTATTGACATCATCAGCATCTAAGCCACGAGATGGCATTGGACATTTGAGTAAATCCCCGTAACGCCCATCGGCATAAATATGAGTATTAATGATACCTGGCTCTTGGCTAGCGCCAACAACCGCAGCACCGGCACCATCACCAAAGATAATGACCGTACTACGATCTTCAGGTTGGCAGAAGCGAGACAAGACATCGGCGCCAATGACCAACACTTTGCCCGCTGAACCCGTTTTTACAAACTTATCGGCTACTGATAATGCATACACGAAGCCCGAGCAGGCCGCGGCAACATCAAATGCCGGAATGGTATGAATACCAAGCATGGCTTGAATTTCACAAGCCGCTGCAGGAAACGCATTATTGGCACTGGTGGTACCGACAATGATCATATCCAATTCACTGGCAGCCACACCCGCCATCTCTAAGGCCTTTAGCGCTGCCTGATAACCCATGGTGGACACTGATTCATTATCAGCGGCGATGCGTCGTTCAGATATGCCCGTGCGTTCTACGATCCATTGATCGTTAGTATCTACCATTTTTTCCAGGTCTTGATTACTACGAACCTGTGCCGGAAGATAGCTACCGGTACCAAGAATTTTTGTATACATAAGGAGAAATCAGCTGTTTATGTCTAAAAGGATCGACTCTAAACGATCATGGATCATTTCAGGGAGTCGACGTTGTGCCTCGGTCATTGCAAGGTTTATCGCTTGCAAAAAGGCCGCTTGATCGGCATTACCATGACTTTTGACTACGATACCGCGCAATCCTAACAGACTCGCGCCGTTATAGTGGTCGGGGTTCATCTGATTCAGCACCTTTTGTATGCGAGGTGCTATCAGCTTGGCCAAAAATCTTACGACAATCCCTTCTGTCAGTCCCTTTCTGAGTTGATGTACCAGTAGTTTGGCAATCCCTTCTGATGTTTTGAGGGTTATATTTCCCACAAAACCATCACAGACGATCACATCCACACATCCAGTGTAAATGTCATCACCTTCAATAAATCCGCTGTAGTTAATTTGAGGCGTAAATTGCAGCAGTTGCGCTGCTTGCTGAACTTGATCGTTACCTTTTATCTCTTCAATGCCGACATTTAATAAGGCCACATTGGGCCGCGCGCGCTTTTCGACCAATTCATAAAGCACCGAACCCATCACGGCAAACTGAAATAGGGTTTCAGAATCGCAAGAGACATTGGCGCCTAAATCGAGTAAATACACTGGTTTACCAATGGCTGAGGGCAATGAGGTCACTAATGCTGGTCGATCAATACCTGGCAGCATTTTTAGTAACACTT
Organism: Shewanella sp. NIFS-20-20; assembly: GCF_019209865.1. Taxonomy (GTDB): domain Bacteria; phylum Pseudomonadota; class Gammaproteobacteria; order Enterobacterales; family Shewanellaceae; genus Shewanella. The sequence continues at coordinate 54,157 of NZ_JAHUTT010000003.1, read as the reverse complement.
TGGCCATGGTCATTAATGCGCCGGTATTCCCTGCACTTAAACAGGCGTCGGCTCGACCACTTTTCACTTGCTCTAATGCTAAGCGCATTGATGAGTGTTTATTTTTTCGTAAGGCATGCACGGGGCGTTCATTCATGGCAACCACGTCAGTGGTATGAATGATGTCTATACGTCGTCGAATATCTTCATGACAATCATGAAGTAAAGGAGATATCGTGTGTTGATCACCGACCAAGATAAGGTGTAGGTGTGAGTGAGATGTCAGTGCCTGCAAGGCTGCAGGCACTGTGACTGGGGGGCCATAATCGCCCCCCATCACATCTAACGCAAGCGTCAGATTATTCATAAGCTAACCAACAATTACTTGTTGATTACCTTTTTACCACGGTAAAAACCATCAGCAGTTACGTTGTGACGTAAGTGCAGTTCACCACTGGTAGCGTCTACAGACAACTGAGCAGTGCTCAGTGCATCGTGTGAACGGCGCATACCGCGCTTAGAACGTGATTTTTTATTCTGTTGTACAGCCATTGGCCCTGTCTCCTAGATTACTTGCTCTTCAGTTTTTCTAACACTGCAAACGGATTTGGACGCTCCTGTTGAGCGGGTTCAATCTCGCCTACAACGATATCCTTACTTCCCAAACTACAATCAGCTTGCTGATGCATTGGGATAATTGGGATAGCGATTATCAATTCATCTTCGATCAATTGATGCAGACGTATCTCGCCAATTTCATTGCACTCAATAGGGTCATACGCATCCGGGAGCTCATCGATTTCCGCCTCAGTCCGACAAGGACTAAAACAAAAGTCGACCGTAACCTCAGTGGTCATGAGTGCCATGCAGCGTTGACATTGCAGAGTGAGCTCCGTCACAGCCTTCCCTTTCAGGTAGACTATCCCCTGTAAATCTACGCCACATTCCAAAGACACTATCACATCGGAACAGTCGCCGGCACATAATTCGCTTAATCGCTTCAGTTGCTTACCAGGAATATAGCCATGATAACTCAGGCCACTCGTGGCTGCTCGTGTTGGATCAATTGAAACCGGTATCTTTACTGTTTGCATAAGGCGCGCATATTATAGTTTGGTGATGCTGGAGTCAAAGGAAATTTATCAATATGAGAGACATGCCCTCATCAAGACTGACCAACACCCACCAAGAAATTGACGGACGCGAAATTCTACCCAAGCACAGACCTTGGCACAAGCACTGAACCATAAAAAGCTTAGGAATATCGCAACGGTTAACACACTATGCTCAAAAGTATATCAGCTATTGCACTGGCAGCACCTTAAATGGACAATATCTACATTCAATTAATCATTGTCTGTCATTATGCATAACCCCATCGTTCTCGCCTCGACATCTATCTATCGGCGCCAATGCCTCGAAAAACTGTGTTTAGATTTCAGTTGCCGCTCACCAAATATTGATGAAAGTCCGCGTTTGGACGAATCAGCAGAGCAATTAGTCAAGCGCTTAGCTCTCGAAAAAGCCAAAGCCTGTCGCCTCACTCACACTCCAGAATGGATTATCGGTTCTGATCAGGTGGCGGTCATTGATGGTCACATCATTGGAAAACCGCTCACCATAGCCAAAGCGCAGCAACAGTTAGCGGCCGCGAGCGGTCAAGCCGTGACCTTTTATACTGGACTTGCTTTGTTTGATTCGGTGACAGGCAATCACCAAGTAATTTGTGAACCCTTTACGGTCAATTTTCGCCAGTTAACGGCCGCACAAATTGCTCATTATATCGAGAAGGAACAACCCTTATATTGCGCAGGCAGTTTTAAATGCGAAGGCTTAGGCATCAGCTTATTCGAATCCCTGTGTGGTCGCGATCCCAACAGCTTGATTGGACTGCCCCTAATAGGACTGTGTGATATGTTTGCTCAGGTAGGTATTGATGTCTTAGGGGCCCATTTACTGGATTAACCCTGGGCTTATGTCAGCATTCAAGGTACTGGCACCAAGCGTGCCAGTGAGCCAACGTTTATTGCAACAACCATTGCCCTAACTGCGCAATACTATCCACCATCGCCGTGGGTTGCTCTAAGGCAAGCAATGCGGGAGTTTGAGCCCCATAAGTGACCGCAATGGTGGCCATGCCGGCTTTATTACCCATTTGGATATCTAAACGAGAGTCACCCACCATCACGGCTCGCTCCGGAGCGACCGCCAATTGCGCAAGTAACTCTTGCAGCATTTGCGGGTGTGGCTTACCTGCGCATTCATCACTGCAACGACTCGCCGCAAAATAATGACTCAGCGCAGTGCGTTCAAAACATGCATCCAGCCCGGCTCGGGATTTCCCCGTGGCCACCGCCAAAGTATAACCTTGGGCGGTTAACTGTTGTAATAGGGATTCGACGCCAGTAAAGAGTGGCGTCGGCATCAGTTCCACATGCTTGAACTGATGCTGATACACTTGCGTCATCATTGACGGCGGCATATCAACCTCTGGAAACAAGGTGGCTAATGCCTCTGATAAGGATAAGCCTATAATGGCACGGATAGCCTCATCCTCCGGTACCGGCACAGATATGTGTTCGGCAAGCTTCTCAACACAAGCAATGATCTTACCAATGGAGTCCATCAGAGTGCCATCCCAGTCAAATACAATCAGATCAAATTGCCGTTGCATACTATCCCTATTTCTTTTTAAGTTTGGCCAGTACCGTCTCTAATAATGGATCTAAAGGCGCCTTAACCACAGTCACCTCTTCAGTGTCAGGGTGAATAAACTGTAACTGAGCGGCATGCAGGAACAATCGATTTAAGCCATGGACCCGCATGCTGTCATCGAACTTTTGCTCACTGTATTTATCATCACATGCGATAGGATGACCTGTGTATTGGCAATGCACACGAATTTGATGCGTGCGGCCAGTCACTGGACTGGCTTGGACTAATGTCGCGCCGTCATAACGTTGCATTATCTTAAATCGTGTCTCTGACACTTTACCTTCAGGATTTACCCGCACAATGCGTTCACCGGATTTTAAGGTCAGCTTTAATAGCGGTGCTTTTACAACTTTATCACTCGTCTGCCAATCGCCTCGCACTAATGCTAAGTAATCTTTTTGCATTTTTTTGGTGCGCAATTGATCATGCATATGCTTTAACGCGCTGCGCTTCTTGGCGACTAACAATACCCCAGAGGTGTCTTTATCTAACCGATGCACTAACTCTAAAAATTTCTGGTCGGGGTACAAAGCCCTCAGTGCTTCAATCACGCCATAATCGACACCACTGCCACCATGAACTGCGATACCTGCAGGTTTGTTCAATGCCAATACATGATTATCTTCGAATAAGATACGCTCAGCTAATTGCGCAACTCGAGTTAATTTTGGTGACGGCGCATTAAGTGTGTCATTTTGCGATACCCGCACAGGAGGGATACGGACACAATCACCGATTTGTAATTTATACTCAGGCTTGATGCGTTTTTTATTTACCCTAACCTCACCCTTACGAATGATGCGATAAATCATACTTTTAGGAACACCCTTTAAGCGAGTTACTAAAAAATTATCGATTCGTTGGTCAAGATTATCTTCATTGATGTCAACCAGCTCAACCTGGTGCTGTACTGTGCTATTTGTCATATCATGTCACTTAATCAAAACGACCCGTATTGTACAACAAGACGTAAGTTATTGCGGCTTTTCATTGCTGATTTTTTTGATTGTTGCTATATTCATACAGTTATTGGTTCTCATGGCGAAATATTAACGCTAAATACCCAATATCAGGGCAGATAAGCTAGCTAAAACGGCACTTTACTTAGTCGCAAATGAATGATTTGCAAGTCTTAGTTTGGGTAAGAATTCGATAATACCTATAATTACGGCTAAACAAGTTTAGTTATCAATGTCTCATTGATGCCTCCTAGCACTTGCTGCAACCGAATTCGACTATACGATAACCAAGTCATCAGACCACGCTTTCGAACTCGGCATTAACGGATGAAACAAACATTTATGGAGTTGGTATACCTACCGGTTCCTTGTTTTTGAAACACTAAAAAATAAGCCATAAATTGGTGTGACACGCAGCGATGCGTCGGACAGTGATGCACACCCAACGCCTATTATCCAGCCGCGAGGCTGCTCATCAGCAATAGGCCCGTAATGCAGTGAACGCGATGTTTGGTGACGCGAAACAAGAAGAAACACGTCATCATGAAACGTATGTTAATCAATGCAACTCAATCAGAAGAGTTGCGCGTTGCCCTCGTGGATGGGCAACAACTGTACGATCTGGATATTGAAAGCCCAGGTCATGAACAAAAGAAGTCTAACATCTATAAGGGTAAAATCACCCGCGTAGAGCCCTCTTTAGAAGCTGCCTTTGTTGACTATGGTGCTGAGCGTCATGGTTTTTTGCCGTTAAAAGAAATTGGTCGCGAGTATTTCCCTAAAGGTTATACCTTCCAAGGTCGTCCTAATATTCGTGAAGTTGTTCAGGAAGGTCAGGAAGTCATTGTTCAGATTGATAAAGAAGAACGCGGCAATAAAGGGGCGGCACTGACCACCTTTATCAGTCTTGCGGGCTCATATTTAGTCTTAATGCCGAATAATCCACGTGCAGGCGGTATTTCTCGTCGAATCGAAGGTGACGAGCGTACTGAACTGAAAGCGGCCATTGCTGAACTTGATGTACCTAATGGCATGGGCTTGATTGTTCGTACTGCAGGTGTCGGTAAAGAAGCGGCTGAATTAAAGTGGGATCTCAACGTCCTGCAACACCACTGGGCTGCGATTCGTGAAGCCGCCGATAGTCGTCCAGCACCGTTCTTAATTCATCAAGAAAGTAATGTGATCGTTCGTGCCATCCGTGACTATTTACGTCGCGACGTGGGCGAAATCTTAATCGATCACCCTAAAGTTTTCGAAGATGCCAAGATGCATATCGGACTGGTTCGTCCCGATTTCGTCGAAAAAGTGAAACTTTACAAGTCTGAAGTGCCACTATTTACCCATTATCAAATTGAATCTCAAATTGAGTCAGCGTTTCAACGCGAAGTGCGCCTGCCATCGGGCGGCTCCATTGTCATTGATCCTACTGAAGCATTAACCTCTATCGATATTAACTCTGCCCGTTCTACTAAAGGCGGTGATATTGAAGAGACAGCCTTAAACACTAACCTTGAAGCGGCTGACGAAATTGCGCGCCAATTACGTTTACGCGATCTGGGTGGTTTGGTGGTCATCGACTTTATCGATATGACCCCTGTGCGTCATCAACGCGATGTTGAAAACCGCATGCGTGATGCAGTGGCTCATGATCGTGCTCGCGTACAATTAGGTCGTATTTCTCGCTTTGGCTTAATGGAAATGAGTCGTCAGCGTTTACGCCCATCGTTGGAAGAATCTGCCGCACACTTATGCCCTCGCTGTCATGGCCAAGGCACTATTCGTGGCACCGAGTCTTTAGCACTTTCAATTTTGCGATTAATGGAAGAAGAAGCCATTAAAGATAATACCTCGCAAATCGAAGCTATTGTTCCTGTGGATGTCGCTGCGTTCCTGCTGAATGAAAAACGCAAAGCCATTCGCATTACTGAAGATCGTCATGGTGTCGAAGTCTATGTCATCCCTGATGCTCATATGATGACTCCTGAGTACAAAGTGGTCCGTCATCGTAAGGATGATGAAAGCCAAGAAGTCAGTTATAAGCGCACAGAAAAACCCGAGGCTAATTTATATGAGCCGCGTAAACTTGAACGTGCAGCGCCCTCTCAGCCAGCGTTAAGTGGTTTTTCTTCACCATCGAACACTCCACCTGTGGCTGCCAAAGCGGAAACTAAACCGACTAAAGTAGAGCAACCTGGCTTATTCAGCCGCTTAATGTCTGCGATTGGTTCATTGTTTAGCAGTGAAGCCACGACGCAGTCTAAGCCCGAAACAAAATCAGAAACGCGCCCACAAAATCGAGATAACCGTCGCCGTCGTAACGATACGCGTCGCACCAATACCTCGGCCAACGAAGGCACTAAATCATCTGACGCTAAAGAGACTCGTCGCAATAAGCGCAACGACAACACCAATAGCGCCGATGTACCTAATCGCAATCGTGACAACAAGCGCAACAAGCAAGATACAGCAAAAAATACTGAATCTAAGCAAGAGATTAAGACTAAAGACAATGCCACTACCGCTGACGCTCCCAAGCAAGAAGCGGCACGTGAACGTCGTCAACGTCGTAACATGCGCCGTAAGGTAAGAGTCGATACTGGCGTACAGGCTGAAGCTGATACCCAAGCGGCGTTAGCCACTGAAGCGCCAGCAACTGAAACGGTTAAAGCGCCAAAAGCCGCTAAGCCTCGTCGTCAAAAGCCGGTTGAAAAAGCCGTGACTGAAGAGCCACAAGCACTGAACACGCCAGAGCAACAGGTTACTGATGAGGCCCAAACGATAGTTGCGCCAAGCCAAGACACTGTTGACAATACTGTTACCGATAGCTTGCCATCAGTGGCAGCTGACGCGTCAACAGCCACTGAAATTGTCACCGAAGCCGTTGAAGTCACTAGTGATGCTTGTGAAGATAAAGCCAAAGAAGGTCAACGCCGTAATCGTCGTAGCCCGCGTCATTTACGTGCAGCTGGTCAACGTCGTCGTCGTGATGAGCAAGATAGCGGTTTTGAAGAAACCCATGAGAAAGCTAATTTCTTAACTGTGGAAGAACAAAACCAGGCTGAAATTCTTGCGGCTGCTCATGCCCAACAAACCAATGCCCCTGCAGCGACAGAAACGGCCGCGCCACAACCTGTGGTTGTCGATTTAGTCGAAGAAGTCATTGAAGTTGCGCCAGTAGTAGCACCAGTGGCGGCTGACACCAAGCCGGTGGCGACGTCTTCAACAGCGTCGACATCAAGCAGTCAAGCGCAAGCAACATCCCCAGCCAAACCTGCCGCGGCAGTTGCTGAGGTTGAAGTTGTAGCGACAGTGGCTGAGTCTGAGGTCGCCACCAAGAGTGCTGACAATCAAGCCGTGAGCGCTCCAACCGCACAGGAATCTATCCCGCCAGTGGTCACTGAGGCAGTAGTTACTGAAACAGTGGCTAGCATAACAACGCCAGTCGCGACGGTTGAGATTGCCGATGTGGCACCAGTGAATGCCGCGGCTGGTTCGTCAAAAGTAGTGGCTCAGGCGCCGATGGCTAAGCCCGCGGCAATCAAGCCAACTAAACTGGATAAAGCGATTGTAGAATCGACGCCAGAGAGTGCAGCAGCCGCACCTGAGCATACGCCGGTGGTTGAAAAATCTCCCGTGACTAGTCGCTTCGGTTCGATGGTAATGTCAACGACGACTAAACCTCAGGTTGAAATGAGAGCGCAAGTCGATGCACCTAAAGGTCGCGAATATCCGAGCCATCAAGGCGAAGAAGAGGTTAAATCACCTCGACAAGCGAATAGCGCAACATCTGACATGGCCCGTCCATAATTACCACTGATGTTGACACTCAAAAGCCATGCATTGCATGGCTTTTTACTTTGATAAACCTTTGGATTGGTGGGATGTTTTGCTAACATACCCCGCCACATTCACCAACATAAAAACAACAGAGGTTCAATGTTCGATATCATCAGACACCACTCTAGCAGTGTTAGAGCTGACGTCCTGTCTGGACTCACGGTCGCCCTAGCATTAGTACCAGAAGCCATTGCCTTTGCATTTGTCGCTGGGGTTGAGCCCATGGTGGGACTCTATGCCGCGTTTATTATGGGACTGGTCACAGCGCTTATTGGTGGTCGACCAGGCATGATTTCAGGTGCTACCGGGGCTATGGCTGTGGTTATGGTTGCCTTAGTCTCTTCCCACGGGGTGCAATACCTATTTGCAGCCGTGTTGCTTGCAGGTCTTATTCAAATCCTGGCGGGCGTTTTTAAGCTCGGAAAATTCATTCGAATCGTACCCTATCCGGTCATGATTGGTTTTGTTAATGGCTTAGCAATTGTGATTTTTCTCGCCCAATTAGATCAGTTTAAGTTGATTAATGCCTTAGGTGATGAGGTCTGGTTAACGGGTGAACCTTTATATATTATGCTCGGCTTAGTGGCATTAACCATGGCTATTATCCATTTCTTACCTAAATTGACCACCGCAGTACCCTCATCCTTGGTTGCCATTCTGACGGTCACCGGCATCGTGCTGTATTTTAATTTAGACACCCGCAATGTGCTCGACTTCTTAAAATCCATGACTGGTGACGACAGTGCCACCATGGCAGGTTCTTTACCCAGCTTTGCTATTCCAGCTGTCCCTTGGAACTTAGAGACATTAAAAGTTATTTTGCCTTATTCATGTATTCTCGCCGCTGTTGGCCTGATTGAGTCATTGCTGACCTTAACGGTTATCGATGAAATGACCTCTACGCGCGGCAAAGGAAATAAAGAATGTATTGGCCAAGGGATTGGCAATATGACCTGTGGCGTATTCGGAGCGATGGGTGGCTGCGCCATGATTGGCCAGTCGATGATTAATATCAATTCCGGTGGACGCGGGCGCTTATCAGGTATTACGGCCGCCTTGGCCTTGCTGGCCTTTATTTTGTTTACCGCCAAATACATTGAAATGATCCCACTGGCAGCGCTAGTCGGCGTCATGTTTATTGTGGTGTTGGGCACGTTTGAGTGGGCCAGCTTTAAAGTGATGCGCAAAGTGCCTAAGCATGATGCGTTTGTCATTGTGTTAGTGACCACAGTGACTGTGTTTACCGATCTTGCCTTTGCCGTGTTTGTTGGCGTCATCGTCTCGGCCCTGGTGTTTGCTTGGGAACACGCCAAACACATCAATGTGGTTATCGGTAAAGAACAGGATGACTGTAAAGTCTACCGACTTAACGGCCCGTTATTTTTCGGTTCAGTGGCCCATTTTTTAGATCTATTCGATGCTAAAAATGATCCTAAAGATGTGATTGTTGATTTTGAAAATTCCCGCGTCGCCGACCATTCAGCGCTTGACGCCATTGACACATTAGCAGAACGCTATGTCAATGCCGGTAAGACCTTGCACTTGCGTCACTTAAGTCCTGACTGCGTGTTATTACTGAAAAAAGCCGGCAGTTTGGTTGAAGTCAATATGATTGAAGATCCGCACTACCGCATCGGTGACGATAAACTCGATTAACCTGCGCCAGCGTGAATCGTTCAACAACTGGCGCACTATGATAACTCGCGGTGCGCCAGGTTTTTCACACTTTCAAGCGCTCATTAAACTGCTGCAACACTTTGGTCAGCTTTGGTCGGATGACGAATTGGCAATAACCTTGCTGGCTATTTTGTTCAAAATAATTGTGATGATAGGTTTCTGCCTTGAAAAACTCAGTGAAGGCTGACACTTCGGTAACGACCCCCAAATTCTCGCGTTCGTTCAGCACAGTAATCATCGCCATTGCTTCTAGCCGTTGTTGCTCACTGTGATAAAAAATCACAGAGCGGTACTGAGGTCCAATATCATTGCCTTGCCGGTTTAACGTCGTTGGATCGTGAGCGGCAAAAAAGACCTCCAGCAAATCATGAAAGCTTATGATCTCGGGATTAAACGCTATTTGGATCACTTCTGCATGATGAGTCTTGCCAGTACATACCTGCCGGTAATCGGCGTCTTTAGCCTCACCGCCACTGTAGCCAGAAGTGACACTGTCGACGCCATTAATGGCTAAAAATATAGCTTCAATACACCAAAAACAACCGCCACCCAATGTGGCTATTTGACGTTGCTCATTCATCTTTATCATTTCCTCTAAATAGTAATGACGCAGAATTCACGCAATGGCGCAGATTGCGTTCCGTTAGATACTCTCCTTCAAAGACATGACCTAGATGCCCTTGGCAATGACTACAAACAATTTCAACTCGGCGGCCATCGGCATCAGGGTGACGCGATACCGCCCCAGCGATTTCGTCATCAAATGCTGGCCAACCACAGTGAGCTTGAAACTTATGTTGGGACAAATACAGCGGCTGTTCACACTTACGACATAGGTACTCGCCTGGCGCTGTATGCTTATCATATTCTCCTGAAAATGGAGCTTCTGTTCCCTTCTGCTCGATCACAAAACGTTCAAACTCTGTTAATTTAGCCATGAGAACTTCTCCAATTTCATAGTGTTAAACCTTGAATGTTCATTTTATACGTCTTGCATCATCCAAATCCCCAGTTTACACTGAGCGTGACATGGAGAGCAGTATGTTAATAAATTTAGATTTTCGCGCAAAGGATTGTGCACAACACCTGTGCCAAAGCTTACAACAAGATGGACTGGTACTATTACATCAAACATCATTAGATTTTGATTTAATTGAGAGCCTGTATCGTCAGTGGCGACAGTTTTTTAATGATGATAATAAATATCAATATCTCTACCATCCCCAAGATCAGCTTGGCTTTTATCCGCTGGAAATTTCTGAGACAGCTAAAGAACATTGCGTCAAAGACATCAAAGAGTTTTTTCATTATCATCCAGGGGCTAAAACGCCAGCGCAGCTACAACAGAGCAGCCAAGCATATTTTGAGCAAGCGCTATCGTTCACTTCACAACTGATGACCATGCTGGTGAATGATCCTACACTACACACGAATCATCCATTAGCCAAATTGAGTTTAACTAAGCCACATAAACAACATCTTTTACGCATAGTTAACTATCCTAAGCCCGATGTTGCTCAAGAATTTGGGGCCTATCCTTGCGCGCCGCATCACGATATAAATTTACTTACGATCACCCCATTAACTTCGATCAACACCATCGAGTATCGTGTCAATGATCACTGGCAACGTATACCGTATTTTCCTAACACAGTGTTAGTTGCCGTCGGAGAAATGTTAAGTGAAATGAGCCAAGGCTTATATCCGGCGTTATTTCATCGAATTAATCAAGTCACCCTCCCGCGCGGGTCGAGTGCCAATATAGAAATGCCATTTTTCTTTCACCCAGCGCCAAATCAAGTGTTATCGTCTCGAGCCACCGCCTCACAAATGCTCAACGAACGATTACATGATCTCGGTGTGCTCGCCAAACAGATTGATTGAGCAATTTGATCAATAACAAGGTAAAATAGCGCGATTATTTTTCAATTCAGGATATTTAGCGCTTATGGCGATCCAATGGTTCCCTGGACATATGCACAAGGCACGCAAAGAAATTGCCGAAGCCATGCCTACCGTCGATTTAGTGATCGAAGTTCTTGATGCTAGAATTCCCTTCAGCAGTGAAAACCCGCTAGTTAAACAACTTCGTGGCGACAGACCTTGTATAAAATTACTCAATAAGAGCGATTTAGCTGATCCTGCCATTACAGAGCAATGGATCAGCCATTTGGAGCAAGAGCAAGGGGTAAAGGCGATGGCCGTCACCACCTTACAACCGGCTCAAATAAAGCGCATTATCCCTGAGTTATGTCGTAAGTTAGTGCCGCATCGTGCTGATACCGAAAAAGATATTCGCACCATGATTATGGGCATACCAAATGTCGGTAAATCTACTATTATCAACACATTAGCTGGGCGTGTTATTGCTAAAACTGGCAATGAACCCGCGGTGACCAAATCCCAACAACGCATTAATTTGCGCAACGGTATCGTCCTCAACGACACCCCAGGGATCTTATGGCCAAAAGTAGATAATGTTGCGTCGAGTTATCGTCTTGCAATTACCGGTGCGATTAAAGACACGGCCATGGAATATGAAGACGTTGCCATGTTTGCCGTAGGCTATCTACGTGATGCCTATCCGGCGGAGTTACAGCTTAGATATAAGCTTAAGGACCTAGATTTAGAGGAATTACCGTTACTTGAAGCTATCGGTATTAACCGTGGTGCCAGACGTCCTGGTGGTTACATTGATCTGCATAAGGTCTCCGAGCTATTACTGCATGAATATCGCAGCGGTAAAATTGGCTTATTGACCTTAGAAACCCCTGCGATGGCCATTGCCGAGCAAGCAGAAGTTGAGCGTATGCTGGCAGAAAAAGAAGCGCTTCGCCAAGAGCAATTGGAAGCTGAAAAGCGCAAACGCTCGGGTGTCAGACACAACGATTAATCCTATCAGGGCCTGCATGGCAGGCCCTGAACTCATATGCTTGATTTCATGCGGATAAAACTGGCAAACCTAGGAACACCCTTTGCTGTAACCCCTTGATAACGGTAAGTAATAATTGATCCTATTGGCGGCGGATTTACGCGTTCATCTAAACTAAATCCAGTGCCAATGGCAAACTCAAGTCCTTCAGGAGTTCGCACTTTAATTGACCCCATTTTTCCAGTGAATGCCCCTTTGCCAGCAACATAGCCTATGACGGTAGCTTCAGCATCCATATATGGCTTCACCTTAATCAAGACGTCCCTATTGCCTGGAGAATATAATGCACTGGCTAGATGCAACATTAACCCCTCGCCGCCCTTGGCCATCACCGCTGACAGATGTTGTTGTAACTCGGCGTGAGAGTCCAGTCTAACTTGTTCAACCAACTGTAAGTTCGGGGTTAAACCCACCAAGTATTGCTGGGCCCAGTGGTAACGCTCTGAAAAGGGAACTTGGAGTGCCGGGGTATCAAACACCATATACCTTAAGTGTGTCAGTTGCTCCATGCTAGGTTGTTGACTCAACACAATGGATAACACCTGTTCAAACTGGCCTCGGCCAGCCCAGAGCTCACCATCTAATACAATATTAGGAAAGCCCGCCGTGAATTCCGCGGGCAGATTAATCATATGGCCCTGCTTTGACCACATCTGCTGACCATCCCAATAGCCACGGACGCCATCGAGTTTTTCGCTCACAAGGTACAGCCGGATATCCACGTTTTTATAGGCAGAACCTGCTAACTGCAATTGAGACATAGGTTCTGTATTCGCACAAAAGCAACAAAGAACCAGCACTAGCTTGATTAGATTTTTCATGATGTACTCCTCACAGTTAAGTATTGTTTAAACTTGCTTAACGTGAAAAATACTAACTGATATAATTCGCACCTTTAGGATCCAACGGGTTAAAGTTACTAATGAAACCAATAAATAACCATGGAATAAAACGTGTTATCAGAGCCACCGGATTTTCATGGCAGGGATTAAAAGCAGCTTGGCAACATGAGGCCGCGTTTCGTCAAGAGGCCGTATTGGCCTGTATTATGCTGCCTATTGCCCTACTGTTACCGGTTGAATTAATCGCCAAGTTAGCGCTAGTGGCAAGCGTATTTATCGTGTTGATCACCGAATTATTAAATTCAGCAATTGAGGCCGTTGTGGATCGCATTAGTGATGAGATCCACCCTCTCAGTGGTCGCGCCAAAGATATTGCATCGGCCGCCGTGTTTATGAGTTTAGCCTTATGCGGCACCACTTGGGCTTTGGTACTGATTGACTATTTCACTCGCTAACTCACGCTCGATAGTAAATCTATGGCGGCAGAGATTTCATTACTTTTGGATGATTGCGGCCAATAGGTTAGGTAGACATTCCGCTGTAAGCCACTCGCCCCACGGACTACATGCAATTGTCCCGCCGCAAGATATGGCTCGACTAAATCCAAGGGTAAAAATGCCATACTGGTTTGCGCCAACAGGTAATTGAGCGCCATATCAGCAGAGCTTGTCTGTAGCATTGGCACCGGCAAAAAACTATAGTGCTGCGCATGCCAACTATTAAATGCCGTGCCCCAATCGACTTTCACATAAGCTAAATTAGCCATGGACTCCACATCAGTCTCAGCTTGCGAGCTCACCAGCACTAGACTTAACTGACCTATCGCCACTTGCTCTAGCTCATCGAGCTGCGGTGGATCTAAGGTAATGCTAATATCGAGCGTTTTATCTAACAGCTGCCTTGCCACAACCGCGTTAGGCTTTTCATCGGTTCGCAATGCCACCCCTTCAACACCTTGGTAGAGACGTTGCATACGACGCTTTAAGAACGTCTCCCAAATATTTGGCCCAGTACCTATGGCAAGCTGAATACTGTGTTGTTCACTTAAGGACACATCTTGTTTGGCTCGTTCCCAAGCGGTGAGCACCGCTTCAGCATGAACTAACATTCTCTCACCGGCATAGGTCGGGTGAATGTTATTTCTCTGCCGCTCAAACAAGGCGACCCCCAATAAACTTTCTAGTTGCTTGACCCGAAAACTCACGGCACTTCGGGTCAGATAGAGGTTATCGGCTGCTTTTCCAAAGTGTCGCGTTCTTGAAACTTCCAAGAAAGTCTTTAATAAATCTGTATCCATAAAAATTCTTCACCGATAGCGCCAAAATATTTTGATTTCAAAAACAATAATACTCGCCAATACTGCGCTTGAAAATCTTTGTTGATAATTATATTGGAATACGGTTAAGGAAAACACGATGCCAAGTCAATCTTCTCAGCAACCGCAAATTATTCAATACTCTCAAACACCTGAGAACATTAGTTTTGCGAGCCACAAACGATTTTTCGATGATATCCATTTCCCAAAAGGGTTTCACCGTTGCGGTGATTTCACTCAGAAAGAAGCTGAGATATTGGTTGCTTTTGGCCATGCCATGGCAGAGTTAGCCCAAGGTAAACGTCTGCCATGCAATGAAGAAGAGCAAAATTTTGTTGATGTAGCGCAAGGAAATGCCCTTCCCACAAGTTTATATGAGCGCATTTGGTCTAAGTATTGTAAACTTGCACAGGGAAAACCCTTTTACGCCGTATTGTAACCTCCATCACTGGGGGATACATGGCACCACACTCAGCAGTGTAACTCTGAGTTCCAGTATGACCCAGTAGCTCTCTAATTCAGAGAGCGTGAGGATTAACAATGAAAATGAAGGTTTGCGAATAATGCGTGGTTGGATTTTATACAAAGAAACTGCGACGCTGCTGAAACCTGAATTATATGAGATCAACCGTCTCCTCGAGGCAGCAAAAGCCGATAATATTCAGTTAGAAGTTTTTGCCCCAGAAGAATTCGACCTGACGGTCACCAGGGAAGACAACAAGAGTATCTTGTTGAACGGGCAACCAGTTGAGTTGCCCGATTTCATTATTCCGCGGATGGGATCAGGTACAACATATTTTGCGTTGGCGATCATTCGCCACCTAGAGCGTTTAGGTGTTTACTGCTTAAACTCTTCAACAGCGATCGAAACGGTGAAGGATAAATTATTCTCTCAGCAACTGTTAGCCGAGAAGAATTTGCCAACACCGAAAACCATGTTAGTGAAGTTCCCGGTCGATATCGACTTAGTTGAACGTCATTTAGGTTTCCCTGTGGTGATCAAAACCCTCTCTGGCTCACAAGGCAGCGGTGTGTTTTTATCCCATAAGGCCCGTGAGTTTGATGATTTAATGCAATTAATAGAGGCGACAAACAAAAACGCTAACATTATTTTGCAGCAATTTATCGCTAACAGCCATGGTCGCGATTTACGCGTGTTCACCATTGGTGGCCGAGTCGTTGGTTGCTATGAACGTCGTGGACAAGAAGATAGCTTCAAGGCCAATGTGAGTGCCGGCGGGTCTGCTAGCCCGTTTGAAGTGACGCCTGAAATTGAATGGTTAGCCACTCAAACAGCAAATATCTTAGATCTCGATGTCGCTGGGATTGACTTGTTGTTCGACAATGGTCATTACAAAATTTGTGAAGCAAACTCATCGCCAGGTTTTGAAGGGCTTGAGTCCTGTCTCGATGTTGATATTGCCACTCAAATTATGCACTTTATCCGCATCCGTTTAGGCATGTTCAACAAAAACGAGCCAAGTAGCCCAACCCATGTTGAGCCACCGTTGAAGTTGAAAAAGAAGCATATTCACACGGCTGAATAAACCAGCCAATGATATGGCCCGATCCTCGGGCCATTTTAATCACAAATTTCTCACCTTTCATCATCTTCTGTTACACTTATCCAATATCGCGCTAATTTAATTGACTTACATGGATGATGTCATAATGACAGGGAAAATTTGGCAAATAGTCGCTGGACTATTGTTTTTAATGGCACTTGATTCACACGCTGAAGATGACTGGCAATTGAATTTTGGCGGTTTTTATGCCCGTTCTGATACTGATTTACAAGTTACTAGCCCGCTTACCAATAATCCTTTTACCCTCGACTTAGAATCTGATTTAAAGCTCGCGAAAAATCAATTTTTGCCCTTCATTGAGCTCGAGTATCATTTCAACGAACGTCATCAGCTGTTTATTGAGTGGGAAAGGCTGCACCGCTCTGCCACCAATGAAGCCATCACGACCCCATTTGAATTATCATTAAACGATAATATCTATACCGTACAAGCTGGCGTTAAACTAGAAACTGAGCTCAATATTGATATCCTGCGCCTTGGCTATAGTTACTCTATTTTGCAAAGTGATCATTACGATCTAGGGGTGTCTGTCGGCCTGCACACCATGATGATCAAGACTGGCTTACAAGGCCAAATTGGTGCTTGCCTCAATCGCACGACTGGCGGCCAATGTAACATTCAAACCATTCCACGCTATCTTGATGAAAATATCACCGCCCCCTTACCCGATGTTGGGGTTTACGGTGATTATGAGTTTTATCCCGGTTGGACCTTTAAAGCCCACGCTCAATACTTTTATATCAAGTTTGATGATCTTCAAGGTTCACTTTATGATGTATTGTTGGCAGTGAGTTCAGATATTAACGAAGATTGGCAGATAAACTTAGGCTATAACTACTACAAAGTCAGCGCCGACATTGGTCAAAATCTCGGAAAAACCGACATTAAAATCGCTGATTATGCTATCCACTACCAGTTTATTGGTCCTATGATATCAGTGAGTTATAAATTCTAATTTTGTTCAGGCCGGCTCGCGACAGCGAAACATAAATTTCAGCAAGGATAGCGTATGTCAGATGCATTATTACAAACGGCGGCCAATCACCTCCGGAAAGCCGTGCCTTTAATGATGAAACATCAAATTCCAACCACACCAACCAACTATGCGTTATGGTATGCCTACGTTGCAGAGCAGCAACCCGAACTGAACCGTGAGCTTGATCAAGTCATCGCGGATTACCAAACCTGTCCGTCGGTAACCGGTGAATTGCTCTATCGTCAATACGTTGCCGATCCCGTGGAGCTGGATGTGCGCTCTATGCGCCAAAATCTTGAAGCCATGAGTATTGAGTTATTGGCTTCACTACAAGATACCAACAAGGATGCCGTCAAGTTCCAAAATCAAATAGACAATCAATTCACTAAATTAAATATGATTGAACAAGAAGGTATGTCACTTGAACAAGTGCTTTCTTTAGTGAAGTCGCTGGTCAGTGAGTCTGATAGCATTCGCCAAAATACTGGCTACTTTACCAAGCAACTTACCAAGGCCCAATCGGAAATCTCTGAATTAAGGGCCAAGCTTGCGCAAAGTGAAGCCGATATGTTGCATGATGCCTTAACCGGCTGCTTAAATCGGCGCGCTTTTGATATGGATATCAAAGGGTTATTCGAACAGTCGCCCGAAGGGCTATGTATCATCATGGCAGATATCGATCACTTTAAACAATTCAACGACACCTTTGGCCATCAATTAGGTGATGCCGTATTAAAGTCCGTCGGCAAGCGTTTACAAGAGCAGTGTCGTGATGGCGCCAAAGTGTACCGTTTTGGTGGCGAAGAATTTATTATTATTGTTGCTAAATCCAACTTGGCGCTAGCACGACATCAGGCAGAAACCATGCGGCGTTCACTTGAGAAGTTAGTGATTAAAGATCGGCGTAAAGGCGCTAAGGTCGATGCAATCACCGCCTCTTTCGGTGTGAGTCAATGGCAAACGAAACTAAAAATTGAAGCCGTAATTGAAGAGGCCGACCGCCAACTCTATCAAGCAAAACATCTCGGGCGTAATCGGGTAATGCCCATTACCTGAGGATTGGGGTTGATTGCTAGTAGAAAGATCATACCAAGTGGTACAGTGTTAACAAATCTATCATCATAGAAGTCTATGAAAAAAAATACTCAAATTGTCAGTCTGGGTCGTGACAAGCAATTTAGCCAAGGGGTAGTAAACCCGCCAGTTTTTCGCGCCTCGAGCATTATTTTCGATGATTTGGCCGCCATGCATCAAGCCAGCAAGGGTAAGTGTGATGGTCAGATGTTTTATGGCCGCCGCGGAACCACCACCCATTTTGCCCTGCAAACGGCGATTGCCGAACTCGAAGGCGGGGCTGGCACGGCCTTATTTCCCTCTGGCACAGCGGCCATCAGTGGCACGTTATTATCGTTTTTACGTGCAGGCGATCACCTGCTCATGGTCGATAGCGTCTACGAACCCACCCGTGATTTGTGCGAGCAACTGCTGACTGGGTTTGGGATCACAACCACTTACTATGATCCGCTCATCGGCGCTGACATCGCCGCCCTTATCCAACCCAATACCAAAGTGGTGTTTCTGGAGTCCCCAGGGTCGATTACCATGGAAATCCAAGATGTCCCCACCATATGTGATATTGCTCATCAACACGGTTGCATCACCCTACTCGATAATACTTGGGCCTCACCCATCAATAGCCGCCCTTTTGCCATGGGGGTGGATATTTCCATTCAAGCCGCCACCAAATATATCGTCGGTCACTCCGATGTCATGATGGGATGCGCGACCGCCAACGCCAAGTATTGGCGGCAATTACAGCACAATAGTTATTTACTTGGCCAATGTGTTTCCGCCGATGATGCTTATCTTGCGACACGAGGCCTGCGCACTCTAGGGGTGCGACTGGCACAGCAAGCCAATAATGCCTTACAAGTCGCCCGCTGGCTTGAGCAACGACCCGAGGTCGATCATATTCGACACCCAGCATTTGCCACTTGCCCAGGGCATGAATTTTTTGCCCGCGATTTTAGTGGCGCCAACGGCTTATTTTCGATGGTACTAAAGCCCGCAACGCCACAGGCCCTAAGTGCTTTTATTGACAACATGACACATTTCAAACTCGGGTTCTCTTGGGGCGGTTTTGAAAGTTTGATCTTATGGATCTCTGGCATTGAAAAAATCCGCAGTGTGACCCATTGGGACGCCTCATTGCCGTTACTACGATTACATATTGGCTTAGAAGATCCTGCCGACCTCATTGACGATCTCGCACGCGCCTTCGAACGTTTCCATTTAGCCCAGCCATAAACTACTGTGATCACATTGCCAATCGTGCGAATGTGATCCTGCTTGCAATTCGCGTGATACGCCTCATTTAGAGCTAACTATCGCCCCAGTCCATATTCAATTACGCTAAAATAAGCGCTTATTTCGTTATTTGGATCCGCTATGATATGGCTTGAACTTGGCATTGTTCTGCTAGCAATTTTTATGGGTGCGAGAATTGGTGGTGTAGCCATTGGCTTTGCTGGCGGTTTGGGGGTATTAGCGTTAGCTGCTATCGGGGTTGAACCCGGCCATATTCCATGGGACGTGATCTTAATTATCATGGCCGTAATATCGGCGATTGCTGCCATGCAAGTGGCTGGCGGCATGGATTATTTAGTCAATCACGCCGAAAGACTATTAAGACGTCACCCCACCCACATTTCCTTGTTGGCGCCTTTGGTCACATATTTTATGACCTTGTTAGCCGGCACAGGTCATACCGCATTTTCGACCCTACCGGTGATCGCTCAAGTCGCTAAAGAGCAAGGGATCCGCCCGTCAAGACCACTCTCCATTTCGGTGATTGCATCACAAATCGCCATTACGGCATCGCCGGTTTCCGCAGCAATGGTGTATTTTTCCAGCCTGTTAGAGCCACAAGGTGTCGGCTATTTAACGGTTATCTTTATCTGTTTCTGCTCGACCCTATCGGCCGTGATACTCACCGCCTTAGTCACCCAATTTTTAGGCTGCGAATTAAAGGATGATCCTGTCTACCTTGAACGTCTGCGTCTTGGTGAAGTGGCTCAGCGTCAAACTGAAAACAATTGCGACCAGCCTTATGCTCGGCAGTCACTATTCATTTTTTGTGGCGCCATCGCGCTTATCATGATTTATGCCACGGCCCTGTCACCGGCGGTCGGGCTGATTGCGGATCCCGTGCTCAGTCGTGATCACGCAATCATTGCCATTATGCTAACAGCGGCGCTATTGATCACTTGGGTTTGTAAAATTGATGCCGATAAAATAAGCAGCGCCGCCACCTTTAAATCTGGCATGTGTGCCTGCATTTGTGTGATGGGTGTGGCTTGGCTCGGCGCCACCTTTGTCGAAGCGAATCTCGCGCATATTCAGGCCTCAGCGAGTCAGTTCCTCAATCAATATCCATGGATGCTGGCCTTAGCCTTATTTTTTGCGGCAATGTTATTGTACTCTCAAGCGGCAACCACCAAAGCATTAATGCCGGCAGCGTTAGCCTTAGGCGTGAATCCAATTACCGCCATCGCATCGTTTGCGGCGGTCTCTGCCCTGTTTGTGCTACCGACCTACCCGACCTTATTAGCCGCAGTTGAAATGGATGACACCGGAACAACACGGATTGGCAAAGCCGTCTTTAATCACCCATTTATGATCCCGGGACTCTTGGCTATCAGTCTTTCAGTCGCCTTTGGATTTATGCTGGGCCATCTGATTCTCTAAGCCCTAATGCTGGCAGGCAGACTGTCCTGCGCAGTCATTAAGTTGGCAGTGCCTTGAAAGATAAATGAGGATAGCTATCCTCAAACTACAGAAAGTAAAAACCCCACGAGGTTCAGCCATGTGGGGTTTATTTTTGTCGGTTAGCAATACGACTGCGCTCAACTCAATGCGTTTTTTTAAAACGCTTGCTGCGCATAACGAGTCAAGCCAGCTGTGACTGAGCCAAAATGATCCCCCACCACAATGTCACTGTGCGGGAAGCAATGGCTAATGCGCTCAAATATCATTGGGCTACGTGCGGTCCCACCGGTGACATAAATGACCTCGGGCTGACAGTTAGCTTTAACAATGGCCTCCATCATTAACTGCTGGATCTTGTCTAAGGTATCCAGCGTCGCCGCACAAAAATCGTCTCGGGTGACATCTTTCGTCACATCCGCTGCCAAATAATCCAAGCCCACGGGCTGACAATCACGCTCAGATAAACCAATCTTGACTTGCTCGGCACTACGTACCAACTGATAACCCAATTGATATTTCTGTACCTTTAATAGCAACTCCAGTGAGCTCGGCTCGAGGGCTTCTTTTTTCAAATCTTCGATCATTTTACGGCAACTTAATGACATAAAGTCGCGCTGAGCACTGACATCATTGACGGCAACCGCATTCCAAAACACATTATTAGGTAATGGCTTACCAGAGGCCAAAAAGCTGCCACGTCCTAACAGGGGAGTAAACGAATGCATGGCTAACGCGATATCGACATCATTCCCCCCAACTCGCTGGCCGGTGTGTGCTAAAAAGTCGTGTTCTCTATCAATGATCTGCCGGCGCTCCGGCCCCATCTTAACCACTGAGCAGTCGGTCGTACCACCACCAATATCCACCACTAATACGGTGCGTTCAGCAGTTAGTTTTGCTTCAAAATCCATGCCCGCGGCTAAAGGTTCGAACAAAAAGGCGACGTCACAGAAACCGGCTCTCAAGGCAGCCGTGGTTAAAATGGCTTGCGCTTGTTGGTTACTCTCATCGCCACCCCGCCCTTGAAAATTAACGGGACGACCGATCACCGCTTTAATATCTGTGGCGCTATCAGTGCCCGTTTGCGTATAGATACGCTGTAAGATATTGCGCATCATCAATGTCACGATATCTTCAAACAGCGCTATCTGATCAGCCCGTAAGCCACTGGCACCTAAAAACGATTTAGGTGAACGCACATAAAACCCTTCTTCAGGACACTCTAGGTATTGGTCGATAGCATCCTGACCAAAAAATATGAGGGTATCTTCAGCACGTAAATCCAAATCGATTAATACTCGCCGCGCTCGGGATAACTCGGCACTTCTTGCACCGGCATAGTCACGCTGCTCACAACTGGGTAAGCCTTGATATACGGCTAGCGCAATCAAATCTTTATCCCAAGCATATAAGGTTGAGCTGAGGTAAGGACTGCCCGCCATTAACTCGATTAGGCTAACCTCATCCGCTATCATCACCCCGACAGCGCAATTTGCGCTGCCATAATCAAAACCAACCTTCATGATGCGCTCCGCTTCTTGGGGTTCGATAAAAAAGCCAAGAGACTAGCACAAGCCAGCTAAATTCCACAAGAGGTCGCCATGAGTATAAATAGCCGAGCTTGAGCTCACTTTATCTTGCTCGCCATAGTGATGTTTTGGCGTGCTAGCTTAACTCGCGCCACTGGTTGTCACTGTCAGCCTTTGGTGATTGAGGTGGCCAAGAATCAGCATTCTGCATCTTGCGACTGATTAGGTATAATCTCTCATCTTTTGCCACTATTGCCACACGCCATCGGCGCAGTAAGAGAGCACACTTTGAACACACCCGGCATCAAACTCGGATTGCTATTTTTTCTCGCGGCGATTATTGCGATCAGTCCGTTGGCTATCGACATGTATTTGCCGGCTATGCCAAGCATTGCCTCGAGTTTATCAACCTCGACCGCCCTCGTTCAGCAAACCATGAGCCTCTATCTCGCAGGCTATGCCGTAGGCATGCTGCTGTTAGGCCCACTGGCGGATAAATGGGGACGGAAATATATTCTGCGACTGGGTCTTGGTGGTTTTTTAATCGCCAGTTTGTTAATTAGCGTATGTTCTGACATTAATCATTTTTTAGCGTTACGTTTCATGCAGGCCTTTTTTGGCGCGGGCGCGACCGTGGTGGTCCCAGGTTACATCCGCCAAATCTATGGTCAACATACGGCTAAAGGCATGTCATATGTCAGCTTAATCATGATGATTGCGCCGTTAGTCGCCCCTGCGATTGGTGCCGGGTTACTGAAAATCTCGCATTGGCCCGCGATTTTTGCCTTGTTAACTCTCTATGCCATGGTACTCCTCAGTCTAACTTGGGTACTGACATTGCCTCCAATGTCCAATAGCCCGCAGGAGTCCATTAGTTATCTTGGGCGGTATCGGCGCGTATTTAGCACCCCAGGTATACTTGGCTTAATTGCCAATTCCATGCTGTCATCCTTCGCCTTTTTCACTTACTTAACTGCCGCGCCCATAATGTATATGTCGATCATTGGGATCTCTGCCGACCATTTTGCGGTGCTATTTGCCGTCAATGTCGGTGCCTTAATGCTCGCCAATGTCATTAATAGTCGAATTGTCGGCAAATTTGGCTCTTTACGGATCTTGACGATTGCCGCCAGCACCGGTTTTATCATTACCTTATTGATGATTGCGGCAAGCTTATGGTCGATGACATCCAGTCTTATGCTGCTGGTACCTCCACTGATGCTGTGTATTGGCATGATGTCGGTGAATGCCGACTCGATGGTATTGATGCGATTTAACCAAGACAGTGGCACAGCCACCGCCGTAATGGGCACATTAAAATTTGGTGGCGGATCATTAGCAGGTCCTCTGTTAGCCATGGCGCCAAATCAACTCTGGCCATTCCCGCTCTTGCTCTGTGTTAGTCTCTTGGTGGTTCTTAGCAATTGCATATTGTACTGTGGTCGCAAACCGCTCAAATAAAATCCAGTTCAATGTCAGTACACGCCCGTTGACAACGAATACCATAAACAGCGTCACTATTATTGTGAGATGCATGTTTAGGCGGAGCCAATAGCTGCAGCGGTTGCTGGCACTGCTGACACAACACAGTTTTGCCAGCAAATACTGACTTAATTAAGCGCTGCTGAGCACTAAAGCTCGCAGCATGCATTTTATTCTTGCTGCTAAAATCCATGAAACATCTCTACAAATGGGAACGAGCACATTATACCTAGGCCGGCCCACGGAGAGAAGCAATCATGGTGTTCATCACCTTGCCACTGCCTTTGTTACTTAATTGTATTTATTTGCCGCAATTAAACTTTAGCAAACACTTATCCAAAGTATTCAACCTGAAGCCAACTTACTAACAGTCGTTATCTATCGTTAGCTAATTCGCTATTAATCTAACTCAAAAATGTACCTTGTTGAAACTTAAGCGCTACAAGTCTACACCAGCCAAATTTAACCAAATAATAACACCAAAATATATTTTTAAATATATTCATACACCTGCCAGCGCCAATTGTTAATTACCCATTCTAGCCGCCATATCAATTGTTACATGAATCTTTTGATGTGCGCTGAGTAATTCAAAATATAATAGATAAGTCATTGTATATAAAGCAATTATTACAATTAACACCCAAGCTAACATTAGCCAACAGAATTAACTGTCGGCAACATAGCAAAAGTCAGAGTTAAATATCGTTTTAACTGGATTTTCTAAATAATAATGATGTAATACCCAGTAGAACATGACTTGTGATTATTTTAATAAGCAAATGATGGTTGTCATCACAATGTTATCGCGGCAACAGCAGAATATAGAATCGTCTTTCCGCTAGTTACTCGCCACCAGTCATTCTAATAATCAATAGTTTTGAACAAATAAACGATATTAACCAAGTCAGTTATCGACTTTTGGAGAACATTAATGGATTCAACGCAAAACACGACCGACAACGTCATGAGTCCTGCAGCGGCCAATAAATGGCAAAAATCTGACACCATGTGGATGCTCGGCTTATACGGCACTGCGGTTGGTGCTGGGGTCTTATTTCTACCCATCAATGCCGGTGTCGGTGGGATCATACCGCTGATCATTATGATGTTGCTGGCATTCCCGATGACCTTTTATGCGCATCGAGGTTTAACGCGTTTCGTGTTATCAGGCAAAAACCCCAATGGCGACATTACCGAAGTGGTAGAAGAACACTTTGGTGTGGGTGCGGGTAAAATCATTACCTTGTTGTACTTCTTTGCTATTTATCCCATTTTGTTGGTCTATAGCGTCGCGATTACCAATACTGTAGAGAGTTTTATCACCCACCAGCTGCACCTGACCGCGCCGCCACGAGCACTATTGTCATTAATATTGATTGTTGGCTTAATGGCGATTGTTAAATTTGGCGAACATTTAATCGTTAAAGTCATGAGTATTCTGGTATACCCATTTGTTGGGGTGTTAATGCTCTTGTCGCTGTACTTGATCCCCAATTGGCAAGGTGCATTTTTTGATACCATTCATGTGAGTAATAACGCTGGCCCAGGGATCTGGATGACCCTATGGTTAGCTATCCCTGTGATGGTGTTCTCATTTAACCACTCACCGATTATTTCGGCCTTTGCTGTCGCCAAGCGTCAAGAATATGGGGACCAAGTCGCCGATAAAAAAACATCAAAGATTTTGGCTTATGCTCACATCATGATGGTGTTGACTGTGATGTTTTTTGTATTCAGCTGTGTATTAAGTTTATCACCTGCTGATTTGGCTGAAGCGAAAGCACAGAATATCTCGATTCTGTCGTATCTCGCCAACCACTTTAATACCCCGGTCATTGCGTATTTAGCGCCAGTAATCGCATTTGTAGCCATTACTAAGTCTTTCTTAGGTCACTATCTCGGTGCTCGAGAAGGATTTAATGGCATCGTGGTTAAATCGTTACGTCAACGTGGAAAGCACATTGCCCCAGACAAGCTCAATACCTTAACCGCTATCTTTATGCTGGTGACCACTTGGTTAGTGGCGACCTTGAATCCATCGATTTTAGGAATTATTGAAACCTTAGGTGGGCCGGTTATCGCCTGTATCTTGTTCCTTATGCCTATGTATGCCATTCATAAGGTTCCTGCTATGCGTCAATATAGCGGTAAGATCAGCAATATTTTCGTGACGTTCATTGGAATTATCGCCATTTCAGCCATTGTATATTCATTACTTGGCTAATCGTCTTGAGCCAATCGCACCGACATCCATTGGCGTAAACCTCAACAACAGGTTGTCTTAGACAACCTGTTTTTTTATGCCTGGGTTTTCATCACCACCGATAGCAAGATGAAAAAAATTGTTACTAACCAAATATTCACAAATAGCGCTTGAATTCTCACCACTGATTGATATGCTCAAATCTTGCCCAGTCAACTGGGCAATTGGCATAGTCAAAGTAGGGTCCCTTTGACTTAGGGGAATTTCCCGGCCAGGAAATTCCTCAAATAGTGTGAATACCCTCACCTATTTAAGCTACTGCTCACCCATACGGTAACTTAGGAGTCTGACATGGAAATGCTTTCCGGCGCCGCAATGATCGTGCGCTCTCTGATTGACGAAGGTGTGAAACACATTTTCGGCTACCCCGGCGGTTCTGTCCTTGATATATATGATGCCCTGCATGAAGCCTCATCCGTTGAGCATATTTTAGTGCGTCATGAGCAAGCCGCAGTGCACATGGCTGACGGCTATGCCCGTGCCACAGGTAAAGTTGGGGTGGTGCTGGTGACGAGTGGTCCTGGGGCCACCAATGCCATTACCGGTATTGCCACCGCGTATATGGACTCAATTCCTTTGGTGGTGTTATCAGGCCAAGTTCCGAGTCACCTCATTGGTAATGATGCCTTTCAAGAATGCGACATGATTGGGATCTCGCGGCCGGTGGTTAAGCACAGTTTTTTAGTCAAAGATCCCAAAGATATTCCAGAAACTATCAAGAAAGCCTTTTATATTGCGGCCTCCGGACGTCCGGGTCCGGTAGTGGTCGATTTACCCAAAGACTGCTTAAACCCTGAGCTTAAATTTGCCTATCACTATCCCGAGTCAATTGCCTTACGCTCTTACAATCCAACGACTCATGGCCATAAAGGCCAGATAAAGCGTGGTCTGCAAGCCTTGTTAGCCGCCAAACAACCCGTGCTGTATGTGGGGGGAGGCGCCATTATTTCTGACTGTGGCGCCCAAATTACCGCCTTATCTGAACAGCTAAATATTCCGGTGGTGAGTACCTTGATGGGGCTCGGCGCCTTTCCTGGCACCCATGATAATGCCGTCGGAATGCTTGGCATGCACGGTTGTTATGAAGCCAATATGACCATGCACAATAGCGATCTTATTTTTGGGATCGGGGTTCGTTTTGATGATAGAACCACGAATAATGTTGAAAAATACTGCCCTAACGCCAAAATTTTGCACATAGATATCGATCCATCATCCATATCTAAAACCATTGCGGTTGATATTCCGATTGTAGGCTCGGCTGAACAAGTGCTCGACCAGATGCTGCAGCTATTAGACTCCCCTGCCGATGCTAGCTTTGAGGCCAATTCAACCCCAAAACGCTTACAAGATTGGTGGCAGCAGATCAATCAATGGCGCAGTCGCAAAAGTTTGGCTTACGACACCTCGTCAAAGCGCATAAAGCCTCAGCAAGTCATTGAAACCCTTTACAAATTAACCAAGGGGGAGGCTTATGTGAGTTCCGATGTTGGCCAACATCAAATGTTTGCGGCGCTCTATTACCCATTCGATAAGCCCAGACGTTGGATAAACTCCGGTGGCCTTGGCACCATGGGGTTTGGTCTGCCGGCCGCGATGGGGGTCAAACTGGCATTGCCGGATGAGACCGTGGTTTGTGTGACTGGTGATGGCTCCATTCAAATGAATATTCAGGAGCTATCCACGGCATTGCAATATGATACCCCAGTGAAAATCATTAACCTCAACAACCGCTTTTTAGGCATGGTAAAACAATGGCAAGACATGATTTATTCAGGTCGTCATTCTCACTCTTACATGGACTCTGTGCCTAACTTTGCCAAAATTGCCGAAGCCTATGGCCATGTGGGCATTACCGTCAGTCATCCTGATGAATTAGAAGCTGCGTTAACCCGCGCGTTGTCATTAACCGACAAGTTAGTGTTTGTCGATATTAGCGTTGATGAAACCGAGCACGTCTACCCCATGTTAATTCGTGGTGGTGCGATGAATGAAATGTGGTTAAGTAAGACGGAGAAAAGCTGATGCGACGGATCATAAGTATTTTATTAGAAAACCAACCGGGTGCGCTATCAAGGGTCGTGGGGCTGTTTTCTCAGCGGGGCTATAACATCGAAACCTTATGTGTAGCGCCCACCGATGACGCTACGCTATCGCGCTTAAATATTACCGTTGAAGCCGACGACTCAGTGCTCGAGCAAATTGAAAAGCAACTGCATAAACTCATCGATGTGCTTAAGGTGTCTAGTATTGGCGGGGATCATATTGAGCGAGAGTTAGCATTGGTGAAAGTCAAAGCTCAAGCAGAGCAGCGGGAAGAGGTTAAGCGTACCTCGGATATTTTTCGGGCTCAAATAGTCGATGTCAATGCACGGCTGTATACCATCCAGATAGCTGGCACCAGTGAAAAGCTCGATGCGTTCATTCGCACGTTAGGCGAGAGTACTAAAGTGGTTGAAGTGTCCCGCTCTGGAGTGGTTGGCTTATGTCGAGGTGACAAAGCCATGCGGGTATAAAGCCAAGATTGCGGTTAAAAGACCGGGCAAGTTGGCCACAATGCTCATTAGTTCTGGCCTAAAAAAGGGAAGCTTAAGCTTCCCTTTTTGCCATCCTTAGGGGATTAGTTGGCTGCGTGTTGCTCTAACGCGTCTTGGCTATTGATACTAATCTTACGGGCTTTCATGGCCTCAGGAATTTCACGCACTAGCTCGATATTGAGTAAACCATGCTCTAGCTGCGCGCTAGTGACAGTGACATGGTCGGCGAGCTGAAAAGTACGCTCGAAACTACGCTCGGCGATGCCTTGATGTAAATACTGACGCTCAGTGGTCGACTCTTGGCGAGTCCCTTTTACCACTAACTTATCGCCTTCGCTGGTAATGTCTAAATCCGCCATCCCAAAACCGGCAACGGCCATGGTAATGCAATAGCGATTTTCGCCCAGCAGCTCAATGTTATAAGGTGGATAGCCTGCATTGCCATTGTTGGCTGCAGCATGTTCAGCCATGCGCGCTAAACGGTCAAAACCAATGGCAGAACGGAATAAAGGTGATAAATCATAGTTACGCATAATCATATCCTCGAAAGCAATATGGAAAGTCAATGTCGGTCAAATTAGTTTGCCCCGACGTCAATAGGTGTCGCCACCACTGTGGGCCTCATCATGAGCGTCCACATACTCTATATTTAGGCAGATTTTGCGATTTCAAGTCTAATCATCAAAAATTCTTACCTTAACGCCAGCACAAGCGCACTGGCGTTAAGCTCATACTGACTTACTGAGCATCACAACCAAGTCCAGTACTCGACCCTTGGTACACCAATTCACCCATAGGTAGATAATCGGCCGCCACGACGTGTTGTTGCGCTTTAAAAAATTGATAGAGCACATCAGCATCCACAAACCCAGTGTTAATGGCATTCGCAAGTACCGGATAACCATCACCACCGGCGGCATTAAAACTGGGCACCGTAAAGCGATAATTGTCCGCGGCATTAAAAGTTTTGCCATTAATCTCACTAATCTCAACCGACTGATCACTGCAATCAATGATCATCTTAACACCGGCAATTTGTGCATAGCCGCCAGAGCCGCGGGTAATTGTCGCCACCTGAGCGAGATATTGCGCCACGTCACTGCCCGACATTTGATTAAGCGTGATGGTATTAGCAAACGGTTGCACAGTGAGCACATCCCGATAAGTCACCTCTCCGGCGTCGATATCTGCCCGCACGCCACCTGAGTTCATTACCGCAAAATCTGCCGACACAGGGCCAGTGCTCTGAGCTAACGCAATCAAACGTCCCAAGTTAGTTTGCTGTTGACGAACCACGGCTCTATCGCCAACTAATAGCCCATCTAAACTAGCAATAACCTCATCTAACTGGGCTTGCCCCTTATTTTGAAATTCTTGTAATACTCTTTTGACTGTTTGATCGGCAGGAATGGCCTCCCCCACCAACACATCATCGCCAGCTTCATTTTTCACTTTAAGATTAACGGGGATAAGCCGGTAACCCACTAGATTTAAGGTATTGTTATCAAATTCAAAATCAGCTCGCCCCACATATTTACCCCATTCATGGGCCTGCATTATCCAGGTGCCATTTTGTTGATCAGGCACACAGTCATCACCAGGAGAAAAATCGGCATAGGTATTGGCACCCCCAGGCTCCATGCACACGGGGTTTTGGCTGTGGCCACCAAAAATGGCTTGCACCATTCCTCCGGGTAAACTGCGCGCCATTGCCACATCGCCCGGAGCATTACTGCCACTTTTTGCATCCGCATAATGTCCCATATGCGTCGTCGCAAAAATAATGTCGGCCAGGTGATTATCTCTCAGTGCTTGAGCTACCGAGGCCATTTCTTGTTGAGGCTGAGTAAAGGTTAATTCACTGATAAACTCAGGATTACCGATTTTTACGGTATCATCAGTGGTTAAGCCAACCACCGCAACCTTAACACCATTGATATCGAATATTTTATAGGGTTCAAAATAGCGACTGCCATCAGTGCGGTAGATATTGGCCGCTAACATGGGGAACTCTGCTAAGCTTGCCTGCATATCGAGCACTGATAACGGGTTATCAAACTCATGATTGCCAACTGCCATCGCATCATAACCAATCAGGTTCATGCCAATAAAATCAGGGACGGCATCTTGTAGATCAGACTCAGGGATCCCTGTGTTGATGTCACCGCCAGAAAGTAGCAATACTTGTCCGCCGTCACTTTCGACCTCCGCCCGAATATTATCAATCAGGGTTTTACGCGCTGCCATACCATACTCTCCGCGGGAGTTTTCCCAAAAACGGCCATGGTTATCATTGGTATGTAGCACGGTAAAGCGGATACAAGTGTCCGATTGTTCACACGTTAATTGCGTTTGCTCATTATTGTCACCATGACAGGCAGATAAAGCGAACACCATCGCTATGCTGACTGCCGACTTTAGATATATATGCCCCATTAAATCACCCTTGATAGTCATTATATTGATTTTATCAGTGCCAACGACATCATCGGATCTGTGTCATCAAACAACATCGTTGCTCGCCCAACCTCTGCGATTTTGAGGCAACACTATGACAGCGATGTGACGGATTTGTGATTAGCTTTAAGTGGTAAATTTAATCTAATATCGCACGAAAGTATGAGATGGGCCGCCAACATAGCGGCCTTGATGAAGTGCATGGCGCAGACACTCTCAGACTGGCTGACTGCCATCGACAACAGATAAATCGCCCTGGTTTCGACGGTTAGCTAACAGCGAGTCGATAGCCTGTGCGCGTTGAGCATATTGTTTGGAGACTCGGGCTATCGGCACTGGGGATAACCCCTGATGTGGGCTCAGGCAGTAGGAGTCAGCCTTGTGTCAACTAGGTAGATGGCTGCTAACGACCTCAGATGTCAAAGGTGGAGATCCCCCTAACATCCGAGGTCGATTGCACAATTAACAGCGGCTAAGGATAAATTGACGAATTGGCAGGATCTGTTCGGCACTCAAGCCGTGAGCCACCGGGAAAAAAGAGAAATCGAGCGGATAGCCGCCCTCGAGCAAGGCATCTCGCGCCATTTCGGCTGCCGCGGGGATCACCACATCATCCTGTTGTCCATGTTGAAACAAAATGGGCGTGGCACGATTCTCGGCCGATAATGCCGCTGGTAAACGGTCGCCGCCAGGCAGATAACAAGATAATGCCATCAAACCGGCCAAGGTATGTTGGCAACGTAAACCGGTAAATAAGCTCACGACCCCGCCTTGACTAAAGCCGGCCAGTAGAATTTTATTGGCGGGAATACCCTTGGCAATTTGGTCATCGATTAATTGGTTGATCAATTGCTCCGACGCCATAACCCCTGGCATATCAGCTCTATCATGTAAATCAAGGCTCTTAATATCGTACCAAGCACGCATAATATAGCCGCCATTAATGGTGACTGCTTGTTCGGGAGCGTTAGGAAAAATAAAGCGAATGCTTGAGGTTGCTGGCAAGTGTAAGCTATTGACTATAGGTGCAAAGCCATCGGCGCTATCGCCTAAACCGTGCAACCAAATAACACAAGCACTGGCAGTTTGCTTGGGCTCAACCACCAGCCCAGATAAAGATGATGTTAATTGGGTATAAGCCATCATTGGCATCCTATTGACTGTTAATACAAAAACTCGCCACAGCATACCCTATTTCTGACAGTGAGAGCAGTCGCACAATCACTAATAAGCCGTCAATATATTAGCGTTTAAGTAATTGCGGGCCGATAAAATCAACCATAAGATCAGCCACTTCTTGAGTGATGGGTAAACTCCAGCGCACTGCGCCAGCATCTGCAAGTAATAAAGGACCAGGTAAAATAATCAGATCATCACAAAAACTTTGCAACATGACCCCAGTGCTAGTGAGTCTCACTTGCACTTCTTGGGCGGTGACAATCAATTTACCTAAGGGAATATCAAGGATCATAGTCGATTCCAATCTATCACTCATCGGGCAACAATCAATGCGACACTTAACGTGCACATCGCGCTTAATCATTAAGGTACCAGTTAACGATAAGGCAACTCACTGGTACCTATCATAATGTATAACCTAGTGTTGATGGCCGCCATCACCATGGGCATGACCATGGGCAATTTCTTCATCGCTAGCATCACGTACATCTAAAATGGTGATGTTAAATTTGAGGGTCTTACCAGACAATGGATAGTTCATATCAACATTGGCCATAAACTTACCCACTTTCAGCACAGTCACTTGACGCGGACCTTGCTCGGTATGAACTAATGCTGTCATGCCTGCTTGCCACTTAGTTGCGCCTTGCAAATGCTTTACCGGTACCCGTTGTTCCAAACCGTCTTGGCGATCGCCGAACGTTTGCGCTGCCGGCAATAAAGCTTCTACGGTTTCTCCAGCAGCTTTACCTTCCAGCATAGCTTCGACACCTGGCATCATATTGTCATGGCCATGCAAGTAAGCGACGGCCTTCTCACCTTGATTAGACTCTAATAATTGGCCTTGTTCATCACTGATCGAATACGAAAAACGAACGATTTTATCATCTGCTACTATCATCATCTTGTCTCAAAAGGGGGATGTTTACCCGGGTTAATTAACGATGCCCAACGCATCTAAGCTAGTTTGATGGGGAAAACCATCGGCAACTAGCCCTTGTTTCAACTGAAATGCCTGCAACGCGGCTTTTGACTTACGCCCAAAAACACCATCAGGTTTACCTACATCATACCCTAATTTAGCCAACTGCTGCTGCATCTGGGTTAACTGAGCACGGCTTAACCGTGCTTGCTCGGGCGCTGGGGTGACTAAATGACCTGCCCCATTGATCCTATCGGCTAAGTGGCCCACCGCAATGGCATAAAATATTGAACGATTCCATTTTTGGATCACCTCAAAATTATCATAAGCAATAAACGCAGGCCCTTGATGACCAGCCGGCAAATAGATGGCCGCCTCCATGTCTACCTTTGCTAGCGGTGTACCATCAGCTTGAGTGACGCCTAAACTGGCCCATTGCGATAACGGTTGGCGCTGTTTAGCCCCTAACAGTTGAAAATCAAAGTTATCAGGCAATTTAATTTCACGTCCCCAACGTTGATTTCGCTGCCAACCTAAAGACTGTAAGAAGTAAGCGGCGGAGGTCAATGCATCATCAGAGCTATTCCACAGATTGATGTTGCCATCACCGTTACCATCTTTAGCATAATGTAAATATGCACTCGGCATAAACTGGGTATGTCCCATCGCCCCGGCCCATGATCCCACCATTTGGCGGTTATCAATGCCAAATTTCTGCTGAATGCGCAGCGCCTGCATTAACTCTTGGGTAAAATAGCTACTTCGACGTGGCTCACAAGCCAAGGTGGCTAAAGAATCCAAAACCGGCATCTTGCCTTTATAGCTACCGAAATTAGTTTCGAGCCCCCAAAATGCCAACAGGTATTGCGGAGGAATACCGTACTGCTGCGCTAATTTATCCAATAAAGCACGGTGCTCTTTATATAACAATCTGCCTTGCTCGATCCGCTTGGTGGTCACCCGTTTGTTAAGGTAATCGCCAAAAGTTTGACTAAACTCTGGCTGGGCGCGATCCAGTTCGATGACTCTGGGCACAAATTTACTGGTGGCCAAACTTTGATGGATCAACTCCTCATCAAGGCCTTCACTGCGGGCGAGCTCTTGTAGACGAAACAAACATTGAGGAAAATCTGCTTGCGATTGGGCAACGATTTGCTCAAGTGAAGACGGCTGTGACTGTTGAGCAGAATTATCGGCAGAAGCAGTTGTCACTACTCCTGCGCTCGCCAGTAACAGGATAGAAATACGTGTTTTCAATACCCTCACTCCTTGCTGGTTATCACTGACAACACACTTACACTACGGGTCGCCTGTGTTGATAAAATAAACTCACTCTCGAGAGGTCGTGGCCAACATAAGGCTCTAGCGCTGCTATCTGAGTGAACATGAATCATAGCCACATCCTGACCCAAGTTCATCTTTGTGACAATCAAGGATTGGTTAAATTCATGCTAACCAGTCGAAAAATACTCAATCTGTAGAGCCTCACTGAGCAAGCATGATATAATCGAGCCACTTTTTATCTCTTGAGAACTCCTAAATGTCTGAATTAGATCCTGTATTAAGCAGCTTTATCGCCAACGTCAAAGAACAGCAAATGCTTTGGGGCCTGCAAGATGAAACCGGCGAAGGTTGGGTAGTGTGTGATTCAGCTGACTATGAAGAAACCGACGCCATGCCATTATGGTCAACCGAAGCCATGGCAAAAACCCATTGCACCGATGAATGGGCAGATTATCAAGCGGTGGCTATCCCCTTGTCTGAGTATCTTGAATTTTGGGTCTCTGACTTAAATGATGATGGTGTGGTGATTGGCATTGATTGGCAAAATGACCAAGGCTGCTTAGAACTCGATCCCATTGAGTTAGCTAAGCATTTAGTAGACGTTGAAGCCCTTCAGCAGTGATCTATACGCCGGGTATCAAGGCCCGGCGATGTTTTGACCATGATAGATATCCCCTTTGATAAGCGTCATAGCTGTTGGTTTTGCGATGAGCCAAGGCACGGCTTCATCTTGTGCCCATCCACAGCAAAAAAAGCCATGTCACATCCCCAAGTGCAAGTCCCTATCTGCGCTGAATGTCATCAATTCACGCGCCAAGTGTATTTTGAAGATATTTGGCAATGCCGAGATATCATTAAGCGGTCGTTGCGCAAAAAATACCACCAACATTTAGCCATCGGTGACAACTGGACGCAACAAGAACTACTAGAAAGCGAGTTTGATGACAATGCCTTTGGTGGGTTTAAAAAAAGTGCGTGGATGATGTATGAAATCGCCAAGCAACGAGTCAATGCTAATGGCTGGCCTATCGTTATTGATGGTGTTGAATACCTACCGCCACTGACAAACACGTTCAAGTTTAATGGCCTTGTGTATGCCAATGTGGCCGAAGCCGTTCATCAACAATGTCGTCAACATGCCTTAGATGAAGCCTTCGTGATCCAAATGATTGAGATTGTTGGTCAACAACGATTTGCCTATGTCATTCGACTGGCTAAATTGTATCGAGGATTGGGGATTCACCCAAAAAAACAGCTCATTTCTGAGCTGCTCGAGGAGTTTAGTCAAGACTAACCATTGGTAAGTCGGTCTTTGAGTCTGTCTTGAACTAAGGTAACCAGCATGTCGGGCTGAAACTTAGAAATAAACTTATTACAGCCCACCTTTTCAGCCATGGCGTTGTTAAAATTGCCGCTTAATGACGTATTCAGTACGACATACAAGTCTTTGAGCTTATCATCACTGCGAATTTCGTTGGTCAGTTTATAACCGTCCATTTCTGGCATTTCGGCATCTGTAATCACCATCAATAGCTTTTTATTGACATCAATGCCCTCTCGAGACCAAGACTGTAATAGTCTTAAGGCCTGCAAACCATCTTGAACTTCAGTGATCTCAATGCCCAATGGGCATAAGGTTTCTTTCACCTGACGCCGAGCAGTACCTGAGTCATCCACCACTAAAATATGTTGACCTTGCATATGATCAACTAAATCGTCATCTAATACGCCATCCGATAAATCGGTATCGTAGGCAATAATCTCTGCCAACACTTTTTCAACATCGATGATCGACACCAACTGGTTCATATTCTTTTCTTCAAGGCGAGTGATCGCCGTCAGATAATTATTAGCACCAGCAGTTTTGGGCGGCGGTAAAATATCGCTCCACGTCATATTAACAATATGCTCAACTTTGCCCACTAAGAAGCCTTGAATCGTGCGATTATATTCAGTAATGATCAGGTTACAATCGGCCGTCATCTCCATGGGTTTAAAACCAATGGCGCCTTTTAAATTTATCACGGGAATGGATACACCCCGAATATTGGCCACTCCAGCGACATGCTGATGACTCCCTGGAAGCGCATTTAACGGCGGGAGTTTTACCACTTCTCTCACTTTAAACACATTGATAGCAAAGAGTTGAGTAGAGTTAATACGAAAGAGGAGTAATTCGAGTCGGTTTTCCCCCACCAGCTGCGTTCGCTGGTCGACACTTTCTAGTACTTTGGCCATAGATGACTATCCCACTGTCTCAGGGTTCAAACTGATTTGAACCAGATTATCCTTATTGCTTGTTGCAAGTATAGACTCAAACAGTATAAATATTGAAAGTTATCAAAAAAAATTATTACTGATTTTTCAATGTGTATTGAGCTTAAATACCTGCATAAGGATGACAAACCGTGAAACGAATTTTAAGCATATTAGGGATCCTACTTCTGACAGGTTGCGTCATGTTAGATCATGAAGTCAGTGTGGTTGATAATTTTAACAGTAATGAATACGTCGGGCTTTGGTATGAAGTGGCTCGATTAGATCATCGTTTTGAACGTGGTTTAACAAACGTTACCGCACAATACATCCCTCTCATCGATGGAATTAAAGTCATCAATCGCGGATTCGATCCGCAAACGCAGCAATGGCAACAAGCGATCGGTAAAGCCAAATTCATTGATAACCCTAACATCGGCTTATTAAAAGTATCATTCTTTGGCCCCTTTTATGGAGCCTACCAAATTCATCGATTACAAACCAATGAGCAAGACCAATATGATGCGGCATTAATTATTGGCCCTAACCTCGATTATGCTTGGATCTTGTCACGTCAACCGGCAATTACAGCGCAAACCAAACAAGATTTAATCAGCGATGCCGGCCGCCTAGGGATAAGCCCAGACGCCTTTATCTGGGTCACTCATGATAAATAATGTCGCGGTTTTTGTGCGAGGATCATCCCAGATAAATTCAAGATATGCGCTTGATTTACAATCTCAAAGCCGCAGGATTGCAGTTCATCAAGCAAGGATTGATGATCAAAACGATTGGTTTGAGGGTGGTCAAACAAGCGCTTACTTAAGGGGTTGCAGATCGCT
The DNA here is from genome assembly GCF_019209865.1 of Shewanella sp. NIFS-20-20. GTDB lineage: Bacteria > Pseudomonadota > Gammaproteobacteria > Enterobacterales > Shewanellaceae > Shewanella. Next base: position 16,817 of record NZ_JAHUTT010000003.1, on the reverse strand, counting down.
GCCCGATACAAGTCTTCCATTAAAAAGTAGCCACCGGGCCGTAAAACCCGATAGACCTGCGCCAGCGCTTTTTGCCATTGCGGTATATGGTGAAACACCGCAAAATTACAGGCCAAATCAAACTGATTATCCTGAAATCCCAGTTGCTCGGCATCGGCTTGAGAAATCATAACGTTGGGATGATGTTGCCACTGCTGTCTGCAAGCTTCGACCATGTCGCCATCGATATCAACCGCGGTCAGTTGCATCGGCTTAAAGTGTTCTAAAATAAGCGGGATCCCATGACCAAAGCCACAGCCAATTTCTAAGACCATAGGCGTTGGCGACGGACTCCCCTTAAACAAGGAGACTAATATGGGTAACTCAACCTTTGACTGGAACCATCGCCGAATGGGATGAGCCACCAGCCGTTTTTCAAATTCATTCAGTTTCATCATCTCAACCTATTTGTGATCCACCACGCTTAGGCATACGTAAAAAAAGGCAAATAGATCAATCGAGTCAATCATGCAGTTGCCACTTTTTGTGTTAAATCAATGCTTGCTACCCGGTGGATACTTACAACTGCGGATTTTTGAACCGCGTTATCAGCGATTAGTATCCATTGCCACCAGTAATCAACAAGGGTTTGGCGTGTGCCTACCGACCCCCTCAGGACCGGCTGCCATTGGCACCTTGGCTGAAATTATCGATTTTGAAACCTTAGAGGATGGCTTGCTGGGTATTACCATCTTTGGCAAGCAACGATTTAATCTCAAGCAAACCACGCGTGAAAGCGATGGGCTGCAATTAGGGACTGTGGCATTATTACCTCAGTGGCCGAGCCTACCAGTCAAGCCATCTGAACGAATTTTACAGACCTATTTTTCGCAGATTTTGCAACAATACCCTTTACAACATCAAGCCTACGAAGAGGCGCAGCTCGATGATATTGGGTTTTTATGTCAACGCTGGCTAGAAATGCTCCCCATAGAGAACGATAAAAAACTGCAATGTATTCATCAGAGCGATCATCGACTCACAATGAAACTATTGCACAGTATTTTTAAAATTACGCCCTAACAGATCCATTTTATTGTTTGATTCGTACTGAGTAATATTGACAACAATGATCGCGGACTCAATAGGTTGAGTTCACAACACCGACACTATGATACAGGAAGCCGAGTTGATGAATTTGCCGCATTCTATACCGATAACATTGGACAGCATTCGTGGGCAACCGACGGTGAATAACGCTACACTAGCCGAAGACGCTCCATCGACTCAGGCCCTTAGAATGTCAGATGACAAACAAGAATTAGAACATTTGCTGAAGCTATGGATTGCGGCAGTCGCTCAGCACAGGGACAAACAATCCTTTACCCATTTATTTAATTTTTTTGCCCCTAAAATCCGCGCCTTTGGTTTTCAACGCTTGCATCAACAGGGGCTGGCGTTAGATCTTGTGCAAGAAACCATGTCGACGGTTTGGACTAAAGCTCACCTGTATAACCTAGATAAAGGGGCAGCAACCACCTGGGTATACACCATCATGCGTAACCAATGCTTTGATATGTTGAGGAAAGTCCAAACTAATCGAGAAGATACTTTTGGCGATGATATTTGGCCGCTGATTGATGAAGATGAACACGTCCCGCCGGCACAGGAACCGCAAATCACGCAACAACTGCTAGCGCAACTGCACCAACTACCCGTGTTGCAACGTCAGGTGGTGCAAGGCATTTACTTACAAGAACTCAGTCAACAAGAACTGGCCGATCGCTTACAAATCCCGATAGGTACCGTCAAATCTCGACTCAGGCTTGGACTTGAAAAATTAAAAAGTTATTTGGAGAATGTTCATGATTAAATTTCATCCCACTCAAGAGATGTTAACTGCTCATGCAGCGGGTGATCTTGACCTTTCATTAGCCATTGGGGTGAGCGCCCATTGCCATTATTGCCATGACTGTCAACAAGCGTTAGCAAACATGGTCAAGTGCAACTCAGCCAAGGCATTTGTGCAGTCTCCAGCGACAAACACCGCGCTTGCTGAGTCAGATGATCTTTCTGCTATGATTGGGGCTATTACCGCACTCGATGCCGACCATTCGCAACCGGTGATACCCCCCCCCGAAGTCACTATTAAAAACCAACGCTATCAGTTACCTAAAGTTTTTAATCAGCAACTGGCGAGTCAATGGCAGTCACTTGGGAAAATTAGTCGGATGCGCCTACCTCATCAAGATAATGCGGCAAGAGCATCATTGTTACACATCCAAGCGACAGGAAATATTCCGCCCCATACCCATAAGGGAGTGGAAATTACTTTATTGTTAGCGGGTGAATTTTGCGATGACCAAGGCAGTTACCGTCCAGGTGATTTTATTATCAAAGGCCCCGATGACGAACATAGCCCAAGCAGTGCATCGGGTTGTTTATGTTATACCGTGGTCAATGCGCCCTTGCATTTCACTAAAGGCATTAGCAAATTATTCAATCCGATTGGTGATCTGATCTATTAAAATGAGTTAGGTGAGGCTAACGTCAATGGCGTTGGCCTCACCTTGGGTTAACTGCTAATTTTTATACAGAATGATTGACAATGACTGGTAACTTGTTATTATCCGTCATTGTTATCTCCGTAGTCCCTCTACTCTTTTCTCGATTAGTTAAGCAACTAATGTAAGAAAATGATTCAGCGTCATCTATTGGTCATAAAACAAGCCTAATATGTAGACTGACAACTCAATTAACCTTGAGGAATTACTAGTGATATCAAAACATAACCCGATCTAGCAAACCCGTAAATTTCACAGTACGAGGATGGCTTATTGCATAATTTTCGACACCTTTGGTGTTAATGGAGCTTTAACTATGTCATACAAATTTGATGGCCACGAAATAAACGTTTGTTTTCCAGTAGATTCAATCTCGGTGAACAAATCATCTATCGCTTTCACCGATAGACTAGGTAAAAATAGAAAAACCTTTTCTCAACGCACTGATGCGTTGAAATTCATGAAATGGTTACTGAGCGGTAATCGTTAATTCTACGCCCTGTACCTCAACAGGTGTCGTTAAGGTGTGATGCCATGGTGTGGAATCCATTGCCAACCAAAGCATCACACTCCCTATAGTCCAAATTTCCGTTGATACCTAGGTAACATAGACTCATTACCTATTAATCCCCCTTGATGTAAATAGACTATCTGCCGTAAGCGCGGCTTCGCTAACCATTGCTGCAACGCCATAAACCCTATCGGATCATATAACAGTTCAAAATCCATGTTCGAGCTTTGCTTGACCGCTTGCCAGAGGCGATAGCATTCAAGGTAAGGTTTTCCAAAATGGAATTTTTTCGGCAATTCAATAATATGAGGCATACCAAAACTTGCTGCCCCTAATTGTTTAAATTGCATTTGCAAATAGCTACAGCCCCCAACCGCAGCGCACGTCACTACCTCAATATCGACCCCACGCTCCAAAAAGCGCCGATGCAAGAAAAATGCAGTGGTGCCGGTGCCAGAAGGCAAAAACACCGTCGTGGCTTGTGCCGTTATCCTTTGCCAGTTAATGACCTCATCCGCCAGTTGTGCCACCCCTTGATAAGCCAGTTGGCAGCGTCCGCCTTCAGGCACAAACACACACTGCTGAGCATCATCAGCAACCATCCGGACTTGCTCGATATAATCATGACAGTTCAACTGCGTTGCTAGCGTATCCATGGCAATAATTTTCGCGCCAAGTGCTAAGGCATGCGCATAATTACCCCGAGGGTGTTGCTGCAAGTGACTGGCAATATGATCGACATAAAACTCCAACTGCCAGCCTTTCATATTGGCCAGTGCTGCCATCGATAATAATGAATTTGCTTGGGGTGAGCCGTAACCAATTAACCGAGTGTAAAGACTAGACTTCGCGGCTAATAAGGCCGAAAATTTACGGGCCTTATTGCCAGAGAAATGGGGATGTAATAAATCATCGCGCTTGATCCACAGTGAATGTTCTAAAAATTGAAAAGGCTGAATAGGCGTGTGAGCGAGTTTCATCATTGAGCGATTGGCAAAAAGTGTATTTTAGCCACTTTAGCTTCAAAACCTAACCATTAATTAGTAAGAATGCTCACGCCAAACAAATTATCATTAATTATTGCAAATTAAATCATGGTGTTAACATGATGGCATTAAGATTGCTTTATTCATGTTTTTACTTATGGAGACACCTCAATGTCAGTGCTGCGTTTACTGTTAAATATTATTTGGTTTGTATGTGGCGGTTTCATTATGGGATTAGGTTGGTGGTTAGCTGGCTTAATATGTTTTATCAGTATTATTGGCATTCCTTTCGGCCGCGCCTGTTTTGTTATCGGTGAGATGGCTTTTTGGCCTTTTGGACAACAAAGTGTCAATCGTCAACTGATTTCAGGAGAAGAAGATCTGGGCACCGGCGCCTTTGGTATGGTCGGAAATATCATTTGGTTTATCTTCTTCGGTTTTTGGCTCGGACTTGGCCACCTTGTCTTAGCGTTAGGCTATTTTATTACCATTATCGGGATTCCCTTTGGCCTGCAGCACCTCAAACTGGCGGTACTCAGCTTAACGCCGATTGGTCAAACGGTAGTTGCTAAGGCTTAAGGATGGGCTGAGAAGTAATTCTCTATGATGGTTTGAGTATCTATTTTCTTTAAGCCATCATTGACTCGATTACGCCATTTTTCGCCCTCGCTATTGGCGGCGAAGGCAATATGTAAATCTCGGCTCACCAATAATTTAGCATGGCGCTGTATTTGGTGAGCAACGGGGGTTAAAGATGCTTGTGCCAACCAGTATTCCATGACTCTAGTATCGATCACCGCCGCATCGATGCGGTTACTGGCCAAAAGTTGCAGGTTATGTTCATCAGATCCCGCTTCAACGACGGGTTGTTGACCCGATAAAATGGCTCTATCCAATTCATTTTGATTGGCATACTCTTTCACGACCCCAAGCTTATATTGCTCTAGATCGCTGATTTGACGCCACACCACTGGCGATAATCGCTTAGTGGCCAAGCCTAACTGGCTGATGCCAATAGCATTGGAAAAAATATACTCATCGGTATCAAAACCATACGCAGGAAAATACCCCTGATACTGACCTGTGTTAGATAGTGCCAGTTTTTTTGCTCGACTCCATGGATAAAAATCAACATCGAGAGTATGGCCCTCTGCTTGTAATGCCGCTCTGACAATTGCGACACTCACGCCTTGCTCGGCCAACATTTGCCCCGAATAAGGTGGCCATAATAGCGACGTCAGCCTTAAGGTTTCGGCCATGCAAACGGTCGATACGAACCCGCTTAACAACGCCATGGTAAGACCACGCCTAATAATAGTTAACACTAACGAGCGCATAATCAATGATTGATTGTCCTTACGGCGGTGATAATCGCTAAGTATAGTGTATCTCTAGCAAGTATTTTTAAAGAAGACTACGGGCTTTGTCACAAAAATTTAATCCACAACTTCGATTTCGCTAATCTAAATATTTTATTATTCAATAAGTTAATTTAGCTATATTATCTGGGCTATACACACAATAGATGTAAGGGATTAAACTGTGAAACTCAACTGGGTTGTTATTGCATTATGCTGTTCGCCGCTGGTACAGGCGGAACCAATTGATATTATCCAACCAGCAACAATTACTGCACCTGAAAAAGTCGAGCTAGGTAAAATGCTCTATTTCGAACCAAGATTGTCGAAATCAGGCTTTATTTCATGTAATTCTTGCCACAACTTGTCACTCGGTGGTGTCGATGCGATCCCTACGTCCATCGGTGATCAGTGGCAACAAGGCCCCATTAATGCTCCAACCGTACTGAATGCCGATTTTATGTTGGCACAGTTCTGGGACGGACGTGCCAAAGATTTGCAAGAACAGGCTGGCGGCCCAATAGCAAACCCCAAAGAAATGGGCTTCACTCATGAATTAGCCATCGATACCTTGTCATCGTTACCGGCATATCGCGCTAAATTTAAACAAATTTATGGCAGCGACATTATCAATATCGAGATGATCACCGATGCCATTGCTGAGTTTGAAAAAACCTTGGTGACCCCCAACAGTCCATTTGACTTGTATTTAGCGGGCAATAAAGCGGCGATAAGTTCAGACGCTCAAGCGGGTTATCAACTGTTTAAAGATAAAGGCTGTATTAGCTGTCACAATGGCCCTGCAGTTGGCGGCACCATGTACATGAAAATGGGACTGATCAAACCATTTCATACAAATAACCCTGCCGAAGGTCGCAAGGGCGTGACAGGTAATCCAGCTGACTTGCATGTCTTTAAGGTGCCGACACTGAGAAATATCGAACTCACCTACCCCTACTTCCACGATGGCAGTGTGTGGGATCTTGAAGATGCGGTAAACGTAATGGCTGATGTTCAATTAGGGCAAACCTTTACTGCAGGCCAAACTCAACAAGTGGTTGCCTTCTTAAAGTCGTTAACCGGTGAACAACCGCAAATTGTCTTGCCAATTTTGCCACCGTCCACCCCACAAACGCCAAGACCTCAACCTTTCGCCGAATAATCAACCTCGGTGGTGTCTCGGCTTTACAGCGCAATGCCCCATCTTGGGGCATTTTTTTAGCCTAGAGGAGAGAGACATTCATGGTTGCCTGCTGCCATATATTGCTGAGCCGCTTAGATTTTCGTAAACTGTTAGCCACTGTCCACTAGGATGATTAGCCGAGCAATCTTGCGACTACGGCACTGGAAATAAGGCAATCACATGCAGTATTGGTTATTTAAATCAGAACCCGATGAATTTAGCATTGATGATCTCGCCAAGCTTGCGCCTAACGTTGAACCATGGAGTGGAATACGTAACTACCAAGCGCGTAATTTCATTCGCGATAACATTGTGCTTGGTGATGGCATTTTATTTTATCACTCGAGTTGCAAGCAGCCTGGCATTGTCGGCCTCGCCGAAGTCGCCAGTGACCCTTACCCAGACCCCAGTCAGTTTGATCGCCAATCCCCATATTACGATGCTAAATCCAGCCATGAGCAACCGAAATGGTTAATGGTGGATATTAAGTTCGTTGAGCGTTGGCACCACACCTTGAGTCTTTCTACCTTGAAAACCTTACCGCAAGTTGCCGATCTGGCCTTGCTAAAATCCCCGCGTTTGAGCATTCAACCGGTCAGCGCTCACTATTGGCAACTACTGCTCAATTTAGGCCGTTAACCCAAAGGTGAGTGTTCAAATGAATTTCCACATTCTTCCAGTAGCAATTGGGTAAATAGCTGCCCAGCTCGCCCTAGCGGACGCTGCTGGCTCCATACCAACTGCGGAATAAAGGGGTAGCGCGACCCCCCAATAAAATCCACCTCGACTAACTCAGCAGAGGCCAGTTGTTGTTCCACTAAATAATCTGGCATCCAGCCAAAGCCTAACCCTTTTAAGATGGCATTTTTTTTCATCATAAAATCGGACAAATAAAAAACTTTATCGCCGCCAAATTGCATATCGTCTCGATAACCTGTGATCCCAGATGAGTCTTCAATGGTCAACTCAACAAACTGCTGTAACTCACTCAATGTGACCTGGGTCTTCACAGCCAAAGCATGGCTGGCAGCCACTACTAATACGCTGGTGACTTGCGGCAAAGGTGTCGCATGATACTCAGGCCCCGTGTGTAGCTCTTTGACTAACATGACATCGGCACTATCGCGTAAAAACCTGTGTTGAACCCCGCCAAGATATTCGATATTTAATTGGATTTTGGTGGGCACTTGATGCTCGGCCATACGTTTAAGCGCAGTCATCACCGGCTCCATCGGTAAAGCCCCGTCGATCACCAGTTCTAATTTGGGTTCCCAGCCCTCTCCAAAGCGACTGGCTAACTGGCGAATGTTGTCCCATTGGCGCAATAACCTTTGGCCTTCCTTGAGGATCACCTTACCTTCAGGGGTGAGCTGAGCCCGATACTGACTCCTATCTAATAACTGGATCCCAAGCTCTTGTTCTAATTTTTTAATTTGATAACTCACCGCCGATTGCGCCTTATGTAACGACTCAGCCGCCGCAGCAAAACTGCCTTTCTCTACTAACACAGTTAACACGCGAAAAGCATCGATATCGACTTTCATGGCGACTCCATCAAATAATTAGATTATGTTGAGCAATTTATTATTCTTTTTTTTGTTCATTCAAGCAACTAAATTGTTATCAGGATCACATTTAGCCAACCTAAGCTTATCCAAGGAAACCTTATGCCGACCTATATCAAGCAAGGTGATATTCCGAGTAAACGTCATATCATCTTTGAAAAGCCCGAGGGTGGCTTATATCGAGAAGAACTGTTTTCGACCCATGGCTTTGCCAATATCTATTCAAATAAATATCACCATAATATGCCCACTAAACTATTAGAAAATCGCATATTTGATATTGAGCATGGTCAACCTTGGCAAAATGCCTTGATCCAAAATTACAAATTGGACTCACGGGTGCTAGATAGACCTGGACATTTCTTCTCAGCCCGCAATCAATTGTTCTATAACGCTGATGTTGCCATGTACAGCGCTAAAGTCACTGAGGATACCGATCACTTCTATCGCAATGCCTATGCCGATGAAATTATTTTCGTACATCAAGGGCAAGGGCAACTGCTCAGTGAGTATGGGGTCTTATCTGTCAAGCAATGGGACTACCTGGTGGTGCCCCGTGGTACGACTTATCAATTGAAATTTGATGACTATCAAGATGTCAGGCTGTTTATTATCGAATCCATGTCCATGGTCGAAATACCTAAGCACTTTCGTAATGAATATGGCCAATTACTGGAGTCTGCCCCTTATTGTGAGCGAGATATCCGCACGCCCGAGTTAAGTGCCGCCATTGTCGAGCAAGGTGAGTTTAGCTTGATCAGTAAGTTTGGTGATAAATACCAACAAAGCCTGCTTGAGTGGCATCCATTTGATCTGGTTGGTTGGGACGGCTATGTCTACCCTTGGGCCTTTAATATCCAAGATTACGCCCCCAAAGTCGGGAAAATTCATTTGCCGCCTTCAGAGCATCTGGTATTTACCGCCCACAATTTTGTGGTATGTAACTTTGTTCCACGCCTCTATGACTTTCACCCCCAAGCGATCCCAGCCCCGTATTTCCACAACAATATCGACAGTGATGAAGTTTTATATTACGTCGATGGCGACTTTATGAGCCGCAAAGGCATTGAAGCGGGCTACCTCACCTTGCATCAAAAAGGGGTGGCTCATGGGCCGCAGCCCGGCAAGACAGAAGCGAGTATCGGTAAAAAAGACACCCAAGAATATGCGGTCATGGTTGACACGTTTGCAGCGCTTAAACTCACTGAACACGTCAAACACAGCATGGCAGCCGATTATCCGAGTTCATGGCTTGAATGAGCCACCGTCGATTATTCATAGTTACCCATTTTTGATACAGGATTATTCACATGACAAACGCAACTAACCCTCTAGGTTTAATGGGCATAGAATTTACTGAATTTGCCAGCCCAGATCTCGACTTTATGCACCAAGTGTTTATTGACTTTGGTTTTTCAATGCTCAAAAAACATCAACAGCAAGACATTTATTATTATCGCCAAAACGACATTAACTTCTTACTAAATAAATCAAAAAAAGGATTTAGTGCCGAGTTTACTCAGGCGCATGGCCCTGCGATTAGTTCAATGGGCTGGCGGGTCAAAGACGCTAATTTTGCGTTTGAGCAAGCCGTTATTCGCGGCGCAAAACCGGCGCCGGCGGAGCAAACAGACCTGCCCTATCCTGCGATTTACGGCATTGGCGATAGCTTAATTTACTTTATTGATACTTTTGGTGATAAAGGCACGATTTATGATGCGGACTTTGTCAGTCTAACCGATCCTATCATTGTGCCAGACAAAGGCTTTATCGAGGTCGACCACCTCACTAACAATGTCTTTAAAGGCACCATGGAGTATTGGGCCAATTTCTATAAAGATATTTTTGGTTTCACTGAGGTGCGCTACTTTGATATCAGCGGCGTACAAACCGCATTGATCTCTTATGCCCTGCGTTCACCTGATGGCAGCTTCTGTATTCCGATTAACGAAGGTAAAGGCGATAACAATAATCAAATTGATGAGTACCTTAAAGAATACAATGGTCCAGGCGTGCAGCATTTGGCGTTTCGAAGCCGGGATATCGTCGCCTCTCTCGATGCAATGCAAGGAACAAAGATCAGTACCTTAGATATCATTCCCGAGTATTACGACACCATCTTCGAGAAATTACCGCAAGTGACGGAAGATAGAGAAAAAATTAAACAGCATCAAATTTTGGTCGATGGCGATGAATCTGGCTATTTATTGCAGATCTTCACCAAAAATCTGTTTGGTCCTATCTTTATTGAAATCATTCAACGTAAAAATAACTTAGGCTTTGGTGAAGGTAACTTTAAGGCCTTATTTGAGTCGATTGAGCGCGATCAAGTTCGCCGGGGCGTTTTATAACCTGCCCATCTCCGGTCAACATCGATAGACTGATGGTCAATATCACAAACTGCTTATAACCTCGTTATGAGCAGTTTTTTTTCAACCGCTTCACAGGTAAAATCCACTACCTTTTCTTGCTTAAGACCACTATGCCTGATTTCACTCTGCTCGCCGTATTTATTCCCACTTTCTTTTTTGTATCTGTGACCCCAGGGTTATGCATGACCTTAGCCATGACACTTGGCATGAGTATTGGCGTACGTAAAACCTTATGGATGATGCTGGGTGAACTCGTTGGCGTTGCCTTAGTCGCGATTGCCGCCGTCATGGGCGTTGCGAGCTTGATGCTCAACTACCCTCAAGTATTTTCGCTGCTGAAATGGATTGGCGGAGCGTATTTGATTTATGTCGGGATCAATATGTGGCGCAGCCGTGGCAGCATGGCAATAGTGGCCGATACTGACAAAAACGTGAGCCGCTATACCTTGTTAACGCAAGGGTTCGGGACGGCGATCGCGAATCCTAAAGGTTGGGCATTTATGGTGTCACTCTTACCGCCTTTTATTAACCCGCAATCGCCTATGCCGCCACAATTGATCGCATTAATAGCGATTATTTTAGTGTCTGAGTTTGTGTGTATGATGCTATATGCCAGTGGTGGCAGAACCTTAAAAATCTTTTTAAGCCAAGGTAATAACATTAAACTGCTCAACCGCATTGCCGGCAGTCTGATGCTATTTGTCGGCCTATGGCTAGCGTTTGGCTAAGCTAGGTGCTCAAGCGCGGTGATTGCCAGCCTCTTTGTAGGGCAAACATAACCTCGCTTGAGCGACATAATGGTCCACTTGCTGCCGTTCATCGTGGCAATAGCGAGTGATGGCAGCACTGAGTATGGAGGTTTCAAGGCGATGATAGGAATACATCAATACCGGTTCAAAACCACGCAGTAACTTATGCTCGCCTTGAGCCCCCGCATTAAAACAAGCTAACCGCTGCTCAATGCAGTAATCCATTCCCTGATAGAGACACATTTCAAAGTGCAACAGGGGCAACTCTTGCAAACAGCCCCAATAGCGGCCATATAAGGTCTCCTCATCGCGAAAATATAACGCCGAGGCCACCATAGCTTTGTCACTGTCTTCGGCCACCAATAACATGACCTCCAGTGACAACTGACCTAGGCCCTCAAAAAAAGCCCAAGGCAAATAGCCTTGATGACCAGATAACTTTAAATAAGTGTGCTGATAACACGCATAAAACCCTTGCCAATGCTGTGGCTCTATCGCGTCTGCGGTTAAAAATCGAAACGATAAGCCGTAGCTTGCGATCTGGCGCCGCTCTTTACGAATCGTTTTACGTTTGCCCGCCGTTAAGCGCGCTAAGAAGTCATCAAAATCTGCGTATTGATCATTAAACCAATGAAATTGCGCCGTCTGTCTCATGACCCCTGAATACCGTTGTTGCCATGACATGGCTTGTGATTCCGGGATCCCTAAGGCATGCCAGGATGACACTCCGCGAGTCAAACGACTGGCGATGGTGGCCATCACTATGTCAAGCACTTGTGACTTTTGCTGACTATCGAGTCGCGAACATAGCCCTAATCGCGTGCCCGAAATTGGGGTAAACGGAATCGCGGTTAATAGCTTAGGGTAATAGTCTAATCCCTGCTGTTTGTAGGCTTGAGCCCATGAAAAATCAAACACATACTCCCCATAGGAGTGAGCTTTTATATACAGGGGCATCACTGCCACAACTCGACCATCGAGTTCGACTGACCAATGACAACTGCGCCAGCCGCTGTGATTACCTACCGCGCCGCTGCGCTCAAGTAACGATAAAAACCCATGGCAATTAAAAGGGTTAGCTAGCCCAGCATCGTCCATTAAGCGATCCCAATCGCAAGCATCAATGGCAGTGATGTCCTGATGTTCATGCACACTGAGTGCTAACTCGCCATTGGCGCCACTGGGCAGACGGGCTATCGTTGATGGCTTCACAGTTGCAATCCCTATCATTTAACGGCACATTGAGTGCTTACTAACAATAACAACATTAAGGTAGCATTGTGCCGTTACAGTCAACAACTCTTAATCGTTCCTGCCACGCTGTGCCGGGCCTAGGCATCACCCCTTGGTGGAACGCGTCATTCCTGCTGATGTTACTCTTATCGACTGGCTCTGTTTACGCCGACTCCCCAACGACGACCTCTATTTATGAACACCAAGCGACAGCTCAACCGCAATGGGCACGGCATGGCATGGTCGCCAGTCAAGAAGCCTTAGCAACCCAAATTGGAGTCGACATATTAAAGCAAGGTGGCAATGCCGTAGATGCGGCCGTGGCCACAGGTTTTGCCCTCGCGGTCACGTTGCCCAGAGCCGGTAATATTGGCGGAGGCGGTTTTATGCTGGTGTATTTAGCGGATAAGCAAAAAACCATCGCCATTGACTACCGTGAAATGGCGCCGGCAAAAGCCCATAAAGATTTATTTATTGGTGATAACGGTGAAGTCAACAAGCAATGGTCGAGACAACATGGCTTAGCGGTCGGGGTCCCTGGCACTGTGATGGGCTTACTGAGTGCGCTGGAAAAGTATGGCACCATGACGCCAAAACAAGTGATGGCCCCCGCCATTGCGCTTGCCCAAGATGGCATAGAGGTAACCTATGACCTCGCCCAATCTTTAAGCGATCTCCAGCCTAGGCTCAGTCGCTGGCCAAGCACCAATGCCATTTTTTATCAAGCCAATGGCGATGCCTTTGCCCCCGGCGCTATATTGCAACAACCCGAGCTAGCTCATAGTTTACGACTCATCGCCAATAAAGGCGTTGCGGGGTTTTATCAAGGCGAAACTGCCGATAACATTGTCGCTGCCGTCACCGAGGCCGGCGGGATCTTAACGCTTGAAGATATGCAATCCTACCAAGTCGTTGAGCGTGATGCTGTCGAGGGTAATTATCGCGGCTATCGTGTCATTTCAATGCCGCCGCCGTCCTCAGGTGGGATCCATATTATTCAAATGCTCAATACACTGGAACATTTTCCTTTAGCTGAGCTTGGACATAATAGTGCCGCGAGCTTGCACTTATTCACAGAGACAATGAAATTAGCCTACGCCGATCGTAGTGAGTATTTAGGCGACCCCGATTTTTACCCGGTGCCTACCCAAGCCCTAATCGCCAAACCCTACGCGCAACGATTGGCCAACAGCATTAAAGATACTGCCAGGGCCTCGGCCGAAATTAAACCCGGCGCCGAACTTCAGTACGAAAGTCCGCAAACAACCCATTATTCGGTGGTGGATCAATGGGGTAATGCGGTGTCCAATACCTATACCCTTAATTTCAGTTATGGTTCGGGCTTAGTGGCGGCTGGCACTGGCATACTACTCAATAATGAAATGGATGATTTTTCCGCCAAGGCTGGGGTCCCTAATGGCTATGGCTTAATTGGTGGTGAGGCTAATGCGGTTGCCCCGAGAAAACGGCCATTAAGTTCAATGAGCCCCACCATCGTCTTGAAAGATAACCAAGTCTATTTAGTCACCGGCACTCCCGGTGGCTCACGCATTATCTCAACCACGCTCCAAATCATCACCAATGTGATTGATTATCAGCTTAATATTGCCGAGGCTACTTTAGCTGGTCGCATTCATCATCAATGGCTTCCCGATGAATTACGAGTCGAACGCTCGATTAATCTCGACACTTTAAAATTATTAGAAGCCAAGGGACACAAGGTTAAAGTACAAAATGCCATGGGCAGTACCCAATCAATCATGCGTACCCTTGACGGTTGGTATGGCAGTTCCGATCCTCGCCGCCCAGGCTCATTAACCGCTGGCCATTAGTCATTGTTGGCAATATCTCTACTGGCCGGGTAATACCGGCCTTTTTATGGCTGATTATTAGCCAGTCCCGCCCTGCTGTGATAACTTTGTTGCACAGAAGTGACAACACCACTTCAACTATCAATTCTAACAACGTCATCAAGAAAATTAAGGACATCCAATGAAAATGACTCATCTGGCCGCTGCCGTCGCACTTGCCATATTTGCGAGCGGCTGTAGCCAAGAAGCCCCCACTGAAGTGACGCAAACACCAGTGGCCAGTGATACACAAACTCAGGAAGCCACCGACATCAATCCATTCTTTGCACCGTACAATACCTATTTAGAAATCCCTGATTTCAGCAAAATTAAGCCAGCCCACTACTTACCAGCGTTTGAACGCGGTATCGCCGAGCAGCAAGCGGAAATTGCCGCGATTATTAATAATCCCCAACCAGCAACCTTTGCCAATACCATTGAAGCCATGGAGTTTTCAGGTAATTTACTCGCCAAGGTGCAAGGGGTATTTTTTAACTTAACCAGTGCCGATACCAATGATGATCTCAGGGCAATTTCTAAAGACGTCTCGCCGATGTTATCCGCAGCCTATGATGACATCATGCTCAATGATAAGTTATTCCAACGTGTGAAAGCCGTCTATAACAGCCCAGACAAAGCGACACTGTCACCCGCCCAACAAAAGTTATTATCTGATACTTATCAGAGCTTTGTGCGTGGCGGCGCGAACCTCAGTGAGCAAGACAAAAATACCTTACGCCAACTCAACGAAGCCATCGGCAAATTAAGCTTAGAATTTGGCGATAACTTATTGGCAGAAACCAATGCCTATGAATTGGTGATCACTGATGAAGCCGACTTATCCGGTCTGCCTGCCGATGTAATTGCCACCGCGGCTGCCACCGCCAAACAAAAAGGCTATGATGGCAAATGGGTCTTCACCACCCAGCGCCCATCAATCACGCCCTTCTTAACCTATGCCGACAATCGCGAGCTACGAAAGCAAATCTTTAACGCTTACATCCAGCGCGGCAATAACAATAATGCAAATGATAACAAGCAGATATTAGCTAAAATGGCGGCACTCAGAGCCGAACGTGCCGCCTTATTAGGTTACCCAACCCACGCACACTTGGTCTTAGAAGAAAGAACGGCCAAAACACCTGAAAATGTGTATGAACTGCTGAACAAAGTATGGCCTGCGGCCTTAGGGCAAGCGCAAGCAGAAGTGGCCACCATGCAAGCATTGATTGATCAACAAGGCCAAGATTTTAACTTACAAGCTTGGGATTGGGATTACTACGCCGATAAAATTCGGGTGGCTAAATATGACTTTAATGAGCAAGATACGCGCCCCTATTTCTCATTAGAAAATACATTAAACGGGGTGTTCTATACCGCCAATAAACTCTTTGGGATCACGGTCAAAGAACGCGATGACTTGCCTAAATATCACCCTGATGTCCGCACTTTTGAAGTATTTGATAACGACGGCAAGTTATTGGCTATTTTCATGGGCGATTATTTTGTCAGAGACTCAAAGCGTGGTGGCGCATGGATGAATGCGTATCGCCCTCAGTATCAAATGAATGGCGAAACTTCAGTACCCATTATTGTCAATGTCCTTAACTATCCTAAGGGCGCCGCTGGCGAGCCCAGCCTATTAACCTTTGATGAAGCCAGCACCTTGTTCCATGAGTTTGGTCACGCCCTGCATGGCATGTTGTCAAATGTACAATATCGCTCGCAAGCCGGGACGGCCGTGCCGCGCGATTATGTGGAGTTTCCATCGCAAGTCATGGAAAACTGGATGACACAGCCTGAAGTATTAGCGCAATTTGCTAAGCATTACCAGACCGGAGAGGTGATCCCAACGGCATTGGTGGAAAAAATTCAAGCCGCCAGTAAGTTTAATCAAGGCTTTGCTACCGTTGAATACATGGCGGCCACTAAGCTCGATCTCGATTGGCATACCTTGACAGATACCACCCCGCAAGATGCCGCTAAATTTGAGGCAGCGTCGCTGGCCAATATGGGACTGATTGAAGAAATAGTCCCAAGATATCGCAGCACGTATTTCTCGCACATCTTCTCCGGTGGCTACTCCGCGGGATATTACAGCTATTTATGGTCAGATATCCTAGGCGCCGACGCCTTTGAGGCCTTCAAAGAAAATGGCATTTTTGATCCAAAAACCGCCAAAGCCTTTCGCGATAACATCCTATCTCAAGGCGGCAGTGCCGATCCGATGGCGTTATATCAGCAGTTTAGGGGCAAAGAAGCTGGCATTGAACCCTTACTTCGCAGTCGCGGCTTATTAGCCAAGTAATACTTCTCGTTATCAAAAAACCGGCCTCAGGCTAATGCCGTTCACTTAGTGTGAACGGCATTTTTCTTAGACTTAATGGGATACTTGTTTTTACTCATTTTTAACGCACGTGGATAGGCCCTATCCCGTTTCCCATCAAGCTTGAACTGTCTCGCATTA
>NZ_JAHUTT010000029.1 GCF_019209865.1 Shewanella sp. NIFS-20-20 | reverse complement strand
TGCGAGACAGTTCAAGCTTGATGGGAAACGGGATAGGGCCTATCCACGTGCGTTAAAAATGAGTAAAAACAAGTATCCCATTAAGTCTAAGAAAAATGCCGTTCACACTAAGTGAACGGCATTACCCGATGGGCGCCTTTATTGTGCTCAGTATTTACGCCTTAGAACTTATATTCATACGAACTAAACACTGTGCCATTGGTGTCTGAGCTATCAGTCTGCTCAAACTCTGAATTAGACACTGTACCGCCAAAGGTTAGCATGCCCTGCCAGATAGGCATGCGATAACTCATCTCCAGCATCAGTAAATCTTCTTTTGGCGTCACCGGCGCCCAACCGTTAGATGGACTCAAGCCGTCTTTATTCAGCTGAGCATAACGCAGGAAGGCATGAAGCCCTTGGCTATTAGCAAATTGCACCACCATCCCTAACACATACACTTGAGCATCGCTGTCATAGGTTGAGCCTAGAGCTCGGTCATAGTAACGTGACCCGCTGAGATAGGTGCTATGCTCGTAGAAACAATTAAACGCACTTTCGTCTTCGCCGCAAGCACGCAAGGTATCTGTGTATTCAACAAATAGTTTATATTGTTGTTCACCATCACCAAAGCGCGAATCCATGCCCCATAAGTAGCCGCAATCGGCTAAATCTAATGGGCTCGGACCACTTGAGTCTTCGCAAGTTTTTTCAAGATACAAGCCCAAGGGAATATCCCAAAAGGTATCGCTATAACGAATATCAAAGCCCGCCATTTGGTTACCGAAATTGGTACAGCCAAAGCCAACATCATTGCGACAATCCTTCTGACCAGTTAACGCTTTGAAGAAAGTGCTGGCATCACACTCTTGGCCTTCTCCGCAAAACTGCATGGTCCAAGAAAAACCAATTTCTAATTGTTGCAGCGGTCGTAAAGTACCTCTGGCATTCCATAGCAAAGTATTGGGCGCGTAGCGCTCTTGCTCAAACAAACTCAAGCCCGTGGTTAACGTCCAAGGACCAATCCACGATAACCACGGCGTTTCAAAACCGTGAGCATTATTGCGGCTCAGCATTATCGATGGCATCGGACGCGCATTGGTCGATTTCATTAAACCAGTATCAAACCCAGGTCCCCACCATTGATCTAAGGTGCCAGCGGTAAAGACCCAATTACCCAGCACCATGGCCAAATACGAGTCATCGAGGCGGTACTCTTTTTCATCGATAGGATCATAATTGGCCGAGGCCGAAAGCTTGTATGCGAAACGCGAGCCGGTATATTCGTGAGAAACAGTTAACTGTCCTTGCTCGCGATAATCGCTACCAAAATGCTGAAAACGCGCAGGATCTGAGGCGGCAACCAATTTGAGTCGGCTATTGCCCCGATTTTGAATGGCATTACGATAGTAAAAATTGACCCGAGCAAACGCCGTAGCCAATGCCGGTGTCAACAATGAAGGTTCTGCTTTGGCTAAATCGACGCCAATGCCTGCCCACATCAACGGATAGGTATTCACTGGCACCGTGATCACCCCGGCATCGGCCAAGGCCTGAATGTCTGCGCGTAAATACACATCCGAGGTATCGACCCAAGGCGCTGCCGTTAACGTGCCGCTCCACGCCAATACCATAAAAAATAGGACACGAAAGTAGGCGGTTATTGATGGTTTATTTAAGTTTTGCATGCAGAGCGGTGTCGACCTCAGGATGAACAAACTGACTAACATCACCGCCATGTAAGGCGACTTCTTTAACCAAGGTGGATGAAATAAAAGAATTTTTCTCAGCAGGCGTTAAAAAAACACTTTCAAGCCCAGGACTTAAACGTCGATTCATATTGGCTAACTGAAATTCGTATTCGAAATCTGAAACAGCGCGCAGTCCACGCACTAACACGCCGGCTTGTTGCGTCTTGGCAAAATCCACCAATAAACCTGAAAAGCCCACTACTTCGACATTAGATAAATGAGCCGTGACATTTTCAACCAAAGCGACGCGCTCAGCCAAAGTGAATAAGGGTTGTTTACTCGGACTGGCCGCAATGGCAATCACCACAGTATTAAACAAACGCGAGGCTCGCTCGATTAAGTCTGTATGCCCGTTAGTAATAGGATCAAAAGTCCCAGGATAAATAGCGCGAGTGTGCATGAGAACGTCCATAAGCCTTGACGATATACCGAACTAAGATCCTACCTTGGACGCCATCATTTGTGAATGTTTTATCGCATTAAAGTGAATCAAATGCCCCCCCGCTCTGACATCGGCGATTAATCGGTCATCTAAGCCGAACGGCGCTATAATCTGACGTCAGATTAACCAAGTTTAGCCCGTATGTGGCTTGGTTCACCCTTGCTTACGACTTACACTATTTTCTTTTTCAGTAGGTAACGAATCAAGAAGCTTGATCATCGATCTCGATGGGACCTTAACTCAAGCGAATAGCACCGATTACGCCAATGTATTGCCGCGCCTTGATGTCATTGCCAAGCTGCAACAATACCATGCTGAGGGCTTTACCATCGTGATTGCTACCGCGGGCAACATGCGCCGCTGTGATGGGAACGTTCGCAAAATCAACATTATGCTTTACCGACCATTGTCGCTTGGCTAACAAAATATCAGGTGCCTTATGATGAGATCATCGTGGGCAAACCTTGGTGTGGTCATCAGGGGTTTTATATTGATGACCGAGTCATCGCGACCGTCGAAAAACATCCGGTCTCAAATCTAAGTAGCACCGGCCTATATCATTTTAGTCATGCAAAAGATTTCACATTGACCTTTGAATGCGAAGTCAAAAGACCGGCCACAGCCTGGCAACAAGCCGAGCTTTATATTGCGCCACTTTACAATCACCTGATTAAAGCAGGGAAAGATATTCGCTATCACCGAATAGGAGCGAAAAGAGGTCATCTTTTGCGGTGTACCCAGTGAATATGAAGCCTACCTCACACTCTGGCAGCCATCCGCATGATTCGCTTTAACGATATCAGCGTGGTTCTTCAAGGCCCCGTACAAGCAAGCGCAGAACGCCTTCAAGTGCCAGGCATTACCCATCATTGCATTGCCAGTATTCGTGAGTTTTTACCGGGTGCCACAGTGATTCTGTCGACCTGGGAAGGACAGGGCTACAGCGGCCTTATACCCGATATATTACTACTCAATCAGGATCCTAGACCCAACGTCATTGCTAAAAATGTCCATGGTAATGTGCTATATCAAAACTTTAATCGTCAGATTGTGTCGACACAACAAGGATTAAGCAGTGTCACCACAAAATACGCAGTGAAACTAAGGGCGGATAATTATCTGCTCGGCAACCAATTTGTATTCTATCAACAAGATTTCCCAAAAAGAGCGGTCGCCGATCGTAGGTTTCAGCAAAGAGTGGTATTCAGCAGTTGTTATTTTCGCAAATTTTCCGAGGGTTTTGAGGTGATCATGCACCCAAGTGATTATTTCAATACGGCCTAACACAAGACCTCCTCAGTATCTGGTCAATACTTCTAGCAACAGATATTGATGATTCAGTATGCGAATCGACGACCAAATACTCACCGTTACATGCCGAACAATCATTGTGTCAGCTTTGGCTCAACCAGCTAGATAATCATTCATCAACGCTTATGCATCGGCACGCAGGGACGAAAGAACACAAACAATACTGGCAAAAATTTGTTGCATCGAATTTGGTTGTACTAGAACAACTCGGGTTAGGCTTGATTGGCAAATATTGTACAAGACATACTGGGAACCAAGCTTACAAGTTACAAAATTTTAGTTATTTCGTCATATCGGTTGGAAGCGCGCAATCAATAATCCGTTATCAAGGCTTAAATATTGGACTTTTACCGCTAACCTAAAGTAATTAATCATGTTTTAATAATAATCGCAGCATACTTTAAATTGTCACTATCATGTAAAACATACTAATTGCATAGAAAGCAGTCCCCAAGTTCAGTAGAATATTCGCCATAACGTCAATCAAGTCGCCTTAAGATATGATGCTAATCGCCCCAAACTGGCTTCAATCATAAGGTGTTATAAACAAACAAATAAGCATATTAAGTTGGACTATTGTGAAAATTCTTCTAGTGTTTGGCACTCGGCCCGAAGCAATTAAAATGTGTCCATTAGCGAAAGTATTAGCTGATGATCCCCTCTTAGACGTCAAGATTTGCGTTACTGCCCAGCACCGGCAGATGCTTGACCAAGTGCTAGATATCTTCGAGCTCACCCCAGATTTTGATTTGGATTTAATGAAGCCTAATCAGACTCTTGAATGGTTAACCGGCGCAATCGTAGAAGGCGTTGGTCAAGTAATTCAACAATTTCAACCTCAACTCGTGCTAGTTCATGGGGATACGACCACCTCATTTGCAGCCGCATTGGCCGCATTTTACCAAAAGGTTGATGTTGGTCATGTGGAGGCGGGATTACGAACTGGGGATATCCATTCGCCCTGGCCAGAAGAGGCAAATCGAAAGTTAACGGCGGTGTTAACAAAACTGCATTTTGCACCGACAAAATCAGCTGCTGATAATTTAACACGAGAAGGGATTCGCACTCAGGATATTTACGTTACTGGGAATACAGTAATTGATGCTTTGCTAGAAACAAGGAAGCATATCCAGCGACAAGGCATTCAAGCATTACCTGAAATTACATCCATATTACCTAAAATACAGAATAAACTGGTCATCCTTATCACCGGCCATAGACGAGAGAATTTTGGCGTTGGATTTGAAAATATCTGTGCCGCATTAAAGATGATTGCGCTTGCCCATCCTGAGGTACAGCTTGTATATCCTGTTCATCTAAACCCACAAGTTCAAAAGCCTGTACATGATTTTTTAGGTAATTTACCTAACTTCCACTTAATCTCCCCCTTAGACTATCAATCGTTTGTCGCGTTGATGGATATGGCCAACATTATTTTAACAGATTCAGGTGGCATTCAAGAAGAAGCACCTTCACTAAAAAAACCAGTGCTAGTTCTACGTGATAAAACTGAACGTCCTGAAGCTGTAGAAGCCGGTACGGTTAAATTGGTAGGCACTGACATTGAGAAGATTGTAAAAGAAGTCAATCAGCTAATAAATGATCCCCATGCATTTGGCCATACCGAAAACCCATATGGAGATGGTAATGCATGTGTCAAAATTGCTGATATTATAAAGTCCCGTTATCAGGTATATACACAATGAACATTTACATTATTTATCGAGCCATGTTCAATGATGACGGAACAATGAACACCATCGGTGGCATTGAAAATTATATATTGAATTTGATTGACTTATTCAAACGGCAAGGGTGGTCATGCCATATAGTGCAACCTGCAAGTTCTGAATTTACTCATAAAGAAAAAGATCTGACTATTCATGGAGTAAATACAGGTATTTTAAGAGGGAATTTAAAAAAATTCGCCCTTACTAAATGGGTGAAAAATAACGCAGACAGACGCAATGACATTGTTATTTTTGCCACTGACACTTACTCAGTTAACATGAGGGGCTTTAAAACAATTGCAATTCAACATGGTATTTCTTGGGATAAACCTAAAAAGAACAAGAATAAATTCCTGCAATTTCCCGGCTCATTAGTCAATCAGATTAAGTATTTGTCATATATCAATAGCAATACAACATTAGTTTGTGTTGACCATAACTTTGTGAACTGGTACCGCACTTGGTTTAATACCGACAACAACAAAGTGAAAGTCATTTATAATTTTTATCAAGAAAAAATAACCGAAATAGATTTTGAAAAAAAATGGAGTGAATTGAATGATATAAAAATAATTATTGCTAGAAGATTTGTAGATTATCGTGGAATAGGTTTTATTGCACCTATTATAAAAAAACTAATAGAAAGCCATAATGTCAGCATTACTTTTGCTGGAAGTGGTCCATTAGAAAGTTATCTTCATAAATTATTTAATGACAACCCAAAGGTTTCAATAATTAAATATGGCCCAAATGAAAGCTACTCAATCCATAAAGACCATCATATCGCCATCATTCCTACTCTCGGTTCAGAAGGCACGTCGCTCTCTATGATTGAAGCGATGGCTGCAGGTTGTCTCGTGATTAGTTCAAATGTAGGCGGGCTATCCAACTTATTGATTAACAAATATAATGGTTGGTTAATTATGCCAAGCGAAAAACAATTTGAATATGCATTAATGCAGTCAGTAACACACTTAGCAGCGTCAAAGTCACTGGCCCAAAATGGATTACAGACCATTTCTACTGCAAGCTCACAGGAAGCTTGGGGCGAGGCATGGTTAAGTACCATTAAAGAGTTAATATAATTCAGCGTGTGGCAGTACACCATGACGAAGCCAGCTATTAGCTAAAAAATTGCAACGATACAAAAACACCCAAAAAACAAACAAACCCAAGAAGCCAACCACAAACAACAATCGCGCAACAACTAGCAATTAAATTTGAAATCATCGAATATTTACATTGCAGCAATCTTAATCTTGAATAGAATTGCCTCTGCATTTGAAAATGGGGCAATTGCTTTGAGTTTAACAAGAAAAGTTCAACTACATCAAATCAACATGATGAAACAATTAATTGACGTTTTCAACAGAAATGAAATTAATTATTTTGCTATTGGTGGAACTGCCCTTGGTGCTGTCAGACATCAAGGATTTATTCCTTGGGATGATGATATTGATATTGCAATGTCAAGAGCTGACTACAACAAGTTTTTAACGCTTCAAAGCGAGTTGCCAGAAAACTTATTTATTCAGCATTTTTATACAGATAAAGAATATCCACTCTATTTTACAAAAGTACGTGATTCCAACACATTATTTTTAGAACGCAATCGAAAAAACTATGACATTAATCATGGGATTTTCATTGACATTTTCCCATGGGATAACGTCAAAGAGTTATCAAAAGAAAAATCTGAAATTAAATCTTGCATTGATAGGTTTCGTAGAACGCTGTGGACATCTTATAAACGTAAAAATTTATTTGCTTGTCTTAAAACACACTACTATCGATCTGTTTATAAGATAAATTGTTCAAAAGAAGCATTTAAAATTATCGATGACCTTCATCAAAAAAATAACAACCACGAAGTCGATGCAATTGGCAATGTCATGTTCAACGACTTGATTAAACATGAAGACCTCTATCCATTGATAACAATGAAGTTTGAAGATATAGAAATTAATGTACCTAAAAACGTTAATAAATATCTTCAAGAAAAATATGGTGATTATATGAAGATTCCGGATGAGTCTCAACAAATCACCCATAGCCCGATTGAGATCAAGTTTAGTCTCAAGGAGTCCCTCAGTTGAGTAAGCGAATCATCACTTTTGGCACATTTGATGTTTTTCATATTGGCCACATCAATATTTTAGAACGTTGTGCAACGCTTGGAAATGAATTGATTGTCGGTGTTTCCAGCGACCAATTAAATTTCAATAAAAAAGGTAGAATGCCAATTTATGATGAAGCCAGTCGCATAAAAATTATAAAATCTCTTAAGTTTGTGTCTGACGTGTTTGTAGAACATTCATTGGAACTTAAGCGTAAATATATTCAACATTATAATGCTGACATTTTGGCCATGGGAGATGATTGGTTTGGAAAATTCGATCATTTAAACGATTTGTGTGACGTGATTTATTTCCCAAGAACCCCATCGATTTCAACTACGGAAATCATTGAAATAACTAAGAAATTGTAAGTTATATTCGGTATAACCAAGATAAATTGACTTGGTTATACCTTTTTTTACTAATGATCTCTTAGCAACCGCTCTATTTCACAGAGGCCCAAAGCTAAACCATCCATTGTCGGGTTACGTAACATCGCAGACACTAATTTGTCGCGGGTTACTTGGGATAACAAGCTCTGATATTGCTCAATCATGGCCTCTTTTTCAGTCGCACAACTCAGAATCAATCCTTGGTCAAAACACACCTTAATTCTTGCGGGTTGGTCTTTAGATACCGGCACTGCTAATGTCGCCACATGTAAAGCAATTGATTGAAGTAAGGTGTCACCACCGCTAATAACCGCCCCTTGAGCCAGTGTTAATAAATTAATGAAATCAGCATTAGAAATTGAAGAAATGCAAATGACACCCTCTAGTTGCGGTAAAGGCTTGGGGTAATTTGGGCCAAACACCATGACACTCATGACACCCGAGTTTGCCGCCCCCTCAGTAGCCACAGATGCGAAAATATCTGCCGCCAATTGTTGACCTATTTTATGCCCCCCCGATCCCGCATTAAATAGGACAAACTTATCTTGTTGTAACTGGTACTTTTTCAGTAATTTATTTTGCTCAACCCTATCAGGCGCAGTAAATACAGGGCCAATATTTAGAGGTAGTGGTTTTTTGAGCAACTTCAGTTTGCAGCAATCCAAACTGGAAACTGGCCCGATTACAAACTCAGGTTGAACAACCCAATGACTGTCAGTGACCCGAGCCCGGCCAATTTTCATACCTCGACTACGTTTACGTTTATGCTGACTGATAAAGACAACTTTAGCACCGAGTGAGTGAGCTTTTTGCAATTGCGACTGACGACCGGATGCATCAAAGATGACTAAATCAGGCATAAATTGTTCCATGAAATGATTCACGGCCTTCACTTCTTTTGTCGGGCTTTGATTTAATAGAGTGCAAGGAAATGGACACTGACTTGCATAAGGGGCTTGGTTGCTGAGCATAAAATGTATTTCTGCATCAGGCCATCGAGCTTTAATCGCCTCGGCAAAAATTATGGAACGCATATATTCGCCAATCCCCTCGGCTGACGAAACGGGCACAAACAACACTTTAGGACTGGTTAACATACTGACTCTCTTTGTATTGACTAATAGCCAATCATCTTTAACGACAGACAAATTCAGCCAATTGATCGACCACTTGCTCAACGCTGATCTTTGCCATTAACTCGTGACCTTTAGCGCGAGTTCCCCAAGCCATCGTTTGGTTTGGATACTGTTCGGTCATCACTTGCTCATAAACACTGACCACCCGCTCTTGTGACAGGTAAGGGCCTGTCCGACCAGGATTGGAATGCGCATATAAGCCGATCACGGCTGTGCCTTGAGTCACCGCCATGTGCGCCGGTCCAGTATCAGGAGCAATGACCACGGTCGCGCGCTTTAATAGTGCGAGCAATTGACACAAAGTGGTTTTTCCAACCAAATTAGTTAGCTCTGCACGACAATGAGCTTGAATTTGCGTGGCCAATTGCTGCTCACTGTCACTTGGGCCACCACAAAGCAATACCCGCAAACCTCGTTCGTTGGCATAGTCCGCAATCGCGCCATAACGCTCAGGCAACCAATTACGTTCAGCCTTACTGGCTGACGGGCAGATAATTAATACCTTAGCCCCGGTCGCAATGTGCGCTTTGGCAAACTCGGTATCTGCCTCGGGTACTGGAATATTCCAGCGAGGCGTTAAATCCGTCACGCCTATTTTTTTGGCAAACCCCATAAAACCATCCAATACATGAGGTTGCCTCTGAGCTGCAATCGCCTGATTGGTCACTAACCACTGGCCTTCTTTAGCGCGCGCTTTATCAAAACCAATACGGGTGGTCGCCTTAATAAATAATGAGGCAATGCTGGCCCGTAAGGCGACTTGCATATGCAGGAGCACATCAAATTTACGCCCCTTAAGTGCTTGTGCCAATTGCTGGTAGCTGCGCCATCCCTGTGATTTGTCAAAAATGACAAATTCCACACCGGGGAGATGCTTTAATAACTGGTATTCAACCTTGCCTATCACCCAAGTTATAGCAACTGTGGGATAGTGACGCTGAATCGCCTGCACCATGGCCACTGCGTGGCAAACATCACCTATGGCAGAAAGGCGTAAAATACAAATAGATTGATGTGGTTCCAGTTCCATAGCGATAGCCAGTTAGTAGGTGCAAGGCGTGGATCTTAATGTAGAATAGCCTCGTGTTCCATGTTTTGGCCCAACTAAATATGTCATTTACGCTCAAGATCCAAAAGCTTGATCAAACAAGCTTACTTTCAACCCAATTTGCACCGCAACAATTAAGTCCAGATTGGTTTGAGCCTGATTATTGGCAGAGCCGTGATGCGGTGATTGGGTCTTCATGTGGCCGCTATACGACGTGGTTTGTCGAGCAGGACCGCCAACAGTGGGTGTTGCGTCATTATTGGCGTGGCGGCGCTATCGCCCGCCTCTCTAAAGACAAATATTGCTATTTAGGCTTGCAACGCACCCGCGCAGCCGCCGAACTGACCTTATTAAATACCCTGTGGATTGAAGGGTATCCAGTGCCTAAGCCCATTGCGGCGCGAGTCATTCGGCACGGATTATTTTACCAAGCGGATATTTTAATCGAAAAAATTGCGGGTGCACGGGATCTGGTCGATATCCTCAGCGAGCAAAGTTTCGATATGGAGCAATGGCAAGCCTTAGGTGGTTGCATTGCTAAGTTTCATCAGCGCGGCGTTTATCACGCAGATTTAAATGCCAAAAATATCATGCTTAATGAAGATGGCTTTCATTTAATCGATTTTGATCGGGGGGCCATCAAGCCGGCATCTCATCAATGGCAACAGGCTAATCTGGCGCGATTACTGCGCTCATTCACCAAAGAAAAATCCAAGCAGCCTCACTTGGCCTTCAGCGATGATTGCTGGATGAGCTTACTTAAGGGTTATAACCTCACCCGTGCATTGGGTTAATTCGCGCCAACAATCATGAGTTGCGCAGTTGTTGCTCTATCACAGTTAATTGTTTGGTTAGCGCGCCACGATTATTGGCCAATACCCGTTGGCCAGCCTTTGCTGCAGCGTGTAACTCCCGCGGATGTTGAGCCCTGAACAGTAATAATTGCCCCAAGGCATGACCATCAGTGACCAAGGTTAAGTTGCCTTCACCACGTAATAACTCGGTGATTTCTAAAAAATCTCGAAAATTTGGCCCCATATACACCGCAAGGCCCAGTGCGGCGGGCTCTAAAGGATTGTGGCCCCCATGCACGATTAAGCTACCGCCGACAAAGGCTTGATCAGCGCAAGCATAAAGATCCAGTAACTCCCCCATGGTATCGCCCAATATCACTTGGGTCTCTGCTTCTGGCGCTTGTTGCTCGCTGCGGCGGACAAAGGACAAGCCGGCCGCCGCTAAGGTTTGAGCTGCGAGGTCAAACTGCTCTGGGTGCCTCGGCACCATGATCATTAGGGCGTTAGGCTGCTGGGCCAACACCTGCTGATGCGCCGCGATGATCTCGGTAAATTCCCCAGGATGAACGCTTCCCGCCACCCATACCGGCGCATCTTGCCGCTGCCATTGTTGGCGCCAGTGTTGAGCTTGTTGAACTCGGCTCTTATCGACAGTTAAGTCAAACTTTAAGCTGCCGCACACTGTCACCACATCAGGATCAACGCCTAGGGCAATAAAACGTGCCGCCTCGGCATCGGTTTGCACGGCTATTGCGGCCAATTGCTGCAGCATAGGCCGGATCAGCCTGAGTCTTTGTTGGTATTGATTGGCCGATTTAGCCGACAAACGGGCATTAGCAAGCACCACTTTAGCGCCAGCCCGATTGCAATAATGCACCAAATTTGGCCACAGTTCCGTTTCCATAATGACCACGAGTTGCGGCGCCACTTGCCGAACAAAGCGCGCCACCGCCCATGGAATATCAAACGGTAAATACACGTGTTGCACTCGTCCAAGCGCGATTTCGGCAGCGAAAGCTTTAACGATCTCGGCCGATCCGGTCGGGCTCGTGCTGGTTAACGTCAAGCGATATTGAGGATGATCTCGCAGCAATTGCCTAATTAACGGCAAGGCCGCCAAGGTTTCGCCCATGGAAACCGCATGGATAAGCACCTCGGTCGAGGCTAACCGTTTGATGCCAAAGCGCTCTCGCCATCTCAATCGATACGCCGGATCTTTTCGGGATCGCAGCATGAGGTATATCACCAGAACGGGGGTCAGCAAGGTGACCAAAATAGAGTAAAGCAGTCGGTTCATATTAATTTATGCTTAAAATCGATTTTGCTTGGGGCTTGATGCCAATGTTAACATAAAGCCGCAGCACACAGCTCAAGACTGCAAAAAGGTAATTCAATTAAGCACTTTATCCTTAGGGAATCCCATGAAAACGCGTGATAAAATTATTTTAGCTAGCCTTGAGTTATTCAATGAACATGGTGAGCGAGCCACCACCACCAATCACATTGCGGCGCACCTCGGCATCAGTCCGGGCAATCTTTATTACCACTTCAGAAACAAAGAAGACATCATTCGCTGTATTTTCACTCGCTATGAAGAGCACCTGCAACAGGGGTTTCAACCCTATGTTGAACAACAAATCGATGTCGAACTCTTGCTCAGTTATTTTGACGCCATGTTTTACACCATGTGGCAGTTTCGATTTATGTACGCCAATCTCGCCGATATCCTGAGTCGAGATGACACCCTAAAGCAACGATACTTAACCGCTCAGCAATCAGTATTGCAGCGTTCAAGTCAGGTCTTATCTCAATTATGTCAAGACGGCTTTCTCAATATTGAACATGGGAAAGTGGTTGAACTGGCCGACACGATTAAAATGATCGTTAGCTCGTGGATTGGGTATCAACTCACGCAATCAAGCACCCATCAAATCAGTAAAGCCACTCTGTACGAAGGCTTACTGCGGGTCTTGATGATCTTCAAAAGCTATGCCATGCCAACCTCGCTCGAGACCTTTGAGCGCATGGAACAACATTATCGCCAGTTATCACGGCCAGAGGTCGCTTAAGCTTTTAAGAATATTTGCCGAGCTAAATCACATTTCGGCCAGCCCCACCTGTGCGCTGGCGCGCTCACTTATATCAAAAATGACTGTAGAGCCGCTGAATTTAAGGTTAAAATGCCAACAACTCCAACAATCACAATAACTACCCTAGGAGACATCCGTGGCCTCGTCATCTTTTTACCAGCAAATTAAACAACAAATCCAAGATGTAAAGGCTGAAGGCCTCTACAAGAGTGAACGTGTCATTGCTTCAGCTCAGCAAACGGCTATCGAAGTAAATCAAAAGCAAGTCATTAATTTCTGTGCCAATAACTACCTCGGCCTCGCCAACCACCCTGACCTCATCACCGCCGCCAAACAAGGCTTAGATCACCATGGTTTTGGCATGGCATCGGTACGTTTTATCTGTGGCACCCAAGATATTCATAAGCAACTAGAAGCCTCATTAAGTGACTTTTTGGGCATGGAAGATACCATTCTTTATTCTTCATGTTTCGATGCCAACGCAGGTCTTTTTGAAACCTTATTAGGCCCAGAAGACGCCATTGTTTCAGATGCATTAAATCATGCCTCGATCATCGACGGTGTGCGTTTATGTAAAGCCAAGCGCTTCCGTTATGCCAATAATGATATGGCCGATTTAGAACAACAATTGCAAGCCGCTCAGGCTGCGGGGGCGCGCCACATCTTAATTGCCACCGATGGCGTGTTCTCCATGGATGGTGTGATAGCGAACCTGCAAGGGGTGTGTGATCTGGCCGATAAGTATGACGCCTTAGTCATGGTTGATGATTCTCATGCGGTCGGTTTTATTGGCGCCAATGGTCGTGGTACTCATGAACACTGCCAAGTGATGGATCGCGTCGACATTATTACCGGGACTTTGGGTAAGGCTTTGGGCGGCGCCTCTGGAGGCTTTACCTCGGGCAAAAAAGAAGTCATTGATTGGCTGCGTCAGCGTTCACGTCCGTATTTATTTTCTAACTCATTAGCGCCAGCGATTGTGC
Organism: Shewanella sp. NIFS-20-20; assembly: GCF_019209865.1. Taxonomy (GTDB): domain Bacteria; phylum Pseudomonadota; class Gammaproteobacteria; order Enterobacterales; family Shewanellaceae; genus Shewanella. The sequence continues at coordinate 33,663 of NZ_JAHUTT010000029.1, read as the reverse complement.
AAGCCTCGATTCAGGTATTGGCATTGTTAAAATCTGGTCATGCCTTGCGTCAAGCCGTTTGGGATAATAGCCAGTATTTCCGGGCGCAAATGTCAGCGGCAGGTTTTACCTTAGGTGGCGCCGACCATGCCATCATTCCCGTGATGATTGGTGATGCTAAATTAGCTTCAGAATTTGCTAATCGACTTCTGCAAGAACATATTTATGTGGTCGGTTTTTCGTACCCGGTAGTGCCTAAAGGCCAGGCGAGAATTCGTACTCAAATGTCGGCGGCCCATACTCAAGCCCAGTTAGATCAAGCCATTGAAGCCTTTACTCGTATTGGCAAAGAATTAGGCATTATTTAAGGATCATCATGAAAGCGCTCAGTAAATTGCACCCTAAAGAAGGTATCTGGCAAGTGGAAGCTCCCATGCCAGAGGTTGGCCACAATGACCTGCTGATCAAGATCCGTAAGACGGCAATTTGTGGTACCGATGTCCATATTTATAAGTGGGATGAATGGTCACAAAAAACCATTCCGGTACCCATGATTGTTGGTCACGAATACGTCGGCGAAGTCGTGGGTATGGGCCAAGAAGTCCGCGGCTTTACTATTGGCGATAGGGTCTCGGGTGAAGGCCATATCACCTGTGGTTATTGCCGAAATTGTCGCGCCGGTCGTACTCATTTATGCCGCAATACCACAGGTGTAGGGGTCAACCGCCAAGGCTCATTTGCCGAATACTTGGTGATCCCTGCATTTAACGCCTTTAAAATCCCTGATGATATTAGCGATGATATGGCCGCCATTTTCGATCCCTTCGGCAATGCGGTCCATACCGCGCTATCTTTTGATTTAGTGGGTGAAGACGTATTAATTACCGGTGCCGGCCCCATAGGTATTATGGCGGCGGCTGTGTGTCGTCACGTAGGGGCTCGCCATGTAGTGATCACCGACGTCAACGAATACCGCCTCGAATTAGCCCGGAAAATGGGGGCGACCCGAGCCGTTAATGTCGCTAGCGAAGACTTAACAGCGGTGATGAGTGAACTCGGTATGACCGAAGGTTTCGATGTTGGCTTAGAAATGTCTGGAGTGCCCTCGGCGTTTCACTCCATGCTCGATACCATGAATCATGGCGGTAAAATTGCCATGCTCGGTATTCCAAGTGGCGACATGGCGATTGATTGGAGCAAGGTGATCTTCAAGGGGCTGGTGCTAAAAGGCATTTATGGCCGCGAGATGTTCGAAACTTGGTACAAGATGGCCAGCCTTATCCAATCCGGTCTCGATATTAGCCCGATCATTACTCACCATTTTGCCATCGATGATTTCCAACAAGGCTTTGATGCCATGTGCTCCGGCCAATCTGGTAAAGTCATCCTCGACTGGTCTTAAATACCACGGCGGGCTTGCCCGCCATTTTTATTGGAGTTTTTATGCCATTTGCCCATTTAGATCTTGCGCAACTAAGCAAGCTGCAGCAACAAGATCCGCAACTGCAAATTGTCGACATCCGAGATGCTGCCAGTTTCGAGCAAGGGCACATCCCGAGCTCATTCAATCTCAGCAACGACAATCTCGTTGACTATATTCAACAAGCCGATCTCGATGCCCCTTTGGTCGTAGTGTGCTATCACGGTATTAGCAGCCAGAATGCCGCCAACTACTTAAGCGAGCAAGGGTTTGATCACGTCTACAGCCTCGATGGCGGCTTTACTTCATGGCAGGTCGTAAATCTATGATGATATTCGGCCAGTTACCCAATGCTCGAGCAGCCCAAGCCTTGATTGATTACCTCAAAAGCCAAGATGTGATGTGCGAAATGCGCGTCCATGACATGCAAGTGCAGTTACTGGTGCAAGCGGCCGATTATGTGAAAGCTGAGGCTGAATATCAGTATTTTCTGCAACATCCTCACGATGACAAGTATCTCCAAGCTTCATGGGAATATGGCGATACCCAAAGCGGCTTAAATTACGGTAAGCCCATAAAGCAGCTAATCGCTGAGGTGATCCACTCCAGCGGCCCGGTCACCCTCACTATTTTAGTGCTGTGCATTGGCATCTTTACGGCTTGGAATATTGGGTTTGCCGATACCCTATTTAGCTATCTCGGCTTCTTCCATGTCATTCCCAGTGCCAGTATCGAGGAGTTTTGGCGAGTTTTTACCCCAAGCCTTATCCATTTCTCAGCCATGCATATTATCTTTAATTTACTCTGGTGGTGGTATTTAGGTGGCAAGATAGAGCAGCGACTTGGCAGCGCTAAACTTATGGTGATCCTCGTCGTGGCAGGTACCTTGCCTAATGTGGTGCAATACCTGTTACAAGGTCCTAATTTCGGCGGACTTTCTGGGGTAGTTTATGCCTTAGCTGGCTACAGCTATGTAATGGGACTGCGTAAACCAGAGGCTGGCATCGCGCTACAAAACTCCTTTATGGGTTTTATGATGCTTTGGCTTCTACTCGGTTTCACTGATGCCTTTGGACTCTCCATCGCCAACGGCGCCCATGTGGGTGGTTTACTGGTGGGCATTGCTCAAGGTCTGTTCGACAGTCGCCAGCGCAATCAATCAACACATTCTTAAGCGAGTAGATTAATCATCCAAACCGACCTTAGCTGCAATTGGTATAAGGTCGGTGACATTATAACCAAGCATTTTAACAGAATGGTTACAAAAGCATTGATCTGCTCAAAAAACATGCTAAGTTATAAATCCGGTTTATTATTTGGCAAAATTGATGACTTTTTAACTCACTTATTTTTTCTGTTAAACAAAAAAATCCACAATTCAAGATGTTTTGTATAAATTTGATCTGATCTCACGGATTTTTATTTAATTACTACAAATCAACCACTTACAAAAAGCCGGCTTTTCGATCTGATCGGTTACTCCCATATTGATCATTTTGATTCACAGAGTTATCCACAGACAATCACCTTTTAAACCCTCGCATATATTTCGTTCACATCCGCTCAAATATTCAGCCCATTGATCACATCTTGATCCCCGATGACTGTTCCGCCATCTGCCAACTCGCCTAATGCTTGCCGATGTGGCATGCTTACTTCATTTGCAATGACTCACGATATCAACATGGCTACAATCAGCGAAAATCCCCTGATCTTAATCGATGGTTCTTCTTACCTGTACCGCGCCTATTATGCGCCGCCACATCTCACCAATTCGAAAGGTGAAGCCACCGGAGCCGTCTATGGTGTAGTCAATATGCTAAGAAGCTTATTGCGTCAATATTCGCCATCTCATGTGGCCGTGGTATTCGATGCTAAAGGCAAAACCTTCCGTAACGATATGTACAGCGAGTACAAGGCTCAGCGCCCGCCGATGCCAGATGATTTACGCACTCAAATTGAACCCTTACATAACATCATTAAAGCCATGGGGTTACCGTTAATTTCAATCTCAGGCGTTGAAGCGGATGATGTGATTGGAACGCTCGCGACCCAAGCATGTGCCCAAGGGCGAGCCACTTTAATCAGTACCGGTGATAAAGACATGGCGCAATTAGTCAGCGACAATGTCACCCTGATTAATACCATGACAGACACAGTGATGGGGCCGGCAGAAGTCACCGAAAAATTTGGGGTAGGCCCAGACCGCATTATCGATCTATTAGCCCTGATGGGTGACAAGGCCGATAACATTCCGGGCTTACCTGGTGTCGGAGAGAAAACAGCCGTGGCCTTAATTTCGGGGGCCGGCAGCGTGGATAATCTATTAAGCGATCCCGATGCAGTGGCGACACTAGGTTTTAGAGGTGCTAAAACCATGCCGGCTAAAATTAAAGATAATGCCGAAATGCTGCGACTCTCTTACGATCTGGCCACCATTAAAACCGATGTCGAACTGGATCAAACTTGGCAACAACTCGAGCGCCAACAAGAAGACAAACAAGCCTTGGCGCAATATTTTACTGAGATGGAATTCAAACGTTGGCTGGCTGAAGTGCTCGATACACGTGCAGCGACAGCTGTGGCGGCAACGGATCAAGCTGAAGCGCCTGTGGCTGCTAACACCACAATCCTAGCCACAGATTATCAGACCATCCTGACTCAGGAGCAGCTCGATACTTGGTTGCTTAAAATCAAACAGGCTAGCTTAGTTGCCGTGGATACCGAGACCACCAGTCTCGATTATATGCAGGCGCAATTGGTCGGTTTATCGTTTGCCATTAACGCCGGCGAAGCCGCTTATTTACCCTTGGCGCATGATTATCAAGATGCGCCGGCTCAACTTGATAAACAACACGTGTTAGCGCAACTCAAACCTTTGCTCGAAGATGCTAGCATTCACAAGGTTGGCCAAAATCTCAAGTATGATATGAGCGTATTGGCCAATGCCGGTATCCAGCTTAACGGGTGTCGTTTTGACACTATGCTGGAATCCTATGTCTTTAACTCCGTGGCCAGTCGCCACGACATGGACAGCTTAGCACTCAAATATTTAGGCCATCACAATATCAGTTTTGAAGAGATTGCGGGTAAAGGTGCTAAACAACTCACCTTTAATCAAATTCCATTAGAGCAAGCCGCACCTTATGCTGCTGAAGATGCCGATATCACCCTAAGACTGCATCAACATCTATGGCCGAGTGTGGAAAAAGAATCAGGTTTAAGTCAGGTGTTGCTCACGCTTGAAATGCCGTTAGTTCCAGTGCTATCAGCTATGGAACGCCGCGGTGTTTTGATCGATAGCTTATTATTATCACAACAAAGTGAAGAACTAAGCCGCAAAATCGATCAATTAGAAAAGCAAGCTCATGAGATTGCAGGTGAGGAGTTCAACTTAAGTTCCACCAAACAATTACAAGCGATATTCTTTGAAAAGCTCGGGTATCCCGTACTCAAGAAGACCCCCAAAGGCGCACCATCAACCGCCGAAGAAGTCTTAGTTGAACTGGCGTTAGATTTCCCTCTACCCAAAATCTTGTTAGAGCACCGCAGCCTTTCTAAGCTAAAGAGTACTTATACCGATAAATTACCGCTGATGGTAAATGCGACTACCGGGCGCGTACACACCAGTTATCATCAAGCTAATGCGGCCACCGGGCGCTTATCGTCTAGCGAGCCTAATTTACAGAATATTCCCATCCGCACCGCCGAGGGTCGCCGTATCCGCCAAGCGTTTATCGCCCCGGAGGGTAAAAAGATTTTAGCGGCCGATTATTCACAAATTGAATTGCGCATTATGGCGCACTTGTCTCAAGATCCTGGATTACTGCAGGCGTTTTCCGAAGGCAAAGACATTCACCGCGCGACGGCGGCCGAGGTGTTTGATGTTGCCTTTGAAACAGTCACCACCGAACAACGTCGCCGGGCCAAAGCCGTGAACTTCGGCTTAATTTACGGTATGTCAGCCTTTGGTTTGGCCAAGCAATTAGACATACCCAGAGCCGAAGCTCAAACCTATATTGATACGTATTTTGCCCGTTATCCTGGGGTCCTGCGTTATATGGAAGACACTCGGGCGCTGGCAGCAGAACAAGGCTATGTAGCCACCTTAGCTGGACGACGTTTATACCTGCCAGAAATTAAGGCCCGCAACGCCATGCGCCGTCAAGCGGCTGAACGTGCCGCCATTAACGCGCCCATGCAAGGCACGGCGGCCGACATCATTAAACGCGCGATGATCACGGTTGATGAATGGATCGGTCAGCACACCCAAGGTGAGATCAGCATGATAATGCAAGTACACGATGAACTGGTGTTCGAAGTCGATGCCGACAAAGCTGAGTCACTGATGCACACAGTATGTGAGCTGATGGCGACGGCTGCAGATTTAGATGTTCCCCTACTGGCCGAGGCAGGGATTGGTGATAACTGGGATCAAGCCCACTAGAACACCTAAGAATTATCAGCGGCAGATCAAAGAACGACCGCGTTTGCCTGCGCTATTATGTTACTTTTTTATCAGAAGATGTCATTTAAGCGTGACATCTTCTTTTTTTATGTAATTTTTAGATCAGATTTTGCAGCAAAAAGCAGCGGCGAGCACGATCAAGCTCACATTATTGGGAGCTCATGCGAAAAACAGTTTTTCATAAAATGATAAATCACTTATTATTCTCGGCGTAGGGTACAGAGGTTAAGATGTTCTATCTTTCAAACCTTTATTTCACTTTTAGTGAACAGCCAAATTCTGGCGCCTCAGCAATCTTAATATTGCTGAGGCTTTTTTTTGTCCGGAAAAAATTAGAGTAAATACTTTAATTGTGATGAATTTCGAGCTATGCTGTCTTCATTGAGCGCTGTTACTAACAAATATTGCATTTGTGAAACAACAGAACTTGAGTCTTGTTGAATTTTAGCTTCTCCCCAAAAGAGCTAACTTTAAGCCGCTGATAATATTTGTCATCGGCTTTTTTTTTGCAAAAAAAAAAGCCTGCCGCAGCAGACTTTTTATGATCACCAACGCGGCTTGAATCACTCAGCAGCGTCTTGCTCTAGCGCTTGCCAGCCGTCGGGATAACACCAGCCATTTAATACCGCCAACACCTTTTGCTTACCCGTGCCTTTTAATGACGAAAACGGCTCTACGTGAACCCAATCACCAAAGTCAGCTAAGGCAGCACGGACTTCATTGACGGTTTTCATGCGTGCACTTTGTGCCAATTTATCCGACTTAGTCAGCAAGGTCAGTACGGGGATCTCACTTTCAACCGCCCACTCAATCATCTGAATATCTAAATCTTTCAGCGGATGGCGGATATCCATCAGCACCACCACACCACTGAGGCATTCGCGCTTTTGCAAATATTCACCCAGCGCATGTTGCCACTTTTTCTTGAGCGCTAACGGTACTTGCGCAAAACCGTAGCCGGGCAGATCCACCAAACGGCGAACACCATCAAGCTCAAACACGTTAATTAACTGAGTACGGCCGGGCGTCTTACTGGTACGCGCCAAGTTTTTTTGCTCAGTCAGTGCATTTAATGCGCTGGATTTGCCAGCATTAGAGCGACCGGCAAAAGCGATTTCGATACCGGTATCACCCGGCAAATGTTTATCTAAGTGAGCAATATCAGGCGCACTGATAAGAAACTTAGCTTTGCGAAAATCAATTTGATTATCTGTCACGTATTACTCCAGTATGAAGCATCACTTTTGTCATAAAAGTTGAAGAATTGCTTACTTTTCCACAATTTCGTGTAAAATATAGCCTCGATCACAGTTAAGTTATTTTAACACGACTGTCGTTTGAACCAGGACATTAAACTAACAAGAAGTTGGAACGCCATGAAAAAGTTAGCTCTAGCGCTGTCTGTAGTCGCCACCATATCTTCCTCTGCGATTGCTGAAGGTAATGTTGAGGCGGGTAAAGCCAAATCTATTACCTGTGCTGCCTGCCATGGTGTTGACGGCAACAGCATGATCAACATGTATCCTAAAATTGCCCAGCAACATGCCACTTACTTGCAAAAGCAATTGCAAGAGTTTCGCACTGCCGCACAAACCGGTGGCAGTAACGGCCGAATGGATCCTATCATGAGTAGTATGGCCGCGGCCTTGTCTGATGAAGATATTATGGATTTATCTGCCTATTACTCAAGCCAAGCGATCACCCCCAATGACGTTGCAGACATTCCATCATTGGGTGAAACCCTTTACAACGGTGGCGACATGTCGCGCGGCATTACCGCTTGTATTGCTTGTCATGGCCCAGAAGGTCAAGGCATGGCACTCGCGGGTTTCCCATCATTAGCAGGTCAGCATGCTAATTATATCAAAATTCAGCTCGATAAGTTCCATGATGGCAGCCGAAATAATGATATGAATGGCATGATGCGCGATGTCGCTAAAAAATTATCTCCGCAAGATATTGATGCCTTATCTGTGTACATTTCAAACTTCAAGTGAATAAAGCTTAATGATTGAAAACCAGTAAAAAAGGGGAGCACTCGCTCCCTTTTTTGTCACATAAAGCTTACGTAAACGTAAAGCAAAAGCCGCCAATGCTTGACACTGGTCACATATTTAGGTTTAATGAAGCCCGTACCGACACAAACCCAACAGTACAACTGCTAATATTGATAACTATGTACTGATGTCGACTACTTACATTTAAGATATAAGAATAAATTTAGTTAATAATAAAAATAACTTAACGACCGCTCGCTAAAAATAAAAATGAGAAATGATTATCTTTTATAATCTTGGTCGAATACTTCAAGGGAATGCAGTTTTACTGCGTGCATAGTCACTTTCCCATTTAGGGCTAGTGAGGTCCCATACAGGAGAATAAATTCAAGGGATTTGGATTTAGCAGGAAGCAAGTGCTTTAGGATCCTGGCGGGAAGCTAGTTGTCACTGGAAGTGAATAACAAGGATGGTTGACTGTTGTCATTGATGACACCTCCGATATAGGTAGCAAAGACTATCTACGGGAATCCTTAATTGGAAGATTGAGGATGTACAAGATAAAGTGTCTGGATGACCAAAAACTATAAAAAATTGCACGGAAAGCAAATAATAATAGATGGATTTTGACTGGGATAGTCGCATAGCTAGTATGGATACTAGGTAATCAGATTGACGTGTCTTTGACATATCTTGTATGGCGGCAGTTTACTGCCGCCATTTTTATTTAAATCGATTAAATACCCCACGCTCCTTTACTGGTATAATCTCGCCATAGCGCCATAACTTACTGATAGTAAATGCTAAGCTGCCCACTCTGCCAATATTTACCTTGCTCATTGTTTTATCAAGACAAAAAGCGCAGCTACTTTCGCTGTGCGCGATGCGCGTTGATATTCGCCGATTCACGTAGCCAGTTGCCGCCGCAAGCACTAAAACAACGTTTCAGTCAGCCAACGCCATCCGAAAAGCAGCGCCAGTTAGCTAATTTCGTGTTGCCCTTACTCGACCAATTGCATCAATTAACCGCCAGCCAGTTACATGGACTGAATTATGGCCGGATTTTAGATGAGGCCAGTCAGCAACAAATCATTGCTCAAGGCCATAGCCTACAGCAATACGATCCTTTTCTGGCCCCCAATCATCAAGCCTTACGCCAAAGTTATGACTTTATTTGCTGTTACCGAGTGCTTGAACATTTTAGAAACCCGCAACGCGAGTGGGCCTTGCTATGTCGTCTTTTAAAAACAGGCGGTTGGCTAGCTATCAGCACTCGCATGCTCAGTGATGATGCCGATTTCGGCAAGTGGCATTACAAGAACAACCTCGCCCATGTGGCCTTTTTCCATGCCCAGACCTTTAGTTATTTAGCCGAACATAGTGGATTTACGTTATTATTTGCAGCAGATGATTTCATTCTGATGCAAAAAACATCAGAATCTGGTATAAATCCCGCCCTTTGATCTCGGCCTGGCATTTGAAACAGGCTGGGCAAAACCAGTAGTCGAGAAAAGTATGAGTCGTTCCAAGAAAACTCGCAGTGGTCTAGGCTGTAGCCCGACCAAGGCGCCAAGACAGAAAAAAACTGAGCGCGAGCTTGCTAAAAAGAAGCGCAGCACCGGCAATAAGACCGGTAGCCGTCATAATGAAGGTTTACTGCAAACCGCCACCACAGGCAACGCGGCCAAAAAAGATCCGCGCCATGGCAGCAAAAAACCTATCGCCTTGACACTGCCAAACGCTGCAGTGGCTACAGCACCCGTTGCCGTTAAAACTGTGCATAAGCCAAAACTGACTGATGAACAAAAACTGTTGAAGTTAGAAGAAGATCCGCGTCTTAATCAGCTGCTTGATGCCCTAGAAGAAGGCCGTGATCTCAACAATGCTGACCAAGAATGGTTGGATAAGCAGTTGAATAAGATTGAAGCCTTAATGGCAAAATTAGGCATCACCGATGTTGAAGATGAAACACCAGCACCGAAAAAGGCCCGTAGCGATGATGAGTTGCTAGCCCAATTTGAATCCGGTGAGTCACTTCTGGATCAATATCGTCAAAAAGACTAAGCCGAATCAACACCGAGCAAGGAGGCTAAGTTGGATAGCATCTGGATCATTGCCGCAGTCGTCATTATCATTCCACTCGCCGGCTATGCCGCGACCCTGTTATGGCGTTTGCGTCAACAACAACGACAAGCCCTGCGACACGCGGCTGAAGCGGCTGCAAGAGCTAACGCCAAGCGCGAGCAAGTCTTAGGGGATATCAGCTACATCGCCCAAGCGATGATTGAAGATAGATGTGAGCTATCAGAAGGGGTGTTGCGCATCGGCAAGTTGTTCGACATCTTATCCATGACCGAGCAAGTGATGCCGCAATATCCTCATGTTTTTCGGCATTATCAACGCATTGAGTCCCATCCGATCATGGCGGCCAGAAAGGCCTTAGACAAACAGCAACGAATGCAGTTAGATTTGCAACGCATGAAAAGTGAAGCCGAATTGGCTGATGGCATCATGAGTGAAATCCAGCAAATCGCGCAGTTGCAGTTACCTAAAACCCATTAATGCCAGTCTCCCGACTAATGCCGCAATCTTGCGGCTTTTTTGTGGATCAAATATGACGGCGACGATAGCAACTTTTGCGGCCCGATATGGTCTACCCTCTGCAATGCACTCGCCTGAGCAAGGTTCGAACAACCGCTTAGCTTGCGAGTAAATTTCAACAAAAGTGACAATATCCAGTGAGTCGGAGCACAAAACCTTTATAAAACCAAAGACAAGTGCACAAAATTGTTGGATAGTCGCTAATTCTGAAACCTTTACGTTAAATTTTTCAACCTAGATCAAGGTAATGACGACGAAAAGGTTGCATACTTCGCCTATTGCTAATTTACTGGAGGACACGCCTTGAAGCAGCCCACACAGATCAGCTGGGATCAGTCTATGATTGAGAAATACAATTACAGCGGTCCTCGTTATACCTCTTATCCTACTGCATTAGAGTTTAACGATGCCTTCACCGAGCAAGACTTACTGCAGGCGATCCACACCAGCAAAAGTGATAAGCTGTCTCTTTATATTCACATCCCCTTCTGTGCCAAGCTTTGCTATTACTGTGGTTGTAATAAAATCATCACCCGCCACCAGCATAAAGCGGATCAATATATTGAATTTTTAGCCCAAGAAATCATTAAGCGGGCGCCACTGTTCCAAAATTACACTGTCACCCAAATGCATTGGGGTGGCGGTACACCAACCTTCTTAAACCCAGAGCAAATATTACGCTTAAGCGAATTGCTAAAGCAGCATTTCAATTTTGCCGCTGAAGGTGAATATTCTATCGAAGTGGATCCGCGCGAGATTGAGCTCACCATGCTCGATACTCTTCAACAAGCTGGATTCAACCGTATTTCGATTGGGGTTCAAGATTTCAATAAAGCGGTGCAAGTGGCGGTTAACCGCGAGCAAGATGAAGCCTTTATTTTTGACTTAATGGCTAAAGCCAAAGCCATGGGCTTTGTATCGACCAATGTCGATTTAATTTATGGTTTGCCACATCAAACGCCCGCCACCTTTGCCGACACGATTGCGCGCATTATCGAATTGTCGCCAGATAGATTATCGGTGTTTAACTATGCTCATTTACCGGCGCGTTTTGCCGCCCAGCGTAAAATTAAAGAAGAGCATATGCCAAGCCCGCAGCAAAAACTCGATATGCTGCACCAGACCATCGCCACGCTGACTGAAGCCGGTTACCAGTATATTGGTATGGATCATTTTGCTAAGCCTGATGATGAGCTGTCTAAATTACAAAATGAAGGCCGTTTACACCGCAACTTCCAAGGCTATACCACGCAGGAAGAGTGTGATCTGCTCGGTCTTGGGGTGTCATCCATCAGTATGATTGGCGACTGTTACGCCCAAAACCAAAAAGATATTCGCCCGTACTACGAAGCCATTGAGGCATCGGGTCATGCATTATGGAAAGGCTGCAGCCTCAACCGTGATGATGAGGTTCGTCGCGCAGTGATCAAGCAATTGATTTGTCACTTCGAGCTCGATATGGCAGACATGGAGCAGAAGCTCGGCATTCAATTCGAAGACTATTTCAGCGAAGACCTTAAACTATTACAGACCTTTATCGATGATAAGTTAGTGGACATCACCGACCGTAAGATCACTATCAGTTCTACTGGGCGTCTCCTTATTCGTAACATCTGTATTTGTTTCGATGTTTATTACCGTGATAAGGCTCGTCAGCAGCAGTTCTCTCGAGTAATCTAATCTCGAAGAATAATAAAAAAGCCACTGAATTAAGTGGCTTTTTTGTTTTTTGCACGCTGACTAAGGCAAGTTGGCTTCTTTGGCAAAATACATGGCACGACGCTCACTGTTGGAGAGGAAGGCCATCTCGACCCCATTACGCTGAATTTGCGCTAACACCTCCGCCGATAATCCCATCTCTTGATGTGCCACACGGTACTCATGGGCAATATCAATATTACTGACGCCAGGATCATCGGTATTGATACTGACTAATACACCCGCATCATAAAAAGCCTTTAATGGCTGCGCTTGATAATTCGCCACCGTCGACGTATGTAAATTACTGGTCGGGCACGATTCAATCCCTATCTTATGGCTAATCATATACTCGATTAACTGCGGATCGTGAATGGCGTTAACACCATGACCAATGCGGCTTGCCCCTAGCTCGCGAATGGCTTGCCACACGCTACTGGCTCCATCAGCTTCGCCAGCATGGACTGTCACTGCTAAACCGGCGTCGCGTGCCTGGCGAAAATGGTCGATAAATAAATCTCCAGGATAAGACTGCTCATCCCCAGCCAAATCGATAGCGACGATCTTGGCGCGCTGGCTTAAAATCGCATTGAGTTCTGCCCGGCAGGCTTCAACCCCAAATGAACGCGACATAATACCAATCAAATTAACTTTCACTTCGGTATCACGCATACCGTGAGCCACCCCATCAATCACCGCCTCGACAACCCCTTCCAGCGGCAGGTGATGATTCATGGCCATGTAATACGGACTAAATCTAAGTTCGGCATAATCCAGCCCAGACATTGACGCATCGAGTACGTTTTCATAGGCAACACGTTTGACCGCATCTAAGTCGGCTAATACCGCCACCATCCAATCTAACTTAGACAAAAAGGCCACTAGGCTAGATTCTTTGCCTTGGACTTGCACATGGGGCGCGAGGGTTTCAATCGATGATGCAGGCAAGGCAATTCCGTGTTGATGCGCTAGCGACCAAATGGTGCCGACGCGCACATTGCCATCCAAGTGGCGGTGTAAATCAACTAATGGAATGTTGGTATTTATCATTATTTACTCCAAAAAAGCCAAGCAAGTTACACACTTTAATTGTTCTAATTATAACACGGCCGTTTCAAAAATTGGTACACTATCATATTTATTAACAGCCTATTTTCGCATTAAAAACCTTTTTGTTGGTTGGGCTTAGCAACTGCTTAAGGCATAATCACCGATAACATAACGATAATGAATAGGGATCAAACATGTCCAAGTTAGCGGTCATCCTGTTAACATTGCTCGGCATTGGCGGTTGCCAACATCAAGCCTCATTGACTCACATCGCGCCGGCCGAAACCAGTGTGTCTCAACCAAGCCCCGCATCAATGCAATTGCAGCAATTGATCGATCAAGACTGGCAGCTAAAATTGGCTCGTTACCCTTATTTAGCCGAACGCCAAGGCGTGGCTAACGCCGCCGCTCGCTTAGTCGATATGTCATCGACAGCCTTAGCCGATTACCAAGCGCAGCAACTGGCCATGTTAAATGCTCTCAACAACCTAGATAGTGCGAGCCTCAGTCATCAAGACAAGATTAATGCGCAAATATTAACCTACCAATTGCAAGATAGCACTGATATGTACCGCTTCGGCGATCACTATATGCCCATCACAGCCGAAGGTGGGTTTCATACGAGCATCAGTCAGATCAGCGATATCACTATCAGCAATGAGGCCGATGCCCAAGCGTATTTTGCTAGGTTGAATGCCCTACCGACCTATTTCAAGCAACAAACCTTGTGGCTACAACAAGGGCTAGCACTCGGCATAACCCCACCGAGAGTGACTCTCAAGGGCATTGAAGACACCGTCAGTGCTTATCAAGTCGACGTCAATGAATCAACTTATTATCAACCCTTTACTCAGCTTCCTGCCAGCATGCCCGCTGAACAACAAGCCCAATTACAGCAGCAAGCTCAGCAACTGATCCAAGACAAGGTATTACCTTTGTATGATGACTTTTATTGGTTTTTAACTGAGCAATATTTGCCGCAAACCCGCACCTCAATAGCCGCCTCCGATATGCCAGACGGTGTTGAGTTTTACGAGAACCGTATAAAGCACTACACCACCCTCAATATGACCAGCGAGCAAGTGCATCAGTTGGGACTGCTGGAAGTGGCGCGCATTCGCGCCGAAATGCAGGCGGTCATTGAAGAGTTGGCATTCCAAGGAAGCTTCGATGACTTCCTGCATTTTTTGCGCACCGATCCGCAGTTTTACGCCAAAACCCCGCAAGAACTGCTCAAACATGCTGCGTATATTGCTAAACAAGCAGATGCGGTGTTACCCAAGTATTTTGCCACCTTGCCGCGCACCCCTTATGGCATCAAAGAGGTCCCCGCACAAATAGCCCCTAAATACACTACCGGTCGCTATTCCGGCGCCAGCAACGATACCGAGGCGGGTTATTATTGGGTCAACACCTACGCCCTCGACAAGCGCCCTCTTTACGAAATGGAAGCCCTGACACTGCATGAGGCAGTCCCTGGTCATCACTTACAAATTGCTCTCAACCAAGAGCAGGCTGATCTGCCCAATTTTCGCCGTTATAGTTACATTTCAGCCTTTGGCGAGGGCTGGGGCTTATATGCTGAATATCTCGGCATTGAAGCGGGTTTTTATCAAGATCCCTACTCCAACTTTGGCCGTTTGACCTATGAAATGTGGCGAGCGGTACGCTTAGTGGTGGATACCGGTCTGCATATGCAGGGCTGGAGTCGTCAACAAGCCATCGACTATATGGCCAGCAATACCGCGTTATCACTACATAATGTCACCACCGAAATCGACCGCTATATTTCTTGGCCTGGCCAAGCGGTGTCTTATAAAATCGGTGAACTCACTATTAAACGCTTACGCCAACAAGCCCAATATGCACTGGGCGATAAGTTTGATATTCGCCAGTTCCATGATGCCGTGCTGATTAATGGCTCAGTGCCCCTCAGCATCTTAGAGCAACAAGTTAAGGCCTATATCGAGCGGGTAAATCAAGCTTAACTTAACGGGTGAGTATGTACCTGCCATACTCACCCGTTTTTGATACACTGCCCCAGCACATCACCGCAAGACTAGGATCTACTATGTTCACCCCGAGTTCGTTCACCACCGAAGCCCAATTGGCTGATCCTGATTATTTGCTGCAACTCGCAGCCTTTTGGCAGCGAGTCGAACAAGGCGCCATCACCAGTCATGATGGCCTTCGACTCAACTACTGCGCCGTCCGACAGCCTCACCGCGCTCCTGCCATTGTATTTTGCAGCGGTCGCGTCGAAAGCTATTTAAAATATCAAGAGCTTATCCATGACTGTTACCAACAAGGTTTCAGCATTTATGCGATGGATCACCGTGGCCAAGGCTTATCAGAGCGACTCGGCCCCGATCACCATCTCGGCCATGTCGACCAATTTGATGACTATATCCAAGACTTATATCAATTTGTGCAAACCGTTGTCATGGCCGATCGTCATAGTCAACTGGTGATGCTCGGGCACTCCATGGGCGGTGCCATTGGCACGTTATATTTGCAACAATATGGTCATGCCTTTGCCGCGGCGGCCTTTAGCGCCCCAATGTATGGCATCCAACTCCCCGCCCCCGCGTTTATCATTAAGCCGTTGGCGGGCTGGTTGAATCAAGTGCCTAAAGGTGGCCAACCGAACTATGTGCTCACAGGTAAAGGCTATCAAGATGTGCCGTTTGCCGACAACGAACTGAGTCACAGCACCTTGCGTTATCACAGGTATCGCGAGTTATATCAGCAACGTCCAGAATTGCAGTTAGGATCGCCCAGTAACCAGTGGCTACTGCAAGCGCTCCAAGGGGCAACGGCGGCACAACTGGCGGCGCGTAATAGCACCATCCCTTTACTCGTACTGCAAGCCAGTGATGACACGATTGTTGATATTGCCGCCCAGACCCGGGCTCAAGGCGGCTTGTGCCAATTATTGGTTATCGGCGGAGCCCGTCATGAAATATTTATTGAAACCGATGAGCGGCGACAGCAAGGGCTCGCAGCGGTATTTGAATTTTTCGCCAATCACTTACACGATGACGCCTAAAATTGCCAAGGCGCTAGCCAAAGTCAGTCATCAGCGATGTCAGGCTGGGCGCCGCATTGCGCCCATGTAAGGTCTCAGTAAGCTTAACTTGCTTGGCGCTGATGTTGCTGCAAAAAATCAATATAGGTTTTTTCTATCAGTGGCTTACTGAATAAATACCCTTGAAAACTATCGCAACCAAGCGCGTCTAGATGCTCGAATTGCGCTTGCGTCTCAACGCATTCACCGACCACTTCCAAATCTAAGCTATGTGCCATCTCGATGATGGCTTTGACGATGGCGCTCGACGCCTCAGTTTCGCCAAGCTTGCTAACAAAGCTGCCATCGATCTTAAGTCGCGACAAAGGCAATGCCTGTAAATAACTTAATGAGGAATAGCCGGTACCAAAATCATCGATGGCAATCGAGACACCTTTGGCTCGTAACTGTTCCATCCTCAAACTCACCGCACTTAAATCATTCAACAAGGCGTGCTCGGTCAATTCCAACTCTAGCCCGTTGACATCTAAGGAGTGCAAATTGATCAGCTGCTCTAGGTTAGTGACAAATTCACTGTGGTTAAAGTGGCGCGCACTGACATTCACGGCCATCAACGGCAAGCGTATGCCCAACTGTTTCGCCCGCGCCATCAGCTCACCCAGTTGCAGTAATACCCAGTGACCGATATCAATAATTAAACCGCTTTGCTCGGCTACCTTGATAAAATCAACCGGTGCCACCAGCCCCATTTGTGGGTGCAACCAACGTAATAACACTTCGCTACTGACCACATCACCATGGCCATTAACGATCGGCTGAAACACCAAAAATAACTGTTTGCGCTCAATGGCATAGGCCAGCTCATTGTGAATGGTCAATTCTTGATTGAAATTTCTATTCATTTCATGATGATAGAGTTCGCTGGCATTACGTCCATTTTCTTTCGCGTGGTACATTGCCATATCGGCACGTTTAAACACTTCGCTCGGTTCGATGGTCGCGCTCGGCGTTAAGATGCAAGATCCAATACTGACAGACACCACCAGAGGTTGTTGATTGATGGTATAAGGACGCCCAAGTAACTGGCGTATTTCAGCGCCATTAAACCGCACTTTATTGCGAGCACTGCTTTCATCCAAACTCAAATTCTCTAATAAAATCGCAAATTCATCGCCACCAAGGCGAGCCAATAGCGCCGATCCCGAGAAAAATGCCGACAGCCGTGCAGCCACCTTCACCAATAATTGATCGCCACTGGCGTGCCCTAAGGCATCATTAATGGTTTTAAAATTATCCAAATCGATAATAAACAGCACCCCATAATGTGACTGGGTTTCGGCCTGAGACAAGCGTTCAAGCGCCGACATTATCACTTGACGGTTACCGAGTCCCGTTAAGGGATCTTGCTGTTTTTGTAATGAAAATTCAGTTTCGGTTTGTACCTGCTCTGTCACATCAGTATGGGTGCCGATAATGCGCTCAGGTCGCCCCTCGCAGTCCCATTCCACCAACATGCCGCGATCCATAACCCACACGTAGTGACCGCGCTTATGCTTGAGGCGATGCAAACTCTCAAACTCGGGTTGTTGCCCAGAAATATAAGCCTTGAGTTCAGCCAGCACTTGCGCCTTATCATCTGGGTGAATTCGGCTCTCCCACGCCTGATAATTATGTTCAATTTCATGGCTATCAAAGCCGACGATTTCTTTCCAGCGATCCGATAAATACACATCACCAGTGATAATATTCCAGTCCCAAATACCATTGCGCGACCCTTCAACGGCAAAAAACCAACGATGTTCGCTGTCTTTGAGTTTTTGCTGCAATTTTTGCTTCTGCTCAAGATGCTCTAGCATGGCAAACTGTAAGCGCGCCACCTCAGCGCAACTCCAAGGAATGGGGCGCATAGATATCGGCTGCGTTTGGCTTGATGCTCCCACCGCGATATAAGAACGCAATTGCTTAGATAAGCCATTGAGTGGACGGATCACCCATAAATACAACAAGCCCATAAAGCCAAGCCCCAAGAACGCAGCTAAGCCCCAAAACCAGAGGTACCTTAGTCTCAGTTCCGCGTCTGCTTCACGTAAGCCGGGCGTCAAATCGAACTCGAGATAAATCACATCGATGGCATGATGCGGGCTTGAGTTGAAGACGGGATAGTAAGCTTGAATGGTTTGTCGCAGGGGATTAACTTGCAAATAAGGCTGTTGCTGTTGAGTGACGTGATGGTGTAATTCGGCTGAATAACCATCAATAAAATCAGAGGCTTGACTGCCTCGCCACACCAGATAGTTGGCTTGATGGATTTTTTCGGCGCGATCTAATAATAACAACACCAACACTTGGTTATCGGTGGAGGCCAACGACACTTCAGTGCTCAGCCGCTTAACATCACCGTGGCGTTCTGATTCGACCACAATATGTTGCAGCCGAGATAAAGACATATCCAAGCGTTGACTATACTTTTGGGTCAGCTGTTGGTGCATCCGATCGCGCTCATGCACATAGGCACTCACGACCAAAATAAGAAAAAAACTGACAATGGTCAGTAACACCATTACCGCCAAAGGCGGTCGATAAAAGGAACGCACCCGTTAATCCTTGAGTCATTATTATTCGATTATAGGTCAATCGCACTCGCCACCTTGCCTTCGGGTCAGCGACTAGCACACCTGCGTAATCACTATGCTAACCAGTTAATGGCTGTCACGCAAAAGGTCTTTAATGTTATGGGGGGATTTTTGCAAAAATGCTTAATTAACAATTAAGTTATCAGTATAGATGACTGACATACACTTTAATAAAACATGATAAAGTAAGCCCAATTAATTGCGCTGGAGAGTCTGTTTTGAATAACGAGTTACGCCAAGAAATTGCCCACTGGCTAAGCCAAGCTGGCATCAATAGCCAACCCACAGATAGCATGCCAACCTTCGTGTTACTGGTCGCCTGCGCCTTTTTAGCTACCCTTGCCTATCTCATTGTGCGTCGTGGTGTCATTCGCGCCCTGAACATCATCATCAAACACTCTAAAGCCTCATGGGATGACAGTTTTTTACGCTTTCGGGTACTGGAGAAACTGGCGCTGCTGGTGCCAGCCCTCGTCATGAACTTACTCGTACCCATTGTGCTAACCGCTCATTCCTTATTGTCGGTATTGATCGATCGCACCTTAAGCGTATTGATAGTGATCTTGTTTATTCGAGCCGCCTTTGCCGCCCTCGATGCCGCCAATGAGATTGCCGATGTCAGATTAATCAGTCGACGCTTACCTATCAAAAGCTTTGTGCAACTGATTAAGCTCTTCATGTTTTTTGTGGGCGTCATCATCGCCATTTCTATTTTTGCCAATCAATCACCTGTGTATTTTTTAAGTGGCTTAGGGGTCGCAACCGGTCTGGTGATGTTGGTCTTTCGCGATACCATTTTGGGGTTTGTGGCGGGGATCCAGTTAGCAGCCAACCGCATGGTCAGCCGCGGTGACTGGATCCAAATGGATAAATATGGCGCCAGTGGCACCATCGAGGAAATTTCACTGACGACAGTTAAGGTGAGAAACTTCGATAACACCTTAACCATGATCCCTGCGTACGCCTTGGTACAGGATGCCTTTAAAAACTGGCGCGGTATGTCAGAATCTGGCGGTCGTCGTATCTGTCGCTTCGTCAATATCGATGTCAGCTCAATCCATTTTTTAAATGAAGAAGAGCTCGCTCGCTTAGAAAAGGTCAATTTACTAAAAGATTACTTAGCTAAGATGCGCACTGAACTAAATGAATACAATACCGGCCTTATTGATAACGATGAGTTAATCAACGGCCGTCATATGACCAATATCGGTACCTTGCGGATTTATTTACTGGAATACCTCAAACATCATGAGCGAATTCACAAAAATATGACCTTATTGGTGCGCCAACTGCAACCGGGCCCCGATGGCTTGCCGTTAGAAATTTACGCCTTCACCAATGATACTCGTTGGGATGTGTATGAAGCGATTCAGGCTGATATCTTCGATCATTGTTACGCAATTTTGCCAGAGTTTGGCTTGCGCGCCTTCCAAGTGCCTAGCGGCGAAGACATGCGCCAAATTCGCTTGGCGCAAGATCTCACTCAACCCTAGCTAGCAGACCAAACAGATTGCCCTCGGTGTCCAGTGCCAGGGCAATCAATCTCACTCAGCAATCAAAGCCCTCGCGTTGACGCCGGCACATGTCAGCGCAGCAATGAGGACGTCACCGCACTAAACGCTTGGCAAAATACCCTTGGGTAAATACTCATTAAAACCGGCCAGGTATAACAGGTCAGTGGCGGCTTCAATATCTGGCGCAAAATACCTATCTTTATCGTAAAAACTCACCTGTTCACGCAGTACCGCCTTGGCCTTAGCAACCGCGATACTGGGCGCCAACGGCCCCCTGAAGTCCAAGCCTTGCGCCGCCGCCAGCCACTCGATGGCCAACACTCCTCGGGTATTTTCGGCCATATCGCGCAAGCGCCGCGCCGCAAAGGTCGCCATAGACACATGATCTTCTTGATTAGCTGAGGTCGGCAAGCTATCGACAGACGCAGGGTGTGCATAAGTCTTGTTTTCAGAGGCCAAGGCCGCGGCGGTCACCTGTGCTATCATAAACCCCGAGTTTACCCCGCCGTTGTTGACCAAAAATGGCGGTAATTTTGACAAACTCGAATCAATCAATAAGGCCATCCGTCGCTCAGCAATCGAGCCCAACTCGGCAATGGCTATCGCTAAGTTATCGGCCGCCATCGCCACAGGTTCGGCGTGAAAATTGCCTCCAGAAATAATATCGCCAGTGTCTTGAAAGACTAACGGATTGTCGGTCACCCCATTGGCCTCGGTGCCTAGCACATCGGCGGCCTGACGAATTTGGGTCAAGCAGGCGCCTAACACTTGTGGCTGACATCGGAGTGAATAGGGATCTTGCACCTTGTCACAATTCACGTGGCTCAGGCTAATCTCAGACTCATCGCCCAGTAAATGGCGAAAAACCAAGGCAGAATCGATTTGTCCTTGCTGGCCTCGCGCCGCATGTATACGCGGATCGAACGGACTGCGACTGCCCATGGCCGCCTCAACACTCATGGCTCCAATTACTGAGCTGGCTGCAAATAAATCTTCAGCATGGAACAAGCCTTCCAAGGCTAAGGCCGTTGATGCTTGGGTACCATTGAGTAAGGCCAAGCCTTCTTTAGCCGCCAACTCCATCGGGGCTAAGCCTGCAATGGCTAAGCCTTCCTTGGCCGAGATTAACTCACCGCGATAACTCATCTCCCCCTCACCTAGCAAGGGCAAGCACATGTGCGCCAATGGGGCTAAATCGCCAGAGGCACCCACCGAGCCCTTCTCGGGGACACAGGGGTAGACTTCGGCATTAACCAATTGAATTAAAAAGTTAATGACTTCAAGTCGGATCCCTGAAAATCCCCGCGCCAACGAGTTTATCTTGAGGACCATCATCAAGCGTACACTGGCGTCTTGCATATACTGCCCCGTACCCGCCGCATGTGATAACACGATAGAACGTTGCAGCAATTGCAGATCATCAGGGGCAATTTTAGTGTTAGCCAACAAACCGAATCCGGTATTAATACCATAGACAGTTCGGCCTTCATCCAAGACTTGCTGCACCAAGCCGGCGCTAGTATTAATGTCACTCACGGCGTTATCGGCCAAAGTTAAGGTGACGTTATGACGGCTAATTTGGCGCAATTGCGCTAAGGTCAAACTGCCGGGAGTTAATACAAAATGACTCATGAGTTTTTCTCCATCATCGGCAGATCTAAGCCCTGTTCACGGGCGCACTGTTTGGCAATTTCATAACCGGCATCGGCATGGCGCATCACCCCGGTAGCGGGATCATTCCATAGCACTCGCCCAAGACGAGCGGCGGCATCCTCACTGCCGTCAGCCACAATCACCACCCCCGAATGCTGACTAAAGCCCATCCCAACACCACCACCATGGTGCAAAGACACCCAAGTCGCACCGCTGGCGGTATTGAGCAGTGCATTCATCAACGGCCAATCAGAGACCGCATCCGAGCCATCCAACATCGACTCCGTTTCGCGGTTCGGGCTCGCCACAGA
The DNA here is from genome assembly GCF_019209865.1 of Shewanella sp. NIFS-20-20. Classification (GTDB taxonomy): domain Bacteria; phylum Pseudomonadota; class Gammaproteobacteria; order Enterobacterales; family Shewanellaceae; genus Shewanella. The sequence continues at coordinate 11,311 of NZ_JAHUTT010000029.1, read as the reverse complement.
GCCAGAATCTAAGTGATCTCGGCCAATCACTATCGGCGCCGACAACTCCCCCGAGCTAACCATCTCATTAAATGCCAGCGCTAAGCGGGCACGATCTTTTAAACCGACCCAGCAAATCCGCGCGGGTAACCCTTGAAAAGCAATACGTTCACGCGCCATATCGAGCCACTGATGCAAATGCGGATTATCGGGAATGAGCTCTTTTACCTTAGCGTCGGTTTTATATATATCCTCAGGATCGCCAGACAATGCTACCCAACGAAATGGGCCAATACCTTCGCAAAAGAGTGGCCGCACATAAGCAGGCACAAATCCCGGAAAATCAAACGCATTGTCGACGCCTTCTTCAAAAGCCATTTGGCGAATGTTATTACCGTAATCTGTGGTGGCTGCGCCCGCCGCTTGTAAGGCGAGCATGGCCTTAACCTGAACCGCCATCGACTGCTTAGCCGCCTTAACGACCGCCGCTTCATCATGTTGGCGCATCTGCGCCGCTTGCGCCAAGCTCCAGCCTTGCGGTAAATAGCCATTGAGCGGATCATGCGCCGAAGTTTGATCGGTCACCACATCAGGGGTCACGCCCTGCGCCACTAGCTCGGCAAACACATCGGCAGCATTGGCCAATAAGCCCACAGAAACTGGCTTGCCAGAGGCGTTAGCTTCATTGATTAAGGCCAACGCCTCATCAAGACTGGTGGCCTTTTTGTCGACATAACGAATACGCAGCCTAAAGTCGATACGAGTTTCATCCACCTCACAGGCCAGCACAGAGTAACCTGCCATAGTGCCCGCTAGCGTTTGCGCGCCTCCCATGCCACCTAAGCCACCCGTTAATATCCACTTACCACGACTATTGCCATCAAAATGCTGCTTAGCCATAGCGACAAAGGTTTCATAGGTACCTTGGACTATGCCTTGAGAGCCAATATATATCCACGAGCCTGCCGTCATCTGGCCATACATGGCCAAACCTTGCTTATCGAGCTCATTAAAATGCTCCCAGTTAGCCCAGTGAGGCACCAAGTTGGAGTTGGCAATAATGACTCGGGGCGCATTGCTGTGAGTTTGAAACACCCCCACAGGCTTACCCGATTGCACTAACAAGGTTTGATCGTCTTCCAGCCGTTGCAACACGTCAATGATCTTGTCAAAGCAAGGCCAATCGCGCGCGGCGCGACCAATACCGCCATAGACCACTAAATCCTCGGGGCGCTCGGCCACATCGGGGTGCAGGTTATTCATTAACATCCGCATTGGCGCTTCGGTGAGCCAACTTTTACAACTCAGCTGACTGCCATGTGGCGCAATGATACGGCGGGTAGGGTCGTGACGCTTATCCATGGAGGTCTCCAAACTTGCGATGATTTGTTATAGGTTATTGTGTTACCGAAATGTCAGGTGGCCGCCTAATCGGAAGCGACTACCGGGATGCACTAAACGTGCGAAACTAACCACACCTTGCTGACACCAAGTGCGGCGAATAATTTGCAGACACGCTTCGTTGTCTTTAAGGGTTAAATGCTGACGCAAAGCCGACGTTGCCGAGATGGCTTCGATGGTGTGGCGCGCCTCGGTCAATGGCGCCACTTTGCACAAATATTCATGAGGCGTTTGCTCGCTAAAATCTTGTTGCAAATACTCCGGAGCCATCACAGGATTAACAAAGCGTTCCTCGAGTTGCAACGGCTGCCCTTGCTCACAATGCAGCAATAAAGAGTGATAAATTAACTCGCCGGGCTCCAGTCCTAAAGCGATGGCGATGGGCGCAATCGCGGCCATCGACTCCAAGACCAAGACTTGCACGCTATAACCATGGCCGCGCTCTTTGATTTCATCGGCAATATTGCGGATAGACAACAAGGAAGATTGAGATTTCAACGACGCGACAAAAGTCCCCGCCCCCTGACTGCGCTCTAAAACGCCCGCCTCGACTAGTTCAGTTAATGCCCGCCTAGCGGTCATGCGGCTACACTGAAAACGATGAGCCAATTGATTTTCTGAAGGAACCTTAGTGTGCTCTTGCCACTCACCAGAATGAATATGCTCGAGGATCATCTGTTTGATTTTGGCAAAAATAGGCACAGTCATTGGCAGTTCCTTAGCGTATTATCAGTCCAGGGTCGGAAATATATCAGCGTCATCTGACTCGGCTGCGGCGACATTTAGAGGCCACCCCCTGTTCGATGACCGCAGCAGATGTTACCTTGTATATACAAGATAAGCTCAACTCACAATAAATAGCAACAAGCATTTAACCTAGTAGGGGCACTTATGGAGTGGGACCAAGTTTGGATCGATATCAATATCGCCAGTATGAACCCTGATTTGGCAGCAGATTATGGCGCTATCACTGATGCCGCCATGGCTATAGTTGCCGACAAAATCGTGTGGATGGGCCCGCGAGATCAACTCCCTGCTTTTGATGTTTTATCGACCCCCATCTATCGCGGTGGCAGTGGCTGGATCACCCCAGGGCTTATCGACGCCCACACTCACCTTATTTTCGCCGGCAATCGTGCCAATGAATTTGAAATGCGCCTCAATGGCGCCAGTTATCAAGACATTGCCCAGGCTGGCGGTGGCATATTGTCGACCGTAAAAGCCACCCGCGCTGCCACCGAGGCCGAGTTGTTTGAATTAGGGCGTAAGCGCTTAAATGCCCTAGCCAAAGAAGGGGTCACCACGGTAGAAATTAAATCCGGCTACGGCCTGGATAAAGACACAGAACTCAAGATGCTGCGGGTTGCCCGTGAACTAGGCAAACACCACCATGTGGATGTCAAAACCACTTTTCTGGGTGCCCACGCCGTGCCGCCTGAGTACAAAGACAGAGCCAATGATTACGTGGACTTTGTGGTCAAAGAGATGATCCCTGCGATTCTGGAAGAGAACCTGGCTGACGCTGTGGATGTATTCTGCGAAAACATTGCCTTCGACCTGCCACAAACCCAACGGGTACTGACAACCGCCAAAGCCCGCGGTCTGGATATCAAGCTGCACGCCGAACAACTGTCCAATATGGGCGGATCGACACTGGCTGCCACTCTGGGCGCCCAGTCAGTGGATCATATCGAGTATCTGGATGAAGAAGGGGTTAAAGCCATTGCCGCCAGCGGCACCTGCGCCACTCTGCTGCCCGGCGCTTTTTATTTCCTGCGGGAAACCCAGTTGCCCCCCATCGACCTGCTGCGCCAGTACCAAGTGCCCATGGTGATCGCCAGCGATTACAACCCCGGCTCATCACCTATTTGCTCGACCCTCTTGATGCTCAATATGAGTTGCACCCTGTTTCGTCTAACGCCCGAAGAGGCGTTGGCCGGGGTCACTCGTAACGCTGCCAAGGCATTGGGCATTGCGGCCAACGTCGGAGTATTGGCTGTCGGCATGCAGGCTGATTTCTGCCTGTGGGATATCCAGAGCCCAGCAGAGCTGGCGTATTCCTATGGACGCAATCCACTTGTGAATGTAGTGAAGGCGGGCAAATTGGTTCACCAATAATATAGCTAAGGCGGGCCACATTGCTTTTGGCTTGAGAATGGCAGCTCAGGAGAACGTTGAGCTGCCAATGACTTGATAGCTGTTAGTCGGTTTGGCTCACACTCTCCTGAGTCATCGCAACTCTTCTAGCTCCCCCATTGCTTGTATTAGTCAGGGAGTATTAAGACGCACCTTGCTGGCCAGTAAACTTACCCACCAGGCGGTTGAGCTGACTGGCCAAGTGTTCAATCGAGTTGGTCGACTCGCTGGATTGCTGGGCAGCAACAGCCGTGTTTTCAGCCAATTCTGAAATCACTAGAATATTGCTTTGGACACTATCCGTCATAGCGGTCTGCTCCTTCGACGCGGTGGCTATGGCCATATTTTGCTGCGCAATATTCTCAATTTGAGCCAAGATAGCGGCCATTGACTCTGCCCCATCATGGGCTTTCGCTACACAGGATTTCGCCAACGCACTGGAGTCTGTGATCAAAGAAACACTCAGGCCGACATCCGTTCGCAGTTGACCGATAATCTGAGTGATCTCATCCGTAGACTCATGGGTTTTCAATGCCAATTCCCGCACCTGATCCGCCACAACGGCAAAGCCACGCCCCTGCTCACCGGCTCTGGCCGCCTCAATAGCAGCATTCAGTGCCAGTAGGTTAGTTTGCTCTGTAATATTGCGGATCACATCAATCACAGAACCGATACGGGTACTTTCGGCATTGAGCTTGTCAATATTGACACTGGCCACCCGCATGCTGTCATCCAGATTGGCGATCTGCCGGGAAGATTCACTGTTGACCTCCTGCCCGCCTCGGGCAGATGCCTGCAGCTCCTGAGCAATCTTAGCCGCAGTGACAACACTTTGTGCGATCTCACGACCGGTTGCTGTCATCTCATTTATGGCGGCCGAAACTGACTCAGACTCTAACCGCTGTTTTTCCGCATTACTGGATGTATCTTTTGCCATGGTCAGGCTTTGCTCGGCATTATTGGATAACTCAGTGGAGATGCCGACTATCTTTTCCATGGTGGCTTGCAGGTTGGCAATAAAGCGGTTGAAGTGACCAGCCAACTCTGACAGCTCATCATTGCCCTTCAGCTCCATACGCACCTTTAACGAGCTGTCGCCTTCGGCAATTTTCTTCATCAGATTATTGGCAACCTCGACTTTATTGGTTATCGCACGACTGATAAGCCAGAGTATTGAGCACAAGAGCAGCGCCAACACGCTCCCAACTAAAGACAGGCGCAACGTCAGCGCCGCCTCACGAGCATCAATGCCACTCAGCAGCTCAGAGCTCAACGTCTCCATCTGCTTTTCAGCCTCGCGCACCGAAGCTCGCAAACTCCCGTGTAATCCGGAAGATTGCGTCAGACCATACTCCTTCAGATTGCCGGCAAGGGCGTTAAACTTATACTGATAATCTTCAAGGTCAGCATTCATGCCCAACTGCTTTTCCAAGGGCACACCACTGCCATCAATCACGGTTTGAATGGCTTTAATCTGCTCATTAAACCTATCGATATACTTGGACTCAGACCGTAACAGAAAGTCCTTTTCGTGACGACGCAACAACAATAGATTGCTGTAAATATCGTTATTAAATATCTCCTTAACATCTGTCTCAATGCGATGAGAGGCCGCTCTGACATCCTCCAACAACCCATTGTCTTTATCGGTGCCAATCACCATGCGCTTCTCAACCAAGGCGTTGAAGTCCTGCTGGTACTTTCTCAAGCTTGACAGCGTCGCTGCCACGACAGTCTCACCATTCATATCAACGACCACCAGCTTATCTCGGGCGTCGTTAAGTTGCCGCGTCAATTGAGAGTAATCCTGAATGAATTTATCCAGATATTTGGCATCATGCCGGGCCATAAAGTCTTTTTCATGGCGTCTAAGCATCAGTATGGAGGTCTGGCTTTGCAGAATATCCAGTGATGCGCTGTCTAGGGTGGCCAGCTCGGCAAACGAGCGCTGAAAAATAATGGCAAAGCCGATCACTGAAATAAGAATGGCAACGACCACACTGGTCAATTTGCCTTTAATAGTTTGAGGCATAGCAAATTGCATAGATACTCCCTTATTCCTTGTATGGGAATGCAAATCCATTCGCAGCAACCATCTAGGCAGCCATGAGTAAAACATAAGCATAGCCACGATATTTTAGAATTCAATCAAGTAACTTGCTATCCCAGAGATATCACACTCTGAAATGTCAGCCTGACGACATAATAAAGCCATAGACTCATCTATGGCTTTATAGATTATCTGCATTGGCGGTAGCCCTACAGAACAAACCTCCTCGCCCCCAACAATCAAAAGGTCTACCTGAGACCCATTACCGCATCAGTGAACTTGGCCACGCTGTAGGCCCGTCCTGCTCGGCGATGACAAACTGGGACTGATTAAGGGCAGACCCCTAGACAAGAGTTATCGGCTGCGGTCAGCGGGATTGATTTTTCAACCGACCTATGACGCATTGGCGACACCCTGGCACAAAGTGCTAAGGGATACCCGCCACCGATGTCGGCGGATAGATGTGAATCCACATGACGTGAGCGGAGAAACAATTTATCGGCTGATCAATTGGGTGTCTGAGGCACTCGAGATATGCGCGGCTCGGCGCGCACTGACCACACTAAGATAATAACCAACGACTGTCGCCCCCAAACGCAGCATGGCCAGCCTGTATGCCAAGCCACTGGCCGCGACTCCTCCAATAAAAAAACCCTGTTAATTTAACAGGGGTTTTCTTGGCGATTTCTGAACTATCGCTGCCGATAGACGCTTAAGGCAACTCGGGATTACTGCGGAGTCAAACCAAACTGCTCAAGCACTAATATAAAGTTAGCTCGACGCTCTTTGACGTTGTGAACATCGCCAGTGGCACAGGTCAAATCTGGACAACCACGGTTTACAATGCCTGAAACGTCGTCAATAAACTGCGAACCTTTCATGCCGCCATCAACGTACTTTTTAAGTTCATTGTAATAGTTCCAGTCGCCATATTGCCCCCCGTGATCGGCATAGGCTTGAACTGAGGTCACCCAGTAGAACAACCCGGCAATCCATTTGATTTCTTTGTTTTCTTCCGAGCTACAAATCAGCCCTGGGTTTGAACAAAAATCAAGTTCAGCATACAAGGGATTGGCCGGCGGCGCTTCAACTGTAACGCCATCAATGGTTTGCCCTATGGTGTCCGGATCAACGTGTGAACGACCAAGATAGTGATTCAAGGTACCGAAATTTTGGCGACCCGTGGTTTGAATAACCCCTCGGCCCCACCAACCACAACCTTCGACACTTTCTTCACTGCTGCCATCCCAAATGAAATCGCCCGCCTTTTGGCCAACATAGGTCTTACACTGATCGCGTTCCCAGACCTGCTTAGAGGTATCGACTGACTCTGGCGAATCGTTACAGTGACCAGTGTTGCTCCAGCGACCCACGTGACCATTGACCAGCAAACCGCGTTCTTCCAGCACGGCATTAGGTGCCGCAAACACAGGTGCTGGCGCGCCGTACCATTTCGCATGAGTGAGGGCGCTGACCTCCATTTTATTGTCACGAGGGCAAGAGTAGGCGTGATCTAAACCGGAGTCTGGATTCACGCCGTAATCGGCATATTTCTGCCCCAATTGACCGCAACTGGCTGACATTGGATAGTCGGTAGGTGCACCATATTTCATTTCAGACCAGTTGTTTTCGTCACATGCATTGTAACGAATGGTCTCTTGCATACTTTGGGCCAGGAAGGCCGCAATGGCAACTTTGGCATACTTGATGTTAGTGGCATCATCGATGCCGTCATCCATTAACCAGAACTTGTTACCGGCCACGCCAATATTATGCATCGCGTTAAGGCCATCTAAGAAGTCAGCCCACTTGTAAACCGTAGACGGTACCCACTGCGATTGCGGTGTTTCGTACAAGAAGGCTTCATTATCCATCGCGTGTTCTGCATTCGCCAATTCTTGGTTTAATGCTTCAATGCGGGTTAATGAACCTATCTCTAACGCTTCACCTACGTAATATAGCGGCACTTTAGCGTCTTGGTAGCGTTCAATCTTACTGGTTAGCTCCGCAGTATCTTGATCAAACAAGATGGCAAATACGTTGCTGTAAGCCGCTTTGCGCAGTTGTGATGGCGCCGCCGCATGTCCCATAAAATAGTCAGCGGTTTGCGCTGTGGACAGATTAGCCAACATCACAGGGGCCTTGATGTAGTCACTCACCTGCTTGATGTACTCGAGCGCATGATGCCACTGCTCACGATTAAGCGCTGTGGTCGCACTTGATTTGGTGAAAACCACAAAATCGGCTTTGACAGCATCGGCTTGATATAGGCCAAAGCTGTCGAGCAGATCGGCGCTAAATACCGACGCTTCATCCCAGACCGACTGCCGACCTGAATGGGGGACGTAGGCAAAATCCCCAAGCGCCAGCGACCAACCGAAACTGGCTTGCGGTGCCAAAGTTGAGACGATCAAATTATGCGCTTGCGCCCAACCTTTGACATCATCGCTCAATGCGTTAATCGCCTCAATATCGATGCGACTTCCGCTAATATCAATGGCGTTAATCAGCGCTTGCTTCACCGCCACAGTGCCGATGGCACTGCCTTTATCTTGGCTAACGCTCGCCAGCACATCACTGCTTAAGATTAGCGATGACGCACTCGCCTGCTCTGTTTGCTCAATAACGGCAACAAACGCTTGAGTCAATTGACTCACATCGAGTAAGGCTTCCATGTTTGCCAACTCGATGGTTTGGGTTGACGGCGCGCTAGTAGCAGGGCTTGCCACCACTAAGGTGTTGGGCCAATCCGCAACTTCCAAACGAATGGGATCCATAGGATTTGGCAAGGATAATAACGGCGCTGTCCCAGGTTCACTGCCATCACAATTTAAGTGCAGTGCCCAAGAGCTGTCGCTACCCGGAACAGATTGGGTCCAGTAAATCGCGCTATAAGCGATATTACTATGCACCATGATATCGCCGCCGGTGGCATGATCGCCACGGGTCCAGTCAGGATACACATTAAAGTCGGCACACAATTCACCGGGTGGCGTGACGGGCGGCTCAACCACATCTTCAGCAATGCTAATGGTCACACTCGCACGAGATGACAACTGCTCGGCATCGGTAGCGATAGCCTGCAATGTGACATTACCGGCCACAGGCGCTTGCCATTGGCAGCTAAATACTTGGGTCGTGGTGGCATCGAAGCTACAGATTTGCTGGTTATTCGCCTGGATCACTAACTGGGTGAGATCATCATCGACATCGGTCGCGCTGACCTTAATGGCCACAGTGTCGTCCACACTATAGCTCGCACCATTGGCTGGTGACACAAATCTTACTACCGGCGCGGTAACATCAATCTCTTCTGTCACGGTAACCGCCACAGACTGTTGTTTGATTGTTTGGTTATTGCTATCGAGCACAATCAGTTCAATGGTGGCATTGCCAACCGCTGTCGGTGTCCATTGATGGGAGTACTGGGTCTGACTCTGATCGATGGCTTTTACTGCCAGTTTTTGGTTGTTAACCCAAAACTCAACCTTGGCGGCCAACTCACCATCAATGCGCGCGTTAATGACCACGGCTTCATTGGCTTTCAGCAATTGCCCAGCGGTCGGTGATAAAATCGATAACTCGGTCGCTTCCGGCTCGCCAGGCTCTCCGCCACAGTCGGTAATATCCCAAAACCATGAGTTAGCCGCTGGAGATTCCCACACACCGGGGTTGTTTTTAGCAATAAAGCACTGCCCAGCAAATGACACCATGTCGCCATTGCTCACCTGAGTCTTCCCTGGGATAAATGGAATAATATCGCCAATACCAGGCCCAGGCCCAGGACCGGGCTCAGGCTCAGGTTCTGGTTCTGGCTCTGGTTCTGGCTCGCCAGAACAAACAGCCACATCCCAAAACCATGACTCTCCATTTGGCGTTTCCCATACTCCGGGATTATTTTTAGCCACAAAACATTGGCCATTATATATAACCATATCGCCATTACTGACGGCGGTTTGCCCCGGGACAAAGGTAATAAGGCCTGAACTGGCATGAGCATCAGCAGCATATAAATAGCCACTAAACATCGCCGTAGATAATATAGCGATTGTTTTTTTATTTAAATTTTTCAAATGTTATTTCTTCTTCTACTATTGAACAATATTAAAATTTTGCAGCTATCGATATATTCCATTATGAGAGTGCATTGTTTAGAAGTACCTGTCCTATTTTTACATGGACGCATCAAGTCTTATCGTGAACATCACTTATTTTTAAGCATGAACAATACCAGCCATTAGCGGCCAATCGCTAAGCGTACCCCGCTAGTGATTGAAAAACATGTTCTTCTATAATCGCCCACAGAGCCTAGTAACAGCATGGTTGTCATCAGGGTATCTGATGCAACATTTATTTCTGCCTCACCATCGCTGCATAGATTAGATACCTCTACAATTTAAATTGTATTCATAAAACCGGATTTTCAGCCACTCTTTTTTTATTATTGGGATATTTACTCACAGCCTTGAGAACAAATTTCAATCAAGCAAAAATCTTATTAAAGTTAATTGCCAACATTTTGCTAATATTTGACTAAACCAGCACACAATAATTGTCATTCGCCATTTTATTGGCGCCAAAACCTATCGATATTTATATTTTGTAATACATGATATAAATATATATTCCAGTTGAACAGTGGCGAATATTGAGGCTAACTTTATTCTAATGCCGTTGCGTCTTGGATGGCGCTTAGAGTCTCGCTCAACTCCGACAATGATACCGATAACTGATTAAGACTCACTCGGTAGATATTGCCGCCCTCATCGAGCTCGAACATCAGGTGATATTGGCGATGACCGTCAGGGAAGCAGGTAAGTTGACAGTGGAAAGCTTGAGCCGTTTCACTCGCGGCGACTAAATGCCAACGACTCTGAGTAAGATCGAGCAGGAAAATATCTTGATGGGTATCGAAAATTCGTGGCGCATAGGCCCATTGCGACATCCGCATTTCAATCGGATGAATATCGATTCGATACCGACCTCGGTGAAAAATCTGCTCAACTTGCATCACGTCCCCTAGCTAATAAGTGAACTTTGGTAGGATACCAAACCATTACCTCGGGCGTTTCAGCTACATAAAGCCATTGAGCAAGGTTAATCATAGAATTGATAAGCCACCCATACTAAAACAATAACCTAACCATCAACATACTTCATCTATACGACCACATAGTAATGAAGTACCAATTGCCGCCGATGAACAGTGACAATTGGACAGTATCTCGCTGCATTTTTATTTATCACAGGTTATGAAAGCAACTTGGTAAGATTTTAGCCGCAAGGGTCTCTCCCGCAACTTGTTGGGATAATACTTAAGAATGGTTGTATAGATTTATTGAAAGATGTCAGCAGTCAAATACTGACAACTCTTGACAAAGTGCCGTCGTCGTTTTTGTAAATGCTCACAAAATTTATCCAGCTCTTGCGTATTTCCTGCTGGCCCATGGAATAACTGGCCAAATTCAGTGGCAAGTTTAAGCCAATTCTCTGGCGATATATTCAAGCGCTCAAGCACCCGGCTGCTGCCGTTATTTATGCTGCCTCGCTTGTCATTGCGGACTATCCGGCCGGTGTCTTCTATCAATTCGAGGTAATCTTTAACGTCAAAGTGAAGGCCATTAGGCTGGTTGTCACACTCATTGCCAGTAAACTGCATGAGCGATGCCGGTTGTTGGCCGCTTAGTGCTGCTTGGAGGCGTAATTGAATACTGGTGTAATGTGATTGCTCAAGGGTTGGCGCTT
>NZ_JAHUTT010000028.1 GCF_019209865.1 Shewanella sp. NIFS-20-20 | reverse complement strand
GCGAGACAGTTCAAGCTTGATGGGAAACGGGATAGGGCCTATCCACGTGCGTTAAAAATGAGTAAAAACAAGTATCCCATTAAGTCTAAGAAAAATGCCGTTCACACTAAGTGAACGGCATTACCCTTGGGCGGTTTTTTATTATCTGCTAGCCACTTTTTTTGGGCCAATTAAGTGAGTCCGGCTGCGGCCACTGCGTCAATGTTGCCGCCAAGGCTTCATGAGCAAACCATTCGCCACTGGAGGGTAATGCGGCAAACTTCCACGATTGGCCTTGAAAACTAAAACTAAGTTGCCACGCATGCAGATAGGCACGGTCGCTGTCGTCGCCACCATATAATTTATCCCCCAAAATCGGCACGGCCAGTGAGGCTAAGGCCACCCGTAATTGATGGGTTTTACCACTGAGGGGTTTCAGTAAGTAGAGGCGCTTCCCCGCCACTAATGACTGAGAGAAAAACTGAGTAATCGCTGGATTGACGCGGCTACGTAATAGCTTATATTGGCTACGGCGAGATTTGGCCATATCGCCCATCACACTGCCTTGTTTCTTGGTCGGCTTATTACCGGCAATGGCGAGGTAATACTTTTGCACCTGATGCCGAGCAAACATATCGCCAAATTGCTGGGCGGCGCCTAATGTCTTGGCGAATATCAATAAGCCGGAGGTAATCGTATCGAGTCGATGCACTGGGTATAACTCAATCCCTAGATCTAAGGCTAATTGCGCGGCAATACCGGCTTGGCCATCTTGGGAGTGAAAGTGGACACCGGCGTCTTTATTGACCACCACAAACTCTGGCTCATTGGCCACGATTTGATACATAGTTGTCTTAATTAGAATCGAATGCTGACAATTAACCCTGGATGATTATCAGTTAACTCGATATTGGCATGATGGCGAGATAATATCGCTTTTACCATCGACAGTCCAAGTCCGGTACCCACATGATGGCGACTCGGATCTAACCGCACCAAGCGTTCAAACACTTTCTCTTTGGCCTCATCGGGGATCCCGGGGCCGTTATCGCGAATTTGAATGAGGTTACCGGCCTGGACTATCTCAATGATAGCCCCATCGCCGGCGTACTTAATCGCATTGTCGACCAGATTAAATAACGCGGTAAACAAGAGATACTTATCGGCTTTAATCTCAAAGTCTTGGCCACTCTCAAAACTCAATTGCTGATTTCTATCTTCGGCAACGGCTTGCGCCATGTCCACTAGATCATGACATAATGCTTGCAGGCTCAGCGGTTGGAGTTCGAGCTGTTGCTGACCTTCTTCAATACGCGTAATCGACAACATGGCATTGAAAGTCGCCAAACAATGATCTAATTCTTCCAATAACATGGCACTTTCTTCAGCCACGTCCACCACCTCGGTGGTAGCCAGCTTTTCAATGCCAATCCGAATATGGGACAAGGGCGTGCGCAAGTCGTGCGCAATATTGTCCGTCACCCCTCTTACGGCTAATAAATTGCGCTCAAAGGCATCAAGCACGGTATTAAACTGGCTGGCTAGCACATCAATTTCATCACGCTGACTACTGATGGGAAGCCGCTTATCATACTGACCCTGTTGTATTTTTTTGCTTATTTTGTTGTATTGAACCAAGCGCATCAACAAAGCTTTAGAAAACAAATAACCCGCTGCCAAGGTCACGACAATGGTAAACATCACCGCCCAGGTGGCCGCATTAAGAAACTTATTAATTAAAGTGGCCAGCTGATCGGTACGGCTAGCGATAAGCACATCCCCGTAGCGAGTGTTAAGCAAGCCGCCACGATAGAGGTTCAACTTTTCATGACCTAAGGTCAGAATAGGAAACTCCTGAGTCTGTGGCAAAAAGGGTAAGTCCTTGGGTAAGAAAGACAAGGCGCCTCGAGTGGTGTCGCCATCTTGCCATGCCACCAAAATACCATTGGGATCAGGCGCACTGACTTGAATTGCAAAGTTCTGGCGATTAACCGTATCGGCAAGCTCTTGATAACGCTGATACTCACTTTGCAAGTGGTATTCCAATTGATGTTGCTGCTCTATCACTAGCTGGCGATAAAGCGAAAACAACAAGGTGCCTATGATGATCGTCACCATCGAAGTAAATATGATGGTAATTCGCCACACACTACTGTGGTAAGGACGGATATTCTTCATGGCACCTAATTATCTGATTGATATAGTAAACTCAGTATTTACTGACCCAAGAGCTCATTAATGACGATGGCGTAAACGGTAACCCGCACCGCGCACGGTTTCGATGAGTTCTTCGTGACCATATTCTTCAAACTTACGGCGTAACTTGGCAATATGAACATCGATAACATTGGTACGAGGATCGAAGTGATAATCCCATACGGCTTCAAATAACAGGGTGCGACTGATGACTTGATTAACATGCTCCATTAGATATTTAAGCAGTTGAAATTCTTTGGGTTGCAGCATTAACTCATTGCCATCTAAGGTCACTTGACGAGTCAATAATTCCATTTCTAATGGACCCACTTTAAGATCTGTCATCACCTGAATGGTTTGGCCACGCTGCATCAGTTTTTCCGCACGCACTAATAGCTCAGAAAAGGCAAACGGCTTAGTCATGTAGTCATCACCGCCAGCTCTCAGTCCTTTGACCCTTTCATCCACATGACTTAACGCCGATAAAATTAATACCGGAGCTTGGCTGCCCGTGGCACGCAGTGCCGCTAATAATTTTAAGCCATCTAATTGCGGTAACATACGATCCAAAATAATCAGCTCATAATGCCCAGTGGTAGCCATTAATAAACCTTGATGACCATCAGAAGCCGTTTCAATGTTGTAACCCTGCTCTTGAAAACCCTTAACGATATAATCAAGCGTGGTGGCATCGTCTTCAACCAACAATATTTTCATACAAACTCCTCAGTCCCGCGTCAGCAATGGAATAGGCTGCATGCGGTCAATGTTAAATGCCTGCGTGTGCGCCTTACTGCCATCTAAAATGGTAAATTCGAGATAATTAATGCCTAAATCATTATCAAGCTTGGCTTGTATTAACCGTCCAGGTTGATTGTTAATCGCTTGCTTTAAGAAGTGCTGCATATCATGTTCTTTTGCAACCAGAGAGTTTGCGGCACGATATTCAGCCATATCTTTGGCTTGTAGTTTGCTTTTAAAGACTCTGAGCACGGCACCGGACTCAGCATTAACTATATATTCCGTGTGCGATTTATCTTTGGTATCAACAACTTCCACAAGATACACTAGGCGTTCGCCGTCAAGCCGAGTGTCAAACTCAGACACTATGCCAGGTGATAATTTGGTGACCTTATCTAATATGCTCATTGGCGAGTACAGGTTGCTATTTTGCAATGACGTCATTAATTGCGGCTGCGCAAATGCACTGAAACTCATTACCTGTAATAACAAACCATAGACCCAAGGTTTCATGGTCTCTCCGATTATCCAGCAGAAAATTAACAATTCAGAGTAACTGAAATGTTCAATTAATAGAAAAATATTAACACAAGACTGTGAAGCAGATTGCAACCGAGAAAGATCAGTTGCCACGGTTTAATCAATGCACTAAATCACAGCAAATAGTAAACAGTGGCAAGGGGTGGCTAGCTGAGATTAGTGGTTCGTCGCGCCATTAACCGCCGGCACTAACGTAATGGTCTCTATCTCAATCTCGCGGCCACCTAGATCATCATCCACCTCGCCAACTAAGGTGACTTGAGTCGTGGAGTCAATATCTAATCCCTGCAGCAAATCATCATCAATTTCGATTTGAACTTGACCCGTCTCATCTTCAAACAAGTAATTATCATCGCCAAGGTGTTGAATAATAAACCCCGACAGTTCAACAGGGGTGTTATCTGGCGCGATAGTCGCAGTGTTGGCCTCTGTCGCTGTTGAGCCTGAGCTCGGGCCGGTATAGGCCGCCATTGCTGGCAAGGACAAACAACCACCAACAATCAGTGCGAAACTTAATTTCTTTAACATAGTGAAGATCTCCTTTGAATAAACGCCACAGAGTGTATCGAAGGAGGGTATAAACGGAGCTTGCGTGGAAATTAACTTTAAGCCATGTGATAAATTATGCTGAAATATTAACTAATTCCGCCCCAAGGGAGGGTGAACAACAGATTAACTCTGGATCATTTAACCAGATTATCACCAAGAATGTGAAGTTGATCGGACTTTAACGCCACTTCAGTTTCGACACCAACCGCTAAGGCTAATTTTTCCAGCAAATGCGTGGGAACTTCGGCATTCAACATACCATCAACCCCCTTAATGCTCAGCTGGAGTCGCGCGGATTCGCCCATGAATAAGACATTAATGACCTTCACGGTAAGCTTGTTAAAGCTGCGACACAAGCGGCCATGGCTAATGGAGTTAAACCTTATGCCCGCATTAGGGATCACCCATAGCACTTGCTGGCCAACGACTACGTCTTGCGGGCGATCGCAGGCAATTTGTTGATTACCTAAACTTAACCACGCGAGATTGGCCTGCTCATCGATGGCGATCACGGTCGAGGTAAACATATTCCGCAAGCCCATTTGCCGCGCGACAGCCGCAGTTTTAGGGCGAGCTAGCACTTCTCTCGGAGCGCCTTGCTGTAACATTTGGCCCTGACTAATCAACACCATATGGTCCGCAAGCAGGAGGGCTTCATTGAGATCATGTGTCACCATGATCACCGGTAAGGATAACTGCGCTTTCAGCCGGGCTAACTCTAAATACAAGCGTTCACGGGTTTCGCGGTCCACCGCCGAAAACGGTTCATCCAATAGCAGAATATTAGGCTGCCTAGCTAAGGCACGCGCCAAAGCGACCCGTTGTTTTTGCCCACCAGATAACTGGCTCGGTAAGCGCTCTGGTAAACCATCTAAATTAACCCGCTCGAGCCAATCGAGCGCCCGCTGACGCCGCAACGCCTTAGGTACATGATCAAGCCCCGACATCACATTGTCGAGTACGGTCAGATTGGGAAACAAACCAAAATGCTGTGGCACAAAACCAATATGGCGCTGCTGCGGACTCAACTGTACCCCCAGCTCACTGTCGCTCCAAGGGGTATCACCGAAATAGATTTTACTTACCCCAGCCTGACTCAAGCCAGCAATCATCCGCAGCAAAGTGGATTTACCGCCCCCCGACGGGCCGACCACGGCCAAGATCTCACCCGCCTTACAACGGAATTCGGCGTTTAGCGGGATCGGGCTAGCTTGCTGAATGCAACAGTGTAAATCAGTGGCGCTCACGGTACTGTGCTCCTAGGCGTCGCGATAAACTGGTGGTCACAATCAAGGCGGTCACCGCAAACATCAGCAGCACCAGCGACATAATGCCTGCGCTATCAAAATCAAAAGCCTGCACATTGTCATAGATAGCAATCGAGATGGTCTTAGTCTCTCCGGCAATATTGCCCCCCATCATTAGCACCACCCCAAACTCACCTAACACATGGGAAAAACACAGCACTAACGCCGTTAACACCCCAGGCCAGATCAACGGCAGCTCGATGCGCCAAAACAAGCGCCAACGACTCATGCCACAACAGGCGGCGGCATCACGGATGTCTTGCGGCACACTCTCAAAGGCACGCTGAATAGGTTGCACCGCAAACGGAATATTGACGATTATCGAGGCAACGACTAAGCCAGAAAAATGAAACACCAAGCTTTGACCAAACCAGGACTCAATCCACTGACCAATCCAACTTTGATTACCTAATCCCACCAACAAGTAGTAGCCAATCACGGTCGGAGGCAGCACCAAAGGCACCATGATTAAGGCTTCAATAGCAGATTTACCGGCGAAGTGACGATAAGCGAGCAGCCGTCCGACGAGGATGGCTAACGGAATTAAAATCAATACCGTCACGGCTGCCAACTTGACCGATAACCACAACGCGACCCAATCCATACTTATGGCACCTGTGGTGGCGGCACGGCAAAACCATAATCTTGGAAAATTGCTTGTGCGGCGGGAGATTGAATATATTGATAAAACTCAGTGGCCGTGGCGCCAGCATGCGGCAATAAACTCATATATTGCGCCAAAGGCTGATGATCTTGTTCGGGCAACTCAAGAATATTGGCCCGAGCGGCAAACTGGGGAGCCTTCGCCAAGGATAACGCCACAATCCCGGCCTGCGTCGAGCCACTAATTGCGAATTGAGCCGCTTGCGACGCATTTTCCCCGAGGATCAAGTACGGGGTAACGCTGTGCCACAAACCGCGCCGCTCAAGTAACTCTTGGGCGCGCTCACCATAAGGCGCATGCTCGGGGTTAGCAATGGTAAAGCGGCTGATTTGCCCCTTGTCTAGGGCTTGCTTAATCCCGTCGAGTTGCGGGTCGAGCTGAATTTGACTGGCTTTGGGTGTGACCAATGCTAGTTTACCTCTGGCATATAATTGCGGTGGCGTCAGCGCGACGCCGGCACTGGCGAGCTGTTGCAGGTACTTTTCATCGGCACTGAGGAATAACTCAAACGGGGCGCCATGGCGGATTTGCGCAACAAAATTGCCTGATGAACCATAAGAAATCCGCACCCGCTTTCCAGTATCTTGCTGGAATTGCGCGGCGATATCATCTAGCGCAAACTTAATATTGGCTGCCGCCGCAATCGCCGGCGGCTGAGCCCAAGCGGATGCCGTCATTAGCCACAGAGAGACCAATAATACTCCCAGTTGGTAACGCGTTACCCACCTTCGCCATTGACCCATGATTATCCTTGCTCGTCCTGCCACATACTGGCGGCCTGCTCATCGGAATCTCGAGCTTCGACCCAATGTTGCTGCTGGCCACTGCTCTCTAACTTCCAAAAGGGCGCCTTGGTCTTTAAAAAATCGATTAAAAACTCACAGGCCGCAAAAGCCGCTTTGCGATGGGCACTCGTCACCCCGATAAATACTATCTGCTCACCCAGCCCCATGGTGCCAAAACGATGAATAATGGTGACCTTGTTTAACGGCCAACGTTCGCGCGCTTCGGCTTCAATTTGATGAAGCACCGCTTCGGTCATTCCGGGGTAATGTTCAAGGGTTAAATCCGTGACTTGACTGCCATCATTAAAATCGCGCACTTTCCCGATAAAATTCACTATGGCGCCATCGCTATCATCAGCGGCCAATAAAGCATATTCAGCGGCGACATCGAAGTCCTGTTGCTGCACACGGATCATGAGTTAACCTCCAGTGACCGGTGGGAAAAAGGCCACTTCATCACCAGCCTTGACCTCAGCCGACCATTGGCTCATGGTTTGATTGACCGCCACCAATAGTTTTTCTGTTCCTAAGGTCTGCGCCCACTTAGGATCTTTGGCGGCCAAATGGGCACGCAATTGCTCAGCCGTGGTAATTGAGTCGCTGGCCACTTGAATCGATGCCACGCCTAACAGCTCACGAACTTGCGCAAAAAATAATACATTAATCATAAGATCACACCTTAAAGTGGCCGGATTTACCGCCACGCTTTTCCAATAAACGCACATTGGATATCAACATATCTTTTTGAACAGCTTTGCACATGTCATAAATGGTCAATGCCGCAACCGACGCCGCAGTTAATGCTTCCATTTCCACCCCGGTTTTACCCGACAGTTTACACAAGCTGGTGATCCGGACACGGTTTTGCTCTGGCTGCGCCTCGAGCTCAACTTCAACCTTAGTGAGCATCAAAGGATGACATAACGGAATGAGATCAGAGGTTTTCTTTGCGGCTTGAATGCCAGCAATTCGCGCCGTTGCAAACACATCACCCTTGTGATGGCTGCCGCTCATGATCATTGCCAGCGTCTCGGGCGCCATTTCAATAAATGCTTCGGCACGCGCCTCACGCTCAGTCACTTGTTTATCAGTAACATCCACCATATGGGCATTGCCATCGGCGTTAATGTGAGTAAATCCTGTGGTCATGAAATTACCTATATTAAATCGCTAAGACCCGAGCCCGCCTTAATTCGAGGGGGCTATTGTCGGGAAAATACTTGACTGTGATGAGCACCTACCCGCCAATCGATGCCAAATGTTGGGTTACCCCGGTGACACCTTGATGCAGTAAGTGGGTTTCTTTCTTCTGCACTAATTGTTGCTGGAGTCGCTCGATGAGCTCAGGGCGTTGCTGCTCAGATTGGAGGAGATCACGTAAATCCACCCCCGATTCCGTGAATAAGCACAAGTGCAACTTGCCTTTGGCTGAGACGCGTAAACGATTACAGCTAGCACAAAAGTTTTTAGCATACGGCATGATCAACCCGATACGGCCTTGATAGTCAGGGTGACTAAAGTTCTGGGCGGGGCCATCGGCAGCATCGGGGATATTATAGTGCCAGCCACTTTCTTCTAAGTGTCGCTTGATCTCAACGCCAGCCAAGTGGTGCGCCTCAAAATAGTCACGCCCTAACCCCGTTTCCATTAACTCAATAAAGCGCAAGTCGATGGGGGTATGCTTAATCCATTCGAGAAAACGAGGTAAATCTTTATCATTAAGCCCACGTAACAGCACCGCATTGACTTTAACCCGCTCGAATCCGGCGGTTAACGCTGCATCAATACCGCGCATCACTGTATCGAATTTATTTTCGCCTGTGATTTGATGAAACATCCGCGGATCTAAACTATCAACCGAGACATTAATACGTCTAAGACCAGCATCAAACCACTCTTGCGCATGCTGCTCTAAGCGATATCCATTGGTGGTGGTGGCAATCGTATGAATATTGGGTTGGGCGGCGACCACCCGAATAATATCGGTAAAGTCTTTGCGCAGCGAAGGCTCGCCACCTGTGATACGAATTTTTTGGGTGCCGACTTGAGCGAAAGCCCCAACCAAGTTGCTGATCTCATTAAGAGACAAAAACTTAGGCTTACCATCTGGGCGATAACCGTCGGGAAGGCAATAGCTGCACTTAAAGTTGCAAACATCAGTCACTGACATCCGCAAATAGTGGAATTTACGACCATAGCTGTCTTGAAGCTGGGACATGTTAACCTTTCCAAGTGTGGGAGGTGAGTGCATTTCTTTACTCACCCCGGTGGCAAAATTACCACGGCTAAGAGTCCGTATCTGTAGTGACGTAGGACAAAAAGCTCGGAGAACCGTCAATGGCTCATTATAGCCAAACTCCGAGTTTTAAGCCCATGGCCTAACGATAAAATTTCGACCAAACTCCCTAAAAATGGCGCTAAATGTGATCGACCTCAGATAGCTAAATGGCAAAAGCGGATAGATAAAACATTCCTAGCTCTGGGATAGGGGGACAATTTCAGGTAAGGTGATCAAAAAAATAACAACAAATTGACATGACGAGGTTGCAAGATGGAACGTGAATCAATGGAGTTTGATATCGTTATCGTCGGTGCTGGACCGGCTGGATTAGCCGCGGCTTGCCGACTGATGCAAATCGCTGCCAGCACAGAAAAACCGATGAGTGTCTGTGTGGTCGAAAAAGGATCCGAAGTCGGCGCCCATATTGTTTCTGGCGCCGTATTTGAACCTAAGGTGCTCAATGAGCTGTTCCCCGATTGGAAAAAACGCCAAGCGCCGTTACACACCCAAGTTAACCTCGATGAAATTTACTACCTAGCATCAGCATCCAGCAGCCACAGCCTGCCAGCAGCCCTCACACCCAACACCATGCATAACCATGGTAATTATATCATTAGCGTCGGTAGTCTCAGCCGTTGGCTGGCCGAACAAGCTGAAGCAATGGGGGTCGAAATTTTCCCCGGCTTTGCTGCCAGCGAATTACTGTATCGCGATGATGGCAGTGTCAAAGGCATTCTCATTGGTGATATGGGGATGGGCGCCGATGGCAAGGCCAAAGACGGCCATATGCCCGGCATGGAGTTACATGCCAAATATACCTTGCTCACCGAAGGCTGCCGCGGTCATTTAGGCAAGCAAGTCATCAAACAGTATCAATTAGATAAAGGCAAGAGTCCGCAACATTACGCCATTGGCTTTAAAGAGATTTGGACGGTACCCGACGCTGCGCACCAGCCAGGAAAAGTCGTGCATACCGCGGGCTGGCCTTTGGGTCAAGGCGCCTCCGGAGGCGGCTTCATGTATCACATGGAAAATAACCAAGTCTTGGTTGGATTAATTGTCGATCTTAATTATGACAACCCCCACCTCAGTCCTTATGACGAATTCCAACGCTATAAAACTCACCCGCTGATAGCCAAGACCTTGAGCGATGGTGAGCGCATCAGTTATGGCGCCCGCGCCATTGCCAAAGGCGGTCTCAATTCATTACCCAAAATGACCTTCAGGGGCGGCATGCTGTTGGGTTGTGATGCTGGCACCCTCAATTTCGCCAAAATAAAAGGCACTCATACCGCCATGAAAAGCGGCATGCTCGCCGCAGAAACCTTGGGCCAAGCCTTGATATCAGGGGTGGATGGCGGCAAAGATCTCGATTGCTTTCAGCAACAATTTGAAAAGAGTTGGCTGTTTGAAGAACTTTATCAATCGCGTAATTTTGGCCCCGCACTGCATAAATTTGGCACTTTAGTTGGCGGCGCCTTTAACGTAGTCGACCAAAATTGGTTTAAGGGCAAGATGCCTTTTACCCTCAGAGATTCGATTGCCGATCATCAAACACTAAAACCCGCGGCAAGCACGCAGCGCATTGACTACCCCAAGCCTGACGGTAAATTGAGTTTTGATAAATTGTCATCGGTGTATCTTGCCAATATCTATCATGACGAAGATCAACCGTGCCATTTACGCCTGAGCGATGCCACCATTCCGGTGGCAGTTAATCTGCCACAGTTTGATGAACCGGCTCAGCGATACTGCCCCGCTGGCGTCTATGAAATCCATTGCGTTGATGGCCAAAATCAATTGCAAATTAATGCGCAAAACTGCATTCATTGTAAGACCTGTGATATTAAAGATCCTAGTCAAAATATTACCTGGGTAACCCCCGAAGGTGGTAGCGGCCCCAATTACCCCAATATGTAAACGCCTCAGTTCCCCCCAGCTTAGGCTGGGGGAGTGGTAGTCACGATTGTTAGTGGCTGATAAGCTCGGCTGATCCGGCGCCAAATAACGCTTCACCGCTCGCGCGCCCATTAATAGCGGTCGCCGCGAAACTCGCAAGAGTCCATGCAATACTGCCACCAGCCATGACGATCATCCACCAAGTTGAACCCCAGCTTAGTGATCAAGGCTTGTGATCTCAGATTATCTCGATGGCAATTGGCCTTAATATGCGTTAATTCATAGCGACCAAAGCCTAGCCCTAAGCTGGCCATACTGGCTTCAAAAGCCAAGCCTTGCCCCCAATATGCTTGCGCTAATCTCACACCAAGATCCACTTCGCCACTCAATTGTTGGCGTAAACCGCAAAAGCCAATCATGTGCGTCATCGAGGTCAGTTGCAGCGCCCAACGGCCGAAACCAAATATCTGATAATGATTATACTGAGCAATAAAATCCGTTGCCGCATCGACACTGGCAAAGGGTTGATCGCCCGTGTATTTAATCAC
Source organism: Shewanella sp. NIFS-20-20 (assembly GCF_019209865.1). Lineage (GTDB taxonomy): Bacteria > Pseudomonadota > Gammaproteobacteria > Enterobacterales > Shewanellaceae > Shewanella. Next base: position 35,963 of record NZ_JAHUTT010000028.1, on the reverse strand, counting down.
TTGTGGGTCAAGGTTCAGTGCGTAAAATGCTGGCGCATCGTCTAGCGTAAATTCCCGCAAATGCATTCTCGCGGTGGTTAGCATGATGTTCTCTTGCCCCCATATTTACCCACCCAACGACACAATATGCCAATATTAGGCAATCTTTTTATCCATTGTGCACAATTAGCACAACGAATGGTTCAAATAGTTGGCCAAGGGTTGACCCGGCACCGAGGCCGCAGTACTGACAGCCAACGCGCCCCATCGAGCAGCCTCGTGCATGGCCTGCTCAATGTTTTGGCCATTCACCAACCCATGAATAAGCCCAGCAGCATAACCATCGCCCGCTCCCGTGGTATCCACCACCTCGGAGACTATAGCGGCCACCCGCTGCACACTATCTTGTCGGTAGACACAGGCGCCGTCGACCCCCTCGGTGACAATAAAAGCGGTGAGACTGTCGCCCGCGATTTGCTTGGCAAACTCCCAGGGCGGCAGTGCGCTGCGACCGGCCAAGTCGGACGCCGATGTAATTAATACATGACAAGGGCGCTCACGATCATCTTTGGCTAATTGCGCTACCACCACACAATGAGGTAAGGCTGTCTTGGCCCAGCTGGCGGCGCCTTGCGCCGAGGAGTTGATATAAAGCGCGTCATAGTCTTGCCAATCCGGTGGCGCCGGTAACTGAAAGACAGGGCGCATCGGCCTAACGATGGTGCGCTCTTTGTCTGGGGTGATCATCAGCAGCATTTCGCAGGTGTTGGCTTGATAACGGGTGATCGAGTGGCAATCCATTCCCAGCGTACTAATTTGCGCCACTAGCCAATCACCGATAGCGTCATTGCCCACCTGAGTCGCCAGTGAGACCTGATGACCTGCCCACAGCAAACCGATACCGGTATTCGCGCCACCGCCACCAATCCTTTTGCCACCATCTTGATAATGATATCGGCCACCTACAGTGAGCGATTTGTCTAAAATCAATAACCTATCGCAGTTCAAGTTGGCAGATAACATGATACGAGCCATACGCACGTCCTAGACGATTGAGATGCCTCATGGTAAGGCATCACAAGCATCACAGCAAATGATCCCGCGGGAATTAGATCAATCAGCAAACCACTCGGCAACCAAATTTTAACACACTGTTATTGTGTGATTTTTTTGACCGATAGTGAAAATTTAACTCGCTTTACCTCGGGTATCTTTCGCATTAAAGTCCGTCGATTTTTTTTATTTTAATGCTCATTTATTTACCCTTGGAGTCTCATCAGTGCCGACGCAAATCAACATTGAACCACAAAGTAGTACGTTTGTGCCTGTGATGGGCTTGAGCTTATTTGCTTTGGCGTCGGGTTTTTTAATGAGCTTAATCCCGTTGTCTTTGCCTGCATTTAATCTGGGTAGCCATCTAGCACCTTGGTTGGCAAGCACCTTCTATTTTGGCTTATTAATCGGCGCCACCAGCATTGAAGCCATTGTTGCTAAAATTGGCCACCGTAAAGCCTTTGTTGCCTTCTTACAGCTATTATTAGTCACGGTTATCGTGATGCCAGCCTTCCCTGACGCGAACATTTGGCTCGCGGCAAGATTCGTGGCCGGCTTTGCTGTCGCTGGGGTGTTTGTGGTGGTTGAATCTTGGCTGCTGATGGCCAACAGTGCTAAGCAGCGAGCCAAACGCTTAGGCCTGTATATGACGTCACTCTATGGTGGCACCGCCATTGGCCAACTCGCGGTTGGTCCGCTGGGCACCGAAGGCTGGCTACCGTTTGTGGTTATCGCTAGCTTATTATTTTTAGCCAGTTTACCGCCGTTACTCATCAAAAAAGGCCAACCGACAGTGCAAGGCCATCAAGCGATTGGCTGGCATGACTTAAAACAGATTTCACGTCCGGCTTTGATGGGATGCCTAGTATCGGGTTTAGTGCTGGGCCCAATCTACGGCCTCTTGCCCTTAACCCTCAAGCTGCAATCTAAAACCGAATCTGAGATCGGCATTATTATGGCGTTAGTCATTTTGGGGGGGATGTTAATTCAGCCAGTAGTGAGCTATTTGTCGAGTCGACTTTCTAAAAAGATGCTGATGGCCATGTTCTCACTGTCAGGTGCGCTAGCCTTAGGCATCATCCTGATCACTAAACATCATTGGTTTCATGCCAGTGGTTATATCATATTAGGTGCCAGTGCGTTTGCCCTGTATCCGATAGCAATTAGCTTGGCCTGTGACCATATTGAGCGCAGCCGCATCGTGGCGACAACCCAATTGATGCTGTTGAGTTACAGTGTCGGCTCAGTGGCCGGCCCCATATTGGCGGGATTGATGCCAAACGATCGCCTCGGTTTATTGCACTATTTACTGTTGTGTTTGGCCACTACCAGTATTTATATGATGATTAAAAGCTTCCGCTCTAATCAAAACAAACCTGTGCTACCCCAGATCTAATCCTAACGGCGAGTCACTGACAAATGAGCATGCCCCATTGGCCATGCTCATTATTCATCGCGGTATTTCTCGGCAATGTGCTGAAATTCAGATTCAATCTCAAAGAAAATATCGAGCAAGTCGGGGTCAAAATGAGTGCCACGGCCATTGTGAATAATTTCCATAGCTTGATCATGCGACATTGCATCCTTGTAGACCCGCTTACTAATCAGTGCATCGTATACATCAGCAATGGCCATCAGTCGAGCACTCAAAGGGATCTCCTCACCACACAAGCCGTTGGGATAGCCAGTACCGTCCCATTTCTCATGATGATAATGCGCAATCTCTTTGGCGGCCGTTAAAAAGGAATCCTCATAACCGATATCGGCTTCTGCCTCTACTAATGCCTGATAGCCGTAATAGGCATGAAGCTTCATGATCTCAAACTCATCCGCCGTTAATTTGCCCGGTTTCAGCAGAATATTATCTGGGATCCCCACCTTGCCAATGTCGTGTAAGGGCGCCGATTTAAAATAGGTCGAAATGACATCGGGGGTCAGACGCTCACTAAATCGAGGTAAATACCGTGCTTTTTCGGCCAACAGTTTGACGTACCATTGGGTTCGGCGGATATGGTTGCCAGTTTCTTGATCACGGGTTTCGGCCAAACTCGCCAACGCCGCAATGGTCACATCTTGCACTTGCGACAATTGATGGATACGACGTTGGACCTCGGCCTCCAAAAAGGTATTTTGATCTTTTAAAAAATCCTGTGACGCCTTAATTTGCAAATGGGTTTTCACTCGGGCAAATACAATCGGTGGGCTGATGGGTTTAGCAATATAATCGCTGGCGCCAAGATCCAGCCCAAACTGTTCATCTTTGGTGGAGTCCTTGGCCGTTAAAAAAATCACAGGAATTGAACGGGTTTCTTCATTTTGTTTAAGCCGGCGGCAGACTTCGTAGCCATCCATGCCCGGCATAATCACATCTAAAAGCACAATATCAATAGGCATCTTGCTGACCACATCAAGTGCGGCTTCTCCTGAATTGGCTGCTCTGACTAAATAACTATCCTTGAGAAGTCCATGTAACAAAGCCAAATTTTCAGGGGCGTCATCGACAATTAGTACGCAGGGTTTTGAGTCCATCTTATGTTCTATCCTTGTAATAACATTCACCCGAACCCATCCGAGCAATATCGAGTAAGTAACCTACACTTAACATCAAGCGTCAAATAGTTACCTTAAATTTAGACGCTCTAAGGAAGAAATAGCAACTTTCAAGGAAATGAGGTTTGTTTATGGGTTCAATCCGTACTGTTTTCGTCGTTCTCAGCACGCTAATTGCGACGCTGATTATCACTCTATCGGTGTTATTTTATCAGGTGCATACCAGCGCCGATAATCTCGATGAGCAGGTGACGACCATCCATGATCGCATCATGTTGGCTCATGAAGTCAAACAAAGTTCAGATCATTTAACCAAGTTTGCTCGAGCCTATGCCGCCACCGGTAACCCCAAATGGAAGCAACTGTTCAATCGAGTCTTAGCCGTACGCAACGGCTTAGCGCCAATTCCCCCCGGCAACAACTTTGAATATTGGGATGTGACCTCCGATCCCAATGAACTGCTGGTGCCTTTCAATAACAGCAACCAAGCTTTTCCTAGCTTGCTCGAGCGCATGCAAATCGCGGGGATCACGCCCACTCAATTACTTTTGTTGCGCCAAGCTATCAACATGTCAGAAAACTTGGTTAACCTTGAACGTGAGGCCTTTGATGCCATTGAGGGCATTAAACGCACCGAAGCGGGGATTGTTAGCATTGAGCCCAACCCGCAGCAAGCCATTGATATATTGTTTAGTAACGCGTATTTCCAAGAAAAACGCAAAATAATGACTCCAGTGGGCCAGTTTTATCGGCTGCTCAGCGAATCCACCCAAGCCGAACTCCACCAGTCTCAAACTAAGATACACACCCTCTATGATTACCAAATCATAGCCTTAACCATGCTCTCGATCATCGCCATCGCCTCCTTTATATTGTTATGGACCTACGTACTGTCGCCGGCGTATCGCATGCAGCGCAAGTTAGTGAATCAAGTCAACAACCATGATTTTGGCTTCCAAATTACCGAGCATAACAAAGGGGCGCTCAGGCCTTTGGCTCGAGCCCAAAATTTAATTCTGCAAGAAGTGAGTCAACAGTTACAAATGAACTCCTCGATTAAGGAATTCACCGATGTAATGCGTGACTCTGCCGATGCCAACGAATTAGGCGGTAATGTCATCAATTTCTTAGCCGAACGGTTTGAAATCCCCTTGATTGGTATCTATAAATTTTATGACAACCAACTGACCCGTGTTGCGGGATGTGGCTACTCCAGCAGCAGTAGCCAGACCATTGCCGACAGAGATTCAATTCAAATCAGTTTACTGCGTAGCCGCAGTCACTTCTCATTGCGCGATCTCGATGGCAAGTATCGAATCCCCTTGTTAGATGGCGAGCTATCCTTAGCCGAATTGCATTTCTTTCCACTCAAGGTCAACGATAATATTGTTGGTCTATTAGAGCTTGGGCTCACCAGTCCGCTAGCCGAGGCCCACTTGATTTGGCTAAATAAGGTTCAAGATGACTTGGCGATCAATTTTGAGCTCACGCGTAACAGTGAACTTCAAGCCGCGGCTGAACGCCGAATTGCCGAACAACTTGAGTTTAATCAGCAAGTACTCAATGCGATTCCAAGCCCTATGTACTTTAGGGACTCCAACGGCCGCTACCTTGGAGTCAACAATGGTTTTAGCGACTTCCTTGGACTATTCGAAGCGGACATTTTAGATTGTACTCCAGCGGATTTATTTCCTGCTGAAACATCGCAAATATTTAATAATGCTGAAAAAACCTTACTGCAAGCCCCAGGTACCACCCAATACGATCTCAATCTTAAAAACGCAGAAAATGAACAACGCCATATCAGTATTTTTGAAGCCACTTACTATTCCAGTAAGGGCGATCCTAAAGGGATTGTGGGGCTGTTTGTTGATGTCACCGAACAAAAAGAGCTTGAAATTGAGCTCAGGGGCGCCAAAGACGCCGCCGATGAGGCTAGTAAGGCTAAGGGTGAGTTCTTGGCGAATATGAGTCACGAAATCCGCACGCCCATGAATGCCATTATCGGCATGTCCCATTTAGCGCTGCATTCCGGCCTCTCTGATAAACAACATCATTATGTCAGTAAGATTGATCATGCCGCTAAATCACTGTTAGGCATCATCAACGACATTCTCGACTTTTCTAAAGTCGAGGCGGGTAAGCTCAGCATTGAAAATATCGACTTCCTGCTGGATGAAGTGTTAGATAACCTCGCCAACGTAATCGGCATGAAGGCCGATGATAAACATCTCGAGTTTTTATTTGATATCGACCCTCACCTACCCTCAGCCTTAGTGGGTGATCCACTCCGTCTCGGGCAAGTGCTGATTAACCTTTGTGGTAACTCAATCAAGTTCACCGAAAAAGGGGAAATCATCGTTAAGGTGAAGCAATTAGAGAGCAGTGATGACGACAACATCATTATCCAATTCGAAATTATCGATAGCGGTATCGGTATGAGCGAAGAGCAACTTGGACGCTTATTCAAATCCTTCTCTCAGGCCGATGGCTCAATTACCCGTAAATATGGTGGCACCGGTTTAGGCTTAACCATCTCTAAGAGTTTGGTTGAATTAATGGGGGGTAATATTTGGGTGAAGAGTGAGCCCGGCAAAGGCTCGGTCTTTGGCTTCACGATTGAAGCTGGCCTGCAAGATGTTAAGGCAAGAAAGTTTTATCAACCCGTCGATGATTTACAAGCGAAACGCGTGTTGGTGGTTGATGATAATGATGCTGCCAGAGAGATCATGATGGGCTTACTCAAGGCCATGAACTTTAGAGTCATGACCGTTAGCAATGGTTTTGAAGCCGTGACTGCCGTTGAAAAAGGCATTAATGAGTTAGACCCTTTCGACGTAGTCTTTATGGATTGGATGTTGCCAGGAATTGATGGCATCGAAACCACCAAGCAAATTCGTGACAAAATCAGTGAAGATAAACTGCCGAAATTTATCATGGTCACCGCCTACGGCCGAGAAGTCGGTCTTAGCGGCGAAAATGAGAAATTATTTGATGGCTTAGTGATTAAGCCAGTCAATCCGTCACTGATCTTTGATGCCATCATGAACGCCTTTGGGGTCATGAAAAAAACTGAAGCCCTCGAAGCGCGCCGCTCAGAGCCCGAGCAAAGCGATTTCAGCATCATTAAAAATGCCAATGTGTTATTAGTTGAAGATAATGAAACCAACCAAGAAGTCGCCATCGGTATCCTCGAACCCTACGGGCCCAACATTAAGGTGGCTAACAATGGTCAAGAGGCGCTGGACTGGCTCGAAAAACAAAACTTCCAACTGGTATTGATGGATATGCAAATGCCGGTGATGGACGGGATTACCGCCACCAAGCACATACGCAACACCCTCAAGTCAGCTATTCCTATCGTTGCCATGACCGCCAATGCCATGAGTCAGGATGTTGAAAACTGTAAAGCCGCGGGCATGAATGACCACCTTGGCAAGCCCATAAACGTCAACGAATTACTGAAAAAAATGTGCCGTTGGTTAAGTGAGGGCGCGGCAGGCGTGGCCAATGTTGCCCCAAGCACTGAGTGTCTATTGGACTCACAAGCGGAGCAAGACGAGCAAGTGGTCGGTGGCATCACCGTGATCGAAATTGCTGATGAGGTCGAGGATGATATCTGTGATTTCTTTGACAATTCAGAGACCAGCACTACCATCATCGACGCCGACAGCGATGAATCAATGCCTGAAATCATTCATCTCAATCAAACGGAAGATGCATACACAGAAGAGATGGATCATCATCTCAACAATAACGGCATGCCGGCTGGAGGTGGCATCCTCAACATTGATGACGGCATCGGTCGCCTCGGTGGCAATGAAAAGCTTTACTGGCAAATCGTCAGTTCGTTCATTAATAGCCGGCAACAAGAAGAGCAAAAATTACATCAAGCAGTCGCTGATGCTGATTGGGAATTTATTGGCCGCGTCGGCCATACAATTAAGGGCGCAGCCGCCAATATCAGCGCCGATAACCTCGCGATTATTGGTAAAGAATTAGAAGACCTTGGCCATAATAAGACGGCACCATCGGCGGAGTTCTTGCAGCAACTAAGCGACATGCTCAATCAGTTACAGCAAGAAGTCATCGACTTCGGCCCCAAGGAAGAGGTAGTGAAACCCCAAAGCAGCGAAGTGAAGTCCTATGACACCACTGAACTGATGATTGAACTGCAGCAACTGCAAATGCTATTGGATAACTTTGATACCCAAGCCATCGACTTTATTGCCGTGATGAAGCAAAACGCAGAAGCCATCAATGCCTTAGGTATCGATTTTGCCGCCCTTGAAAAGGCGATTGCCGAGTTTAACTTCAGCGCCGCTCAAGAGGAGTTAAATAAACTGATTGAAAAGTCGAAATCCGCCTAAGCAAATTGTGACTCACACTGAGGGATGGCTCGCCGGCCATCCTTCAGCCCCCATTGATATACCTGCTCGACCTTAGTGACATTGGCCTCTAAGCGGCCAATGGGCAAGGCCGTGTGAGGTTGGATAATCACCACCTCTCCCGCCAACTGTTTTTGTCGCAGCAACGCCATATCCTGCTGATAATATTGATGACGAGTGGTTAACGCTTCGGCCACGTTGGGATAGCGTCGATATAGGGTATGAATGGCTGCGGCAGCCAGACGTGATAATGGCGATTTCACGTATGCCGGTGGCCGCGTCAAAATGACCACTTGCTGACGAAAACCGGCTCGTTCAGCTTGCCGACTGGTGATAGCCTCCTTGAGGCCACCATCAAGGTAAGCTCGACTGTCAATCACCTGTGGCTGGGCTAACAAGGGTAAACTGCTCGAGGCGATTAACGCTGCGATTAAGTCATCAGGGGAGGTAAAATCCGCCTGAGTGAAATAGCGCATCTGGCCCGACACACAATCAAAAGCGCCCACATGAAACTCAGTCGCCGCAGCCTTAAACCTCTTAAAATCAAAAGGAAGCAACTCTTTAGTCATGCGGGTGAAGGTAAACTCTGTGTTGACATAATTACCGGTTCGCAACCAATGGCGTAAGCCCATATAGCGTTTGTCAGTGAGATATTGCTGCTGAATGTTGAGGTTGCGTTGCGGCTGCCTGGAAATAAACGACGCAGCATAAATGGCGCCTGCTGACACTCCGCTCACATAAGGAAATTCAATATTTTCCTCCATAAAGGCATCCATCACACCGGCAGCATAAATCGAGCGTAAACCGCCCCCCTCGACCACCAATGCGGCATCTAACATCTCAGCTTCTCCCTAACCTAATATGACTGGTAAAATCTAACGGCTTGTGTATCTTATAGATAAATACCCGATGACCAATAGCCTATGCCAAGACGCCGTAGACATACATCACGATTCCGAATTTATTTAGGGTTATTATTTGCTTATGGCTTATTAGTCTCGCTGGCGCTCGCCGGTGATCAACCGATAACGTCCCCCTTAGGTGCCCCTCTGCAGTCCCAATCAGCCCCCCATGGTGATAAATGCCATGCAAGGCTGCTGTCAGCAATCACCATCAGCCGCTAACGCCCGAGACACCTTCACCTGAGTAACCTAAGACTTGCTGGCACCTAACGGCCAGCCAGAGCGTAAATAAGCAAGGAAGCGGCAAATCAATCAAGATGCCATTAAGCAACGTGATGGCAACCATACCAAGGTGGGGTCAGTGGGATTCTGGGGCGGGGGGATGCGGGCAACAACTTAATAAGCCGCGGCTTTCTTCAAGGCTTCCGCCACCACTAGATGACTGATGGCTAAATTAAAGGTGGTGAAGTTAGCTAGATATACCCGATATAAACGGCGGCTATCTTGGCAGCTTTCATCCAAGTCGTAACGCTCGCAAAAATCATTAAATAATAAAGTTTGTTCCATATCACGCCATCGTTTCAATCATGTCTGCAGGCGAGACTAAATCAATCGAAATCACAAATCAATAACACCTAAGCTAAACGCCATATAACTAATATATGCGATAAGTCTGAAAATTAACTACAAACAAGCGTGCGCAACATCACATTTATATTGTATTTCATGGCGTTACATATAGATAGTGTTACTTTATTACCAAGTTAGCATAAAAAATAATTAATAAAAAAGGCGCCCAAATGGCGCCTTTGTTAGCCGTTGCCACCGCAGTGATGACATCACATATCTTGCTGCTGCAGCGGTTTACGTAATTGGGCCCTGACGTTATCCATGCCAGAATAGAATTCTTTCATCATCAATAAGCCCATCATCTTACCGTTATCTGTGACGATAAGGTTATCGGGATCGCTCGGGTCATTTTTAATGGCACCAATCAATTTCATCGAAGTCATTTCTTTAAACAAGCTGGTATCCAAATTAACCCCGAAAGTCTCTCTAAAGTACTTACGTGATAACCGCCCAGAGAACATACCAAGCAAGAAACGATACTGCATAACGTCTTTCTTAGTGTAAAGTTTTTGTTGCTCAACCCCCATCTTACCGGCGGCAATCCGCTCTTGGTATTTACGCAAGGAGAAGGTATTCACATGGAGGGTGTCGTTTAGGAAGCTGAACGAACCAGAACCGACACCTAAGTACTCATCATAATCGATAACGTATTCATCAAAGCCTTCGTTATTGGCTTTACCAAAGGCCCATGCCGTTAGCTGGTTATATTGGCCATTCAAATTATTCAGAATTTGGCGATACTGATCAGCCATTTCACCTTGTGGCGCCGCCAGTTTACCCTTAACACTTTTACGAGTTTGATGAGTGATCATCAAGGGGTAGGTGGTGATTTGACGCGGGTCGAGGCGTTTAGCCATATCCAAGTCATGTTGGATCACCGCCTCAGTTTGACCACGGAAACCAAAAATCAAATCGACATTGATGATAGGGAATAACTCTTTAGCCGCCATGATCTTGTCGAACGTCTGCTGACCCGTACCAAACTTTTCGAGACGATCCGTCATCTTTAAGATGCCATCATCAAAGCTCTGCACGCCAATCGACATCCGATCTACCAGCCCCTTTAAGTCTTTAAAGCCAGGGCTATCCAAATGCACCGGATCGGATTCGCACGATACCTCTTTGATGGATGGAAACAGGGTGCGTGCATGTTCAATGGTCTTAACTAACTCATCTTCTAATACCGTGGTGGTTCCACCACCAATGTACATGGACTCGAAGTCATAACCTAAGGCCTTTACCATCTCCATTTCTTTACGCAGCGCAATAAAATAGGCGCGCGCCTTGTCTTCATTAAACAAGAAGCGATGGAAGGTACAGTAGGAGCACAAGGTATGACAAAAAGGCACATGAGCGTAGAGCATGTACTTCTTACCAGCAATCGGTGCCGGCATAATGTCAGCAGATTGGGTGTCCAGCCTTAGGTTCTTATCGACATAGTACTGCATCACCCGCTCCATACCGGACAGCATCCAGTCGGGAACAGTGATATTGGCTTCATACGGCTTAATCAGGCCATTATCCAAAGTGTGAATTATCTGCGACATAATATTTCCTGACGATTGATGATTTCCGCACCCGGTATGTTACCGGATGACCACGCAGCCATACCTCAAAATGGTTAACTTTGTGAGCGTACGAGGTTAACGGGAATAAATGTCTCAAACCGTGAGGCAGTCGGAAATTACAGCCCCTTACTAAATTTTAACCAATAAATTGTTAACTCGATCTCATAATTCAGGCGTTGCTAATGATGCAAACCTATAGATAACCACAAGATTTTGGGTTAGGGAGTGAAGGGCAACACCAAGTGTTGTGGGTTTCCATTACATGGAGTTTGAGTGGCTTCAGTCGCCAGGGGGCTGGTTGTTTTGCCAAGTTACGTTTGGCAGAACGTCCTGGAGCTTCGTGCCCCAGTTCCCGTTGGGAGTTTTATTAGCCAAGTTTAGCTGGCGATTCTAATCAATCGCATGGATTTCACCTGCGGTGAGGCTTTATTGCCAAGCTACGCTGGCGCGTGTTTTTCTGTCTTTCATGCGCCAAGGGACTAATTGTTTTGCCAAGCAGCACTTGGCAGAACGTCGTGGAGCTTCGGCCCACACCCGACCAAGAGGGGCTCAACAGCGGCAAACAACATCCTTGTTTAACGGCCAGCTCACCCTCCTTGGTTCGCGCTCATAAGCGCGCTTGCCTGAGGCGAGCATTCGCCCTTTGGATCTCCCCTGCCGCCCCAACCGAAGTTGTTATCCATCGTAAAATGACTTCAATCACGCAACCGCCACCGATTCCACATCCCTGTATCAGCGGTGGCTGCCCCGTCATCCATGACGGGGCTTGCTATTGCAGCCATTTCCCTCCGGCAACGTCGGACGGGAAGTCGGTGCAATCTGGGATAAAGGAGCCTTAAGGCACCAAACATCTATCTTTTTGATATAGCTATGAATTAAGGTGTTGCCCAAAGAGTATCCTCATATCTAAAGGTGTCATCACTGTGATTAAAACAAACAGCTGTGTTTATTGTGGGATTCAGATACGAAAAGCAAGAAATACTGATGACGCCCGCTCTGTAGAACACATGATTCCAGAATCAGCTGTCAGCATAAGTCGCAAAGGCGACTTCCATGTATGTCGCAAGTGCAATACTGAAAAAAGTAAAATAGACGCACTTTTTGGACTGATTTCAAGAACAACATCAACAGGTGATGGCGCAATTGAAGCAGCTAACAAGCTGGGCCGCATGGCTGCTAAGGGAGATAAAGCTGTTATCAACATGATTCAGACAGCAAAAAACAGTAACGGGAGATTCGAGGTCTCCCTACCTTTTAAAGGTGAGGATATATACAAATATGGAGTATTCCTAACTAAAGGAGAATACTTCAAACAACACCAAAAGCTTCTAAATATGGAAAAGAATGTTGTGCTTGTATCTTGGGGTGGAGCAAATTTAATAAACCATATAACGGACGAATACAAAAAGGCTCATAAGAATGATCCCTTCCATGATTTAGCCCAAAACAGCAATGTCGAAAATATCAACAAAGAGTGTTTTATCGTAGCCAATCAAAGTGGTTCGGAGTATGTATTTGTCTTCAGCAGAGCGTATTCATTACTTACTAAAGTAGTAGAGCGAACAGAAGAAACCATAGCCCAGAAAAGGTACAACAAACGTTGTTTAATACCAGGCTTCGCCAAAGGTGAAAAAAGTGAATACTGCGTATATAAACTCAGCAGAACAGGTAAACCTGAACGAGTCCAAGCAGGTTTTGATTAGTATAACTTAATTGCTAAACTTACAGGCGACTCCAATGTCCCCGTCGGTGCCGCCGAAGAATGTTGGCGAAAAATGCGTGGCGAGGCATGGATGCCGAAGCAGGTTCAGTCGAATCATGGACGAGCGTCTGAACCGTCAGCTTTTTTCGCCATAAGCTCGAGGGGCTGTCGGCACCGTCTGGGGCGGCAGGGGGTTTGCAAAGGGGGCGAAGCCGTCTAGTCCCCTTTGCCCGGGTGTGGGCTGGAAGCCCGCGATCTTCTGCAAGGCGAAGCCTTGCCAGATCAATCAGCGATAGCTGATCAACCCAACAGCATGCGCAGCATGATCAATCTACGGCTGACGCCAGCAGAAACACCAAGTTCCCGTTGCCGACAGGCAACAAAAAGCCCCGCGTTATTGGCGGGGCTTCAGCTTGATTAAGACATTGACTGAACATTATCAGTCAAAAGAATTAATCCTTGTACTTCAGAGTACCGTCAGCTTTGATCTCATCAAACCACAGGTTGTGATGTTGGGTAGCCCAGTTCTCATCACAGTAACCAGACACCATACATTCCATACCACCTTCAGACATAACCGTTGCCATGAAAATGTGAACGATGGAGAAAGCACAGATGATGATGGCGCTCACGCCATGAACAATCAGAGCCAATAAGCTTAAGTTGCGGCTTGGTTCAAATAAGTTTGGGAACAACAGCAACATGCCAGATACTGAGATCAGTAAACCGAACATGGCGAAGGTCCAGAACCATAACTTCTCACCCGCGTTGGCAAAGCCAGCATCAGGGTGCTTGCCCTTGAAAGGACCGAAGTTAATATAACCACCCACTACCATGAACCACTTAACGTCGTACATAGTAGGGATCTGGTTTTTAGCCCACAGCACTGTCATCAGCGCCCAACCCAGCATGAATGGAATCGCTACCACGTCATGCACTTGCTTGGCACCATTGACTAAACCAGCCCAGACGCCTTCACCCAAGTAAGGTTGGAAGAAGAAACGACCCGCCAGCAATACCAGACCAGTAACGATCAGCAGCAAACACGGGATAGCGCCCAGCCAGTGAATGGCCACATCAGATTTTGACCAACGATATACCATTTTACCTGAGTAACCGTGGTGCAACTTTGAAATACCGTTGACCGCGATAAACAGGATGAAAATGACGATCATGCCAAATAGTGATGCCATTAACGCTGGCGCTAACCAGTCGGCACGCACTTCCAATACGCGTAAATCATAAGTATTGATCGCTTGACCGTGAAACTCACTCTTAGAGTCGGTGTAACCTACCACGCCATCCTTCAGCTGCGCCCATACCTGCGCATCCTGAGACTGGGCCAAGGCCGCGTCACCACCATTGGCGAATGCCACAGCACTAAATAACAGTGCGATGGCTAAGCCTATGTGTTTGAACAGTTTGTTCATAATCTATCCTCTAGGGTTGCCTCTGCCGAAGCAGAGACAACTTGATGGACTGTCCTAAACTTGGAAAATTATTCCCAAGCTGCGTTCTTGGCGCCACGGTAAGCCACACGCTCACGGAAGATGGCAGAAACAACGTCTGCATCACCCGCTAACAATGACTTAGTTGCACACAATTCAGCACACATTGGCAGCTTGCCTTCAGCCAGACGGTTAGCACCGTACTTCTTCAGTTCAGCTTCAGAGTGGTTCTCTTCTGGGCCACCGGCACAGAAAGTACACTTGTCCATCTTGCCACGGCTGCCAAAAGCACCGCTTTTCGGGAACTGAGGCGCACCGAAAGGACAAGCATATAAACAGTAACCACAACCAATACAGGTGTCCTTGTCATGCAATACCAGACCATCTTCGGTTTGGTAGAAGCAGTTAGCAGGACATACGGCCATACACGGAGCATCACTACAGTGCATACATGCCACAGAGATAGAGGCCTCACCACGCTGACCATCATTGATGGTTACTACGCGGCGACGGTTAATACCCCACTCTAAAGCAGAGGCGTTTTCGTTCTTACAAGCAGTGACACAGCCGTTACATTCGATGCAGCGCTTGGTATCACATAAAAATTTCATTGTAGCCATAATGGCAATTCTCCTAGCTTATGCAGCACTTACGCTTTGGCAATCTGACACAGAGACGCTTTAGTCTCTTGCATCTGAGTCACAGGGTCATAACCATAGGTCAGAGCCGTGTTACAAGATTCACCGATCACGTAAGGCACAGTGCCTTCTGGATAGTTAGGTGCCAAGCTTTCGCCGTGCATCACACCTGCGAAGTGGTACGGCATAAAGGTTACGCCTGGCTTAACTCGAGGAGTGACCATAGCTTGTACCTTAATACGTCCGCCTTCAGCGCCTTCCAGCCATACGTCATCACCATTGCGGATGTTACGGTCTGCGGCATCAGCTGGGTTGATTTCAACAAACATTTCTTGCTGAAGTTCTGCCAACCATGGGTTAGAACGAGATTCTTCACCACCACCTTCGTACTCAACCAGACGACCTGAGGTCAGTACCAGTGGGTACTTACCGGTCACGTCTTTGTCTTGGATTGACTTGTACAGAGTTGGCAGGCGATGTACTTGCATATCGTCATAAGTTGGGTACTTAGAGACCAAATCACGACGAGCAGTGTACAAAGGCTCACGGTGTAACGGGATTTCATCAGGGAAGGTCCATACGATACAACGCGCTTTGGCGTTACCGAATGGAATACAACCATGCTTGATCGCTACGCGCACGATACCGCCAGACAGGTCAGTCTTCCAGTTCTTACCTTCAGCAGAGGCTTTCTCTTCAGCCGTCAGTTCATCCCACCAACCCAATTGCTTCAGCATTTGAGCAGAGAATTCAGGGTAACCGTCTTCGATTTCACAACCTTTAGAGAAGGTGCCTTCAGCTAAGAGGTTTTCGCCTTTGTATTCAACACCGTAACGTGCACGGAAGTTACCACCACCGTCTTTAACGTGTTTATGCGTGTTGTACAGGATCTGGGTACCAGGATGCTTCATCTCTGGCGTACCCCAACATGGCCAAGGCATACCATAGGTATCACCCTTACATGGGCCGCCTTCGGCTTCCAGCGTCTTATTGCTGAAGGTACCCCAGTTCATGGTGTGCTCTTTGATACGCTCAGGGCTTTGACCTGTCATACCGATAGTCCACATACCACGGTTAATTTCGCGGGTAATGTCTTCAATGACTGGGATGCCATTTTCAACAGGAATACGCTTGGTATATTCTTTATCGATACCGACTTTTTGAGCCAGACGGTACATGATTTCGATATCAGTCTTAGATTCGAATAACGGCTCAATTACCTGCTCACGCCACTGGATAGAGCGACCTGAGTTAGACACAGAACCACGAGTTTCGAACTGAGTCGCTGCTGGCAGTAAGTACACGCCGTTCTGACGACGGTGCATAACACCCGCCATTGTTGGGAATGGATCCACAACAACCACAGTGTCCATCTTATCCAAAGCATCACGTACTTCAGACTGACGAGTTTCAGTGTTAACTGATTGACCCCAGAAGAAAGCTAAACGGATGTTATCTTTCTGAGCCAGTTTGGCCTTGTCTTCTAATACGCCGTCATGCCAGCGAGAACAAGGAATACCTGGGGTAGTCATTGGCTCACGACCTAAGTAGGTACCGTGATCGAAGCGGCTCTTCATCCACTCCATATCCAGTTCCCATACGTTGGTCCAGTGCTGCCAAGCTGCAGTGGTCAAACCGTAGTAACCAGGTAAGTTGTCGAACAGCAGACCTAAGTCAGTTGCCGCCTGAACGTTATCGTGGCCACGGAAAATGTTAGTACCGCCACCAGACACACCCATGTTACCCAGAGCCAACTGCAGGATACAGTAAGCACGAGTGTTAGAGTTACCGACGTGATGCTGAGTACCACCCATACACCAAACCACGGTACCTGGACGGTTATCGGCCATCAGTTTAGCGGCTTGATAAACCACTTCTTCTGAACAACCAGTCACATCTTCTACTTCTTTTGGATTCCATTTTGCGACTTCTTCGCGGATGGTGTCCATTTCGAATACGCGAGACTCGATGAATGCCTTATCTTCCCAACCATTGTTGAAAATGTGCCATAACATACCGTAGATAAACGGAATGTCTGTACCTGGGCGAATTGGGCAATGCAGATCAGAGTGAGCCGCAGTACGAGTGAAGCGAGGATCAACAACGATGATCTTAGCGTTATTCTTCTCTTTAGCGATCAGAATGTGCTGCATGGCCACTGGGTGGGCTTCAGCAGGGTTAGCACCAATGAAGAAAATCGCATTGGCGTTCTGAATGTCGTTAAAAGAGTTAGTTTGCGCACCATAACCCCAAGTGTTAGCAACACCGGCTACAGTGGTAGAGTGACAAATACGAGCTGAGTGGTCGACGTTGTTTGTGCCCCACATGGCTGCCAGCTTACGGTACATGTAACAGCCTTCGTTAGAAAACTTAGCGCTACCCATAAAGTAAACTGAGTCTGGACCTGATTCCTTGCGGATGTCCAACATCTTGTCGCCAACTTCATTGATGGCTTGATCCCATGAAATACGCTTCCACTGACCATCAACCAACTTCATTGGGTACTTCAGACGCTTTTCGCCGTGACCATGTTCACGCAACGCAGCACCTTTAGCACAGTGACCACCGGCGTTGAATGGGTGATCGAATGCTGGCTCTTGACCAGTCCACACGCCATTTTGTACTTCGGCATACAAACCACAACCTACGGCACAAGCACTACAAATTGTACGCTTGACTTCGATTGGGGCGTCATACGGTACGTCAGCGGCTTCAGCGCGACGCATCATGCCAGTACCCAGTAATGATGCAGCAGCAATACCACCCGTGGCGATACCGGCATGCTTCATAAATTGACGACGGCTAATACCTAGCGTCGGCTTGTCGGCCACAGTGGCGACATTTGACTTGCGAGTTAATTTCATCGCGAATTCTCCTGATTAGCTGCGCAGGCTGTTGTAATAAGCACGAATATGCGCAGTTTCGTGGTAACCATCTTCCGACTTAGCTACCTTACTGCCCTCACTTGCCTGAGCGACACTGACACCTGTAGTCGCAATGACGGCACCGGCCGCACTACCTACTGTCAGAGCTTTCAGCAGCGATCTGCGATTCAGATCTGGCTGTTGTTTCTTCATTTTTGCTCCTGATTAATCGGCATTAATTTGAGTATCAATGCCTTGATAAATCCAATTTGCAACGCGTAACACTTGTTGCAAATTGGTTAAAAACTCACGATTTTTCATGGTCTTAAAAAGCATATTCACTATAAAAGTTTTGCCTAAATAAACCATGATCAGAGTGGGATTTCTCGGTTGTTTTCGCCACAATTCAGGCGAAAATGAGGCGTGGATCACACTACCAATCAAACTGATATGATTTGAGGCTGCAAAACGCTGGCTAAGATGGGTTACAAATGAAATACAGGTAAACTATCAGCATGAAAATTAGCCGCTTAGTGCAAAAATGACTCAACAGGGTCAAAGCCTCAGGCATTAGCAAAAAAAATACCCAGCGCTTAGGCTGGGTAGTTAGTTCTTGCGGGGAGGATTACTTGTACTTAATCCGGCCGTCGCTTTTGAGCTCGTCATACCACAAGTTATGATGCTGGATTGCCCAGTTTTCGTCACAATAACCCGTCACCATCGACTCAAGCCCACCTTCGCTCAACACTGTCGCCATCCATACATGCACTATCGTGAAAGCAATTAAGATCACCGCGGCGGCATCGTGAGCCAACAAGGCAAATACCGACACATCTCGCGGTAAATCTAAGCGCGGCAGTAACAGTAACAAGCCAGAGACCACCACCACTAACCCAAACAGCGCCAAGGTCCAAAACCACATTTTTTCACCCGCATTGGCAAAACCACTATCGGGGTGCTTACCTTTGAAAGGACCAAAGTTAATGTAGCCACCAACGCTAACAAACCATTTGAGGTCATACATTTTAAACAGCTGCAATGGCATCCATTTCAAAATGCAGATCACCCACGACACAATAAACACTGGGCTTATCCAATCGTGAATGGTTTTACTGCCGTAGATCAGCGCCGCCCATACGGATGCTGGCAATATCGGCTGAAGCACAAAACGCCCCAGCAAAATATTCAATCCAGTAAACATTAAGGTTAAACAGCTAATGGCCATAAACCAATGCAACCAAATATCGGCCTGACTCCATCGCTCCACCATTTTTCCGGAAAAGCCATGAGCCAACTTGGCTGGACCATTGACCAGAAAAAACAGTAAAAACAGGCCAAAAACACCCACAACCGCAAATGCTGCCGCGGGCATCATGTACTCACTGCGGACAATTTTACCTTCATTACCCACCACATTAATGAGTTTGCCAGCCCCCGTGGTTTGTGCAGCGCTGACCCCTTGGTCACCATTTTTAATGGCACTCCACAGCTCAACCTCAGCCAGTTGCGGATGTTGCTGCAATGTCTGTATCGCTTGCTGTTGCGCCGCTAACACTTGTTGCTGCTGCGCCATTAACGCCATTTCTTGCTGCGCCTGCTCCGAGCTAGGATCTGCTGCATAAGCCATAGGCACTGTCACCAGTAGCAGTAATGCCAACAGGTGACGGATTTGTTGAATCAACATCTTCATCTCCTTACCCAATCTCTCATTGGGCGGCATTACTGGTCGGGTGTTGCTCCAGTGTCAGGCACATAGCCCCAAATGGTTTCGGGGTTACTTCGCGCAGCGACGCGGGCACGATAAATATTTGAAATGACTTCAGCATCCCCAGCCAACAACGCCTTGGTGGAGCACATTTCAGCACACAGAGGTAATTTGCCCTCGGCAATGCGATTAGCGCCGTACAGTTTTTGCTGCTGTTCCGAAAAGTTCTTATCAGGTCCACCAGCGCAAAAAGTACATTTATCCATTTTGCCGCGAGAACCAAAGCTGGTCTTTTGCGGAAATTGGGGAGCACCAAAGGGGCACGCATAAAAGCAATAACCACAACCAATACAGGTTTCCTTGTTGTGCAGTACAATGCCGTCATCGGTACGATAAAAACAATCCGCCGGGCACACGGCCATACAAGGGGCGTCGGTACAATGCATACAAGCAACCGATATCGATGCCTCCCCGGGTTCACCATCGTGTAATGTCACCACGCGGCGCCGTTGAATACCCCACACCAAGGCCTCTGAATTAGCATTGGAACAGGCCGTGACACAACCGTTACACTCGATGCAGCGCTTGGTGTCACACAAAAATTTCATGACTGCCATGATAGCTATCTCCTCATCAAGGGTTATGCCCGACTAATCTGGCACAAGGTGGCTTTAGTTTCTTGCATCTGAGTCACTACATCGTAACCATAGGTCATGGCGGTATTGGCTGATTCGCCGATGACATATGGCTCGGTGCCTGCAGGATAATCCTTGGCCAAGCTCTTAGACTCAAACACCCCTGCAAAATGGAATGGCATAAAGGTTTCCCCAGGGATCACCCTAGGCGTCACCATCGCGGCCACTTCAATAATGGCCCCCTCTGGACTGTGGACCTTGACTTTATCGCCGTTACTAATGCCTCTATCTTGCGCATCCTTAGGATTCATCTCGATATACATCTCTTGCTGCAATTGCGCTAACCAAGGGTTAGAACGAGTCTCCTCACCACCCCCTTCATATTCCACAATGCGGCCCGAGGTCAGAACCAAGGGGAAATCTTTAGCAAAGTCTTGTTTTTGAATGGACTCATACAAGGTCGGTAGTCTGGCGACATAACGATCTTGATAAGTGGGGTAGATGGGCACGAGATCACGCCTTGGGGTATAGAGAGGTTCCCGATGAATAGGAATATTGTCGGGGAAGGTCCACACGGTGCAGCGGGCTTTAGCATTACCAAACGGGCTGCAACCGTTGGCAATCGCCACCCGCTGAATGCCTCCAGATAAATCGGTTTTCCAGTTTTTACCTTCTGCCGCCACTTGTTCTGCAGGGGTTAACTGATCCCACCAACCCAATTGCTTTAACATGGCATCGGTAAACTCAGGGTAACCATCTTCAATGGCGCTGCCTTTAGACCAAGAATCAACCGCCAAAATATTGGTGCCGTTATGCTCAACCCCAAACCGCGCCCTAAAGGTCCCACCACCATTACGCACTTCTCTATCGTTGCGATAGAGGATTTGGGTTCCTGGGTGCTTCATTTCTGGGGTGCCCCAACACGGCCAAGGTAAGCCATAGGTTTCACCCGCACATGGGCCACCAGCGGCTTCTAAACTGTCGGCACTGAAGGTTCCCCAGTTTTCTTGATGGAGCTTTAAACGCTCAGGGCTTTGGCCGGTATAGCCGATAGTCCACATACCGCGGTTAAACTCACGGGTAATATCTTCAATCAAAGGCTCAGTGCCATTGACTTGGATATGTTTAAACATCTCACCTTCGATGCCCCAGTGCTTAGCAAGCAGGTACATGATTTCATGATCGGGCTTGCACTCAAATAGCGGCTCAATCACCTTAGAGCGCCACTGCAGAGAACGATTAGTGGCCGATACAGAACCATAGGTTTCAAACTGAGTGGCTGCCGGCAATAAATACACCCCATCACTGCGCTCAGGTAAAACCCCTGCCATGGTGGGGAAAGGATCAACCACCACGACCATGTCCATAGTATCGAGAGCTTTACGAACGGTGGGCCCACGGGTTTCGGTGTTGACCGACTGCCCCCAGAAAAATGCCATGCGAATATTATCGCGCTGGGCGATTTTATCTTTGGGCTCAAGCACACCGTCTTGCCAACGAGAACAAGGAATACCGGTCGAATTCATCGGGACCTGGCCTAAATAGGTGCCTTGATCAAAGCGGTTCTTGACCCACTCATAATCGAGATCCCACACCGCACTCCAATGCTGCCATGCACCGGTGGTTAAGCCATAGTAACCAGGTAAGTTATCGAATAATAAACCAAAATCGGTAGCGCCTTGGACATTGTCATGGCCGCGGAAAATATTGGTACCACCGCCAGAAACGCCCATATTGCCTAAGGCCAATTGCAAGATACAGTATGCGCGAGTATTAGAATTCCCCATATGGTGCTGGGTGCCGCCCATACACCAGACGATGGTTCCAGGGCGATAATCGGCCAGCAGTTTCGCCACCCTAAACATCTGTTCTTTGGTAACACCCGCGACATTTTCAACCACTTCAGGGGGGAACTTCTTCACCTCGTCACGGATGAGCTCCAAGCCATAAACCCGTTCTTCGATAAACTGCTTATCTTCCCAACCATTCTCAAAAATATGCCACAAGAGACCGTAAATAAACGGAATATCGGTCCCTGGACGAATATGCACATATTCATCGCTCTTAGCTGCTGTATGGGTAAAGCGAGGATCCACAACGATAATTTTGGCACCGCGCTCTTTACCAATCAAAATATGCTGCATGGCCACGGGGTGGGCTTCGCAGGGGTTTGAACCAACAAATATCATGCTTTTGGCATTACGCATGTCATTGATGGAGTTCGTTTGCGCACCATAGCCCCAGGTGTTGGCCACCCCAGCTACCGTGGTAGAGTGACAAATACGTGCCGAGTGATCGACATTATTTGTGCCCCATAAGGCCGCGAATTTGCGGTACAAATAGGCTTGCTCATTGGAAAACTTTGCACTTCCCATAAAGAATACGGAATCAGGCCCTGACTGCTCGCGAATTTCTAACGCTTTAGCGCCGACTTCATTAATCGCCTGTTCCCAACTAATGCGCTTCCACTTACCGCCTTCTTTTTTCATTGGGTATTTTAAGCGCCGATCACCATGACCCACTTCGCGCACGGCAGCGCCTTTGGCACAATGACCACCAGAATTAAAGGGATGGTCAAAAGCTGGCTCTTGATCTGTCCACACCCCATTTTGGACGTGCGCATAAATGCCACAGCCGACGGCGCAATGGGAACAGACGGTTTTTTTGACTTCAACGGGGGTATCGTGGGGAATAAATTCTGCTTGAGCCTTGCGCATCATGGCAGTGCCAAGCATTGACGCGGCGGCGATGCCACCAGCAGAGAGTCCGGCAGTTTTTAGAAACTGACGGCGATTGAGACCTAAGCCAGGCTTTTCAGGGCGGCTGACCGTATCTGATGTGCGTGTTAGTCGCATCACACATCCTCCTATGTTGTTGACGCTTAAGCGTCTATCCAAAACTAGATCATGAGTTAGCGTTAACGCAAACTGGCATAATAAGCTCGGATATGGGGGGTTTCTCGGTAACCTTCACCTTTCGATACTGCTGGGGTGACGTCGCTAGATTCAGCTACAGCCGTTGACGTTAATGTCACGGCAGTGCCCGCTACTGTGCCTATCGCTAAGGCTTTTAAGGCCTCACGACGACTCATGGCTGCTGCTTGCTTCTTCATGGTGTCTCCTGTTGATACAAGGGCATATGCCCGATTTATGAAGGCATCCTTGCCTTCGTTATTCACTGTCTACTTTCCTATTACCGCTTGGGCGGCAGACAGTCCCGATAAGGGCGAGTGACCCTTAATTCACTTTAATCTCTTCTTCTTTAGCTTCTTCCATATCGGAATTACCAGGACAGTTCACTGGGATATCTAAACTTAACTGCTCAAACTCCGCGGCTTCTAACACGAAAAATGCCTTCGCCAATTGGGCGACCGTGGCATAAAACGCGGCGCTTGGAGCGGCGGCTAAGGTGTCACAAAAACGGGCAATCCAACTACCTAAGTGGCGCTGATAAAAAGCCAATTGTCGATAGCTTGGCATTTCCAGAATTAAGGTTGCCATCACTTCGCACAGGGCTGCCACGTGATCTTCTGGCTCTTTGACATCATCTTCACGCTCAAAGCCTAGTTGCTTTAAGTCATTTCGCAATAATGCTAAAGGCTTATCCATGAGTGAGCCGGTCATAAACCAACTGCCATAAGGCAAGACTTCACCACGACCTACGCCCAAGAAGACGGCAAAATATTCGTCTTCTAACTGCTCAGCATTGAATTGGGCTGCGGCTAACTTCACGGCCAACCACGCTCGGGTCATGTCATTATCTTCGTCAGCCTCAACATCGAGCTGGGCCAAAAAGTCTAATAGTTCTTGGCTAGGTTGGCGGCGAATAAGGGCCGCAAGCAACTGATAAATATCGGCTCGCAACTGATCGTTTTCACTTACTTCTCTCACTAATTCGGTCATATCTGCACTCTTATCTCAGTTGCTTTTCTGGATCTTGAAGAATGTCTTCAAACATATCTTTCACACGGCAATCACCGCACATTTTTAAGCGTTCAATATTAGCGCTAAACGCACTATGCGCCCCAACCATGTCGAGCATTTTATGCACCATCGACTGAGTCGCAAACGCACTGCCACAACGAATACACTCAAATGGCGCTTCTTCTTTAATCGTGGTTAACGCTTGGCGGCTGTTACGGTCAAAGTTAACTTGCGACGTTAAGCTGATGGCATTTTCAGGGCAAGCTGCTTCACATAAGCCACATTGAACACACTCTTGCTCCGTAAAGCGTAATGCAGGTAAGTCACCGCCATCTCGCAGCGCTTGAGTGGGACAAATCGCCACACACGATACGCACAAGGTACAAGTGTCTAAATTCACATTAACGCGGCCATAAGGCACATTGGCCATCGGCACTATGGTGCTAATCGCCCCAGCTTGGCTATTGAGATGATCAATCGCGCTAAACAGCACACTACGTTTAGTGCCAACGGCTATTTGGGTTGGTGCGATCACGGGCCAGTCATTACTGACGGCCAATAAGGCATCGAGAGCATCCAGCTCTTTCGCATTAATTAAGCTAATACGCTCGGGTTGACCCATTTCGGTCAACATCCGATTCGCGAGCGCGAGCTCACCGCTCAGCATTTGCGTCAGAGTGGGGGCGGTAGTATCGGTTTGCATAATCAGTACTTGGCGAGCACCAAACGCTAACGCCGCAAACCAATGATCGATGGCCGCAACGGTGATTTCCTCTAAAGCGATAGGCAGTACATCTCCCGCTAATTGTTGCAGCAGTTGACTGTCTTCTGACTTATTGTCATGGAACATCACCACTGGGGCGATATTGGCTTCGTCACTAAAGCGACCGATCAATTTTTGCAGATAAGTTAATAACGACTGCGGATTCGGCAAGTCATAACTAATCGCGCCGGTTGGGCAAGCATTGGTGCAACTGCCTGCACCATGACAAAGGTAAGGGTCGATTTCAATCTTGTGGTCTTGGCTGCTAATCGCATCGGCTGGGCAGAAGTTTAAACACAAGTTACAACCATTGATGCCGTTGCGATTATGAGCACAAACATCGGCATTCACTTTGACGTATCTAGGCTTATCGAATTCACCGACTAACTCAGGTATTTCAGCCAGCGCCAGCGCGAGTTGCGCTTGATCATAACCTACGTAGAAATAGCCAGGAGGCAGCATCTCTAAATTCAAACAAGGAGATTGGCTGAGATCTAAAATCATATCAAAGTGCGGTTTACGAATCGCGACCACACTCAATGGTGCAGAGGTCTCACCTTGCTCCACTGCCACCTGAAACTGTCCGAGAAACCCTTTTATGTCGATAATTTTGTTATAAAAACATTCAACATTAACGGCAGAGTTCATGACTTTTTCAAGGTGTTCATCATCTTGACTGGTAATGGCATCGGTAGCCAAAATAACCAAGCTTGCCATCTGCGACAATTGCTCAGCCGCCAGCCTAGCCAAATCTTCTGGGCCAATAATTAATACGTTGCCCTGAGTGATGTAACTCACGGTAGGAGGGATCAAATTTTGTAAAATTTGAGTATTCGCCATCACGCGCTGACGAATCGCAGTTAACTCCATGGGATTGTGTTTATTGTTCACATTGCATTCCTGAACATAACCCTGTCTATAACCTTGCTGTAGTCCGTTTTATATTGTTGAATTTCCATATAAGTCGTTCTATACACAGCAATAGCCATACCAGAGTGGTGGTCTTTATAATTCACTAAACTAACCTAAAGTAACCGGTTTAGTTTGTGCTAATGATTCGTTTGCCACATTCTGATCGTTTGTCGTTGATGGCTCTGGCAAATTGTCTATATTTCCTTCATTTAGCATCAAGGCTTGCTCCTCTTGCTCTGCGGGAGTGTCTTGCCCCTCGGCAACGCCACTTGATGCTTCTAGCACGTCATCATG
Source organism: Shewanella sp. NIFS-20-20 (assembly GCF_019209865.1). Classification (GTDB taxonomy): domain Bacteria; phylum Pseudomonadota; class Gammaproteobacteria; order Enterobacterales; family Shewanellaceae; genus Shewanella. The sequence continues at coordinate 10,009 of NZ_JAHUTT010000028.1, read as the reverse complement.
CTCAGCCAGCTGTGCCGCTTCACGGGCCTGTTGCTCGGCTAACTCTTGCTGCTCTCTTTCGATGACTCGCTTAAAGACTTTATTGACTAGCTCTTCGGATACTTCAGCAGACAATTTAGGTTGGTTGCTGTAATCGAGCGCGTATTCTAGCAAGCCGTCAATTTCATTAAAGTGAGGCTGTTTCCAAAGTGCTCTTAACGCCGCTTTTTTTGCTAATGGGTCGACATTGTCAGCCATAAAACTAGCAAAGCTACCACCCACTTCAATTTTTTCAGGATCGGGTAACTCGACAACCTCAGCCTCACCGACCACCTCGCCATCGTCTAACGATGACGGCTCGAGCTTGGCCTCCAACGACGCTTGTTGCTGCGCGAACTGAGCTTGCTCAGCTTCAGCTTCAGCCGCGACTTGCTGACGACGTAACTGCCAGCGGCTTAGTAAGCCTTTTTCCGCGGTCATCGACTTCTCCCTTGTTGGGCCAACTCTTTACGGCGATTAACATGTTTACGTCTGTGAGCACTAATTTCGACTTCGCCATGACGAGTAATAAAGGCCTCAAGCCAACACGCAACGGCATCGGGCATCGGCATGCTGAGCACTGGCGTATCGCCCTCTAAGCAACCGGCTGCGACATTTTGATCCGCCGAGATTACCGCAGGCACCCACGTACCATCTTGTAATTCATCACAGACGATAAATAGCGTTGGGTTTGCCATATCAAGGTTAAGGCGATAACTGGCACGCTCATCTAAAAACAGCTCTAAGGCGATGGTTTTAAAGCCTGCTGGTGTTGGATCATTGCCGGGTAACACCTGATCTAATTCCCATTGGACAGAGCTCCAGCGCCCCATCTGCTTCTCTACCTGTTTAAGAGAAACGTGCATAGGCCAAATACTTTCAGAATGTTGCATTGTGACTCCGAATCTTAATCCTATTCATGAGGAATAATGTCGTTTACTAAGCGGATGGTGCGCGCTCAACCGATAAACTACAACAAGCAATTTTAGTGCCATAGATATTATTCGAGAGTTTTTTGAACTGGATCATTAATTCGCCCTTAACCTTGGGACAAATTGTCCAAGCTCGTTTCTGAGTATGGACATAAACGCCATCGTTCACCAAGAAAGTGCGATCTTGTCCGCAAAATATCGGGATAACGGTTTTGGGTACGATCTTTGCAGAGCGTCTTACAGACTTTAGCCTCATCAGAAACAATCGACATGACACAACAATCAAAAATTGCGTTTATTAAGACCCAAGCAGAAGTTGCCATGACCATCCCGGTAACCGCCATCAATGAACATGGTGAAGTACTGGAAAAGTTTGTAGCCTGCGAGCGCCCTTTAACCATTTATCTTAACTGGCGCCCCATCGTGACCTTAATGACTTTAGGCGCCCGACCCGAAGCATTGGTGCTTGGTTATCTTAAAAACCAAGGGTTTGTTTCTGATTTATCGCAACTAAAATCTGTAATAGTGGATTGGGACACTAACTCTGCCGCCGTGATCACCGACGAGCAAACGGCCGATATTGAACAAAAGCTCAATGAAAAAACCGTCACCACAGGCTGCGGCCAAGGCACGGTTTTTGGTGGTTTTATGGAAGGTGTCGACGACATCGTCTTACCACAACCCCACTTAAAACAAAGCACACTGTATGGCTTGCTCAATAACATTAATGCCTATAACGAAACCTACAAAAATGCCGGCGCCGTTCACGGTTGTGGTTTGTGTGAAGATGATGTCATTAAAGCATTTGTCGAAGACATTGGCCGTCATAATGCGGTCGACACCTTGGCTGGTGATATGTGGTTATCTGAAGATATCGGCGCCAATAAAATCTTTTATACCACCGGCCGATTAACCTCAGAGATGGTGATTAAGGTCGCGAAAATGGGCATTCCCGTGTTGTTGTCCCGTAGCGGTGTGACCCAAATGGGCTTGGAGTTAGCGCAAAAGTTAGGTATTACCATGATCGCTCGCGCTAAGGGTCGCCACTTCTTGGTATACAACGGTGCGGACAATATTGAATTTGACGCTCAACAGGGAGCTAAATCATGACGGAAGCCAGTGATTTAGTCTATATGAGTGCAAAGCAAGTTGCTGAATACTTAGATTTAAATGAAAAGAAAGTTTATTCAATGGCCAATGACCGTATTTTGCCAGCGACTAAAATCACCGGCAAATGGTTATTCCCAAAAATTCTCATTGATCGCTGGATTATGGACTCATGTCATAACGGCATGCTCACCGATCGCATGTTAATCACTGGCAGTGATGATCCATTACTGTCGATGACAGTCGCACGGATGATGGCCGACGTCGGCAGTCGCGAGTTAATCAGTTATAGCTCGACCGGCTCGCGCTTAGGCTTAGATTTACTGTCCAAAGGTTATGCCGACGTTTGTACCTTACATTGGGGTTCTTTGGAGGAGCGCAATATTCGCCATCCGGCCTTGCTCAAAGGCTATGCCAATCACCAACAATGGGTCATGGTGCATGGTTATCAGCGGCGCCAAGGTTTATTGTTACGCCCTGACTTACATCATATCAGTCAACAGCAACAGCAACTGGTAAAACACTCATTACGCTGGGTTGGTCGCCAAGGTGGCGCCGGCAGTCAACAGCACCTTGAGCATTGGTTATTAGCACAAGGGGTGCAAGTCTCTGATATAAATCAAGTGATCACCGCCTACAGTGAACGAGAATTAGCAGGCTACATCGCCCGGGGGGACGCCGATATTGGTTTTGGTTGTGAATCCGTGGCCAATGAAAGCGGCTTAATCTTTATTCCCGTGTTGCAAGAATCGTTTGATTTTGTCATGCCACAAAATATCTACTTTAGGCGTCAGTTACAGCACTTGTTCAAACGCTTAACCAGTGCAGAGTCCAGACAAATGGCGGCATTGTTAGGTGGCTATGATCTCTCGAACACGGGCAGCTTAATTTGGAGTGCCAGTTAGATCCCTAAACTGGGGGAATGGGCAAACTTGGGCTGTTGTTGTTTTAGCTTTAACCACTTTTGACGATGGTTAGCGGCCAAATAACTCCAAGCAATCACCCGAGTGAGCTTATTCCCTTGTTCCATAGGGATCACTTGAATATCGGCAACACCCTGCTCCATCAATAACTTACGACAGGGTGCCAAGTTATCACCTTTAGAGACCAACGAGGTAAACCATAAACATTGATGCGAGAACGCCAGGCTTTCTTTAATCATGGTTGTGAGGAACGTCAACTCACCGCCTGGGCACCATAACTCATTATCTTGGCCGCCAAAATTCAGGGCAGTGGCAGACTTTTGTTTTTTAGCTCGGCCTAAGTTAGACGTTTTACGACTGGCTGCCTGAGCGGCCGCCTGCTTTGATTCGTGAAATGGCGGATTGCACATGCTGACTTCAAACATTTCGCCCGCTTGAATAATGCCTGTAAATATCGCCTGTTTATCGCGTTGCAATCTCAGGCTGATCGCATGTGACATGGGCGGATTACGCTCAATAATGTGTGCAACATTGGCCAGGGAATCTTGGGCAATATCGGTGGCGACAAACTGCCAGCCGTAGCAACTATTTCCCAACAACGGATACACCCCATTGGCACCGGTACCGATATCGAGTGCCTTAATATTGCATCCTGTGAGCGGTTTACCATTCACCTGCAATAAATCCGCCAAATAATGAATATAATCGACGCGCCCGGGGATCGGCGGACACAAGGCCCCGTCTGGAATATCCCAATCCAGCACATGGTAATCGGCCAGTAAAATCGCACGATTTAAGCATTTGACGGCTTTTGGATCGGCAAAATCTATTGAAACTCGGCCATAACCATTATCCCGGGTATAGCCAGATAATTCAGGCATGACCTCAATTAATCGACTGAAATCATAGCCTTGGTTATGAATGTTGCGGCGATGCAATCCCTGTTTATCGAGAGAGCGCGCAGGGGTATGTGTCTTCTTAAATGCCATATTGACCAATCAAAGATTGATCCCGGTCAACTCAGGTCAATCATATAAATAACGGGTAAAGAGTAAATTGACCACCGCTGCCTGACCCGTTTCCTTGGTCAAAAGCTGATTGACCGTATCGTAACACTCGCGTCGGATCTCTTCACGTCCAGTGAGGGATTTAATTTTCTCTTCGGTTTGATTACCTAATATTTCAACAATCGCGCTGCGCAATAATGGATCATGATGCTCCACAGCCACTAAATCGGCCGGGTTCTTAACCATCAGTTCCACACTAATACGGACAAAACCAAGTTTCTTACCCTTACTAATGTAATTGGTGACTATCTCTGGCTCAAAGCCATAATAACTAAAGTCATTTTGCTCTTCTGCAGCAAACGCCGAGGTGCCAATCAAGCTCGTCAGCAAACATAACAGGGGTATTAATATCTTCATGATAACCATCTTTTCCTTAATTAATATATGTTAACAAGCTTTGCTATCAGTGGTTTTTAGGTCATGGTAGACTGCTTGGGACAGTCGTTATTGTGATGAGTTTTCAATGTACATGACCAGCCAGTGCTTCCCTAATGGTGAATCAATTCAATGGTTTTCGCCAGATAAATGCAACAATTTACCGTCAGTTGCCATGAATCAATGGCTCACCGATAAAGGAAGCCTAACCACCAGGCTAAGAAATTGTTGCCAGCACTTTGAAGTTAAGCTCATCACCCACAGTCAATTATCACCAGCCCTATGGGTGCGCGAAGTATTGTTATGCCTAGATGGCATCCCGTGGGTGTTTGCCCACACCCACATTCCCGACGCCCTAATGCATCACCCGAGCGCCCAGCTAGCCAGCCTTGGCAATCGGCCGCTAGGAGAGCAATTATTCGCCGGTGACTTTATTGCCGGCAATATCGAAATTGCCAGCGTCAATGGCAGGAAAGCACTTGCTCGACTGCCCATGGCAATGACAATGTCCAACGACGATCTCTTGTGGGGGCGTCGTCGCTATTTTCATCTGGGCGATGACACGCTAATCGTCAGTGAAATCTTTTTGCCCAAAGCCAGAGCCATCATTGAAGCGGCGGCACAGCGAAAGAGTTAACCCTTATTGGCCAGATACGTCCCGACGCCATCAAGGAACATTTGCACCGACAGCATCACCAACACCATCCCCATTAATCGCTCAACAGCAGTGAGGCCCTTCTCGCCCAATACTCGAGTGAACACTTGGTAGAACATTAAAATGACCGCGCTCGCGCCCCAAGCAGAGGCCAGCGCAATGCTCCAATCGACCATGCGAAGGGGATCGGCGTTCGCGAGTAATATTAAGGCGGCTAAAATCGACGGCCCCGCCATTAATGGGATTGCCATCGGCACAATAAATGGTTCTTCCCCCGCCGCCAAGCCAGTCACTCCCCCTGGTTGCGGAAAAATCATTTTAATGGCAATTAAAAACAGAATGATACCGCCAGCAATGCTGACCGATTCCGAGCGTAAATTCAGAAAATTAAGAATGGATTGGCCGGCAAATAAAAAGAGCATCATGATCGCTAAGGCAAACAACAGCTCGCGGATTAGCACCTTGCGCCGCTTCTTTGGTTCGATATGCCGTAAAATAGAAGCAAAAATGGGTAAATTACCCAAGGGATCCATAATTAAGAACAACATCACTGCTGCCGACCAAGTTTCCATAACGCAAATTCACATCAACGAAAGAGTTAAGGGGTATTCTATAACATCCTGACAATACTTTTACCCCAACAGCTCAAAAATACACAAGTTTTCGGTACATTAACCCGTCACGAAAATTAGCGCTGACTATCCCTGCTGAAATTGACAACAACTGCTATAATGCCCAACTTCTCCAGCCAACCCCCTTTGAGATTATGCTTTATTTAGTTGCGAGTTGTTTGGCCTTGCTCTTAGGACCACTTTTCTATCGATATTTCACCTCTGGCAGTGGTCTGCACAAAGGGTTAGATGGATTCATTTTTGTCTCTTTGGGTGGTTTGGTACTGATCCATATCTTGCCCGAATTATTAGAGCATGGCGGACTCCTGTCGTTACTGTTTGTCATGTTGGGTTTATGGGGGCCAACCGCCAGTGAAAAGGTATTTCATCGCTGGTCGAATATGACTCATAACCTCACTTTAGTGTTAGGGATTGGCGGCCTGCTACTGCACACCATTACCGATGGTGGCGCCATGGTCCTCGCTCAGCAACAAGATGCTTCCCCTTTATTGGCACTGGGAGTCGTACTGCACCGCTTGCCCGTTGGGCTGGCCATTTGGTGGTTACTCAAACCTCAGGTAGGAAATCGCTGGGCGGCGGTGGTCATTGCAGCCATGATGGTGCTTACCGGCGTGGGTTACTTTGCCGGCGGCCAACTCCTGCAACACCTAAGCTTAGATAACACTGTGTATCTACAAGCATTTGTCACCGGATCAATTTTACATGTGGTGTTACACCAACCCCACGGCCAATCAGAGCATGACACTAAGGGCAAATACCAATACCAAGCTGGCATTGGTAGCCTGCTGGGGGTGGGGTTGTTAGTGCTGTTGCTGACCTTAGATTCCGGTGCACACAGTCATCATCATCATGATCACAGTACAGACCAATTGTTTTATTGGCTCACCAGCATCGCCCCGATTTTGTTATTAGCTTATGCCTGTGCCAGCCTCAGATTCGTGTTTGGTATACGTCCTAACACCAGCACACTGTCGAGCTTATGGTTACAACGACTCGCAGGCCCCGAAGCATTAATTATCACGTTGTTCTTACTCGGCCCCGCCATGACCTTGATCCAAGCGGGTGCCTTGTTAGGCCTAGGGGCATTATTGAGTTATTGGCAAATTCAGCCGGTGCAGCCCCATAAAAATATACCAGCACAATCCATTCAGTTTGGCTTTGTCCATTTAGTTGATCGCTCGGCCCCGTGGATTATTTTCTGCCTGATCCTAGCGAATCTTATTGGCCACCCATCGGTACCGCTCAATCACCCATTGCTCCAGCTAGCGCTACTGACAATGGTGTTTATTCCTAGCCGTTTTTGCAATCTTGCTGGTGCGGTTTTAGCGGTGGCACTGGCCAATAGTGGCTGGAGCAATTTAGCGGTGTTATTTGCCCTGATTGCCGCCCCTATCGTTAACCGAGCGCAATTAATGAGCATAACTTGGCTGCAGCGCGCTATCCTCGTGGCCTGCTTAGCTTCAGTTTTGCTGATAGCCCATAGCGTCAATATTCAATGGCAGCCATGGATTCATTTACCTGAGAGTATCAACCTCATCGCATTAGGGATGGTGGCGCTGCTATTTGCTGGTAGCTTATTGCGCGTCGGCCCGCGAGGAGTGATGAAGCGATTAATGCTGGATAAAGTCAAAATTAGTCATCACCACGATAGCCATCACCATCATTGACATTAACGACATATACCGACAGGCTGTTTTAGTCATAGCCACTAAGCAGCCTTTATGTGTATATTATTTTTGGCCATTAACAGCCATCCTGATTACCCTTTAATCGTTTGTGCTAACCGCGATGAATTTCATCATCGAGCGACCCAACCTTTACATCAATGGCAGCAACCGAGTGGCATCATCGCTGGACGTGATTTACAGGCCGGAGGCACTTGGCTGGGGATCAATCAACAGGGGCAGTTTGCAGCACTCACCAATCTAAGAACGCCACAAGCCAATCAAGCCAATCGCCTGTCTCGCGGTGATTTAGTCATTAAGGCGTTATCGGCAGAGCCCATGCACAAGTGGCTGCTAACGAATGCAGATAAATACAATCCGTTTAACTTGATCTACCAACAAGGCCAAGATTATTTTTGTTTCAATAGCATGTCTGCGCGCAGCCACAAGCTGTCTTCGGGATTTCACGCCATCAGCAATGGTGCCATGGATGACGAATGGCCGAAGATGGCCACCGGCCGCAAAGCATTGGAGGAAGCGATCTCTAGCAGTAGCCAGATCAATCGCCAGCAATTATTACCCCTGCTACAAGATCAGAGTCGCCCCAGTGATGATTTGCTTCCCAATACCGGGATCGGCAGAGAATGGGAAAGACTATTATCTGCCATATTCATCATCAGCCCTGACTATGGCACTCGCAGCGCCAGTATCTTAATTAAAAATCAGCAAGGTCAGCTTGAATTAAGCGAAACCCGCTTTAATCAAAAAGGAAAAACCATCGGCTCAGAAGTAATTAACTGGATGTGTGATCATGGGTAATGACCCAACGACCGTCAATTTTCTCCATCAGCAAAGTGAAGACTCCACCAGGCATATCCTTGACCCGGGTCAACTGCCAACGCCCGACCACTAAGGCCGAATAATTACTAAGCATCTTGATGTCTTTGATGGTAAATAGCAGCACCCCAAGAGACTCTGCATCAGGGTAGTGTTTTTTATAAGCAGCTAACGTTTCTTGCCAGCCATAACGAAACTTACCATTGGACACAAAACGCATCTGAGGATCATTCCAGTACCCCTGCATATAGGTATCGAGATCCCCTTCATTCCAAGCCTGTTGCTGGGCTTGCAACACCGCGCGAATATTATCACTAGGCACCGCATGCAGCGGCCACGAGCAGGCAATTAATATCAGCAATAGCCATTTGGATATCATTGAATTTCTCCATTTACTCAATAACTTGTACTATACATCAATAGAAGAAAAGGGTTTGTACAATTTATTGTGCTTTAATAATAGCGAGTTACTATGTTTAATCGATTATGTCATTGGCTAATGAAAATTTCTGGATGGCGCTTTGAAGGCTCACCACCTCAGATAAACCAGTACATCATGATTGTCGGCCCCCACACCAGTAATTGGGACTTTATTATTGGCGTTATCGCCAGAGGCGCCCTTAAAACTCAAATTCATTTTCTTGGTAAACATCAACTATTTATCCCACCTTGGGGCTGGTTTTTTCGAGCCATAGGTGGCAGCCCAGTCGACAGAAGAAAAAACAATAACCTAGTGGATTCCGCCGCACTATTATTTGCCACCCAGCCACACTATAAATTAGCACTAGCGCCAGAGGGAACCCGCAGCCCAGTGACGCGTTGGAAAACCGGCTTCTACCATATAGCCCAACAAGCCCAAGTGCCTATTGTCGCCGTCGGTTTGGATTTTTCGCTCAAAAAAATCATCATCGCACCGTCATTCATGCCGACAGGAAATAAACGTCATGATATCAATGAGCTGCTAAACTTTTACCGAACAATTAATGGCTGTAAACCCAAACAAATCCCTGAGTACCGTGACGAGTAACACCAAGCACTCGAAGGGTGAATCGATTGTGCTTACAATAGTAGGCACAAGCATAAATGATCAGCGATGAGGAAACGTAATGAAGACTGTTATTAATACTGCCAGCGCACCTGCAGCAATTGGTCCTTACTCACAAGGAATTGCATTTCAGAATTTGGTGTTTACCTCAGGGCAAATCCCCCTCGATCCAGCCACCATGGAGTTTGTTAGCGGCGGGATCAAAGAACAATCGCAGCAATCTCTCAAGAACCTAAAGGCAGTATTAGAGCAAGCCGGTGCCGGGCTAGATACCGTGTTAAAAACCACTTGTTTCTTAGCGGACATGGCTGATTTCGCCGCGTTCAACGAAGTCTACACCCAAGTATTTGGTGACGATGCGGCGCCAGCTCGCTCTTGCGTTCAAGCGGCGCGATTACCCAAAGACGCATTGGTGGAAGTCGAAGCCATCGCTTACATTAAATAACCCCACTGCGTGCCAAAAAAATCACTTAAGGTGACCTTTTAATCTGCTCACCAGCCTAACAAGGTAAAAGCCCAGTTGTCACAGCCCCCTATTCACGCTGCTGCGCCTAGCTATCACCATCTAACATCAAAAAATGCCCAACGAAAAAAGCCCGTTACATCAGTAACGGGCTTATCTCTTATTAGGCGCCTGGAAATGACCTACTCTCGCATGGGGAAGCCCCACACTACCATCGGCGCGACTGCGTTTCACTTCTGAGTTCGGAATGGGATCAGGTGGGGCCACAGTGCTATGGTCTCCAGACAAATT
>NZ_JAHUTT010000027.1 GCF_019209865.1 Shewanella sp. NIFS-20-20 | reverse complement strand
GATTGATATGAGTACGCGCCAAAGCTTCTGAAAGTTGCATAAAAAAATCCGATGACAAGGGGTCATCGGATTTTGATCCTTTCAGTGAGATCGTCAAGCGATCTGTCTTAACTGATCGGCATTAGCCCATCGGGCGCCTTTATTGTATTGTCTGGCAATATCTATCAGGGCTTTTGGCAATGTGGGCAATAGACAGTGGCTCGCTGTCCCAGCTTAATTTCCCTTAGCAATAATCCACAGTGATGGCAGGGTTGATTACCCCGACCATAGACGCGTAACTCTTGGGCAAAATAGCCCGGTTTACCTTCGGCATTGGTAAAATCTTTTAAGGTAGTGCCCCCTTGGGTGATGGCATCGGCCAAGATGGTTTTCACCTTATGGGTTAACAAGGTCAGGCGTTGGTTATCAATCGAACCGGCGGCCGTTTGCGGATCAATGCCGGCGGCAAACAGGGCTTCATTGGCATAAATATTACCGACGCCCACGACAATATGATTGTCCATTAACGCCAGCTTGATGGCTTTCGTTTTGCCGTGGAGTGCTTGCGCGAGATACTCAGCATTAAAGGCGTCACTCAATGGCTCAGGCCCTAATTTGGCGAGCACGGGATGGCAACCATCCGGTAACTCACTCCATAACCAAGCACCAAAGCGGCGCGGATCATTAAGACGTAAGGCGCGGCCATTGGCCATCACCAAATCAATATGGTCGTGTTTCTCGGCCGGGGTATTCGCCGCTAAAACCCGTAAGCTGCCAGACATGCCGAGATGGATAATGGCAGTGCCAGCATCGGTTTCTAACAGTAAGTATTTAGCGCGGCGCCAAATGCGGTGAATTTTATGACCAATGATATTGGCCGCCACGTCAGGTACTGGCCATCGTAAATTGGGGTTTCTTACTATAAAACCCGTGACTTGCTGATTGAGCAAGTGCGGACTGATACCGCGACGAGTCACTTCAACTTCTGGTAATTCAGGCATAAAACCCCTAACGATTGGCGTTGGTCATTGGTGTTAGCGCCGCATTTAGGCTTGGCGGTATGGCAAACCAATTATTGGCTGGAGACTTTAACAGTTTTTGTTGCGGAAAATATAGCCATAACTGCATCTCAGACAGATTGCCGGCTTGGATCAGTAATTCTAGCGGGGACGATGAGATAGCCGGAGCGGCCAAAAGCGGCGATAAGGCCAGCATTTGCCAAGCGTTAGCCCATTGTTGGCAGTTAGTCACCGTCTCACTGCAAGTGATGACTTGGTTGTCAATCGCGAGCCACTCTTGTTCAAGTTGTAATTGTTGCAGTGGACTTTGGGTATCAAAGAAGGCCTGAGTCTCAGGCGCTGGCGGATTCATTTTGTCATGGATTAAGATCAAGCTTGCGATCATAACCAAGCAAAAAATAATAATGATGTTATTGATTTGTCGTCGACTTAGCGCCATTAACGATGACTTTTACAGTGAATTTCTAACAGTGTAACAGAGTCTTAGTCACAGTCTAGCCAGAGGCGCTGACGGACGAAGACTCATCTAATGAGCTAGCCGCCCGTGGCATTCATAAAGCGTAATATTTGGTTATGCTCGTGACCGCCAAAATCATGTTGTTGCGGTTTATGCCAAATAGCTTGGCTAATCACTTGTTTCAACATGGCAATATCGCCGGGATGTGCGCGTAACACGGCCTTTAAATCCACGGCGTTTTCATTGCCAAGGCACAGAAGTAATTGGCCTTCGACGGTCACACGCACTCGATTGCATTCGTGGCAAAAGTTATGACTGTGAGGCGAGATAAAGCCAATATAACAGTCACTATCAGCCATCTGATAATAGCGTGCAGGCCCAGCGGTACGCTCGCTTGACAGGGTTAATGGATATACTTGCTCAATGATGGCGCGAACCTCATCGCTGCTGCAATGGCGGGCGCTGGCGCGTGCTGATATTTCGCCAAGTGGCATTTCTTCAATAAAAGCGATATTGAGTGAGCGTTCGCGACAAAAATTAATGAGATCAATGACCTCATCGTCATTTTGCCCCTTCAGAATGACGGCGTTAAGCTTGATCTTCTCAAATCCTGCCGCCTTAGCGGCATCAATCCCGGCAATCACCCGTGCTAACTTGCCATTACGGGTGAGGGCGGTGAATTTTTGAGGGTCTAAGGTATCTAGGCTGATATTGAGGCGTGATAAGCCCGCGGCCTTCAGGCTCGGAGCTAACTTGGTTAAACGTGAGCCATTGGTGGTCATCGACAGTTCGCGCAAGTTCGGCAATTGAGTGAGCGCAGCGACTAATTGATCGCAATCTGAGCGCACCAAAGGCTCGCCGCCGGTCAGGCGGATTTTACTGACGCCTAGTTCAGTAAAGGCTTGGGCTATTTGCGCCAATTCCTCTAGGCTCAACACCTGTTTTTTATCAAGAAAACATGGGTCTTCACTCATGCAATAAACACAGCGGAAATCGCACCTATCGGTGACCGATAGGCGCAGATACTCGACTTTGCGATTAAACTTATCCAGCAAGGGCCCCATGGCGTCGGTAACCTTAGAGTAAGTCAGCAAACGGCTGAATATAAACGATTTGCCCTGGTGCAATCGCATCATCGGCATCGTCAATCACGATTAAGCAATTGGCCTTAACCATGGAGTTAAGCATGCCGGAACCTTGTGGGCCCGTGGTGCTAACATGGAGACGGCCATCATGACCTAAGTGATAAACACCGCGTAAAAATTCGCTGCGCCCGATGCGACTACTCAAGGGTTGATCGCTGATGGCTGGCAATAAAGGCGCTTGCCACTGATGCTCACCGGCCAGTTTACGCAGCGCGGGTTGAACAAATTGCAAAAAGGACACCATCACCGCCACTGGATTGCCCGGCAAACCAAAGAAGAGCGCATCGTTAATCTGACCAAACGCCAACGGGCGCCCTGGGCGCATATTGATTCGCCAGAAATTAATGCGTCCTATCTTAGCCAGTACCGTCTTAATGTAATCGGCATTACCGACCGATACCCCACCTGAGCTAATGATAACGTCGGCGGTAGCGGCTTGGGTTAATGCTTGGGTCAGCGCAGCTTCAGAATCTTCAATAATGCCAAGATCAACGACCTCACAACCTAATGCGGTTGCCATCGCGCTAATGGTGAAACGGTTCGCATCATAAATACAGTCAGGCTTGAGCGGTTCGCCCGGCTGACTGACCTCGTCGCCGGTACTAAATACGGCGATGACAGGTCGACGATACACATTGGCATTGGCAAAGCCGAGCGAAGCCAATAGGCCGATTTCGGCAGCACCTAAGCGTTGCCCAGCGCTGAGTGCGGTAGCGCCTTGGCGAATATCTTCACCGGCCAATCGTACATGTTGCCCCACAATGACCCCAGGTTCGCACTGCAGCTGACCGGCTTGCTCTGTGGTCAACTCTTTAGGGATCACGGTATCGGCACCTGCGGGAACCGGGGCTCCGGTCATGATCCGCACTGCTTCTGTGGCAAGTAATGGGCGGCCAAAGTTATGGCCGGCCAGCACTTCCCCAACGATCTGGTAGTTCTCGATGTTGGCGTCGTAGGCTAGGGCAAAACCATCCATTGCCGAGTTGGTTTGCTGCGGCACATTCACGGGGGAGATGGCATCTTGTGCCAATACCTTCCCGGCCAGTTGTTGCAAAGGCAGCGATTGGATCTCAGTGAGTGGGTTAACACAGTCAACAATGGCTTGCACGCCTTGAGCCACCGTTAAGGTCTGATTGGTTTGAGCCGGTGCGACTGTGGTTTGCGGGCGATGCGCCATCGCAGGTTGCCAATGGTTAACATAATCCATGACATAGTCAGCAATCGCACCCACATTGTTTAAATCTAAACGCGCCATGGTGGCTGGTAGCTGGGTATCGTCGCAACAGGCCACGGCCAAAATATTGTCATCATGCTCGTAAATAAATGGCTTGCCGTGCGCGGCGCGGTGGAGCTCAATTTTAGGCAATTCGAGTTTTTTAAAGCCTTCGACCAGCACCATATCGACTTTGTCGGCTTCAATTTGAGCGAGCAAGTGCGGTAATTGTGGATCACCGTCTACAGCGTCCTCAGTCATTAATGCCCAGCGAACATGGGAGGCAACCAGCATTTGTCTGGCGCCAGCTTTACGCATTTCGTAACTGTCTTTACCGGGAATATCGACATCAAAATTATGGTGGGCGTGCTTAATGACGGCTAAGCGTAATCCGCGCCGATTAAGCTCAGGGATTAATTGTTTCAGCAAGGTAGTTTTACCTGTGCCGCTATAGGCGCAAAACCCTAATACAGGAATAGAGAGCGGGTTTGAAAATGGAACAGTCATCGATGCCTCACTTAGCCATGCTGTGTAGGGTGGCTGCCAGTTGCTGTTTTTGCTCTGGCGTATTAACATTAACGAAAGCCTGCGGTTGATCGGCAAAGCTTACCTCTGCCACCCGTAAGCTGCGATACCAGAGATCAATTTTGCGATCGCCGCCATCTAAAAATGCCTGCATCGACTGGCGTAAGCTCGGTTTAAGCAGCATGATCACGGGTTGTTGGCGCTGGCCATCTGAGGCCACGGCCAGATCGGCTTGTTGTTGCTCTAAGGCGGTTTGCATCCGCGCGACTAAATCCAATGGCAGCAACGGGCAATCACAGGCCAAAGTGATCAGATATTGAGTGTCAGCGTCGCAATGATTTAGGGCGCTAACAATGCCTGCCAAGGGGCCAAGAAAACCAGAATCATTGTCAGTAAATACCAGATATCCGTAGCGCGCATACTTTGCTTGATTACGGTTGGCATTGATCATGATGTCAGCAACTTGGCCTTGAATACGATCAATCACGTGTTCGATCATCGGCTTGTCGTTGAGCGTCACTAATCCTTTATCGTCACCGCCCATGCGCTGGGCTCTACCGCCGGCAAGGATGACCGCTTTAATGGCTGACATATCGTTTCTCCTCAGGGAATTTACATGGCCAAGGCTGACAAATGAGACGTTGATTTTCAATGCGCCACTGCTGCTGACACATCTCGGTCAGGCCACATTGTTGATGGCTAGAGACCAGTAAGCCAGCACCTTGTTGTGCCAATGCGTTGACCATGGCTTGTACCAAGTGGCTGGACTCTAGATCCATATTTGAAATAGGTTCATCTAGTAATAATAATTTGGGATTTAATATCCAGGCTCGGGCAATGGCAAGACGTTGTCTTTCGCCACCGGAAAGATTGGCAGCATTGCTGCTAATCAGGTGTGATAGCCCTGCCATTTCAATCGCTTGATCTGTGCGCTGCTCAAGGGCTTTCCCTGAATCCCGGCTCAAACGAGCCGCAAAGTTGAGGTTATGTTTAACAGTACCCTCAAATAAATAGGGGTGTTGGTGCAAATACACCACGTGACCGAGGGGCGGCTTTTGCACCCCATTATCGGTGACGCTAAGGCGGCCTTGGCTGGGAGGGATGAGTCCCGCTAACAGCTTCATCAAGGTGGTTTTACCGCAACCATTGTCGCCTTGAAGATAAATATGTTGCCCTTGGCTGAACTGGAGTGCATCAATACTAAACAAGCGGCGTTGTTCGAATTGCATCACAATATCAGTGGCTTGCAGTGTAAGCATAAAGACCTGTTTAATGGCTGCGAGGCTCAGCTTTGCCTCTAAAGCTGCCAATACCAAAATTTAGTAATAGCGCTAAGATCAACAATACTAGACCTAAAGCAATCGCTTGAGCAAAATCGCCCTTACTGGTTTCCAAGGCGATAGCGGTAGGAATATTCCGAGTGGCGTACATGATATTGCCGCCCACCATCATTGAGCAACCGACTTCGGTCACAATCCGGCTAAAGGCAGCAATAATGGCTAAAATTAATGGCGCTCGCAGTTCGCGGCAGACGATCCATACCGCATGCCACCATGATGCCCCCATAGTGAGTGGGGTTTCCCAGGCGCGGCGATCGACACTTGAAAATGCCGCCTGACTCATGGCGATAAGTACCGGCGCACAAATCATCATTTGACCTAATATCATGCCTTTTTGGGTAAATAGCCAACCGAGGTCGCCCATAGGGCCGGTGCGAGTTAATAATAAATAGGCCAATAACCCAATCACAACCGTGGGAATAGACTGCAGTGTTTGTACTAAATTGGTGACCACCCAGCGGCCCGGGAAGCGGGTAAAGGCCAGAACAAAGCCGAGCATGATCGAGGGAACTAAGGTAATAAGAAGGGCAGAAAGTGAGACGATAAATGACACGCCTATGATCGACCACACCTCATGATTAAGTGAAAACAGCAGGCTTAAAGCCTGCTGTAATAATGCCGTCCAACTTTCAATCATTGCTGGTAAGTGGCCTTAAATAATTGCTCATCTTGTACCTTGTACTGATTGATCATTTGCTGCGCTTCATCGCTGATCATCCAGTCAGACAGGGCCTTGGCACCTTTGTGGTTGAGCTCTGGGTACTTGCTTGGGTTAATCAAGATAATTTGGTAAGGGTTGGCTAACGCATTGCCCCCATCAAAGTTGACTTTCAAATCGGTTTTGTTTTTATAAGCAACAAAGGTACCGCGGTCAGCCAAGGTGTAACCATGGAGCTCATTGGCCATTAAAATGGTTTTACCCATGCCTTGGCCCACTGAAGTGTAGCCAGAAAACTCAGGAGACATCGCCGCTTCTTTCCACAGAGATAATTCTTTCATATGGGTGCCGGAATTATCGCCACGAGAAATAAAGGGCACGTCTGAATGTGCGATGCGTTGCATGGCATCAGCCGCGGTTTTGCTTGAGCGGATGTTGGCGGGGTCATTATTAGGACCTAAGATCACAAAATCATTTTCCATAATGCCGCGTGGCATCCAACCAAAGCCTTCTTCGACAAACTTGGCCTCGGCGCCCGGGGCGTGGGTCATCACGACATCCACATCGCCTTGACGGCCTAAGGCTAATGCCTTGCCAGTACCTGTGGCAATGACTTGCACTTTATAACCTGATTCTTTTTCGAACGTGGGTAAAATGGCCGACAGTAACCCCGAATTTTCGGTGCTGGTGGTGGTCGCGAGTTTAACCACCTGATCGTTGGCCTTAGCTGGGCTGGCGGAGAGAAATAGCACGCCTAAAGAGAGTGTTAGCCATTGACCGATTGTTTTACTTTTCATATCTGCTCCAAAAATCCATCTGGTGTACCGCGCTAAGCAAAAGTGCTTGGTGCGGGCATTTTATTTCACTAATTGAGTCAGGGTAATAGCAAATACAATGCCAACTCAAAAATCGAGAAATAGAAGCCAGTTTGGCAAAAAGTGTGAACTTAGTCTGTATTTGATATCACAAGTTTCAGACAAAATGTCCTATGGCTCAGATTATTTGGTGCATAGTGACCAATTTCGACGTGACATTTGATAGACTCTGTTGCAATTGAGTCAAAATGTCCACAAGAGGACAAGATGAGCCTGAATCCAGTGAGATCTGCTACCCTGCCCACCGCCGTGTCTGTGCTAATTGTCGATGACGAGCCCGGCATGCGCAGTTTTTTAAGTAAAGCGCTTGCCAAAAAATTTGCCTTAGTCGAAACCGCAGGCAGTGTCGAAGAGGCTGAGCAGCTGCGCCAGCGTTGCCACTTTGACTTGTTGCTGGTGGACATTCGTTTACCGGGGCGTTCCGGTATTGAGTGGCATGAAGCCTTGTCAGATCAAGAGCGGCGCTCTGATGTGATCTTTATGACAGGGTTTGCCGATATGGAAGTCGCCATTCGTGCTCTGCGAGCCGGCGCCTCAGACTTTATCATGAAACCGTTTCATCTCGAACAGATGATGACCGCCGTTGACCGTTGTATTGAACGCCGTTTGTTAAAGCGTGAAAATTTAATGCTACGTCGTGAGGTGGCCATAGGTTACGCCAGTACCATCATAGGTAAGTCGCAAGCGATGTGCGATGTCAAAGACATTATTGCCCGGGTGGCGCCCACCAATTCAGTGGTGCTTATTCAAGGGGAGTCGGGTACCGGCAAAGAGTTGGTGGCGCGTCAGCTCCATCAGCTCAGTGGTCGCCAAGGGCCTTTTGTGCCAGTCAATTGTGGTGCCATCGCCCCGGAATTACTCGAAAGTGAACTGTTTGGTCACACGGCAGGTGCCTTTACTGGCGCCAAAGCGAGTCGCGAAGGATTATTTAGTTTTGCCTCTGGCGGCACCATCTTTTTAGATGAAATTGGTGAAATGCCATTAAAAATGCAGACCTCATTATTGCGGGTGCTCGAGCAAAAAGCTGTGCGACCAGTGGGCAGTGAAAAAGAGGTGAACATTGATGTGCGGGTGGTGGCGGCATCGAATCGTACCCTTATTGAAGAAGTCGAGGCCGGTAATTTCCGCCAAGATTTATTTTATCGCCTCAATGTACTCGATATCTTAATTCCTCCGTTGCGTGAGCGCCGTGATGACATAGTTGAATTGACTCATTATTTTACCTTGATGCTCTCAGCAGAGTTAGGGGTCAAGGATGTGGTATGGAGTCATGAAGATTTAGTCAAATTGCAGCAATATGATTGGCCGGGCAACATTCGAGAGCTGAGGAACATGATTGAGCGCTGCTTGTTGCTCGGTAAGCCGCCAGCAGAGTATTGGCGCAAAATCGAGCCGAAAGAGGAACAGGTGCAATCAGGTTACCCAACGGATTGGCCATTAAAGATGGTTGAAAAAGATCATGTGACGCGTGTCGTCGCCGCCTATGACGGTAATAAGAGTGCTGCAGCAAGGGATCTTGGGGTCTCACGTAAAACCTTGGATAGAAAATACAAAGAATGGTTTGAGGGTGATGCTGTTGAGGATCTTGGCTAAATGACATGGCTGGAGTCGGGGTTTAAGCAAATGTTTGGTATGAGCTGGATGCAGCTGAAGGCGAAGGTGCGGTATCGCATTTTAATTCTCACTCTGCTACCGATCTTGTTGACCTTAGTCAGCCTAGTGTTTATCACCATTTATTGGAATATTAGTTATACCGGCCAACAGCTCTTTATGAAGGTCAAAGCCGATCTGGCGGTGGCACAAAACACCTTAACTAGCCTGCAAGGCAAGCAGGCAGATCAACTGCAAAGCGTGGTATCTTCTTGGGATTTTCAGAATCATTTTCAACGGATAGGCGAAGAACAACAGATCCAGTTAATGGATGCTTGTTTGCAAAAGCAGCAACGAGAGCTCGGTTTAGATTTTTTACGGCTAGTGTCTGTCTCTGATGCTCAAGCGGATCCCAATTTACGGTTGATGCTACCTAAAACCCATCACCAACAAGCTTACTCAGGCTTGGTGGTGATGAGTGATCAGGCCTTGGGGCGCTTATCGGATCATCTGGCCGACCAAGCCATTATTCCGATTAAACCCACCAGTCGCGCCAAAGCACCGACCGCGACCGAGCTCACCCGCGGGTTAGTCAGTCGCAGTTTGCTCCCCGTGGCTGATAGCGAGGGCAATGTTTTTTGGTATCTCGATGGCGGGATCTTACTCAATCGCAATACCACTATCGTCGATGAAATTCGCGATCTAGTCTACGACGACGGCACCTTGCCAGAACGCTCTATTGGCGCGGTCACTATCTTTCTCGGTAATGTGCGTATTGCGACCAATGTGCCCTTAAATTTTTATCCCAGAGAAGGTCAAACGCGGGGGCGAGCTTTGGGGAGTTTAGTGTCTGAAGATGTTGATCAAAAGGTATTAACCGCAGGTCAGACTTGGGTCGATAGAGCCTTTGTGGTCGATGATTGGTTTGTGTCGGCATACGCACCGTTAAGCGATGTACGTGGTCATCGAGTTGGCATGATCTACACCGGCTTTTCGGAGTCGCCATTTGTCCATAACTATCTGTTAAATATCATCGAGCTCGGTACCATCTTAATGCTAGTGCTCTTAGTGTCTGGCTTATTGGTGTATCGCGGAGCCTATAGTCTTTTACAACCCATTGAGCGTATTCATCATGTGGTCAAGGGGGTGCAATCGGGCCGCAATATCCGCATTGGCCCATTAGGGTTAGAGCGCGATAATGAGTTGGCCCATTTAGCGGCGCAATTTGACCTGATGCTCGACCAACTGCAAGCGAGAAACCGCGAAATCCAAGCGGCGGCGGAACAGTTGGAAATGAAGGTTGAACAACGGACATTTAGCTTACAAGAAAAGACCTTGGAGCTAGAGCGCAACGTCAAGCTATTGAATGAAACGCGCCACCAA
The DNA here is from genome assembly GCF_019209865.1 of Shewanella sp. NIFS-20-20. Taxonomy (GTDB): domain Bacteria; phylum Pseudomonadota; class Gammaproteobacteria; order Enterobacterales; family Shewanellaceae; genus Shewanella. Next base: position 37,440 of record NZ_JAHUTT010000027.1, on the reverse strand, counting down.
CTGGTGACCAATGAAAAGCTGACGGCTCTTGGCGAATTAACCGCTGGTATTGCCCATGAAATCAATAATCCCACCGCGGTGATCTTGGGTAATATGGAGCTTATCCGCTATGAATTAGGCGACCAAGCGGATGGTGTGGAAGAGGAAATAGATCTAATTATTCAGCAGGTTGGCCGTATCAGCACCATCATTCGCAGCCTGTTGCAGTACAGCCGACCTGGCGAATTTAATGCACCGCTAGAAATGCATCAAGTGACCCCGATTATTGAAGAAACCATGGTATTGGTGCGTCATTCGATCAGCCAACAAGAAGTGATCTTGATTAAGGAGCTGCAAGCGCATTGCTTGGTCGAAATTAATCGACCTCAGCTGTTGCAGGTGTTGATTAATTTAGTGATTAACGCCACCCATGCCATGCAAGGTAAGGGACGAATTTGGATCCGCAGTTATGATTGGTATGCCCCTGGCGAGTCTGCTGCCGCAGGTGATCAGGCGCTTGGGGTCAGGATTGAAGTCGAAGACGAGGGCTGCGGTATTTCTGAGACTGGATTAAATCGGATTTTCGACCCATTTTATACCACTCGCAAAGACGGCACAGGGCTTGGCTTGTCATTAAGTTACGGCATTATTAAGCGATTAGGTGGCATTATCGAGGTAAGCTCGACTTTAGGTCAAGGCACCAAATTTACCATTGGTCTGTATCACCACGCGCGTGAAGCGGATGATAGCAATCCCTATGATGGCCTGCATTTTCAGTCAAATTGATGAGTGACGAGCAAAAAAAAACCGAGAAAAATCTCGGTTCAACAAAGGTTGCATAAGGCTGTCGCGCCTAAGATTAGCGCGACCAAGAACTTACCCGTAGGGCAATGCTCAGAACGCAATCAAATGATAATGATTATCATTTGATTGCACAAGTGCTTTAGCGCGTTGTCAGTGATTTATTGAGCGTAATCTTGTTATCCAAGCCAACATTGGCCACCGCCAGTGCGGTGATCTGATACTGGTGCTTGATCAGTAATTGCAGCATGGCGGCAAAGCGATTTTTGGTTTTCACCTCGATAGTGCGATACCCCTTGGTGCAGGCCCAATCTTGTTGTTGCACCAATAACGAATCAGCCAGCCCTAACTGTCTAAATTCAGGCAATACGCCACCGAGCCAGCTATAGAAGGTGTGCTCGTTGAGGGCATAACCTAGCTTGAAACCCGCCAACTCCCCTTCGACATACGCAAATTGAGCCAGTATTGGCTTGTCTTGCAGACGTTGCCGATAGTGCTCCTCACCATAGCTGTCTTGGCCAAATTGTTGGAACTCGGGGATCGCTGCCCCAGCACTTAGCAGCAGTGATAACGAGTGTTCATCAAGTTGTTCAACGTGAGATAAGGTGATGGTATACATGTAAACGTCTCAGTATTTAAATCAGTTTAGTGGCGGAAGCGCCGCTTAAAATCTTGTCTTGTAAGACTCTGAGTAACACCCCGTATGCAGGTAAGAATAAGGCGAAGCTAATGGCCAATTTAAAGCCATAATCCACCATGGCAATCTCAGGCCAATGTTGTGCCATAAACACATCGTTGGAGGCATAAAAAGCAATGCTGAAAAATACCAAGGTATCGACTAAGTTTCCGAGGAAGGTCGATGCCGCAGGGGCCACCCACCAACGGCTCATGGTGCGTAACTTGGCGAACACCCTGATGTCCATGAGTTGACCGACTAAATAGGCGGCAAAACTTGCAAAGGCAATGCGGAACATAAAGTCGTTAAATTCAGTCAGCGAGCCCAAACCTTGGAAGCTCCCCTGATGGAACAGCACGCCAATAATGTACGAAATCACTAAGGCAGGTACCATGGCCTTAAAAATAATGCCGCGAGCCTGTTGCTGTCCAAAAATCCGTACCGTGAGATCGGTGGCCAAATAGACGAACGGGAAACTAAAGGCACCCCAAGTGGTGTGGTAGCCAAAAATTTGAAAGGGTAATTGCACCAGGTAATTACTGGCGGTAATGATAAAAATATGGAAAGCAGTTAATAGCAATAGCGCGCGATGATATTGCGCCTTAGAAAGCATCAGCATCTTGTAGCCTTTTTAGTTTAAGGGCGGGGTTAGGGAACCCGCAAAAATCTCAGTGTTTGCTTCGCTGATCCATCGCCTGATGGCCGCGGAGGGCGCAAATTATAGGGAGCCGCTAACAGAAATCAAGTAGTAGGGCTAAAAATCGATCAGAATTGAGATGATGGTGGCCAGTTTGTTTTCTAGTTCTTGCCATTCGGCGTGGGGATCTGAGCCTGCGACAATGCCCGCACCGGCAAACAGGTTAATGCGATTAGGCTCAAACAAGGCACTACGAATGGCCACCGCAAATTCACTTTCCAAGCTATTAAAATAGCCGCAAGCACCCGCATACCAGCCGCGATGATAGCCTTCTTGATCGCGAATAAATGACATGGCCGCCTGCCGAGGTAAGCCGCCAACGGCGGGCGTTGGGTGTAATGCCTGCAGTAAATCAAAGTCATTAATCTCGCCTTTAAGCTCGGCGCGGATAGCGCGATGCAAATGCTGAATATGGGTTAGTTTAAATACCCTCGGGAGTTCATCGGCACCGACATAGTGACTTAATGGATTGAGCATATCAACGATATGTTCGCGAACTAACTGGTTTTCATACTTATTTTTGTCATCATCCAACAGTGCACGCGCTAACACTTCATCTTCTTCATCGCTAAGACCTCTGAGGGTCGTGCCGGCCAGTGCCTCGGTAAATAATTCGCGTTGACGGCGGCGAAATAAGCGCTCCGGCGAGCAGGAAATAAAGGCATGCTCAGGGCTAAATTGAAAGCCAAATTGAAAGCTATTGGGGTTACGACCTTGCCAGCAGGCCAGCACCATCCACGGATCTGCTTGACCATGAATATCGAGCTGGGTAATCCGCGATAACACCACCTTAGGGGTGGCTTGGTTAAAGTCAGGCGCAGTCACTTGCGTGACTAAGCTTTGCCAGCGCTCGAATGTTGGCAGATCGTGGCGGCTGCGTAGGGCTAATTTATGCGGCGGCATCAAAGGGCGGGCAGGCTTTATCTGCTGTAAACACTGGAGTGCTTCGGCTAATTCATTCTCGAGATTAGCCGCATCCAAATTAATATTGAGTTTGAGGCTAAAGTGCTCCGCGCTGCGCCGTAATTCGACTCTGGGTAGAACAAAGCGCGCTTGGCCAAATTCTGGCCAGCTTTTGAGGCTGCGATCAAAGGCGAGCCCACCGTAATAGCGAAATTGCGGGTTGTCACTCAATTGGCGTTGGCGTTGATAAACGGCGGCCAGTTGTTGGTCGCTGACATCTTGCTCAAAATAGAAACCTAAACATTGGCCTATGGCTGCGACTTCTTCAACTTTATCACGGCCTTGCCAGTAAATTCTTGGGTAGGTTTGCTGGGAAGCCAGCCAGGAAATCAGTGGGATCGCATCCACATCTTGAGACAGTTGGAGCAAGCGATCGCTGACACCTGAAGGTTGTTTTTTTAGCGAGTCAATTTTTCCCTTTAGGGTTTCAATGGCAGACAACAACGACTGAAAAGGCAAAATTGACTCCTACAACAAACAAAGACGCATAAAAATTGAAAAAGCAAAACGCTTAACAAGCCAATATTCATGCAATAGAACGTAATAATCGCTCAAATTAAGCTGCTGATTAGTCAGTGTCAACTAAATCGGCTCAGCTTGTGAGCTTATACCAATCCTTGGCTTAATGAGGGATTTACTTTGCTATCTGAGACATCAATTGTATCAGAGAAATACTGACCGGCATGGTTATCCGTTGGGACATTTTGTCTGTTACCTCGGCTCAAGCTTTGCCATTGACCTCAATTTATCGATCTCGGCAAATAAATGGCTATTTAGCGCTTGGAGCGCGCGCCTTGGTCTCCCACAATAATCATTTTGGCAGCCAACCTGGGAAACCTTTGTGAGCAACGCGCAAGTTAGTGCCGTCTTACCACGGATAGAATTATCTGGCATTCGACTCAGCATTGATTCGCATCCGATCTTGGATAATTTACAGTTAACCGTGTGTGCGGGTCAGTGTATCTGTGTGTGTGGCGATACTGGCGTTGGTAAGTCGACCCTATTGAAACTCATTGCCAATCAATATCATGCCCCCTATTCAGGCGAGCGTATCGTCCATGGAAACGGCCTGATTGCCTTAGTGATGCAAGATCCCAGTCGTCAATTCTTACGCCGCGAGATCGGGGCCGAAGTGGCTTTTGCCTTAGAAAACCTCGGTTACCGTAGCCAAGAAATGCCCGCATTAGTGCGGCGAGCATTGGACCGCGTCGGTCTTAGCTACCCCTTAGATTGGCCGATTGCTCAATTGTCGCTCGGCCAGCAGTATCGATTATTAGTGGCGGCACAAATAGTATATCAACCCGATATTCTGTTACTGGATGAGCCCTTTGCTCAGCTAGATGATGCCGGGGTGAGCGCCCTCATCACGGTATTGCAGGAATTAGCGCATGGGGGGGTTACGTTAGTTATCAGCGAACACCATCCCACCGCATTTATGGGCTTATGCGATGCCGTTTACCACTTGCATCAAGGCCAATTGCAACCATGGCAGCCGCCACGGGCGAGGGCGCTAACATCGTCACCATCCACCGCCATGGCCACGCCCCCCGCTAAGCTTGCGCCAGAGCCTGCGACCGACGCGCTCATCACCACCTCAGGGTTTGAGCTGAGTTATCCCCGTAAGCCGCCATTACTCAAGGTGCCGGCGCTGACAGTCACCGCCGGGCAATTGGTGATAATTTATGGCGATAACGGCGGCGGAAAATCGAGTTTATTAAAAGCCTTTTCAGGCATGGTCGCGCTGACTGATAGCGACGTCTTGGTGTTAGGTCGAGCCCCTGAGATTGGCTGTTATCAGCAGCAGTTAGGCTTGTTATTGCAGCGCCCCGCCCGACAATTATTTGCGCTGACAGTGCTCGATGAAGTGCAATTTAGCCTCACTCGTTTTGGTTTGGCGGCCATGGATGCGCGAGCCATCTTGACACGACTTGGCTTGGCCGCATTGGCGGCGCATTCACCGCATACCTTGTCTTATGGGCAACAGCATTTACTGGCGTTGGCATCTGTGATGGCTTATCAGCCCCGCTTGCTATTACTTGACGACCCCTTCGCAGGCCTCGATGCCATCAGCTGCAGCTATGTTTGGCGCGAAATAGCTTGGCTGAGAGCACAAGGTAGCGCCGTGCTGATTGCGATGCATAGATTGCCCGAACATGGGGGTGCCGACCAGTGGTGGCATATCCAGCAAGGCCAACTTGGCGTGAGGGCGAGCAATGCGAGCGCGTAATCCCTCACGGCCATCGTTGCCGCGGCCCAGCATCTCGCCATCTTGGGGGGTGATCTTGAGCCTTAGTTTATCGATATTGGCATTTATGGCGCCGGAAGCTGGGTTAGTGCCGCTGACAATCATTAGTACCGGCTTGTTATGGCAGGTGCGCTCAGCGGGCGGCTGGCGCGGCTTAGTCCAACTCTTTTTAGTGCAAATGCTGCTGACTCAAGCCTTGTATGTGTTGCTCTATGGGCCGCAATTGTGGTGGCAGGCCAGTGTCATTGTGTGGCGTTTGATGTTGGCTTTAGTGCCCGGTTGGTGGTTGGCACATCGCTATGCGCCGGAACAAACTGGAGCGGTATTTGCTAAGTGTTTACCACGGCAATGGGCTTTCGTGCTATCCGCCGCCTTATCGATGTTGCCGTATATTGCCTGCGAAGCCAAAGAAATTTGGCAAATTCAGCGTCTACGCGGCGCTAAGGTTAGTCTCAAACATTTGCGCCATCCTCGCCATTGGCGAGAGTTTTTCCAGTGCGTGTTATTCCCGTTATTAATCGCCTTACTCAAGCTGGCAAGAGAAAGCGCCGATGCTGCCCATTGCCGCCATTTCCATAGTCACCACCAGGCCAAACACCAGTATTGGCAGCAGGATAAAACTCGATGATCTTGGCTCGATTTACCTTACAACAATCATTATTCATAGGCTTTTGTGCCTGTTTACTTGTGGCGCTCAAAAGCATGCTCAAACTGAAATTAGGCATCTCAGGCCATTCGATGTTGCTGATGAGTTTTTTCTACCTGATTTGTTATGGCGCCTGCGGTCGCATCGGCAGCATTACTGCCTGTGGCTTGATGGCGGGGTTATTGTCGATGTTGCTCGGCGTCGGTAAAGGGGGCCCCTTGATCTTAATTAAGTATGTCATGCCCGCCATGGCGATGGATCTCACCTTATTGATATTCCCCATTGCCTTGATGAGCCGCAGTATTTTTATATTGGCTGTGACCGGTGCACTGGCATGGGGGCTAAAAGACGGCGTATTTCGGGCCTTGGCGGGGATGGCATTGGATGCCGCCGCGTTAACGGTGGCGATCAGCACAGCGCAAGGCCTAGTGTTTGCCATTGGCGGCATCGCCTTGGCCATTCCAGTGCTAAAGCAATTGAAAGCTCATGATTTAATCAATGACCATAGAGTGTAGTAATGAATCTTGAATACCTTATTTGTATTGATGACACCGATGATATTGGCACCAAGGGAACGGGGGAGATTGCCGAAGAACTAGCGCAAATGTTGCTGCAGCAATGGGGCGGGCATGCCTCATTAGTGAGTCGTCATCAATTATTTGTCCATCCAGATATCCCTTACACTTCCCACAACAGTGCCATGTGTTTTCGCTATCAAAGCCCCTTAGCTCAGCTTGCCGACATTGTGGCGTTGGCCTCTGAGATGTTAGTGGCAGAGTCGGCGCCGGCCGCCGATCCTGGCTTAGCCGTGGTTGCTGCGCCGAGTTGGCAACAGCAACAGGCATTGATAGCTTTTGGTTTGCAAGCCAAGCGCCAAGTGCTAACAAAGTCTCAGGCTTATGACTTGGCCGCTGCGCAGCAGATACATTTATCCGAGCATGGTGGCACAGGCCAAGGCGTCATAGGGGCCATAGCCGGGTTAGGCTTGTTTCTACAGGGCAGTGATGGCCGCATTAAAGGTCAATTTAATCTGGGGCAAAGTTCGCCAACCGCGGTCGTGATGACGGTCGCCGAGATTATCGCTACCACCGGCTTAGATAAGGTCATCGACACCGCGGGCGGTGAGATTGGCGCGAATGCTCGCATCCATTTATCGGGCAAGGTCAAGGCCGTGCGTTATCAGCATGCCAATGCCTTGCTGGTGGTCGCCGTAGATGGCGAATTTCATAATGCTGGCAAGTCGGTATTGAAGGGGTATTAATGATGCAAATATCGGCGGTATATCGCAAGTATGCGACAAATACCTGCGTGATTGATGAGGAAGATTATTCCTTATCACGACAGTTGGCGCTAGAATGTGGCCTCTTCGCGCAAGATGATGAAGATGAGCAAACGGATCCCACCTTGCTATCTTGCTTTAATTGTCGATATCGGCGTTGGTTAACGATAGGATTTGAGTGCAAAGTATCAAGGCCATTGACGGTTCGCTAAGTCAGCATAAGTGAATGCGTCAATCCATACCAAGCCTCCCGCGCCTTAGTCTATAAACCGCCTTTTTGTTTGGCGGTTTTTTTGTACTTATATTTGACAGTTCTGGGCAAGAAATCATTTCTTGTAATATGTTTATATAGAGTCCTTTCTCGCCTATTGGAGTGTTCTTTACATGGATAGTTCTGCCGTAACGGAAGAATTGTTAAAGATACCAGTGACCAAGTTGGCCGTGGGTATGTATGTGACCGCCATTGAAAATAATGGCAAGGTTGCTATTGCTAATGCCGGCCAAGTAAAGAACAAGGAAGCTATCCGCAAGATCCTCACCAGTGGTATCAAGTTCGTTTGGGTCGATATCGCCAAGTCAGCCAAAGGCTCAATGCCGTCCGTAAAAAAGAAGGCCGCGCCCACGGGTAATCGTAGTGTTCGCCAACAAAACGCCAAAAAAATTCTCGGCGAAGCCAAAGGATTAATTAAAAAGGTCATGGGCGAGATCTACGAAGGTAAAGCCATCGAGGTTGAACCGTTTGCCGCGCTGGCAGATAGCATGATTGAATCGGTGATGTTAGATGTCGATGCCTTTAAATGCATTTCCGCACTACGCTCTAAAGATGCTTACTTGCTCGAGCATTCAGTCAATGTGGCCTTTTTATTAGTGACCTTTGGGCGTCATCTGAAGCTCGATAAAGAATTGATGAAGCAAATTGCTATCGGCGGAATTTTGCATGATGTCGGCAAAATTCGGGTCGATAATAAAGTGCTGCATAAGCCCGGTAAGTTATCGCCGGAAGAGTTTGAGCATATGAAGTTGCATCAAGTCTATGCCCTCGAAGAAATGGAAGCGGCGCGAGGGTTATCGCAAATATCTAAAGATGTCTGCTTGATGCATCATGAGAAGTTGGATGGCAAAGGCTATCCTTGTGGCTTAAAAGGCGATGAGTTGCCTTTGCATGGCCGCATGAGTTGTATTTGCGATATCTTTGATGCGCTCACCGCGACTCGCTGTTATAAGCAAGCCATGAGCCCCGCCGCCGCCTTTAAGATCCTCTTGAGTCTCACGCCATTCCATCTAGACCAACAGCTAGTGTACGAATTCATTCGTTGTGTGGGGGTTTACCCCGTCGGCTCGCTGGTGGAATTATCTGATGGCCGAGTCGGCATTGTCTGGGACGCCAAAGACCGCGATGCGCTGCACCCCGTGGTGAAGTGTTTCTATTCGCTCAAGCATTACCGATATACCGAGGTCGACTTCATCGATTTGAATAAATCTGAGTTAGAAATCGAGCGCGGCGTGTCACCCAGTAGTTTGGATGTCGACCCCACCCCGTTTTATTGATGCCTGCATCTTTGCCCCAGTGTGAATGGCTTTAATGGCGACAGTGGCGTGATTGCTGGCCTGAGCGCTAGTGGTAAGGCATCGCGGCGCGTCCACTACCTTGTGCCTTAGCCTATGCCTAATGTCACAGCTCGTTCAGGGGATGCAAGTTCCCCCACGGTTTTTAAGCCATGCATGCACCGCAAGGCCTGCATTCGGCTTGCGGATGCGGCCACAAAAAAAAGCCAGGTTACCTCATGGTAACAAACTCTTCAGCGCCGGTGGGGTGCAGGGCAACACAGGCATCGAAATCGGCCTTGGTCGCGCCCATCTTAATCGCCACGCCGAATCCTTGCAGGATTTCGTCCATGCCAAAACCTATGCCATGTATACCGACGACTTGCTCATTGTCGCCAGCACATACGAGTTTGAATTTACATTCTTGGCGATGGGCTGTGATGGCGGTATACATGGAGGCAAAGGTTGAGCGATACACTTTAACCTGATCTTCCCCATATTTTTCAATGGCCTGAGGTTCGGTTAATCCCATGGTGCCAATCGGTGGGTGGCTAAAGACCACGGTTGGGACGGTGGCATAATCCATTTTGGCATGGGGCAAATTGCCAAAGAGTCGTTCAGATAAGAGTCGACCCGCTTTGACTGCCACCGGCGTTAACTCAATGCCGCCTGCCATGATATCGCCGACACAGTAAATGCCTTTATCTGTGGTGTTTTGGTATTCATCGGTGACAATAAAGCCGCGACTATCACGTGTGACTTGGGTATGTTCCAGGCCAATATCGTCGGTTGATGGCGTGCGGCCAATGGCCCAGATTAAGCAATCAACCTGATGCTGCTGTCCATTTTCAAGGGTGAGGATCAGGCTACCATCGGCTTGTTTCTCAACCGAGGTCGGAATGCTGTGCGGATGCACGGTTGGGCCAGTCTGCCCCATGGCGTCCATCAAGGCTTCGCTGATCATGGGATCAAAATTACGCAGCGGCATGTGCTTGCGCACAAATAAATGAGTCTCGCTGCCCAAGGCATGTAACACACCAGCGACTTCGACGGCGATATAGCCCGCGCCCACTACGGCGACTCGTTTAGGTTGTTCACTTAGGGCAAAAAAGCCATCAGAGTCGATACCGTATTCGGCGCCGGGGATCGCTGGGTAGCTAGGGCGGCCACCGGTTGCGATAAGAATGTGATCAGCGGTGTACTCGACACCATTCACTTCGACGGTACGACTATTGATAAAGCGGCCATAGCTACGCTCGACCGTGACTTGGTTGCTGGCAAGGCCACGATCGTAGGCGCCATGAATGCGACCGATATAGGATTCTCGGCTATTGATTAAGGTTTTCCAGTCAAAATTATTTACGGTTACGTCAAAGCCATAATCTTTAGCATATAAATGCATGGCTTCGGCAATTTGAGCCCCGTACCACATGACTTTTTTGGGAACGCAGCCAACATTGACACAAGTGCCACCCAAGGCTTTAGCTTCGATTAACAGAACCTTAGCGCCACGCATGGCGGCTCGATTGGCTGACGCGATACCACCACTACCAGCGCCTAAACATATATAGTCAAAATGTTGTGTCATTGGATATCTCCATCCTTGCGGCTAACGAGCAATAATGAGCTTATTGTAAGGAGGATGATAGCAAAATGATACAGGCTATTTTGTGGCGCCTTTGCCGCGTTCGCTGGCGCTCATCTAGGCTATGAGACTGATTTAACGTCGATATAAACAGCGGTCATGATCGCCAGACTTTGGGCCTTGCCCTGCACAATCCAAGCATTGCCATTCTTGCTGGCGTGCGTTTAGTTCAGTGTCTTGGTGACCATGGCGTTGGCGCTTGTCACTCAGTTGTTTGATCCTGCTATTAAGCCAGCGGCAACTGGGGTCGTTAGCCACATGCGCAGCGGACGATTGACGGCGCTTGGTGGGTGTCTCTTGGCGAGCAGGGGGCGCTTGAGTGGCTGGCATCACTAAATTGGGCGGCATGGATGGTATGGCAATTGGGTTGCCTTCGGCATCTCTTGCGCCATCGCGCGGCAGGGGATGAGTGGCATTTAATGGGGGGGCATCCGCCGCGCTGACCAGACCGCTGCTCAGGGTGCAGACTAGGAGTGCGCGCACTAACCAAGATGTTGTCATGACAAGTCTCCGGCGAAGGTTTATCGCTGAGTGTAGACTATCTTGGTGGGTGTTAAGGCTGGCAGAGTGGGATCATCGAGCCGCCAACATGACAGCTTGGTGATCCTACGTGAGCCAGAAGCCGTTACATGGCCCAGCTTAAATTCACTCCGGCCCAGGTTTGATCTTGATTAGCTTCGGGGTTGCCAGTGACTTGGGTTTCTCTGTCCATGGCGTGGCCGGCAAACACTTGGTTGGCGGTCACACTCACTGTCAGGTTCGGTTGCACCGTGAATTGGGCTCCGAGGGTCAAGGTGGTGTTATCTGAGCCCTTATGATCATGATTCACATAACCATAGTTAAAGCCCTGCACTGCACTGGCATATAAATAAGTGGCTTCCGAAGGATGGAAACCCGAGGTGAGGCCGAGCTCTAAATAGCCGCCTTTACTGACGGTTGAATACTGGTAGTTAACACTGGGCATGAGCCATTCGTAGTCGTTGTACTCCATGTTGACGATAAAATCATTGTCTGTGTATCTGTCATCGCCATAGCCTTCGACTTTTTGGTAGGTCAAGGTGGTGTTAATGTCGTAAAAACTCGGTAAATAATACTCTACGCCAATATCCATCTCGGTATAGTTCACACTATCGGCACGGCCTACGCTGATATAACTGCCAAAGTTTTCGCCAGAATAGGCGGCTGTGCCCCAAAAAACGCCGCCTTTTGCCAGTTGATTGCGACCTTCTGAAATATATTTGGAGTCCCATTCGGTACTGAGGTTGATCTCTCCGGCCATAGCATTGCCGGCAACACAGGATCCGATTAACACGAGTGCGATTGGAGTTTTCATCAATAAATTCCCTGTTGAACTGGAAAACGTTAAACAATAATTTGATTATAAGAATGATAATGATTATCAATTGTGATATCGGTTTGATTTTCACATTGTTGATGCAATATCTACCACGATAGAGTCGCGAAAATGATGTTTCATATCGTCGGTGTCAGTTGGAATCAACCCAGAATGGGGCTGCAAATAATTTTACTATTCCCCGTTGGCGGCTTGATTATTACCGATTGCGCCCTTATTTATACTGATGTCATCAAAATTTCATCTGAGGGAAAGGAATGAGTAATCCATTACTTAGCAACACAGATCTACCCCAGTTCTCGAAAATCAAACCTGAACACATCCAACCTGCGCTTGAGCAGGCAATTGAAGATTGCCGCCAAATGGTTGAGCAAGTGATCTCAGAGAACGAGGAATACACTTGGGAAAATCTTGTGGCACCTCTGGAAGCGGTCGATGATCGCCTCAGCAAAATGTGGTCGCCTATTTCTCATATGAACTCAGTCCTGAGTACCGAAGAGTGGCGAGCCGCCCACGATGCCTGTTTACCTTTATTATCTGATTATGGTACATGGATCGGACAACATCAGGATTTATATCAAGCCTATAAAGCATTGGCAGCCTCATCGGGGTTTGCGAGCTTAACTCAAGCACAGCAAACCAGTATTGAACATAGCTTGCGCGACTTTGAACTGTCGGGCATCGGTCTGGATGATGCTGGCAAACAACGCTACGGTGATATTGCTAAGCGTTTGTCTGAATTAACCAGTCAATTCTCAAACCAGTTACTTGATGCGACACATGCATGGCAAAAGCAGGTGACTGATGAGGCGTTATTAGCAGGCTTGCCTGAGTCGGCAGTGGCGGCCGCGAAGGCGATGGCTGAAGAGAAACAGCTCGATGGCTGGGTGTTTACCTTAGACTTTCCGTCTTACATGCCAGTGATGACGTATAGCGACAACCGCGAACTGCGCCAAGAAATGTATAGTGCTTATGTCACTCGCGCCTCAGATCAAGGGCCGTTTGCTGGCACATATGATAACTCCGCCATTATGGATGAGATTTTGGCCTTGCGTCATGAACTGGCCAATTTGCTGGGCTTTGCTAATTACGCCGAAAAGTCGCTAGCCACTAAGATGGCCGATACCCCTGAGCAAGTGATCGCCTTTTTAAATGAGTTGGCACTGCGCAGCAAAACCCAAGGGCAGGCCGATTTAGCCGAACTGAAGTTTTTTGCTGAACAAACCTACGGTGTCACCGAATTAGCCTCTTGGGATTTAAGTTACTATGCCGAGAAGCTGCAGCAGCATAAGTATGAAATTTCTCAGGAAGAATTACGTCCATATTTCCCTGAAAATAAAGTGTTATCTGGCTTGTTCTTTACAGTGTCTCAGCTGTTTGGTCTGCGCATTGAAGAGCAAAAAGAGTTCGACAAATGGCACAAAGATGTGCGGTTTTTCCATATCTACGATAGCACGGATACCTTGCGTGGTAGCTTCTATCTCGATCTTTATGCGCGCAGCGGTAAGCGCGGCGGCGCGTGGATGGATGAGTGCAAAGTGCGTCGTATTAACGGTACTGAGTTACAGTTACCGGTCGCTTATTTGACTTGTAACTTTAATGCCCCCGTCGATGGTAAGCCGGCACTATTTACCCATGATGAGGTCACGACCTTGTTCCATGAGTTTGGTCATGGCATTCACCATATGCTCACCAAAATTGAGGTCGGTGGTGTTTCAGGAATTAATGGCGTGCCTTGGGATGCGGTCGAGTTACCTAGCCAATTTATGGAAAACTGGTGCTGGTCGCCAGAAGCATTGGCGCAGATCTCTGGGCATTACCAAACCGGTGAGCCGTTACCGCAGGCGATGCTAGATAAGATGCTGGCGGCAAAGAATTTTCAATCGGCCATGATGATGTTGCGCCAAATTGAACTGTCCTTGTTTGATTTCCGCCTGCACCATGAATATCAGCCGGAGCAAGGCGCGCAAGTGCAAGCCATGCTCGATGATGTGCGCCAGCAAGTGGCCGTGGTATTTCCACCGGCATTTAACCGTTTCCAACATAGTTTTGCTCATATTTTTGCCGGCGGCTATGCGGCAGGATATTACAGCTACAAATGGGCCGAAGTCTTATCGGCCGATGCGTTCTCGCGCTTCGAAGAGGAAGGCATTTTCAATCCGCAAACCGGAGCTGACTTCTTGCACCATATTTTAGAAATGGGCGGCAGTGAGCCACCGATGGTACTGTTTACTCGATTTCGCGGGCGTGAGCCGAATATCGACGCCTTATTGCGTCATTCGGGCATCATTGCCTAAGTCTGAGCCGAGTTAGCGCCTTAGCCATCATCATGCCAGTGGAGACACTGGCATTTTTTATGGGGCAATGCCTGCGATGACCCCCTTGTTGTCTGGTCTGGCCTCTGTTAGCCTGTTGACCTTTTGTTAACTACAGCTAGGTAGCGACAGGCTATCTCAAGGATGAAGTGTGAACTTATATTTTCGACTGATTTGGCTGTTTTTATGGCGTATGCGTCACTGTCGGCGTATCGGCTTTTTAGACACGAGTGTCATTCGTTATCGCGCTTTGCCCACCGATTGCGATATCAATTTCCATCTAACCAATTCCCGCTATCCCGCCTTTATGGATTTAGCTCGCACTTATATGTTGGCGGATATGGGCTTGTTAAAAAAATTCCTCAAACTTAAGTGGATGCCCATAGTTAATGCGGCAGAATTTACCTATATCAAAGACATTAAGCCATTAGCGACATTTGATATCGAGACTAAGTTGGTGGGCTGGGATGAGAAGTATTTTTATATTGAACAGCGTTTTGTCAGTGAGCGCGGCCTGCATTGTATTGTGCATGTGCGTGGGGTGTTTGTGTGCCAACGCCGGCAAGTGCCTATCGAGACCTTGATTACGGCCGCCAACTATCATGGACCCGCGCCCGAATTACCCGCTGAAGTGGTCAAATGGAAAGAATTTTTGCAGCTGAAGAAAGCGCAAAATAGTTAACCTTGGGGAAACAGCACCATCCCGGCTGAATCGAGGGCTTGAGCTTGCGCTATTTCGTCACTGACCAGCATCCAGGCTCCGCGGGTTAATACCTGCTGACGATAGCGGCTGAGGTGTTCTAAGTCGCGGATTTCACGGATGACCAAGGGGTGGTTGATGCAAGGAATTAATGCACAATCGGCCAAGCTTAGGCTATCGCTACATAACCAGTGATGGCCGGTCAGTTGTTTATCCAGTTGCACTAAAAACTGACGAATGGCCTTGATAAGACCCTGTTGTTCCACCTGATTGGCATTAAGGATGTTCATATCATATTGATATAACACATGATTAAGTTGGGCATCCACTAAGCGATCCCATAACCTTATCTGTAAACTTTTGGCTTTGTCCCGCGGTAAAAATTGCGTGTTTTTGGTCAAGGTTTGATCTAAGAACTCAATAATGATGCTGGATTCTGGGTACAGTTGATCTTGGCGATAGCGCAACAGCGGCAGCATGCCATTGGGTGAGATTTGTTGAAAATTACGGCGCATAAGGGGATCGCGTAAATCAACAATACGCGGATAAAAATTGGCCTGTTTTTCGTAGAGTGCAATCAACACTTTTTGCGAATAGCGGGACAGCGGATGGTAATACAAGTCCATCGAGCTGGTCTCCTCTAACAAAATACTTAATTATAACTGTAGCCGCTTTTTAAAGACCTGCTCACTCAGAAAAGCCGCCAATGCTCGTATTCTCGGGGGCAGCGTATCGTTATGGTTGTGACTAAGGTAGATGCCACCGTGTTGTAATTGATAGTCGGGCAACACCCGTTTAAGTACTTGCTGATCTAAATAAGGTTGAGCCAGTGGGGTGGCAATGCAGGCCAATCCGAGCCCTTGGCAAGCCAGCTGTAAAATCGCTTGGCCAGAGTTACAGCTAATATTGGCTTTTACGCGAATATCAAAATGATCATTATGCTGATTGGTTAATCGCAATGGTTTGGGCAATTGATTGCTGCCAAAACTCAGCCATTGGTGGCGAGTTAGCAAGTCGGGATGAGAGATTTGACCATGTTGTTTAAGGTAGCTTTCACTGGCGACAATGACCTCTTGGTAGTCACTGAGTTTGAGGGTTTGCCATTGTTGGCTCTTGTGCTGCGCTTGTTGGCGCGCTTGGCCCATGTACAAGACCAAATCGATATGATGCTCATCCATATTGAGGCGGTTATCTTCCATCAGTAGGGTCAATTTTATTTGTGGATATCGCCGATGAAACTCGCCAATATGGGGGAGTACCAATTGCCGTCCTAAGTCTCTTGGCATGGCAAATTTAATGCTGCCAGCGAGGGTTGTATCATCGGGGATGACCGCTTGCTGGGCTTGTTTAGCTAAATGCAGCAACTCATTACAATATTGGAAATAATGGCGACCACTGTCGGTGGGCTGCACCGAGCGGGTGGTGCGTTTAAGTAGCGTGACGCCGATGGTTTGTTCGAGTTTTTTAATATGCTGACTGACCATGGAGCGACTGATATCGAGTGCTAATGCGGCTTGGGTAAACGAGCCCTTATCGACCACATTGGCAAAAACCAGCATGCGATAGAGTTGTGTGGCGTCCATGATTCGTCCTTGATTAGTTACTCATAATAACCAAACTAGTATTAATTCGGGGCTTTATCCAGAAAAGGTGACATATTGGAACGATTTTCAACGATTTATGCTCGCGCCTGTGAACGCAAAGGTGGCCCAGATGCGTTGAGCGAATTATTGCCGGCACGGGTCCTTAGCGCGCAAGTGAGCGGCATTAGCGATGGCCGCTATTTATCAGCGCTCAGCCGTCAGGTTTTTCAAAGTGGGTTCGTGTGGCGGGTCGTGACCCAAAAATGGCCGCAGTATGAACAGGCATTTTTTGAGTTTGAACCGCAAAAAGTGGTGTTACTGTCGCCAGAGCAGTTACAGCTACGGGCCAGCGATCCTGCGCTGATCCGCCATCAAAAGAAAACCCAAGCGATTTATGATAACGCGATAATGGTGTTAGAAACGTCGGCAGAATATGGCAGCTTTGGACAGTTCATTAGCGACTGGCCGAGTGACGATATTACTGGGTTGTGGTTATGGTTAAAACAGCATGGTAGCCGCTTGGGCGGCAATACGGGTCCCTATGCGTTGCGCGCGTTAGGAAAAGACACCTTTTTAGCCACGCGCGATGTGGTCGGTTACTTTACGGCCCATGGCTTATTAGATGCGGCCATCACCTCGAAAAAAGGCTTAGCGCAAATGCAGCAAGTATTTAATGATTGGCAACAACAAACGGGTTATTCGTTGGCGCAACTCAGCAAGATAGTGGCGTATAGCGTGGGCGAAAATCAAGTGCAGGCTAGAGCGGAATAATGTATTAAACGCGCTATGCCAAGGCTGACCTTTGCATGGCGCGTGACTAGGATTAGAAGCTTTTACTGACGCCAAAAACCAGTCGGTCATCAAAAATCTCGGTTTGACCGCCATAGACCAAATGCTCACCATCGACCGTGCTGCCGTGGTAGCGTAAATCAAAGTCGAGCGATACCCATTGCTTACTGACACCGATATTCCAGTGACCCCAACCTTCAGCATCTGGGCCACTCAAATCTTGATAGCCGTATGAACCCGAAATATTGAAACCATTAGTCAATTGATAGCTAGGATGAATGGCGTAGTTAACCCCTGACCAACCCTTGACTCCAAACCAATCGTCTAAGGTTGGGGTAACTTCCAGTTGTACCTTGGCTTGATCAAACTGCTTAGCTACCCTCAGCCACAGCTCAGTGTAATTTGAATACGAGGCGCCCGGATACAGATAGGCAAATACCATGACATCATAACTAAAGCCAGTGTCACCAAAGTTGCCGGCTTTACCGATATAGGGGGCGGTGACAATCTCAAGATTAGGATCTTGGAACTTAATATTGGAGGCGAAGACGCCGGCATACCAACCTTGTTGGTTCCCCCAGTTCAGGGTGCCTTGCACCACTGGGACTTCACCATCTAAGGTTTCGGATTCACCGCGAAATACGTAATCCGAGGCAAAGGTGAGCTTGCCAGTGATTTCACCGCCGAGTAACTGATTATCATCTGCTGTCGCTGAGTAGAGCGGGCTGCCAAATAACAATATTCCACCAAGCACAGGATACAGATATCGATGGTCAGTGTTGTTATGGGCGGCTTGCGTGTTCATATCCATACTATTCTCCGTCAAGTGAGCTCGCGCAAACTAAAGAATAGCAGTTGCGAATAAAGTGATTACTTAGATTTGCAATTTTTGATGTCACAGCGAAATGATCTAAAAATCAATGCCGTTCAAGCAATATCACAGGAATGTGAATTAAATGTAACTATGTTGCCTGTTGTTTGCTGCGTTTAACAGGTTCATAATACCTTGCGTGTGGGTTCGATCATCTTTTTCATTCGTTTACACTTTTTATCTAATGCTTGGTTGTACTGATATTCAAGGGTATGAGATAAATATGCGTTAATTATATCTTTACCTAAAACCCCTTATCTAGCACTTAGATATTCTTGGGGAAATTGCAATATTCTAGGAGTTCTGATGCGGCAAATGCTTAAGATTGTCACAGTGATTACTGCGGCGCTATGGATAACAGCTTGTGATTCTGAAGCTGAGGGACCAAAAGCCAATGCAGGCCCGCAAGGTGTTCCTGTGAGTGTGGTTAAGGTAAAGACGCAAGCACAAGATATCATGATGGAGTTGCCTGGTCGCAGCCGTGCCTTTATGGAGGCTGAAGTTCGTCCTCAAGTCACCGGCATCATCGAGGCTCGCAGCTTTGTTGAGGGTGGCATTGTGAGTGCTGGGCAATCACTTTATCAAATCGAACCGGCCACTTATGAAGCGGCGCTGGTGAGCGCCAAGGCCGATTTAGCCCGCGCTGAAGCGATGGAAGTGTCTACTAAGGCGACAGCTGCCCGTTTCCAAAAACTGGTGAAAACCAATGCCATTAGCCAGCAAGACTTTGATCAAGCCAAGGCGTCATATTTAGAGGCCAAGGCCAGCGTTGCCATCGCCAACGCCGCCATCAATAATGCTGAAATCAACCTTGCTTACACTAAGATGGCTGCGCCTATCTCTGGCCGCATTGGTAAGTCTAACATCACCCCAGGTGCATTAGTGACCGCTAATCAAGGTCAGGTACTTGCGAAAATTTCGCAACTGGATCCGATCAATGTCGATATCGTTCAATCCAGCACCCAAATGCTGCGTTTAAAGTCGCGCATTGCCAGTGGTCAATTACTGCAACCAGATACCACCGCCGTGAGCATAATCCTAGAAGACGGAACCGCCTATACCCATCAAGGTAAGTTGCAGTTCTCGGAAGTGACTGTGGATGAAAATACCGGCTCAGTGAGCATGCGTGCCGAGTTCCCGAATCCTGATGGCATTTTATTGCCTGGCATGTTCGTGCGGACGACCATGACAGTGGGCAGCGATCCTAAAGCCATCTTAGTGCCACAAAAAGGCGTGACCCGTAACCCGAAAGGTCAAGGTGTTGCCATGGTCGTAGGTGCTGACAATAAGGTGGAAATGCGGATTGTAACCACTGCCGAAGTCATTGATAACCAATGGTTAGTGACCAGCGGCTTAAAAGAAGGTGATTTAGTCATTGTTGATGGCCTCCAAAAAATACGTCCAGGCGCAACGGCTATCCCACAGATAGTGTCGAACACTGCTACTAATTAACGGGAAGAATTCATGGCACGTTATTTTATTGATCGCCCCATTTTTGCGTGGGTGATCGCTATTATTATTATGCTGGCGGGGGTCTTAGCGATTAAGACCTTACCCGTATCCCAGTATCCAAGTATTGCCCCGCCGACGGTGGTCATTAGTGCAACTTACCCTGGCGCGTCGGCTAAAACGGTCGAAGATACGGTCACCCAGGTGATCGAACAGCGCATGACGGGTCTAGATAACTTGCGTTATATCACCTCACAAAGTGATAGTTTTGGTGGTGCCACCATCACCTTAACATTTAATGCAGAAGCCGATGCTGATATCGCTCAGGTACAAGTGCAGAACAAACTGCAGTTAGCCATGCCGTTATTGCCGCAAGAAGTGCAGGCGCAAGGGATCAGTGTTAACAAATCCAGTACCGGCTTCTTAATGGTGCTCGGTTTTGTGTCGCAAGATGGCTCAATGGATAAAGCTGATATTGGTGACTATGTTGCCAGTAATATTCAAGATCCGTTAAGCCGTGTGCCTGGTGTGGGTGATATCCAGCTGTTTGGTGCGCAATATGCGATGCGCATTTGGCTTGATCCGCTAAAGCTGAATCAATATAGCCTCACGACCAATGACGTATTAATGGCCATTCGCCAGCAAAATGCGCAGGTCTCCGCGGGTCAATTAGGGGGCACGCCATCGGTTAAAGGTCAGCAGTTTAACGCGACAATTTCAGCCCAATCTCGTCTAGAAACGCCGGAAGAGTTTGAGGCAATAGTACTTAAATCGGATGCCAGTGGTGCCAATGTCTATTTAAGCGATGTGGCGGAAGTCGAAGTGGGCGCCGAAAGCTACATGGTGACCTCTTTCTATAACGGTCGTCCCGCTTCTGGTTTAGCGATTCAGCTCGCCACGGGTGCCAATGCATTGGATACCGCTGCGGCAGTATTAAAACAAATGGATGAAATGAAGCCCTTCTTCCCTGAAGGGTTAGAAATGGTTATTCCATTTGATACCACGCCATTTGTTGGGCAATCCATTGAAGGTGTGGTACATACGCTGCTCGAGGCGGTGGTCTTGGTATTTTTGATCATGTACCTGTTCTTGCAGAATTTCCGCGCGACCTTGATCCCCATGATTGCCGTGCCAGTGGTATTGCTGGGTACCTTCGGTATTTTGGCGGCAACGGGCTTCTCGATTAACACCTTAACCATGTTTGCCATGGTGCTGGCCATTGGTTTGCTGGTGGATGATGCCATTGTGGTGGTGGAAAACGTCGAGCGGGTGATGTCTGAAGAAGGTCTAAGCCCGCTAGAAGCTACACGAAAATCGATGGATCAAATTACCGGTGCCTTGGTGGGTATTGGTTTGACCTTGTCGGCTGTGTTCGTGCCTATGGCATTTATGTCGGGTTCTACTGGGGTCATTTATCGCCAGTTCTCAATCACTATCGTGTCCGCCATGGGCTTGTCGGTATTGGTCGCGATTATTCTGACCCCAGCGTTATGCGCCACCATGCTCAAACCCCTGAAGCAGGGGCACACTCACATTAATACCGGTTTCTTTGGGTGGTTTAACCGCCATTTTGACAACCTAACCAATAAATACGAATCAAGCGTGGGTAAAATCGTCAAGCGCACTGGGCGTGTGTTTGTGATTTATTTGGCATTGGTCGTGGCAACCGGTTGGATCTTCATGCGCATGCCGACGGCCTTCTTGCCGGACGAAGATCAAGGCGTCATGTTTGTGCAGGCCATTTTACCGGCTAACTCGACCCAAGAGATGACACAGGGTGTGCTCAATCAAGTGAATGACTATTTGCTTGAAGATGATAAAGACTCGGTGGAATCAGTGTTTACCGTATCAGGCTTCAGTTTCGCTGGTATGGGTCAAAACATGGGGTTGGCATTCGTTAACATGAAACCTTGGAATGAGCGTACTGAACCGGGTCAAGGTGTGCAGGCCGTGGCTAACCGAGCCATGGGCGCCTTTATGCAAATTAAAGAAGCGTTTGTGTTTGCCTTTGTGCCTCCCGCGGTTTTAGAACTCGGTACCGCCAACGGTTTTGATATGTATCTGCAAGATAAAAATGGTCAAGGTCATGATGCATTAATCGCGGCCCGTAACCAACTGCTCGGTATGGCGGGTCAGAACCCAAGTTTGGTTGGTGTGCGTCCTAACGGTCAAGAAGATGCCCCGCAATATCAGCTGGACATCGACCATGGCAAATTGCGCGCCTTGAGTTTAAATCTCGATGACGTCAATAGCGTGCTGGCGACCGCGTGGGGTGGGTCTTATGTCAATGATTACATTGACCGTGGCCGTGTCAAAAAGGTATTTGTGCAAGGTGAAGCTGAAGCCCGCATGCAGGCTGAGGATCTAGATTCTTGGTATGTTCGCAATAGTCAAGGTGAAATGGTGCCTTTCTCGGCATTTGCTACCGGTCGTTGGGAGTTTGGTTCGCCGCGGCTTGAACGCTTTGGTGGATTACCTGCGGTGAACATTCAAGGGGCAACCGCGCCTGGAGTGAGTACCGGTGCCGCCATGGACATTATGGAAGACTTAGCTAAACAGCTGCCACCAGGTTTTGGTATCGAATGGAGTGGCTTGTCGTATGAAGAACGTCTCTCTGGTAACCAAGCTCCGATGTTGTATGCCTTGTCGATCTTAGTGGTGTTTTTGGTGTTAGCGGCGCTTTACGAAAGTTGGTCAGTTCCATTTGCGGTTATCTTAGTGGTACCACTCGGGGTGATCGGTGCCTTGTTGGCGACTTATGGCCGCGGCCTCAATAATGACGTGTTCTTCCAAGTGGGTCTGTTAACCACGGTCGGCTTAGCCACCAAGAACGCAATCTTGATTGTGGAATTCGCTAAAGAATACTACGAAAAAGGCGCCGGATTGATTGAAGCCACCTTGCATGCCGTGCGGGTGCGTTTGCGTCCGATTTTGATGACCTCACTGGCGTTTGGTTTAGGGGTTGTGCCGCTTGCCATTAGTACCGGTGTTGGCAGCGGAGCCCAGAATGCGATTGGTACTGGGGTATTGGGCGGTATGATGAGCTCGACCTTCTTGGGCATCTTCTTTATCCCACTGTTCTTCGTGATAGTTGAGCGTATCTTTAGTAAGCGCGAAAGCGATGCTAAGAAGGCGAGCAAGCCGGAATAACTTGTCTATACCAGTTGTTGATTGATGAAAACCCAGCAGAAATGCTGGGTTTTTTGTTTGGTAGTGGCGGCGGTGGCTGCCATGGTGAATGCACATTACTTCCGCCTAGCGGCGGCGCAATGATAGCTGGCATAGGGGGGCGCGGCCATGCAAACCGAGGTTGCACTCGGCTTGAGTCATGGCATGACACCGCCAAGATGACCTTAGGCAATGTATTCAGCGCCTACAGCGCATGACGCAGCTTGCAGCTGACGATGACTTCATCTGTGTGCAAATCCCGAACCTGACACTCGGTGTCACTGAGTAGACCATAGGAGGCGCGGCCACCATTGCGCGGAATGGTGGTGGAGCCTGGGTTGAAGTGCAGTACGCCCTCTTGGTATTCGGCTAGCGGAATATGGGTGTGACCATAGACAAAGCCATCGCCAGTTTGTAGTGGCGGCAGATTGTCGGGGTGATAAATATGGCCATGGGTCAAAAAGAGCCGCATTTGAGGCAGTAATACTTGTTGATAGCTGGCGGTGAACGGAAATTTCAGCAGCATTTGATCCACTTCACTATCGCAATTACCGCGCACCGCAATAATCCGATCGGCATATTGATTCAGGTGTTCAGCCAGTGAGACCGGATCATAGCCAGCAGGAATGGCATTGCGGGGACCATGATTGAGTAAATCCCCAAGTAACAATAGATAACGAGCACCTGATTGCTCAAAACGGGCCAGCATGGCTTGGCCGGCAGTAAGAGAACCGTGGAGATCCGAGGCGATAAACAGTGTCATGATAAAACCTTACAAACTAACTTAGGTCGTCAATATAGCGCCTAAGCCAAGCATTGCAAGGTTAACCCTGATTCAATAGACAATGACTGCACTGAGGTTTGGTTAAATTCAGCAAGTAAAACGTAGCCGTCATTGAATCAATGAATAAAAACCGATGCTTTCATGGGGTGTTGCTGAAAAGTGGCCATACCTAGGCGGTTATTTTGGCTTAGCTTAATTGCATTACTATCAAAATAAAAAAGAGATGCTTTGGCTCGTCAAGTCGTCACTGAATATCCGCAGATACGCCATTATTGTATCGAAATCTCAATCATGAGTCTCAAGCGACAGTGGTCAGTGGTCAGTGGTCAGTGGTCAGTGGTCAGTGGTCAGTGGTCAGTGGGGCAAGGTGGCGATGATAATGATGGGTCAATAAGTGCAAAAAGAATAAGAAAAGATGTTTAGCCTTTACAAGATAACTCGCTGAGCTAGAACATCATTAACCCGTAAATAGACATTGTTGTTATAGGTCTGATGGTACAATGTTGCGCAAGCGCTTTATTTTTGTTGATTTTTTTTGTGACGGCTAACTTATTAAGGCCAAATGTTGGCATAATTATTTATACGGATTAACCATGTTGAAAGCAAAAATGATGGTGTTGATGTTAGTCGCTCTAACCAGTTTGGTTGCAGCAGCGTATGCCGCTTGTGGTGACTCACAATGTGCTTGGGGGGAGGATGGATTCATTTGTATTGCTGAAGGGCCAGGTGGCGAAGGAACGGTATGTACTGAAGCCCACCCATGCACTATTAATTGCCCGTCGTAATTAAGCGACAGTATGTAATGCTGCAGCGAGAAGTCGCAGCACTCCCCCAAATTAACACAATAAGTGACAGGGAAAATCATGATAATTTATAGGCTTACTCTTAAAATGCTTCTGTTCATCGGTATTGTTCTGGCGTCAGTATCAAGCCAAGCGGAAGGGAAAGATCCCCAGGCTGAGGCCAAAATTACTTTTGCTAATCAGCCGAATGAAACCTGGCAGCTTGGTAGTACCCTGCGCTTTGATAGCTTTGAAACCTTCTTTACGCACAATATCGCTAAGACGCGACCTTTTTTTGCGGTCGCTTATCTGTTTGATACCCGCAATGCCCATTGGCTCAGTTATGAGGAGACGATGGCGATTGCGCCTAAATTGGCGCCAGTATTAGTGCCGAACGATACCAGTCATATCAATGTGTCTAGTGAGCAATTGGCGGCATTTTTGAATATTGAATTACCCAGCGAACCTGGGCTCATTATGTTGTATTTCGACAGTCCCACCCTGTTAGATACTGGTGGTCAATATATGATGGCAGGCTCAAATTTTGAGAAGGCCGATAGTAATGCTACCAAAATAAAAAATAAACGGGCTTTGGCTCATCAAATCGTCACTGAATATCCCCAGATCAGCCATTATCGTATCGAAATTCCAGCGTTCGGAATTAAACCCCAGCGTTAACCTTGGGGGCTATGTTGTGCGGTGGTTAGATGGATTTGTAGGCTGTATTCGAGCTAAAAATAACAAGGATAATGATGCTAAGTATTCCGGAGCGTGAGTCATGGTTCGCTAAGCCAACATTATGGGGCATCGTCATGCTGTTCGTTGCCTTACTTACCCTGAGTCTGTGGCAGATTAAAGGTCTTGCCTCGTCACCCGTTGATGCCAATATTCCATTGGTTCAAGTCACGTTGGGAGACGTGGCGAGTCAAGCTGCCGCTTATGGTCGGTTAATTCCACGGGTTTCTTCCAGTTTAGTGGCCAAGGTCGAGGGGAATATTAGCCAGTTGCATGCCTACCCTGGGACCGAGGTCGAGCCTGGACAAGCCATATTAAGTTTGGTTAATCCGCAGCTCCAACGAGAGTTTCAAATTGCCCAATTAGAATGGCAAATAGAGCAAGCTAATTATCAATCTGAAACCCTGAATCAACAGCGGCGGGTGACCGAGCTTGCCAATGAAATTGCCATTGCTAAAAGTGAAATTACCTTTGCGGATAAAGAAATATCGACCTTAACTGTGCTCCATAAGCAGCAGCTGATTGGTGATTTAGAATTTTTAAGAGCCAACACCCGAGTTGAGCAACTCTATCTCAAGTTAGAACTACTCAACGCAAGCGCAGACAGTATTCACCTTGGTTTAGCCGCAGAGCGTGGTGTGTTAGATGCCAAACTAAAGGCAGCAAAATTACGCTTAGCCTTGATTGAATCTGATATGATCGAATTAACCGTGCTAACTAACAGCTCAGGAATCATCGGTGAACTGGGTGACAATATTGAAGTTGGCCAAGTCATTCGCAAAGGCGATTTAATTGCCAAACTCACGGACCCTGACACCTTATATGCGCGATTAAATATATTGGCGATGGATGCCAGTGATATCGCCATTGGCATGCTCGTGAAGGTTGAATTGAAAGGCCAATTTTATATGGCGGATATTATTCGAATTCACCCTGCGATTGAAGATAACCAAATTACCGTTGAAGCCCAATTTCATGATGATTTACCCAGCCTTGCTAAAGCAAATCAAAGTGTGTCAGCGAGTGTCATACGACAACATAAAGAACACGTGCTGCGGTTAACCCCGCCAATCTATTTTGATCCTAAGCAATCTCAGCAAATATTTTATGTCAAACAAGGTGCTGACTTTGTCGCTACAGAAGTGACTGTCGGACTTGTTAACCGTGATGTTGTGGAAGTGATCAGTGGCTTACGCGAAGGTGATTGGGTGGCGGCGCAATTGCCATTCGAGCAGTAATTTAATCGTTAAATAAAGGATGGTTGCTTGTGACGTCATTGATAAAAATGCAGCAAGTCGGTAAGCAGTTTGGTGCGAGTCAGCAGCGGCAAACCGTGCTTAATCATATTGATTTAGTCATTGAAGATGGTCAATCCGTGGCCTTAACTGGTGCATCAGGCAGTGGTAAGTCGACCTTGCTGTCGTTAATTGGTTTGCTGGACGATATCAGTACTGGTGAGTATTTTTTGCGTGATACTCAAGTGAATAGCTTGAGTCGTCAGCAAAAAAGTGTGATCCGCAATCGTCATATCGGTTGGATTTTTCAAAACTTCAATCTAATCAGTAGTATGAGTGTAATTGGTAATGTGATCCAACCCATGCGCTACCATCCTGATATCGATAAGAAAGACTATCAAGCACGGGCAATGGCCATGCTTGATCAAGTGGGAATGGCGGACAAGGCCTTATCGCAACCCGCTACTTTATCTGGGGGAGAGCAACAACGGGTTGCCATTGCTCGGGCATTAATTAATCGGCCATCGTTAATCTTAGCGGATGAACCAACTGGGAATTTGGATTCTGAAAATAGCCAGAGGGTGATGGATTTGTTGAGCTCGATGAGTGAGTCGGGTGGCACCTTAATCTTGGTGACCCATGATCCCCTAGTGGCAAAGATTTGCCAGCGCCGTTTGACCATTTTGGATGGCAGGATAATCGATGATGTCTACTGATGTGGTATTTGAAACTGTCAGTGAATGGCGCAGGTGGCGCGGACTTAAAATTAAGCTGTTAATTATGTTACTTGGTTTTGGGCTGGCGCTGGCGCTCCTCACTTTAGTGATGAAACTGGGGAGTTTATTGTTCTTTGAAAACCCCCGCTGGGTCAATACTTCACAACCCTTGTATACGGTTGGTCGCTTGCATAGTGATTATCGACTTGATCCTATTAATTTACAGGCTGTTAGAAAAATATCTGAATTAAGCGTGGTTGAGCAAGTCTCATCCTTAGCGATAAAATCTATGGATTTCAATCTAGCTGGGACCTCTTTGCCTGCCGCCCAAACCGCATTTTTATCGAATAATTTTACCGAGCATTTGCTGACAGACTTCACTGTTGCGGGTGGGCGGGGTGTATGGCTTACTGAACAATATTGGCAGCAAGCATTTGCAGCCAATAAAGAGGTTGCAGGCCAATTTTTGAGCCACAAACGGATCCCATCAGATTTACCCATTTTAGGGGTGCTGCCGCCTCAATTTAATATGATGGCTAATCATAAAATAGATATTTGGGCCAGTAGTGATTTATTAGAATATACCACGCCTTTTGGTCCCGGACCGATAGCTGATAAGTTTTTGTTGGCGGCACCGATACACTATGCGGTATTCACTGCCAAGCGTGAGTTTCCAATCGACCAATTAACTAAACAGGTTAATGCGTTAGATGTCAGTGTTAAGGGCATGGGCATGCCTGAAGCCGCGCTATCCATTGCGGTACTAAAGGGGTTGCAGCTCGACCCCAAGAGCCACCAGCAATTATTGTCGTTATGGTACTTGCTGATCTTGCTGACACTGGCCTTATTTGGCGTGTTGGTGTTTGGATTATTAACTTTGGCAACCAACAAAGCGCTCAATGCCAGTCACGAGTACCGTACCCTAGAAGTACTTGGTGCTAATCGCGGTCACTTCTTGCTGGGTAGTGCTGGTATGAGTGTTATGGTAATGCTGGTTGTCACCGCGATAAGCTTGTTGAGCCTACCATTATTACTTAGCTTGGTTACGCTGGCACCTAGCGTTCAAGTGTTGGCGGGGGGCGCGTCCATCACCATCGCTTGGCCTGTGTATTGGCAAGCTTGGCTCGCTGTCTGGCTGGTGATTTTGATTGTATTCGTCACAACGACACTCCGCTTAAATACCCGCACGTTATTTTCTCGAGCCCGACAGCAAGGCAGAAGCCGTTGGCAAATGTGGTTTGCTCAAGGGTTGTTGGTGCTGCTGATGACCACGACCATCAGCATTTGTTACTTTTTGGCACAGATTGCGCAAACACAATGGCAAGCGTATCAGCAAACTAATATTGATCTTGAGGTTAAACAGCTGGATGTGGTGAGCTCAGATTCGTTAGCTCCTTTACTCGATGCCATTTCACTAGGCCATCATGATCATGTATCAGCATCATTGCAGTCCTTTGCAGAACCAACACGAATATCTATCAAGCACAGTAACTTAACTGAGCCGCAAGTATTTGCTGTGATGTCAGTCAGTCCACAATATTTTAAAGTGTTGGCCATTGAGACCAGCGCAGAACTTGCGCAAGGTATTTACGGTGTTGTGATCAATCAAACCGCGGCTAACTTACTCTACGCTGGGGATCAAAGCGCGTTATTAGCGGGCACTATCCCGCTATTTTTTGAGGAATACCCCATAGTCGGGACGGTGGCTGATATTCCACATTGGGGCAAGAGTCATCAGTCATTGCCCACCATATACTTCCCGATAAACCTTCGAGATTTCCAAGATGTCAGCCGGTTATCTATCCAATTTAGTGATGATAAAGCGAGAGCATTGATTCAACCTTACCTTAACAACGCTGGCCTCACTTCCCTGAGCCCTGTCATGACACTGGGCGAAGTGATTGACCAACTTGATCGTTTTAGTTATGACTTATTACTATTTTCAGGCTTAGTGATTGTCATTTTTATGCTGAGCACCAACATCAGTTTATGGCATCAAAGCCAAAATCGAGTGATGGTTCAAACACAAGAGCTCAGTATATTAATGGCGTTAGGCAGCGATGATGCCGCAATATTATGGCGGATGGCTCGCCAATATTTGTTGGCCTTTAGCGGTGCTTGCCTAATCGCCATTAGCGTGTTGCAAGTGTTTGCTAACGATTTAGGGGCTGCAGAGGTTGAGGTTGTCATTTTGGCATGGGTCATCGTGATAGTCTTTGTGGTGGGTTTAGTGGCTGTACTGCATCCAGTGATAAAATTATTTAATCAGCCGCTGCAACAATCATTGCATGAGGTGTGAATCATGCACCATGGCTAAGATGTTGGCGCGTCACACCAGGCAGTGGACGCGCCCGATGACCATTAAGGCGTGTAGTAAGTCGCTGCGCCAGGACCGACCGGGAAGCCTAACACAAACACCCACAAGAAGAAGAAGCTGACCCAACCCACGAAGAATACGATGGTGTACGGCAGCATGGTGGCAATTAAGGTGCCGATACCTAGATCTTTCTTATAGCGACAGGCCACCGCTAAAATCAAACCAAAGTAACTCATCATTGGGGTGATAAGGTTGGTCACTGAATCACCAATTCGATAGGCCGCCTGAATAGTTTCGGGCGCATAGCCAATCAGCATGAGCATCGGCACAAAAATGGGAGCGGTAATCGCCCACTGCGCCGAGGCGCTGCCAAGCGATAAGTTAATCACGCCGCACATCATAATAAACAGCACAAACACCAGTGGCCCGGTTAAGCCGATAGCATTAAGGGCATCAGCGCCTGCGACTGCCAGCACCGCGCCTAAGTTAGTCCATTTGAAAAAAGCCACAAACTGCGACGCAAAGAACACCAGCACGATATACATGCCCATTGAGCTCATGCTCTCTGACATGGCATTAATCACGTCTTTGTCGTTTTTCATGATGCCAATGGCCTTGCCATAGACGAGGCCTGGAATCGCAAAGCCGACAAAAATAAAGGCCACAATCCCCTTTAAGAAGGGTGAGCCAGCAACATCCCCCGTGACTTGGTTACGCAGCGGTGCACCTTCTGGCACCACCAGCAAGGCGATGACTAACGAAAAGGCTAATGCAGCTAAACCCGCCAGCTTAAGCGCACGTTTCTCTTCGCTGCTGACGGTTTCCATGGTTTGGTTACTTAAATCAATACCGGCTTCGCTGGGATCATAGTGACCTAAGTTAGGCTCAACAATTTTTTCTGTCACTAAGGCGCCAAGGAAGGTGATCAGGAAAGTAGAAACGAACATAAAGTACCAGTTCACTTCAGGGCCAACAATATACTCAGGGTCAATCATGCGCGCTGCCGCCTCAGTGATCCCTGACAACAATGGATCTACCGTACCTAACAGTAAGTTGGCGCTGTATCCGCCTGAGACCCCTGCAAATGCCGCCGCAAGCCCGGCCAACGGGTGGCGTCCTAACGAGTGGAAAATCATCGCTGCCATGGGAATGAGTACCACATAGCCGAGCTCTGACGCGGTGTTAGAGACGATTCCCGCGAAGACGATAGTGACTGTGACTAAGCGTTTTGAGCTGCCAATCACCAAGAGGCGCATCGCCGCCGATAACATGCCTGAGCGCTCGGCAATCCCAACGCCTAACAAGGCGACTAACACTGTGCCTAAGGGAGCGAAGCCGGTGAAGTTAGTCACTAAATTTGACACTATCATCCGCAAGCCTTCGCCATTCATGAGGCTTACCACATGAATAAGGCCATCGGCACTGCGCCCTGATGACCCCACGGGGCGGGGGTCGGTCACTGACAGGCCGAAATAGCCGGCAATACCGCTGATCACAATGACCGCCACACAGAACATGGCAAAGAGGGTGATGGGGTGGGGTAGCAAATTACCTAAACGTTCAACCACATTTAAAAATTTAACAAACCAGCCTTTGCTGGCGAGATCTTGTGGTGAATGGTTCACTTCTTGGGCCGGGGGTTGACTCATGAATACTTCCTTCCAATGGTAGGTGCTAGGCACTCTTGTTATTGCAGCCATACTGTCGCAATGGCTTATTGTTATTTTTTATGAACGCATCTTGGATGAGGTGATGTTAATGGCGCAGTCTATTATGACGGGTAACACTTAAGTCAATTTTAATGTTGCGGTTTTTTTGACCTCGCCCAATACCAGTAAATCCATGCTGCTATCAAAAATTGGCAATAATATTCATGCATTTGCGGTTATTTGTCAAAAATGACCATCAATCTGGTTATTTTGCCAAGTTAACTGATCGTTCTGAGACGGTGTATGCGGTTTTAACTTGTTGTTGTGTACAAAAAATAACACCCAAAAATTGTTTTAAATTATTGTTAAGTATGCGTTTTAAAATAAGTTAATGGTGATTTCGGATAAAGTTTCTATTTTTTGTGGTCTTTAGGCAAAAAAATGACTGATGACAGATATTCTGAGACTGTTAACATTTTGTACCGCTGACGAATTGAATTTGCTAAAGTTTATCTTAGGAAGGCAATAGCGTTTGGGACAATGGATGACAGTGCAGCGACAATGGGGGCTGGCCGTGGCTTCAGTGGGGGTCATGGTCTTGATGCTTACCCATCCCTTAGTGATTAGCCCCGCGATCGGAGCCGAGCCCAGTGAGACTAAGGGGCAATATCCTGTCTATCGCTACCAACGTGCCGATGGCATGTGGGTGTTTACCGACAGTCCGCCGCCGACGCAGAGTTATCAGTTACTCCTGTATGATTGCTATGCGTGTGGTGATGATGGCTTAGATTGGCAACAAGTCAGTTTGCATATTGGTCCTTATCGGCAGTTAATTCAGCAAGCCGCCACTGAGCATCAGGTCGAAGAGGCTTTAATCCAAGCCATTATTCATGCCGAATCTAATTTTAATCCATTGGCGTTATCGCGCCGAGGTGCCATGGGGTTGATGCAGCTAATGCCGCCAACGGCCAAAGAGTTGGGGGTCACCAATGCGTTTATTCCTGAGCAGAACATTTTAGCCGGCACTCAATACCTTGCGGCCATGTTGCGTCGTTTTGATGGTGATTTAACCAAGGCCTGTGCGGCCTATAATGCTGGCCCAAGCAATGTGGTGCGTTTTAATGGTGTGCCGCCTTTTGCCGAAACGCGCGCTTATGTGGAGCGCGTTAAAATTTTATTGGCGCGGTATCGCCAGCAAGGGGTATAAAAATGCCCAGCACTGGGCTGGGCATTCATGTTGCAGCAAGGCTTATTCGCCGACTTCCCATGTGACTTGGGTAGCGCCGCCCCCTTGATCGAGGCAACGACTTAAATAGCGAGTGGTTTCTTCGGCCAACGTATCCAGTTGCCATGGTGGGTTGATGACCCAAAGCCCGGCCGCTGTCATGCCAAACTCATTGCTGTCTGGGCGAATGGCTTGCTCAATGCGCAACTGGCGCTTAATGCCACTGGCTTTTAAGATATCAAACATGGCTTCGGTTTGTTCACGATTGACCACGGGATACCAGATCATATACACCCCAGTCGCAAAGCGCTTATAAGCCTCAATCACGCTGATAGCGACTTCTTCGTAATCGGATTTAATTTCGTAGCTCGGGTCAATCAAGACTAAAGCGCGACGCTCGAGCGGGGGCACGGCGGCGATTAACCCTTGCAGTCCATCGGCGTGAAGCACTTTCACTTTACGTTCGCCGGCAAATTGCTGCGATAAAGTATCAACATCGGTGGTATGCAGTTCGTGCAGGACCATGCGATCTTTGGGGCGCAGCTCCATATCCATGATCGACGGCGAACCTGGGTAATACGCCAGTTGATCGCTGTCCCCATTAAACAGGCGCACTGCCCGGATATAATCTGCTAATGGTGCCGGCAAATCATCCGCCTGCCATAGCTTGGCAACCCCGTCGAGATACTCACCAGTTTTTTGAGCAAAGTCAGCCGTTAACGAATAACCACCGGCTCCCGCATGAGTGTCGATATACACAAATGGCTTATCTTTTTTTTGCAGTAAGCGGATGGTCTGCAAAAGCAAACTGTGTTTAAGCACATCGGCATAATTGCCAGCGTGATAGCCGTGGCGGTAACTAAGCATGGGAGCCTGTGATAACAAAAGAATAATGGCGCATTATAGCTAGCCGCAGCCCAGATGTCATGGACGCTAGAGTGCATCGTCACACGGACAATGGCATAATGGTGTCGAGATACTTAACCCAGATGTGATCCCGTGAGCCAAGCGATTTACTTTGATATTAATGATGACCGACTGGTAGCGATTGCCAACCAGCAGCAACTGATTTTTGACCATCAAGGCCTGTTTGAACTGACCTTTGTTGATGATGCCTTAACCTTGCTAAAGCGCGATGAGCCCAAGCTTGGCGGTATTAGTGTCGATTTTATCGCGGGTGCGGTGGCACATCGACGTAAATTCGGCGGTGGTCGTGGTCAATCCATTGCTAAAGCGGTCGGATTAAAGCACGGCTCTAACCCCACGGTAATCGACGGTACCGCAGGCCTTGGTCGCGATGCGTTTGTGTTGGCCAGCTTAGGCTGCCACGTCACCATGTTGGAGCGTAATCCGGTGGTTGCCGCCTTATTGGCCGATGGATTACGCCGCGGATATCAAGATGCGGAGATTGGCAGCTGGATGCAAGAGCGTATGTCTTTAGTGCACGCTTCCAGTCTGCAAGCGCTGCCAGCGTTAGGTTTAAGCCCTGACGTGGTGTATCTCGACCCCATGTATCCTCACCGAGAAAAATCAGCGCTGGTCAAAAAAGAAATGCGAGTATTTCAGTCCTTGGTGGGTGCCGATCTCGATGCCGATGGCTTATTGCAACCTGCCTTGGCGTTAGCCACAAAACGCGTGGTAGTTAAACGCCCAGATTACGCAGAAGATCTCGATGGGGTGAAACCCAGTGCCGTGATCGCCACCAAAAAGAATCGCTTTGATGTCTATGTGAAAGCGGCCATGCAATCCAGTGCAGGAATATTTCGAAACTGATGGAGCGGGTTAAGTTTTTTATGGATCATGCTTCACCATTTCCTGGTGGCGGGCATGGTCTGGTGAAAGTGGAGCACAATTAGGATCACTTATTTAGGCTAAAGCGGTACTGAACCATAACAATATAAGTTGCCATGAATTGGATCATAGATAACTTATTGATTTACAATGGATGGTACTTTAATACTCTTTTATACTCTCAACATCACTCCATCTCAGTCAAGTGGTAGTTCGTCACGCTTTTGGCTAGGTGCACACTAGTGGAATTCAATGTTGGTACCCATTTATTCACTTGATTCAGCATGTAATGGATGATGTCTTACATACTTACCCGAAAATTCCTGTTAAATTTTGATGACAACTTGAAAAGCGTTATCAAGGATGATGCTTACCGGAGCTAAACCGGTGGGCGGTAGCGTGTTTGGTGCGAGTGGCACTCGCTTTCAGCAAAAAATTAGAGTTGGTCGAGTGGGCTGACTGTACCCGCATAGTGCTCGCCCATAACATGGGTATAAATCTGGGTTGTTGAAAGATCATTGTGGCCCAATAGCTCTTGAACAGTACGGATGTCATAGCCTGCTTGCAGTAGATGAGTTGCGAAGGAGTGCCTGAACGTATGGCATGTTACTCGTTTTGCTATATTGGCTTGCGCTACTGCAGGTTTTAAGGCTTTTCGTACCAGGCTTTCATGCAAGTGATGTCGGCAAAGCACTTTTGTGACGGGGTGGCGGCATAACACATGGCTTGGGAATAGAAACATCCAACAAGATTGGCGAAAGGCATTAGGATATTTTTTTGAAAGTGCTGCAGGCATTGAGGGACCAACAGCAATAGCATTATCTTGTGTCTGAACATCGAGGACGTAATTCATCTGATTGGTTATCCAGGAAAGGCAAGATTTAGGTAACAGGGTTTGCCTATCTTTATTCGCTTTACCGTCTCTAACAGTGATTGAAAGCCTCTCAAGATCTATATCCTGCAATCGAATTCTTAAACATTCAGAAATCCTCAAACCCGAACCATAGAGCAATTGCACAACCTTATGAGCTTCACCACCGAGGTGGTTGATGATCTGCCTGACCTCTGATGCCGATAAAACCGTTGGTAATCTTCGTTGTTTAGTCGCGAGTGAAAAACCTAAATTACCAAGGTTGATTTGTAAGTGGATTTGATAAAGAAAAACCAATGAATTTAGAGCGACTTTTTGTGTGTTGACGGCAACATGCCTTTCGACAGCCAAATAGGTTAAGAAAGCGATAATCTCTGCCTCGGCCATTTCAGCTGGGTGTCGCTTTTGGTGAAATAGGATGAAACGTTTAATCCAATGCACATAGGCTTTTTCTGTGCGGAAACTATAGCCTCTAAGTTGCAAACTATCGCGAACAGATCGAAGGAATTCACTCGCCATATCGCTACCTCACTAAACGACATGTAACACTGTTTTTTTATACAGTGCTATTGGTGATTAAGCAAGTCAGAGTCCTGTTTTGTTTGTGACAGTTACCCGGTTATTACATGGTGAGAGAAATAAGCATATGATTAGTCGACGTAAATTTGGTACTGTTATTGAATAAGCGTGAGCTATTTGACTCGATAACCGGAACGGGTGGTTTTTATGTAAAGGTATCGAGACATTGACATCGAAGTGCATTGAATTGAACGGGTTTAACACGTCTTGTTTAATCATCAAAATCTGGATAAACGAGACGTCTCATTATACAAAGGTTAGCATGCAAATCAACATCAACTATAAATTTGAGCTAAGGAATTCATGTGTTAAGCACACTAGCCAAAATACTACTTACTAGCACAGCAATAGCACCAGTAGGCTTTACTTATGCTTGGGTAGCTTGGTTTGATGGCGAAAAAACATTTGCTGGTTTGGCCATCGCAGCTTCTTTATTTTTAGTGCTGATTTGCATCTGGATGCTTCGCTATGCGAAGAGAAACCTTGAGCGCTTCAACTTCTCTGTAGCTACCGTTGAAGCTGCTGATCGTGAAAACATGGGGTTCCTTCTTTTATATTTACTGCCGCTTTTTACTGCAAGTTTTACAGCATTAAACTGGACAGTATGGGTTCCGACGTTATTGATATTTGCAGTGATAACCAGTACAGGATACAGCTATCACTTCAATCCCCTTTTGGGCATCATGAAATGGCACTTTTATAAAGTAGGTACACCTGAGGGCGTAACTTACGTACTTATCACCAAAAAAGAACTTAGACATGCTAGCCAACCTTTAACGGTGGCGCAGTTAACAGAATATATTGTTATAGACGTAGAGGAATAGAATGACAGCACAACAGAATTTTTTCGCTCTTATTAAGGACGATAGCGGTAGCTGTCAAATTAAACGAGTTAGAGTTAACCAGCCACTTCAGACAGAACTGATTCAAATATTTGAAAATCAGCGTGTTCTCTTTGAAAAGGGAGTTGATACTGAAGTTGATTTTAATGGTGATTGGAAGCCAGATTCAAATGAAGTCCTAACTATTGCTGATATTAATGAGTCTACCTTGATGAAGGATGCAATCAATGCAAATGCATCATCATTTACTGATGTGATTATTTCTAATTTTGCAAATGAACCTATAAAAGCAATATTCACAGGTATAACTACAAATGGTCAAACTAAAGTGTTTGTCCAAAAATTCTCATCAAGACAGGCTCTTTCACTAAACCAGCTCCCGCTCATAAAAATGCAAACTGGCAATACATTTGTTAAAACAACTGATGACATATTCACTATTGACAATAAATTAGTAGCAATCATCGAAGGCAATAAGACAAAATTTAAAAGCTTTCACAATGCTCGAATGGTCTTCGATCTATCCGAGTTTTATAAAGAGGCGACAGACGAAGATTTAACTCAGATGTCTCAACATGCTTCCTTGGAGGTTACTGACCTGACAAGCTTTATCGAAGAAGCTGATACGCAGGTAAGAAAGATGGCACACTCTATTGAACGCTCAGGGGTATTGGATAACTATACGGTCACCCAAATATCTACTGCCGCTGCCAACTTTCCTGATATCCCTGTCGTCGTAAATAATGGAAAAATTGCATTGCCAAATGATAAAAAAGAGCTCAAAGAAGTACTGCACTTTTTACTAGAAGATATATATAAAGGGCCGTTGTCTGGTAGTGATTATCTAACTAACTCTAAACGTGTGCGGTAGCATGCTAACAAGGCAAGTTAATCGGACGGCTAACACTGTCGCATTTTTTTGCTAAAAAGACAGCAAAAACCGCGCCAGCACGCCCAGGGCGGGAGCATACTTTGATGGATTTATAACCCAAAGAAGACTCTTGCCCTATAATCATCGTTCCAACCCGCTTTCTTCATCTTCACTTTTTGGCTCGGCGCACCACAGTCGCATTGCTTGAGCATATTCATGACAAAACGTCTAAACAACGCGATGTTTTCAACAGCACCATCTAAAGTGATACGAGAGCTATCTTCTTTAAAAACAACATCTAAAACATAATGTTGGCTGTTCTCAATCCGCCAATGCTG
>NZ_JAHUTT010000026.1 GCF_019209865.1 Shewanella sp. NIFS-20-20 | reverse complement strand
ATGCACAAGTCGGAGAGGTGTTAGCTAACGTCAAGGCAATGAACAAAGTCATAAGACTAGGTATGCCTGTTAGTTACCGAGTTGAGTAATTAGAGTAAGTGTCATTAGATCAGTACGTTACGTGAACTATTTGATCAACAACGCCGATGTTACTGCAAACTGAGCTTAACCCTTTAGCCTTGATCTTGGCGCAGGCAATGACCTGCGGGTCGCGCGTGCCGGGCGTCATTTCTGGTTCAGCCGATTTTTGTTGAGGCGATGATATTATTTTAATGACTTATTGGCGGCTTATTTGGCACTCGCTTTAATTATCTTCTACGCTTTTATTATTCTATCACCTTGTCAGTCTTTAGTATTAAGTCAATTTGCTTCCCTACAGATAATGGATTTGCTATTGATTAAGTTTGGGCGGGGGTATTAGTGATGATGGATATAGCGTTAGTAAAATAATCAATAAGGATAATAATAATGATCAAACACCTTCTGCTTACCTTAATATTGCTGAGCTTACTGGGTTGCCAGTCAACCCTATCACCGCCGCCATCACATGGGCAGGCCAGTATCAATTCTACCAACAATATTTACTACGCCAATGAGACACCGATGGAAGCTAAAATTGCCTGGCAAGGCACCGACGGTGCCAAAGCGTTATTGGCGGCGTTTAACGATTGTGATTTAGCCAGTGCCGCATCGCCCAAGACGGTTGGCGGCAAGGCCTTTACTAATCCAACTAAGTGCCATTTAAGTTTATTATCTAACAGTGATTCTGAAACCTATGTCCGTCGGTTAAGTGGGCAATCGACAGGGCAAATCCTGACCAGTAATTTGAGTGTTGAAGGCGAGTCTTATGAAGTGACCATGTTATGGTCAAAACATACTTGGATGAATAGCCCTGAAGAAGATGAAGATGATATTGCCAGATATCAAATTGGGGTGGGCGCTAAAATAGTTGCCAATATATATAATATTTCTTCAGGGGTAGACTTGGCGGATATTACTGGCTTAGCTATTGCGGCTGAAGCTAATAATTTAACCGGGTCTATTACATTTAAGCGTATTGGTATTAATGGTAAGTTATCCGAGATTATTTTACCTAGCTTTAGCGAGTCACTCGATAAAGATGCCGTGATTAATGCCATTCAAAGCATGCAAAAAATTCAGTTGCTATTGCATTCCGATGAAGACGTCACCATTAAGCCTTCCGTATTAGGGTATATGCTACCGAAACAAGATGAAGTACCCGCGCAGGGCTTGGGATGGCTGTATATAGGCCATTATCCGGATGATAAAGTGCAGCTAACAGCCCAGTTTGGCCTCCAGCCTGATAATAGTCACCCTCAAGTGAATGGCTTAGTGGGTCAGAAAGTCACCACCACAACCGCTAAGAACATACGTGCTGATAAGCCGCGTTTTCCCATTTATACCTTAGCTCCAATAGTGACCAGTGTCCCCTCTGGCTGTGAGTTAAAGATTGAGAAGCTCGACCGTCTCGGCATCAATAAATATTGGGCGTATGTATCTAAGGTCAAAGATTGTGGTTAGCTAGGTTGCTGGGCGACTTGGGTGAAAAGTCCATTGATACTGGGCTTTCTGAGTGGATCGCTCCCAGTCGCATCTGGGAGCGTTAAGGCTAATCACGTTGAGCTAAGGCGTTATCGATATCTGCCGCACTATGGCGCTCGGGCACTTGCTCCCAAGGTTCCCCCCAACTGCGATTGACCAGTTTGCCGCGATTAAGTGTTGGTCGTGTCGCTAATTGCTGCGCCCAACGTAATAGATGCGGGTAACTGGTCACATCAAGAAACTCTGCTGCGTCATAGAGTTGCCCAAGCATCAGATTGCCGTACCACGGCCAGATGGCAATATCGGCAATGCTATAATCGGCGCCGCCGACATACTGATGTTGCGCTAAGCGCTTATCCAGTACATCCAGTTGGCGTTTAACTTCCATGGTGAAGCGGTTGATGGGATATTCAAACTTCTCAGGGGCATATCTATAAAAATGACCAAACCCGCCACCTAAATAGGGGGCCGAACCTTGTAACCAAAATAGCCAGTTCATGACTTCCGTGCGCTCGCTGAGGTCGCGAGACAAGAAATGACCAAATTTCTCAGCGAGATAGAGTAAAATATTGCCTGATTCAAACACCCTGATTGGGCGCGAGCTTGAGGTGTCTATTAAGGCGGGAATTTTAGAATTGGGGTTGATCTCGACAAATCCAGAGGAGAACTGATCGCCATCACCAATCCTTATCAAGTGAGCGTCATATTCGGCGCCGGATTCACCAAGCGCCAGCAACTCCTCCAGCATGATGGTCACTTTTTGGCCGTTTGGGGTTCCCATCGAATACAGCTGTAAGGGGTGTTGGCCGACGGGTAATTGCTGTTGATGACGCGCCCCAGAATCGGGACGATTTATGCTAGCCCATTGGCCACCGCTGGCGGTATCCATGGTCCATACGCGTGCTGGGGTATATTGTTCTGCCATATATGTCATCCTATCTGATTGGTCATGATCGTGGTTTTATTGCTATGTTGGCATCACTCATGACCACTATGCCAAACTCGTATCGTTCAGTACAACTAGCGGCGGATTAAATTGGAGGTGCCGAGCGGCGATGCTCGAGGCTATTATTCTTGTGGGGCTAGCATTCTCAATCGTGGCGCCTTCGGGCAAAGCGATGGCAGCTTAGGGGCATGCTGTGTGAGTGACCATATCGATATGTCCCTCGGTAGTGAGTGAGAGTTCCACCGTCAGGGCGCCGAGATCACGCATCGATTGCACGTGGGTGCCGCCACAGGGCATGCTGACGAGCTGCTCATCCAGTGTGGTCTGCCAATAGCGCGAGTCGCTGAGGCATTCTCCTTCACGAACAAAACCGATATCAACGCCGCTGTCGCGCCATTGTTGCAATTGCTGATTGACCCGTTTGGTCACTTGGGGCAAATCTTGGATAAAAGAGTCACTGTTAAAGCCACGCTTTTTTAAGGTTTTGCCTAACCGATAGCGGTCAACACACTGATCTTGGCTGACGACACTGGTTTCTTCGGCATAATTATGAAAATCAAAGTGACCGAGGGCGTCGATGCGCGTGGGCGCTTTGCGCCAATAGTCGTGATGCAACACCTTATTTAAAGCGAGCGCAGCTAGGTGGGCACCGCTATGGCCACGGCTTAATGCCTGCTGATAGTGAGTATCCACACTCAGCTGCACCTGGGTGCCGATGGGCGTAGCCAGCTGCCCTTGAATGCGGTGAACCACTACAAATATCCAGCCGGCTTGGCAGCGCTTGACTGGAATGTCCTTGTCGATAAATAAACGCCCTTGTTCGCAGTCCCATGCCCCAGTCAGGCAATCAATCAGCGGATGCTCTACGTCATCAATCGTGATATGGCCGCGATCGGCAGGGTGATCGGGCCACAAATGTGAGATGGGATGAAACGGCGTGGCTGCGGTGATCAAGATACTGGAGTGCTCATGGGACAGGCAATACAACACTGGGCTGGTCAGGCAATGAATGGGCTGGGTAAAGGTCACTTGCGTGGCCGTCATGGGGATGTTGGCTACTTGAGGCTCAGTCATGGTTTTATAGGGTAGGGTGATGTTTCATGGGGGGATAATAGCAAAGCAGAGCCTATGTTGGCAGCGGCACAATCAGCCGAGATCTCAGTTTGCCACCAAATGACGTCAAAATTCTGTTACCCTTGCTCACTCTAAGGCTTAGTCACGGGGTAACCAACGCGACCATGTGGGGCTGTGGGTAATACGTCTGGCTAAGTGCAGATATGGCTCAATTGGGGCGGCAAAGGACTTTTTTATTCTATGGAAAAATACGAACAACTTTTGATTTCACTGCGGCGAGTGATCCGAGCCATTGATATCCATTCTCGCCAACTGAACAAAGTCTCGGGTCTTACGGGGCCTCAGTTAATGGTAATGCAAAGTATTGAAACCTTAGCGACCCCCTTGGCCAAAGATATCGCTAAAGAAGTGGCGTTAAGCCCTGCAACGGTCACCACGATTATCGATCGCTTAGAGGCTAAACAACTCGTGATCCGCACCCGCAGTGAAACGGATAAGCGAAAAGTGCATTTATCTTTAAGTGAGTCCGGTCGCAGCCTCCTCAGTGGTTCTCCTAAGCCGTTGCAAGAACATTTTATTACCCGTTATCAGAACCTCGAAGAATGGGAGCAGAGTCAATTATTGTCATCGATTGAGCGGATTGTCTCCATGATGGATGCCAATGAACTCGATGCCTCGCCGCTGTTGGTTGTCGGTCAAATTCAAGGCGATTAACGCGTGATTGTGCCGCGCTCACCCGCAAACAGATTGCGCCCTGCGACAAAACATCGCAGGGGCTGGTGGGTTACTGCTGTAAGGTTAAGGCATTGGCTTGATAGCTTATCCGAGCCATTTGTCCCTGATCGTTCAATGTTAATGCTTTAAGCGCAAACGGTGCGACTAATCCAGAACGCTGGATCAGCTCCGGGTCGAATTGCAGGGTCAATTGATCTTGCTCTGGGGTAATCCAAGCGGCCGTTTGACTCAACAAGATTCCCTGTGCTTGCCCTTGGCTATCCGTACCTACCAGTATGCCCTGTAAACCAAATCGGCCGGGGGAGTGCACATCAATAGCAAAGGTAAGG
Source organism: Shewanella sp. NIFS-20-20 (assembly GCF_019209865.1). Classification (GTDB taxonomy): domain Bacteria; phylum Pseudomonadota; class Gammaproteobacteria; order Enterobacterales; family Shewanellaceae; genus Shewanella. The sequence goes on along the minus strand of NZ_JAHUTT010000026.1, from coordinate 46,571 downwards.
GAGGTTGGAAGCTCATCTTGCCACTGGCTGAGCACCTGAGATTGAATGCGAGCCGATGCCACATAAGGCTTAAATGCAGTTTTCACTGTGCGTTTAATTGGCAGCCCTTGCACTTGAGTTTCGATATCGATTTGGAGCTCATTCAAATGGCTATTGCTGCGATGAAATGCCGCCAAGGTGTCACTGGTTAATGCTAATTGCCAGTGATTACCAACCGCTTGCAGAGGCAGAGATACCTTTTGTAGATTGCCATCACTGAGGGTGACTTTGGGCTCAAGGTGAGGCGCGCTTAGCGCTTGTCCGCCTTGACGTAGATATAGTGTTAAGGCTAATTGCTGATCTTCTATGGCGACAATGTTGGGTGCTGACAAACCTAAGGTAAACGGCGAATGTTTTTCTTTGACATGCACCAAGTATTGGCTGCTGGCAGGTAAGTGTTGTTGCACCTGCAGCTGATAATGACCTGGAGATAAGGTGTCGGCAATCACCAGTGCGCTGGAATTATCCGTGAGTCCCGCTGAGGCCAAACTGTCGCTATCTAACATCGTGGCAATTAGATTAGCGTTGTCCTTGGTATTGGCTTGTTGAGTACTGGCTCGGGCAGATATTGCTTTCAATTGCACGGATTGCGGGGCAATGGCTTCGGCATGGATTAACCCGCCGCTGCTGATATCCCCCCTTGGCGCAATCCTGACCACACTGCCGCCTTGGCTCAAGGGCAGGCGGATGCCCTGAGCAAGTTCAGCGCCGGTGACTGTCAGCCAATATTCATCACTGATCCTTGTTTGCACTGATTGTGGGGCAAGGTTGAGTGCATCGGCGGCGATAGCCGTGACAAAACTCACCGTCTCTTGGTTTTGGTTGATCGCCGTTAGGCTGGGGCTAGAAATCCGGCTTGGGACTAAATCATCGGCACTGGGCGGCGCTAAGCTTAACATGACGTTGGCGGGGTCAGTGGCGGGGGCTGGCGAGACCGAGTGAGCGGTTTGATCTTGGCAAGCGGTGAGCGACAACAGCACAATCATGCTGAGCCATGGGTGATAGTTAGGCATGAGAGGCTCCTTAAATATGATTGCGGATCAGTCTATCTAGGTTAAAACAGGCGCGGCGACTTTGCTGGTGGCTCAAGGGTTCTTGGCCACGAGTCAGTTGCTTATCGGTAAACCAGACATTGCCGGCGGCCGCTTGCGAGCTGCACTCTAAAAAGCCATCAGAACAATTATCGAGCCAGTTCTGGGTCGTTTCTAGTGCCACCTGATACTGATATCCGGCGCAGTAACTGTCGCTATCCCAGAAGGCAGAATCGACATCAGAGCCAACGATGACCTCAAAAGGTTTGCCAAGACTGGGCCTGCCAGCGGTGCCATACAGCCAATGGGCATTGTAATAACTCATCCAGCCTACTTGTTGCTGTTTTACCGCGTTACTGCCGTAACCCAATATCCAACCAAGGGTTGTTTCAAACACATTGCCTTCATTGACTGCATCCGCCAGCGGGGTGCCCGCACTGGAGGGGGCAATGGCAATGACGCTGGCGGTGGTGTTAATGATGGCAGGATAGCGGCTATCCCAAGTTGGGTTTGATAATAACCAACGGACAACATTGCCTCCGTTGGAGTGGGTGATCATGATTAACTCATCGATGTCTTGCTGTTGAATAAAATCGGTCAATTGACTCGCCAAACAACCGGCGGCCGCGTTTTCCCACATGTATTGATCGAAGTCGCAGTTAATCACAGAAAATTTATCGGGTTGCGCTATACCTTGGCGTACCGAGTCGATAAAGTCATGACTCCAATAGTCTGCGGCGGCGTTGGTTTGATGACCTGTGCCATGGATAAAGGCAATGCCGGTGGTGCTCTGGACGAAGGGGCTGACAGCAAACAGACCCAACAGCATAAGCTGGTTGAGTTTCATGAGGATCTCCCTATGATCATTATTATCGTTTTAGGCAATGCTCAGCAGTCGATGCTGACATCTAAACCTAGTGGGCAAGATCTACTGGCGCAAGCGGATTTACTGGTACTGGCGTACTGATTTTGGGCCGCTAAAACGAGCAATTGTTTAAAACATGCGATTGGTTTATTTAAGCGGTTGTTTAGGGAGTGATAATAACGGTTGGTGAAATAACGAGCGTTTAGGCGAGGCGGAGAAAATAGCTGATAATCGCATCAGTGAATGGCGGGTTAAGCCAAGAGTCGACAGCAAAGAATATCAGTCTTGACGCTGCCACCTAGACTGATATGCTGTGGTTTAAGTGCTGCGCTCGCAAGCTTACGACGCCATGATGCGCTCAAAACCGGCATCAAGATCGGCAATCAAGTCGTCAACATCCTCCAGCCCAATATGCACTCGCACTAAGGTGCCCTCGAAGTCTACCGCGCCTGCAGGACGAATGGCCTTGAGCTCCTCGGGCTGATTGGCCAAGATTAATGATTCATAGCCACCCCACGAATACGCCATGCGGAAGTGCTGAAAATTATCCAGATAATGGGCTAATTGCGCCTGAGATAATCGCTGCTTTAGTACAAATGAGAACAAGCCATTACAGCCACTAAAATCACGCTTATAGAACTCGTGACCTTTGCAACTGGCCAGTTCCGGGTGGTTTACCCTAGCAACTTCGGGACGTTGGTTTAACCACTTGGCGACTTTGATACTACTTTGCTGATGTTGTTTCAGTCTGACCGCCATGGTTCTCAGTCCCCGTGCGGCGATGTAGGCGGTATCGGCATCGACCATTTGCCCCATCAAATACGAACGCTCACGCAATCTATCCCAGCAGCGGGCATTAGCAACGGCAGTACCTAGCATGGCGTCAGAATGTCCCACGATGTACTTAGTGCCCGCTTGGATCGAAATATCGATACCATGATCTAACGCCTTAAATAACACTCCCGCAGCCCAGGTATTATCAATCATGATGATAATACCTGGATCCACGGCGCGAATGGCCTTAACCATGGCAGGAATATCTTGCACTTCCATGGTGATTGAACTGGGCGACTCGAGAAACACTACCCGGGTGTTTTCTGTAATTAAGGTGGCAATATCGGCACCTATGAGCGGATCATAAAAAGTGGTACTGACATTCATGTCATGCAAAATAACCTGACAAAAATCTTGCGTGGGCTCGTAGGCGGCGCCTGTCATTAAGATGTGATCGCCGGCTTTAACAAATGACAAAATAGCATTGGATACTGCCGCCGCGCCGCAAGGGTACAAGGCGCAACCTGCACCGCCTTCTAAAGCCACCATGGCATCTTGTAGTGCAAAATGAGTTAAGGTGCCGCGTCGGCCATAAAATAATTCGCCGTTGGCGCGTTGAGCGGTCGCCTTTTTTTTGGCGGCGACAGAATCAAACACTAAGGAAGAAGCCCGTTGGATCACAGGGTTAACGGCTCCTTGGGTGACGCGCGATTGGCGTCCGGCACTGACTAATAGGGTCGGGAGTTTTTGGTTAGTCATGATACTTCTCTGTGTTAGCTTGGCTGATGACGTTTTCTCAGGCTGAATTTAGCAAGCACTCGATACTCACGACGCGCGGGATTTATCGACGGGCTCTGGCTCGTTTCAGAGGTTGGCTGATAGAGTAACAGACTGTGATTGCGTCTATCACCCGAAAATTGTTCATTGTGATGAACGATAGCAAACGATTTGCCATTAACAATCCATTTACACTAGTATGGGTGCCTACGATTGCCGGCCTCAGCTTGGTGACACGGGTAGTGGAAACTTAAGTCTATGACCTCAAAACGAAAACAACTCGTTGACTATATTGCGAGCCATGAACTCGCCCCAGATAAAGTGCCGCAGGCGTTGCAGACCTTGGAGCTTGTCCCTCGTCGAATGGACTGGCTTAAGTTGCTTGATCGCTTATTGCTGTGGTCTGGCGCTTGCTCGTTACTGGTCGCCACCGCATTTTTTATTGCGGCAAATTGGGGCCAGTTAAGCCGCTTCTCTAAGTTTGCGGGGCTTGAGATCATGCTGGTGATGGTCATCGTCGCTTATGTACAGGTGTCGCGGCCAGTGTTGGCCAAGCTGTTGTTGCTGGTGGCCTCAATGCTGGTGGGGATCTTGCTCGCCTTCTATGGACAAACCTACCAAACCGGTGCCGACCCTTGGCAGTTATTTGCCACTTGGGCAGCACTCATGTTGCCTTGGGTCATTGTCAGCCGTTTTTCAAGTTTATGGTTGTTATGGCTGTTAGTCGTTAACCTCGCCCTGAGCTTATACCTTGGGGTATTTCGACCCCGATGGATGCCAAATATTAGTGATATCATCATGTTAGCCTTGTTTTGTCTGAATATTACCGCCTTAGTCGTTTGGGAGTTACGCCCAGGCGCGATCTTGGCATCCACTGAGCGTTGGTCGGCGAGGATCATCGCCACGGCCGCGGGGGGGTGTATCACTTGGCTAGGGATGGAGAAAATTTTCGGTTTTGATAACCAAAGCCGTGCGGATGATCTCGGATTTCTGTTATGGGCCATATGGTGTGCTGTCACTGTGTATGTCTACCGCTATCGGCGTCGTGATTTATTTATGCTGGCTGGGGCGGCTTTATCCTTCAGTACCTTAGCGATGAGCTTAGTCGCGCGCTTGGTATTTGAAAGTGTCGATATTGGCGGTTTCTTGGTGTTGTCATTACTGCTTATCGGCTTAGGTTCGGGCTCGGCGATATGGCTTAGAAATATTCAACGAGGATGGCAATGATGACCCCTGCTTCTAATCGAGTCTGGCGCAAGTTACACGCCGCCGGATTGGTGGATGCTGAGACTCGCCAATTAGCTGATGAGTTGACATCGCCTTGGTACATCAAGGGGCTATTAGCGTTTTCAGGCTGGCTTGCCTCCTTATTTTTTTTAGTCTTTTTAGGGGTGACCTTTGATTTTGCCTTTAGAGAACCATTGAACACTGCCCTGTGCGGCGCTGGGATGCTGATCATGGCTTTTGGTTTGTTTCGCACTCAACTCAATGAGTTTTTGTCGCATGCTGCTTTAGTTCTTAGTTTGTCAGGTCAATTTTTGCTCGCTTGGGCGGCCTTTGATGTCACTCAAAATGCTTTTGCTTGGTTAATGGTAGCTGGCATGCAACTGCTGCTGATGCTGCTGTTCCCTAATGTTATCCATCGCTTGGTGTCAGCCTTTTTGATGGTGATCAGTAGCTGTGTTGCGCTCGATTTGTTGGGTTGCCCGTTTGTGGCGCCGAGCGTGTTATTAGGCGCTGCTGCTTGGTTGTGGTTACACGAATATACCTATCCTCAATACATTAAGGAGATTAATGCTTTAGGGTATGGGCTCTTGCTCGGGTTAGTGGTTATCGCTTGCGTTGGTTTTTATGCAGACGGCTTTAGTCTTTATACCGACAATCGCACATTTGAGTTATTGACTAGGCCGTGGTTTGAGGATGTGCTGACCAGTATTGTGTTGCTAGTTGCGGTAGTCAAGGTGTTGGCAATATTGGAATTTTGCTGGCGAGATAGACTGGCAATATGGGCGCTGGTGGTGACTTTGTTGGTGTGTGTCGCCACGATTAAGGCGCCGGGGATTAGTCTTGGATGGTTAATTTTATTGCTGGGCTTTAATGGCAGTAATCGCGTGTTGATAGGCCTAGGTATCAGCGCCTTGTTAATTTATCTTAGTCATTATTATTATCAGTTAGACACCAGTTTGATGGTGAAATCTCAAAGCTTATTGTGCTTGGGGTTAGTGCTGTTAGGAGCGCGCTGGAGTTTGCTTAAATTGGTGGCATCACCGGGGGCTTCCCATGAATAAAGGCGTCGTTATCTTCACCTTAGTGGCTCTATTGATAGCTGTAAACTGGTCTATCTATCAAAAAGAACAGCATCTGGCACATGGGCATGGGGTGTATCTTCCTTTAGCGCCAATCGATCCGCGCTCGATTATGCAGGGCGATTATATGGCGCTGCGTTTTGCACTGAGTCAAGAGATTAAGGCGGCATTAATCAGCCAGGTGACGGAGGAGGAAGAGGAGCGTGAGCCAGCCATACACGATGGCTTAGCGGTCATCGCGCTTGATGACAATCACCAAGGACATCTTGTCGGTGTTTACGCTGGAGAAGGCGTTGAACCCGGCCAATTGTTGATGAAATATCGCTGGCGAAATGGCCAAGTTATGTTGGCTACAAATGCCTTCTTTTTTGAAGAGGGCCAAGGTTCGACATTTGCCACCGCCCGTTATGGCTACTTTAAAGTCGACGATGACGGAGAATTACTCTTAGTGAGTTTGCACGATCAAGCGTACACAAATTTAGCGCTGTCAACCGAGGCAACGCCATCCCATTAAGTGGATGGCGAGTGTTATTATCGCCATCCACTTAACCGTCGCGCTGTCATTAACGCGTTTGGGCGATATCTAATTCGTTATGAATGAGGACAACGCACTGCGAGGCAAATAGCATTTTAGGGCCTAAGCTGATTTTTTCTGCACCAAGGCGCTTTAACGTATTAAAGCTTTTTTTCGGCATTGGGATATGATCGGTCAGCAAGAAACACGGGTTATGGGCAAACTCAACCTCGCGAATTGACGTGCCTTTTTTATCCATCATGTATAACTGATAGTCTTGGGCGAGATCTTTGACCAACTTTTCAAAACTGGTGGTGCTGACGCTGACGCCACTTTTCACTTGACGCTCTTGCTCTTTCGCCATCCCTTGGGATAAATCTAACGCTTGGGCAATGGTGGTTAGCAGGGCTTGTTCATGAAAGCCGCCAAGATCATGGATAAGCTGAGGTTGAAAGCAGATGGTACGAGAATAATCTTGTGTGCTTTCAAGCACGAGATACACAATCACGTCATCGCGATGAGATTGTGCGACAAAGATGGTATTCATCAGGGTGTGAGCCAAAATTTCAGTATGAGCATCTTGGCCGACAGCCGCTAACAGTTGTTGACTATCGGTCGGGGCTGAACGGGCTCGTAATACAAAGGCACGCATGGGATCTAAGTCCTAATGAGTAAACAGAGAATAGATGCTGATATCAAGCCATTCAGCATCCAGTATAATGGCGGCATTATCGCTGTTTTGGCGAGCTAAGTAACGGGAATAATCAGTGCCGGCCTAAATTGATGATTAGTTTGGTCAATTCGAGTGGCGACCGAGCGTTATCAATGAAAACGCAGCCACTCATTTAGCGGCTAGCGCCGCATGATGGCGGTGCTAGATGAGTGACCATTGTGGTTGTTCATTCAGTTAGTCAACGAGCTCCAGCGCCATTAAATAGAGATCTGCGCCATCCACCACTTACGTATTAAAACTGCCGCAAGCTGGGCCAACTATCGTGCGGCTAGTTGGCTCAGCGTCGCCGCCGCAGTCATGGCATTGCAGCCGTAGCGGCTGGATGGTGAGTTTCAGCTCAGCGTTTCGGCAAATCCCCTCCAGTTTGAAGGTATCGAACGCCGTTTGCAGCAACGAAGGCTCAACCCCGCTGAATACCCCCACCTTGAGCGCCACTCTGACAATGCTGTTTGCCTGATGATTGCTCACATGCAGCTGACACTGTTCAATCAGTGCTGAGACGATGGAGTAGTCATGCATCAGTAGATCCTCGGTAGCCGTTCACCTTGGGGGATCTCCAGATAACGACTGGCACCCCAAGCCGAGCGCAGGATCACTTTCCCTGATGGGGTATTCGTCGCTGCAGGGCTCGCATGCTCAATAACCTGACCGATATGAGCGGCGCCACGGCAAATCTCAAATTGCTTGTGGATATCAAGCGCCTGCTGGGCCTGCGTTTGTGGCAGCGCGAGGATAAAGCTGCCTTTATTGGCTAAATCATAGGGCTCAAATCCGTAGAGTTCGCACAGGCCGCGAACGGGATCGGCAACTGGGATTGTTGGTGATCTCGCACGATGAGATGTTGCTGAGCAGGATATGTGATCGCCTTATTGTATGGGGTTCTGATGGCGATGATTGAGCATTCAAGCAATGATGCTCAGCATGTAGCAAACCTGCTGATGTCAGCGATGAGGCAACCGAGCCTCAATGCTGAGAAGCCATCGGTGTCATGGCGAGAAAAGTTTCGGCAATCGCAGTTAAGGTTATAGATTGGTCAATTAGTGTGCATGTTAGCTAAAGTTAACTTAATATCACAACTATTACCGATTTAGTGGTTTTACGTATCCGAGGGGCACTCATGGCCGATCCTACCCAAGCGTTAGCGACTCAACTTGCTAATATCGAAAAACGGACCCAAAAGTCACTCGCTGAATTGGTGGCTTTGGTGCAACAAAGTCCATTAAGTAAACATGGCGAGTTGGTGGCCATGTTAAAAAATGAGCTCAATATGGGCCATGGCGATGCCAATACCTTGGTTCATGTAGCGAAGCAAGCCAACTCGGCAGCCTTGGATGAGCATCCAGATGCGGATCCTCTAAGTTCGTTGTACCTTGATAAAAAAGCCCACCTATTGCCAATTCATCAAGCCTTGTTGCAGCAATTGCTAGTATTGGGCGAGTTTGAAAGTGCTCCCAAAAAAACCTACATCAGCTATCGCTGCAAAAAGCAGTTTTGCATGATAGGTCCGGCCACCAACACCCAATTGGAAATCGGCTTGAATGTGAAACAACTTGAGGATTCTGTGCGCTTAAAAGTTATGCCGGTAGGCCGCATGTGTCAATACACGGTGCGAGTGAGTTCGACCGATGAGATTGATGCAGAGTTAATCGGATGGCTCAAGGCCGCCTATGTGGCAGCCAGTTAAGCGTTGATTCAAGGCTCATTCGGCAGGTTATGCTATGGAGTGTTGCTGCGCGTTTGCCGCTGCGAGTCACGGGCTGTAGAAGGGGTTGATGCACTTCTATCTTGAACGCTTGCAGTCCAAGAGACTCACTTAACTAGGGCATCGCGCGGAGAAGCAAGCAATTCATCTCTGATGACAGCCAAGCTGCTGACTCAATATTGGCGCTGATCTTAAGGTTGGCGTTTCACTGAAATGTAATTTAACACTATGTTTATTATGATTATTACTAATGAGTCATAGGATTATCCCCTGAGTTGACACAAAGCTAGACGACCGGTCTAATTTGTCCTATGCTGGCGATGTTGTGGTGCATAAGCATCGTCGTTGAGTCAGGACATCACGAGTTGTTCAAGTGGCTCCTTACTGGAAAAGTTAGCTATGTTCAATTTTGATTACTACAATCCTACCCGTATTTGTTTTGGTCAGGGTCAAGTGCAACAGTTACAACAACTGGTGCCCACTGATGCTAGGGTATTGATCTTATTTGGCGGTCATAGCGCCCGTCGTAGTGGCACCTTAGATGAAGTGCATCAAGCTTTGGGTCAACGACAGGTGTTTGAGTTTGGCGGTATTGAGCCCAACCCCAGTGATGAAACCCTGATGCAGGCGGTGACCTTGGTTAAACAAGAGCAGATTGATTTTTTGCTAGCCGTCGGCGGAGGATCGGTGATCGATGGCACTAAGTTTGTTGCCGCTGCCGCGGTATATGACGGTGACCCATGGGAAATTCTTCAAAGCTTTGGCGCCAAGGTGAACAAGGCGATGCCATTAGGGGCGGTATTGACCTTACCGGCCACCGGCAGTGAAATGAATAATGCCGCCGTGGTCACCCGCCAATCGTTACAGGCCAAATTACCCTTCCGTAGCGTGTGTGTTTATCCGCAATTTTCGATTTTAGATCCCAGCAAAACCTTCACCTTGCCTGAACGCCAAGTGGCTAATGGCGTAGTGGATGCCTTTGTTCATATTACCGAACAGTATTTAACCTATCCGGTCAATGCCGCGGTGCAAGATAAGTTTGCTGAAGGTTTACTGCAAATTTTGATTGAGTTAGGGCCGCAAGCGCTTAGCGATCCGCAAAATTATGATATTCGAGCTAATTTGATGTGGGTAGCCACCACGGCACTCAATGGCACCTTAGCCTCGGGTGTCCCCCATGATTGGGCATCCCATATGATAGGGCACGAACTGACCGCCTTATATAACATAGATCATGCTCGCACCTTGGCGATTGTGCTGCCATCCTTATTGACTGTCACTCAAGCCGCTAAGCGGGCCAAGTTACTGCAATATGCCGAACGGGTATGGAACATCCACCAGGGGAGTGAACAGCAAAAGATCAGCCAAGCGATTGTCAATACTCGTGAGTATTTTGAGGCCATGGGATTACCGACCCGCTTATCTGATTATGACTTAGGTGTTGATGATATTGAAAAAGTGCTGAGCCAGTTGCAGCAACACGGCATGGTTGCCTTAGGTGAGCATGAAGATATTGATATCAGCAAGAGTCGTGACATTTTAACCTTGGCCTTGTAATTCGAGCCGATGTAGCCATTAAGACAGGATGACGTTATGAAAATATTATTTGTATTGACCTCCCATGACACGCTTGGGAACACAGGACTGAAGACCGGATTTTGGCTAGAAGAATTTGCGGCACCGTATTATGCGTTTAAAGATCAAGGTCATGAGCTGGTGCTGGCATCGCCGTTAGGTGGCCAACCTCCGTTAGATCCTAACAGTGATGCACCCGAGTCACACACGGATGCCACCGTGCGCTTTAGTCGAGATACTGTGGCCCAGGCACACCTTGCTGGCACGTTAAGGTTGCGAGATGTGGTGGCCGCCGATTATGACGCCGTGTTTTATCCGGGCGGGCATGGGCCATTATGGGATTTGGCCGAAGACAAGGACTCGATAGCCTTGATAGAAGCCTTTGATGGAGCGCATAAACCCATTGGCTTGGTATGCCATGCCCCCGCGGCGCTCAAGCATGTGAAATCGCAAGATGGCAGTGCGCTGGTTGCGGGTAAGTCGGTGACTGGCTTTAGTAATAGCGAAGAAGCCGCAGTGCAGTTAACTGCAGTGGTTCCATTTTTGGTCGAGGACATGTTGAAAGCCAATGGTGGCTTGTATGCCAAAGGCGATGATTGGAGCAGTTTTGTGAGCCAGAGTGGTCATCTGATCACCGGCCAGAATCCCGCATCTTCGGTCGCCGTGGCTGATGCTATGATGGCGCAATTCATCCCCTAAGCTAGGCGTTGATGATGGCATGTGCTATCCGAGTAGCAAGGCCAGTGTGAGGGGTGGTCACATTGGCCAGTTGTGGCGAATAACTGCGCATAATTTGATGTTTGTTTTGTAAATTCGGTTGGTAATTTGGCGGCAATTTGTTATGGTCACCACAGCGCTAGGATGAGCGCAATGGATGTTATCGCAAATGGAACACTGCGGAGTATTTTCTATGGATAGTCAAGAGATGTCATTGCCAGTGACTCGGGCTAAGTCATTAATGCTAGGGCTGGTATTAACCTTAGTTGTCTGTTTAAGCATTGGGCTGATGGCGCTATTTATCCCCTTAGGTTATGCCATATTATTGGCCGTGTCAGCCAGCTGCTTAGGTGGCGCCTGGTATCTGTCTTATCTTGCCAACGATCATTTACTCTATAGCCAAGACGGTCAGGTAGATGAAAATTCAAATTAGTTAGACATTCATACGTGTAGACGTCTATAATTCCTGCGCAAATTTTTTGCACTCGTCAACTTTGAATGGTGCCTACTTTTGAGTGGGATAATCGGGAAATCAGTGCGAAGCTGATACTGCCCCCGCAACGGTGAATGGTGAGTAAACAGTGCGCTTTGGCGTTGAATAACTGTTTATGTGCGTCAGCAGAACCTCAGTCCGGAGACCGGCCTTCAAAGCGATTTCAGTGATTTCGGTGGGCAAGTCCTGAGATGCGATTTCACGCAGGCACCTTGCTGCCTGCGGCGCGGCGATATTGCCCCATTTCCTAACAAAAAAAGGTAAATGGGAACATGAAATATACCCAAGCGACGCCAATCGCTGCTTTACTCGGCCTGATCTTATGCGGCCAATCATTCGCGGATAGCCGTGATCCAGAACATATCTTAGTCTTAGGCCGTGCCGACAGTGATGTCATGAGCATGGCGGCTAATGTCCAAGTATTGGATGAACTGGCCATTGCCAACAGTGGCGCCAGCAATCTTACGGATTTGCTGCGCGGTATTAATGGCATTCAAATCTCAGATAACAACACCCAAGCCACCATTGCTATGCGAGGATTTACCGGCGCACAAGCGGCCAGTAATACCTTAATTTTGGTCGATGGGCGGCGACTCAATAATATCGATATCGCGGCACCGGCCTTGCGCGCCATCCCTCTGAGTTTAGTGCAAAGTATTGAAGTCTTGTCTGGCAGTGCTGGGGTGCTGTATGGCGATCAGGCGGTGGGTGGGGTGATCAATATTATTACTCGTCAGCCAGAAAATACCGGCGCAACTCTCCAATTAGGTGGCGGCAGTTTCGATAGCTATCAAGCTCAAGGAGATGCTTACGGTCGCATAAATCAGGCTTGGAGTTATTACGGCTCAGCGAATTACCATGAGTCGGATAACTACCGGGATCATAATGACTCGCAAACCGGTTCTGTATTAGCTCGCATTAATTATGATTCGAGCGCGACTCACTTCTATGCGGAAGCCAGCTACTTTGACAATAAAGTGCAATCGCCAGGGGCATTAACCTTAGCGCAATTTTTACATGATCCTCGTCAGGCAGCGGATCCTGCCAGCCAAGATTATCAGCATGATATGACTCAAGCTTGGCGTATGGGGGCCAGTCATCAACTCACGTCAATTTGGGCATTGTCGGCTGATCTCGATTACAGCGATAGCCTAGTAACCTCGATGAACTGGGGTAGTCGCGGTCGCAATGAACGCAGTTTACTGAGTGTTATGCCTAAGGCGCTGGCGAGTTTCCCTACTGAGCATGGCGCGATGACTGTGATTGTGGGAGGAGATTTTAGTCGAGGGACGTCGGCATTTAGCTTTGGTCGAGAAAATACTCAAACCGTGAGTAGTGGTTATGTACAAGCGACCGTGCCACTGTCATCACGAATAAGTTATGTGGTCGGCGGCCGTTACGCCGAGGCCCGCGATCGGCTCTTTGATGATAATGTCTACCCAGACGGGGTGGACTTATCGCAAGATGCAACGGCATTTGAGCTGGGGTTAAATTATCGTCCGAGCGCAGCGCAGCGGTGGTATGTGCGCATGGACGATAACTTCCGCTTTGCCAAAGTCGATGAACAAGCCTACACCCCCAAGGGGATCACGGGTCTCAAGCCGCAAACTGGGCGTTCTTATGAGGCCGGTGTCGACTGGATTTATACTGACTTCAATGTTGGCCTCAATATTTATCGTCTCGATTTAGAAGATGAAATCATTTTTGATAATGACCCCGCACTGACTCCTGACGGTGGGCCATTTAGCGGTGCCAATATCAATGCTGAAGCCTCGAGGCGCTATGGGGTGAATAGCCGCTTAGGTTGGCAAATGGCCTTTGATATGGAGCTCATAGCCGAATATCAGTATATCGATGCCAGCTTAACCGCAGGCGAAAATCAAGGTAAACGCTTATCTTGGGTCGCGCCCCATAGTGGTCGACTCCAGCTGAGCCAGACCCTCGGCGATCATTGGCAATGGCAAGTGGAAACCATTGTGAACTCGTCGCGCTTTGTCGAAGGTGACAGTGCTAATCTGGGTGATAAATTACCCGGTTATGGCTTAGTGAACTTCGCCACCAATTATTATCGTGACCACTGGCGTCTTGGTTTGCGTATCGATAATTTGTTAGATAAGCAATATGTTGCTGCTAGTTACTACAGTGAATATGGCAACGGTTACTATTCGGGGAGCGGCCGCAACGTGCAATTGACCTTGCAATATCAATTCTAAATTGAGTGCCGATCAGCTGTGATCGGCACTTTCTTCATTTAGTGGCATTGAAAACTTGTAAAAGCCTAACCCTATGGTTATTTTTAGGTAGTTGATACAGGATAACAATAATCATAATTAGGCTATTTCATTACCATGACAGAATTAGAGCAGTTGGTATTCAATCAAATTCGGGCCATTATGGGCAACGAAGAGCAAATACTGGGACGTAAAGGCACCTTACTGCCATTGAAAAAAGCCATTATTGCCGATGGTGATATTCAAAACGTCATCGATATTGTCGCAAGTGATCCAGCCTTAGCTGGGCATTTATTATGGCGGTCCAATACCGCGAGCACCAGCAGTGGTCAAGGTAAAAACCGCAGTTTAAAGGACGCATTAATTCGACTTGGCCAAGTCAATATTTACCGCTATGCCTTCACTTTCTATTTAAAAGAACGCTTAGATGAGTTGCCACAACCTTATAAAAAGTTAGTGTTTGGTTATTGGAAGCTCAATGAAAGCATTGCCGAAGATGCGATGCTGAGTCTTAAAGAGCTCGATGAAGCTAAGGTGGATGCGGATGAATTACAAACCATATCCCTATTTAGTGTTTTCGGTCAGATTATTGCGTTAACCGCGTTTTCTTATTTAAATGCAGAAGCCGAGCAAACCATCCCATTAGAGGTGATGAAAAGCATTATTGATAATGAACAACAATCATTAACTTTAGATGCGTTCCAAGCTTTAGATTTAGATCAAGACTTGCGAGATGAATTTTTAATTGCCCACAACTTGAGTAACTCAGCCAACCCCAATTCCCCGGGGTTAATATTACGCAGGGTCCTGTCGCGGCGGGGATTATTGCTTAATCCACTATAACTTGAGATAACATTAAGGCGCCGATGGGCGCCTTAATTGTTTGTGGTTAGTTTAATGCCCCTGGCCTTGTTGACTGAGGGCCTGAATGCAGGCTTGCAAGGGTTGATTGAGCGCGTCGCTGCGGCGGTATGCGGCAAATAAGGGTCTGTAGAAGCCTTTTACCCCTAAGGTCAAACTGACTAATGGGTAGGCTTTGAGTTCATTGACTGCCCAATGTGGCAAGGCGGCGACCCCTTGCTCTTGCAGCAATAATTTGGCCACTTGCTGCAAGCTATCACAGGCAATTTCTTGCTTAATCTCAACGCCTGCAGGCTCTAAGAAATGCTGGACTAATTCTGACTTAGCCGGCATCACAGGAAAGCTAAATAAGGTGCTCCCTTGTAAATCTTGGGCATGGATATGTTGATGTTCGGCTAACGGGTGGTTTGCGGCGACCAGTAAGCGAATTTCATAATCAAACACATGTTGATATGCCAGTGCCGCATCGCTAGACAGCTTGGAAGTCAGCACCAGATCTTGGTGGCCCGCGACCAGTGATTTTAGCGCGGCTTGCGGGTGCTGGCAGGTCAGTTGCAGTTGGGCATCACTCAGTATGCTGTCTTCGTGTTCTACCACCTGTGATAACCAACCGTTTAATACGGGCCAATGAGCGGCAGCGCGAATGGTCGGCGGCAGCTGATCTAATCCGTGCTTGAGTAGCTGCTCCGTGTGTTGCACTTTAGGTAAGATATCTTCGGCTAAGCGCAGGAGTCGACTGCCTTCTTCGGTAAAGCACAGTGGCTTGCTTTTACGAATAAAGACTTGCGAGTTAATGCGAGTTTCTAGCTCTTTAATTTGATGAGATAGCGCGGATTGAGTCACAAAGCGGATCTTTGCTGCAGCCGCCAGGCTACCGCTTTGTTGAAGGGCGACAAGGGTACGTAAATGTCTTAGCTCTATCATAATGGCTACTCTTAGGCGCTTAGTTTTTGTGTAGGATGTGGTCAAGATTAGCACAGTAAACTTCTGGACGTCTAGATGGTTGGAAGCTTAAATTTACATTATTATGATATTTGTTTAAACATTTTTGCTCGAGCTCGTAAAAAACCGATAGCGGCTATACTGATTAAAAATTACTCGGAGTCGCTTATGAGCCATACCTACAAAATCATTGAATTAACCGGTTCTTCCCCTATCAGCAGTGACGAGGCGGTCAAAAACGCCATTGCCTCGGCGGCAGAAACGTTAGACCATTTACGCTAGTTTGAGGTGGTAGAGACCCGTGGCCACCTCGATAATAATCAGGTGGCCCATTGGCAGGTGACGATTAAACTTGGATTTACATTAACGCCGCATGGTTAGGCGTTAGTGATTGAGCCATCGGCGTTTAGGCGTCGCGGCTTAATCCTTTTTCGATAATGCGGATTAAGCGGGCGGTTTTACGCCTGGCATGGTCAGCGGGTGCCTGTTGGCGAGTCAACGCCCAGGTGAGATGGTCTGTTAGCATGGCATCATCGGCAAATTCAATGAGTTTAGCTTTTAGCGCCGCGATGATGTCGGGGCTGCTAGGCGCATTCCCTAAAGCCACCGAAAGGTTCCTCAACCAACGTCTATGGCCAATACGGCGGATCGGGCTGCCGGCAGTCCGTGATAAAAACTGCGCCTCATCCCAAGCGAATAGACTTAACAATTGGCTATCTTGCCACACCTCACGAGTTTGAAAGTCTGGCTCTTGCCCTAACGGTGCATCACGGTTATGAGGACAGACTAATTGGCAGTCATCGCAACCATAAATACGGTTGCCGATTAATGGCCGAAACTCAAGGGGGATCGGCCCATCCAGTTCAATGGTAAGGTATGAAATACAACGGCGTGCATCGACAGTATAAGGCGCTACGATAGCCGCAGTCGGGCAACTGGTGATGCAGGCCGTGCAGGCACCGCAGTCTTGCTGATTCGGAGCGTCAACTGGCAGAGGCAAATTTATCAATAACTCACCTAAAAAGAACCAACTACCGGCGTGCTCATTGAGTAACAAGCTGTGTTTGCCGGTCCAGCCAAGGCCGGCTTTTTGCGCCAGTGGTCGCTCTAAGATCGGCGCCGAGTCGACAAAGGGCCGATAATCGGGGCTAAATTCACTATAAGTACTCAGCACTTGTGCAATTTTGTCGCCGAGTTTCTTGAGGCGTTGGCGTAAGAGTTTGTGATAATCGCGGCCGCCGGCATAGCGCGAAATATAGCCATGGGTCGGATCATTCAGTTGCCGAGTAAAGCGGGCATTGGTTGGTAAATAGTCCATTCTGGCGCTGATGACTCGCAAGCAACCAGGGTGTAGCTCCTGGGGGCGAGCACGCATCATGCCGTGCTGCGCCATGTAATGCATGTCACCATGATAATCCGCCGCAAGCCATGCCGCTAAAGCTGGCTCTTCAGCGCGAAGATCCGTGTCGGTAATGCCAATCGCGGCGAACCCTAATTCTTGTCCCCATTGTTTAATGTCCGAGGCGAGTTGAGCGAGATGATGGGTGGATAAAGGGCAGGCAGCAGGCATCACATGTTCGGTTTTGAAGTCTTGCGGCTAGTTTACCTTGGCAATGGCTTGGCGCCAAATCTGTTGTGTATCGCTGGCACATGGCTAATCCCTGCGAGTTTTGGCATAATTGCCGCCTATTTTTGTGACTTAAACAGCTTGGCTGACCTTATCGGCGTCAATTGGGCTAGATAGTGGCCCCTTGCTGATCTCGAGCTTATAAGTGACGACATAAAAGTAGCAACATCGGTCATAACAGTAAATGTCGCAGCAACAAGCCTGCCGGTCGCTCAGAGCTGTCAGTCTCATGTCCTGTGCTAGATCACTTGCTGGTATTGTACTTAAATTGAGGACGACAGCCGCAGGCTTGAAATAAGGATAGGTAGTGGTGGGAATAACAAAGTGGATGCCAGTGATAAAATGGCAGGTGGCGGCAACGTCATTAATATTTTCAAGTCAGCTATGGGCAAGCTCTAGCCTCGAAACCAGTGGCGATATCGTTCACTTGGCCCTACCAGCGACAGCGCTGGCCGCCACCGTGTTTTATGAGGACGGCGATCAAGGCATGTGGCAATTCGCCAAGGCGGCAGTCTCGGCACGATTAGTCACCGAAGGCCTCAAGTTTGCTATTGATAAAGAGCGACCCGATGGCAGTGGCAATGACTCTTTCCCGTCAGGCCACACCACAGATAGCTTTATGGCGGCGACGTTTATACAACAGCGCTATGGCTGGCAATATGGCCTGCCAGCCTATGTCGGTGCCACATTTGTGGCCTATAGCCGTGTCGAAAGTGATAAGCATTATCTCGGTGATGTGTTAGCGGGCGCCGCCATTGGCGCATTGGCTGGCTGGTACTTCACCGACCCTTATCAAGACATAAATGTGATACCAATAGTAGGCAATGGCCAATATGGTCTGTATATTAGCGGCCGTTTCTAATCGATAGAGAATGACTATGACGGATAAAAGTGCCCAATACCGAGAGACAGCCAGATTGGCTGCCTTTAATGTGTCTGCAAAAGTATTGCCGATGGATGAGATGCCGCAAAACTTGCATGAGGCCTTTGCCGATCTTTATGAGCAATTAATTGTCGATAATGATGGCTTATTTGTGCAGCACTATCAGGCTATTCCGGCCAGTGCTCGGGCGTTAATTAGTGAGGCTGAGTTTCATGGCTTTTTTATTGGTCATGCCTGGTTGAAGTTGACCATGGCGGGGCAGGAGATTGCTGAACGTCAAGACTCTGATGACGAAGTTAATGAGCAGGCCTATGCTGGTATCTTCGCTAAGCTGATAGAGCAGGCGCTGAAAGAGAGCATTAAGAAACTCAAAAAGGCCCGTACCGATCGTTCTATGCTTAATAGCATTAAGCAAGTGATTGCCTAACCCCCATTAGGCGCCATAAAAAAACCGCACAGTGTGCGGTTTTTTATGGAACAGCGTTTCTAGAACGAGGTGCGCTTATAATAACGGTATTCAGGTTGCCAGAAATTGCTTTCAATGGCGTGGCGTAATATGTCATCGGAGGTGGGCAAGGCTAAATCTTGATCCATCGCCATTCGACCGACTGCGAAAGCGATGTATTGGCTGACCGCATGAATATCTTCCAACTTCGGCAACAGACCGCCTTCACCGTCAATGGCGAGGGGGGAGCATTCTGCCAAGGCGCGACTGGAGGCCATCAGCATCTCGTCACTGACACGACGGGCGCCGCTAGCTAATACCCCAAGACCAATCCCTGGGAATATAAAGCTGTTATTGCATTGGGCTATTTCATAGGTCACGCCATCATAGACCACAGGTTCAAATGGACTGCCCGTTGCTACTAATGCTTGACCTTGGGTCCAGCAAATAATGTCTTTCGGGGTGGCTTCCACACGGCTAGTAGGGTTTGAAAGTGGGAAGATTATTGGTCGCGGACAATGACTGTGCATGGCCTTGATGATTTCTTCGGTGAACAGTCCCGGCGCACCACTGACCCCAATTAATACCGTCGGTTTGGCGAAGTTGGCCACATCTAATAATGAGATATTATCGTTGTTGCCGCGCCAGGTATGAATAAGCTCAGCATTTTGGGCTAATTTAGCTTGGAAGTTGAGCAGGTTCGGCATGTTATCTAACAACAGTCCCCAGCGGTCGACCATATATATTTGACTGCGGGCCTGCTCATCGCTAATGCCTTCTGACACCATTTGCGCAATGATGGCTTCGGCAATGCCGCAACCGGCACTGCCTGCGCCTAAAAAGGCAATGCGTTGCTCTTTCAATTGGCTGCCCGCGGCTTTACATGCCGCCAGTAGTGAGCCTACGGTGACCGCGGCGGTGCCTTGAATGTCATCATTAAAACAGCAATATTTATCCTTATAGCGCTCTAATAATGGCATGGCATTTTTCTGGGCAAAATCCTCAAATTGGATCAGTGCATCAGGCCAGCGGCGTTGAACTGCTTGCATAAAGGCTTCAATAAACTCGGCATACTCATCGCCACCAATGCGCTGATGGCGCCAGCCCATATACATGGGATCTTCTAATAAATTTGGGTTGTCGGTGCCAACATCTAAAGTGATAGGCAAGGTATATGCCGGACTGATCCCGCCACAACTGGTATACAGTGACAGTTTGCCGATAGGTATACCCATGCCGCCAATCCCTTGGTCACCTAAGCCTAAGATCCGCTCGCCATCGGTGACCACAATAACCTTAACCTTGTGACGGGTTGAGTTATTGAGAATATCGTCAATGCGCTCTTTGTTGGGGTAAGAAATAAATAAGCCCCGATTGCGGCGGTAATCCTTAGAAAAACGCTCACAGGCTTGACCCACTGTGGGGGTGTAGATGATAGGCATCATCTCGGAAATATGATTTTGAATTAAGCGATGGAATAGGGTTTCGTTAGTGTCTTGAATATTTCTAAGATAAATATGTTTATCCAGATCATTTGAAAAACTTTTGAACTGATCATAGGCCCGCGATGCCTGTTCTTCAATAGTTTCAATGGCATGAGGTACGAGTCCTTCCAGATTAAAGAATATCCGCTCTTCTTCGGTAAAGGCGCTACCCTTGTTAATTAAGGGAGCCTCAAGAATGGCTGGACCGGCGAAGGGGAGATACAGCGGGCGTTTATTATCTTCCATGGTAAACCTTGCTTAGCATTGTAGTGATGAGACGTTCAATGCCTTAAGATTAACACGGAATGTGATCTTTGTAGTCTTTTTGTCGACTGCTTTTTAATCATAGCTAAAAAGCAGTCGAGTACTGCGGTTAAGTGGTGATTATTGCTCGCGATGAATGAGCCCTAGCCCCTTAATGGTATAGCGTAAAATCTGGTCACCACAGTGGCGATAATTTTTATGTTCAGGCTTTTGGAATAAAGCCCCTAATTCTGATTTAGATAAACGAAAATCGGCAAGTTTCAGTGCGGCTAAAATATCATCATCTTTTAACTGCAGGGCAATTTTAAGCTTGCGTAAGATCATATTGTTATTGAGCTCAGTCAGTGGTTTTGGTCGCTCTGCGCCTTCTTTGAGGCCACGTTTCTCAATAATAATGCCATCTAAAAAACGACATAACAGTTCATCACTGAGTAAGACAAACCCAGGATCTTCTTCTTTTTTCATGAAGGCCAATAATTCGTCGTCAGTCATCGGCGCACCCATTTGTTTAAATATTTTTAACGCATGGGTGTTGTTGTAATTGAAGACGTAGCGAATTTGTCTGAATTTATCGTTATTTATCATGTGATTCCTGCACCTAAAGTGCAATAGCTTGGTGGCCTGCTTTAGCCACTGATGTCTGTTGAAATATTGCTCGCAAGCATAGCATAAAATTGGCATTTAGGTCGATTGAGCGTCAGGCAATTCTTTGAACCCCCGTGATCCATTAAGCCATGATTGACTTTAGCTAATAAAGCATTAGCTTATTGTTGCCAAATGGTTAAATTGCAGCAATTTGGTGACGAGTAAAATAAAAGAAATCAACAAGCAAATAATGACCAAAAGGGACTCATAATGAAATCACAACCTCGGGCTAAACACGCCTGTGCGCTGGCGGTATTAACCGTGATGGCAGCACCTAGCATGGCCGAAGAAACCATTGAGAAAATTGAAGTGACGGGTTCGCATATTAAGCGAATTGATTTAGAAGGCGCCTCGCCAATTACTGTGATCAGTGCTGATGATATTATTAAATCGGGCGCTCAAGATGTGTCGCAATTATTACGTAAACTACCTATTTCCGGTAACGGTACTTTTTCCACCCAAGGGAATAACTCCGACGATACCTCCAATGGTGGGGCGGCGGTGTCATTACGTGGTTTAGGGGCGGATGCAACCTTAGTCTTATTGAATGGTCGACGTATTGCCGTCAATTCATTCGCCAAAAATATTGATACTGCCTTTGTTGATATTAATGCGATCCCCATGTCAGCCATTAAGCGCATCGATATCGTCAAAGATGGCGCATCGGCCACCTATGGCTCCGACGCGATTGCGGGTGTTATCAACATCATTTTAAAGAAAGATTTCGAAGGGTTTGAAATTAATGCCAAGGTATCTGATACCGTGGAAGATGGCGGTGGCCAAGTCGCTGGCTCTATGCTGTGGGGCACTCAATCTGATAAAGCTCACACGACAGTGATTCTTGATTATTTTAAAGAAAACGAAACCCTGTTTGGTGATCGCGATTACTCAAATTCGGCCAATCAAACGCCCAATGGCGGTTCAGATTTCCGCTCGTCCGCAGGCAATCCTGGCACTTATATTCCGGCAACCGTAGGGGCTGATGGCTCAATTTTACCTAAGTCGGATGTGTTTAACTGGACGCCGGATGTTAATTGTCCTGCATCGAGCATCAATGGCGCATTTTGCCGGTTTGATTACGCTCCGGTGATGACATCGATTCCTGAAACTTCTCGAGTTGGCTTGTCGGTATTTCAAACCTATGAGTTTAATGATGAGTTATCAATGTTTGCTGAACTCATGTATCAGCATAATGAAAGTGTGGTGAAAGGCGCTGCGAGCCCATCGTTTGGTGAGTTTTATATGTTGGCAGATAACCCACTTTTTACCAGTGATGCCGCAGTGAACCCTTTCCCCGGTGAAGATATCACCATGCGTCGGCGTTTAACCGAGGCCGGAACGCGCAAAAAAGAAGCGGAATCCAACAGTGCCCGCGTCGTCTTGGGGCTTGATGGCATGTTAGCGGATTGGGAATGGCAATTGGCTTATACCTATTCGTGGAATAGAAACCAAGAGTTCGGAACCCAAGGCTTTGTATGGACACCGCAATTACAGGCATCGATTAATGCCGGCGAGTTTAATCCATTATCACAGACGCAATCTCAAGCGGTTATCGATGATATTAGCGTGCAAACCACGCGTAATGGTAAATCCACGACCTCTGCCTTTGATGGCAAGATAGCGGGAGAAATCTTTGAGATGCCAGCGGGCGCGGTGGGCATGGCTGTGGGCTTTGAATACCGTGAAGAGAAGCTTGAAGATAGACCCGATGAGTTATTCCGTCGCGGCCAAATTTTTGGAACCGAAGCGACAGAGGCTAGCGGTTCGCGTGATCAAACTTCGTTATTTGCTGAGTTTGGGGTGCCGTTAATGGAAACCCTCGAGGCTCAGTTAGCCGTGCGCTACGAGAATTATTCGGACTTTGGTAATACCACGACACCAAAAATTGCCTTATTATTTACCCCCACCGATTTTCTGACCATGCGCGCCAGTTGGGGTAAGGCATTTAGGGCTCCCTCGTTGGTACAGTTAGGGCTCGGTTCGACTCAAGAATCCCCGAGCTTGATTGATAATACCCGTTGTCCATTAACTGGTTTAGAAGAAGATTGTAAGCCGGTAGAGCGCACGGTGATATTTAGTGGTAACCCTGATTTACAACCTGAAAAATCCACCTCTTATAACTTTGGTATTGTTTGGGAAATCACCGATGGCTTAAGCGCTGGCATAGATTATTGGAATTATGACCAAACCGGTTTGATTACCTCAGATACCCAATACTTGCTTGATAACGAGGGTAATAATCCCGCCGTGGTGAAACGTGAGCCCGCTGCGGCTGGCGTCCCGGGTCGCATCATTGAAATTTATGACAAGTTTGAAAACTTGGGTGGCCAAACTACCGATGGTGTCGATTTTAATGTTAACTATGTTATGCCAACCGCTAGCGCGGGGGATTTCAACTTTAGTTACAATCTGACCTGGGTCAATTCATTTGATCAAACCCGTGCCGATGGCAGTAAGCGACAATTAGCCGGTGAGTTTCAACACCCTAAATTCCGCTGGGTGGCGGGGATGGATTGGAATATAGGCGATTGGCAGACTGCGGCGCGCTTGAATTATATCGGTGAATTTGAAGACAGCTTGGATGCGGGCGCTGATCGCACCATTGATTCCATGGCGACCTTGGATGTCAATGCCAGCTACGTAGGGTTTGATCATTGGACCCTGACGGTTGGCGGTAATAACCTCTTCAATGAAGATCCACCATTCAGCGAAGCCGACTTTATGGGTTATGATCAAGCCACTCACTCGGCGCTAGGGGCCGTGGTTTATGGCTCAGTGCGTTATCAGTTCTAACTGAATCGCCATTAAAAAAGCGGCAATGATGCCGCTTTTTTATAAGATGGCTGGGGCGAATTAGCCAATTTGTGTCGCGGCCCATTTCGCACGGTTGTTAGGGCTTTCACCTAAACTATGCTCGGCGCGATAGCTTTTATAGGCTTCGGCGTCTAACTGGACCAAGGTGACCTCAACATCCAAAATAAGCTTACATTCTTTTTTGATACGCCATGCGCAAGTGGTGTAGAGCTCTGTGAGGGGTAATGAGCTTAAGAACTCAGGGTTATATTGGGTGTACACCGCTTGAGTGGGATACACCACAAATGCTAAGCGCCGCTTAGGTTCTTGCTTGAATAAGGTTTCAATACCATCACACGTATCGGCAACTCGCAGTTCGATGGTTTCGTCAATTTCTAATAGTTTTTTCTGTACTAATTCAGGTGCGATGGTCGCTCCCGATTCCCAGGCTAACACTTGCTCTTCTGTGGTTTGCGTTAGTTGCGCAAGTTGTGCTGGGTTTAGGCCAAGTGACATGCGCAAATATTGCATTTCAACAGCGTTTAAATCAGGTTGCTTTGCCATAATTATTTTCCTATTGCTTTATCGATCAGCAGTGGGCTAGCCACACATTGTCCACCCATTCCCAGAAGGATTCCCATGTGGTCTCTTCATCTAGGTAGCCATCTTGCCATAAATAAACCTGACCTTCTTGATCTATGCAATAAAAATCATCGTCAATCTGGCAAATGGGGAGTAAATCCCGTGGTAAACCAATCGACCAAGCGTAAGCGGCCACCTCGGGTAAATAGGTGTGAGAGCTCGGGTCAGCGACGGTCACCGGTTCGATACGGCCAACGACGACATCGCTGGCTTGAAGCAAATATTGCTTGAGATCTTTTGGCAGTCCAATCAGTAATTGCTCTTCGGCATCGACCAGTTGGTCATATTCAGGCAGTTCCAACGGCACAGGGACGGTTTGGTTAAGTTGTTGCAGACGTTCAATCAGTTCATGCATGGCGAATGTTCACTATCAAGATATTAGCGGCAGTATAGCGTGAGCCGGAATCATCTTGCCAATCGTTTATCGCCTGCTCGCCAATAAAACCGTGGCAATGGCTTCACCTTGATAGCCGTCTTTGAGCATGTCACCCAGCGATATTTTGACATTAATGACGGTATCACAAGCCATGTGAGCTGCCATTGGCTATAATCGCCGCTTATTTGATGGTAATGGGTAATGACTGTGCGTCTTGATAAATATATATGTGAATCTACGGGCTTGAGCCGCTCTTTAGCTAAACGTGCTCTGAAGCGTGGAGAGATCAAAGTCGATGGCATCATGGTTAAGGATGCGTCATTACAACTGGTCGATGAAAGTGTGGTGACCTTTAATGATGAGATTATCCAATTGCTGGGTGCTCGTTACATTATGCTTCACAAGCCTCAAGGGTATATTTGCTCTACCCAAGATGAAGTGCATTTGTCGGTGATGAACTTAGTGGATGTGGCGCAAGTCGAGAAATTGCATATTGCCGGTCGCCTCGATGTCGACACCACCGGCCTGGTGTTAATCACCGATGATGGTCAATGGTCTCATCAGGTGACCTCCCCTAAAAAACACTGTGCGAAGCGTTATCGGGTGACATTAGCCGATCCTTTAACGGAAGAATTAATTGCCCAATTTGCCGCGGGTTTGGCGCTGCGCGGCGAAGATCAGTTAACCCTGCCGGCCCAACTTGAGATTGTGTCGTCACATCAGGCGTTATTGACCATTCACGAAGGTAAGTATCATCAGGTAAAGCGGATGTTTGCCGCGGTTGGCAATAAAGTCGTGGGTTTACATCGTGAACAAATTGGGGCAATTGCCTTAGATGGCGAGTTAGCGCAAGGCGAGTGGCGCGAGTTAACTGCGGCGGAAGTCGCCAGCATTCAAGCATAATCGTCAGCTATCCTCATAAAAAAGGGCTTGCCAATGGCAAGCCCTTTTGTCAATCAAGGATGACAGCTTATGATTGACGACGACGGATTAACGCCCCTAGCCCTAACAGCACTAACAGGCTGCCACCTAAACTACCACCATCAGAGTTAATTTCTGGTTCTGGCGTTGGCTCAGGCGTTGGCTCTGGCTCAGGTGTAGGTTCAACACCATCTGAGATCACCGTTAAGGTAAAGTCGCTAGCCACCGCATCATTGTTGAAGGCTAAATCAAACACCTTCACCGTGACTAAGGTTTCACCATGCCAATCGGCTTCAGGGGTGATAGTGACTTGATTACCAACCACCTCGGCAGTGATATGTTCACCCATGACCTCAATGCCATTGGCACTGTTTTCACGGTCACGTACCATCACTTCAAAACTTACCGCTGTGTTTTCAGATGTTTGCATATCGCTGAGGCTACCTAGGCTCAGATTTGAGGGCACCTTGATTTCAGCCACACTGGTCACACTGTTGCTGCCGGTGTAATCACTGGTGACTGCAACGGCCAAGGTTTGGCCGACACCACTGGCACTGACGCGGGCGTCAAAGCTCATGGTTATGGCCGATTGCTCAGGACCAAAGTAGTTACCACAGATGACGAGTCCTTCGCTGACGACCTCATCAACATTGTTAAAGGCGACGCTATCACCAATGTAACCATAAGACGGACCGAAGGTGCCTCGTGGACCATGGAAACCATGGGTACCGATAGAACCTAAGTGGGACTTATTACCGGTGATCTTGTCATATGCAAAGATAATTTCATGCTCACCTGGGGCGAAGTTTAGTTCGCTTGAGGCTAACAACTCAAAGCTATAACGCGCATCAGGATCGGGGTCGAAGTTAATTCCCCAAGCCATTTCTTGGCGCATATTATCCCATTCAACAATCAGATAGCGGCCATCAGAGGTGCTTGCAAGCGAGACACCATCATAGGATTCTGAGTCCATATTGAACTCAGGCAACATAAAGCCGTCGCCACGCCACAGCGGGGCAATCACAGTATCTGGGAAGAAAGCTGCATCCATAGGATAATGTGCTGGCCAGAATAATGGCGTGCTATCGAGTTGAATGAAACCGGCCGGAGAAATGTTAAGGGTATCGCTTTCCATGTAACGAGGATCGTTGTTATACAGCGGGATCCTATCGATACCAAATGCACTCAGGGGCAGCAACATGCCTTGATTCGCGTAGCCTTGGATATCAAACAGCGGCTCGATATAGGCTTCTTTATACAGATCAAGGTAGTAAGGATTGCTACCAATAGGAATGCGACAGGTTAAATCGTCGGCACTGGTGGTGAACTGATACTCTCGTTGCTGGGCATTACTGGCCATTTGGGTGGTCGATAAGCTCAGTTGTTGGCCGGTAATAGCCAGTTGATCGCGCAGATCTTGGTTATTGCTCGCCACCTGAAGTGAGTCTTCAATCAATTGCAGCCCGTTAGGTAAGGTTAACGCCAGATTGACATTACGCTCAAGTCCTAAGGTGTTAGCTGCCATGTCGACAGTAAAGGAGACGATGTCGCCTTCAGCCGCTTGTGCTTGACTCGCATTGACCACCACATCGTCACCGGTGTGGATTAAATTAATGGCCATTTTGCCGAGATTACCGATGTTATCGGCGCTATTACCTACCTCGACCTGTGCATAGAAGCGGTCACCTTGCTTGGCATCAACAAGATCCCAATCTAATTGCAACTGGTACGGGGTTAACCCGTCAGTGGTTTGTGGACCGGTGACGCTTAAGTTGTTGCTATCCACATCGCCAATAATGGCTAAGCTGGTCACCACCTCTTTGAATACTTCGGCGTCGCCAAAGTAATTGCGTTGGTAGTTACCGACCATCACCCAGTAACGACCAGGGATAGGATCGTTAATCGCACAGTACTCTTGTACATCGGTAAACGAATAACAAATGGCCTCATCAAACCAATCGACTAATCCATTGTCATTGAGGTCCATACCGATATCAAGGGAGGTCGCCATGCCTTTTTCTTCAGATACCTGCTCCCAAACCACACGTTTCGTGCCTTCAGGGATATCGAAAAAGCGCACGTTAATGCCCTTGTTGTTCATTAAGGTTTCAGGCTCTTTAAAGTCATAATCATCAGGATAACCAAAGCTATGAGTTTCGAGTTCACCCGCCACTAAGCCACTGACTTTAATGTTTAAATTGCTGATTTCTTTGCTAAATAACTCAGGCGTTAACATGGTGCCTGTGTCACGGTGGATTTGACCTGAGACGATTTTTGGTAAGTTGCTGCCACTAAAACGTGCCATTATTGGCAGGTGTTGCTGGGGCAACTCACTACCATTAGGTGTCAGCACTAACTTGCCAAAGACTTCGTTAAACGCTGATGACGCATTGACAGATTCCACATCTAAGATCTTGGCGGTCACCATGATGCTTTGGGTTTGGCCAGCACTAATGTTGAAGTTCTTAGGGTAAACATCTAATTCAAGGAAGGGCGTACCCTCAGCCGTCATAACTTCCGTGGCCGCTTGCCATTGGCCATCTTCGGTGGCGGTAAAGGTTCGCATCCAGGTGCAAGTGCCTTGGCAGTTAGCGTTGGCCAAATAGGCCATGTTTAAGGCCGTGACATCGCCACCTTCGGCAGGGTTGGCGGCGCGGTAGTTATCTCCGTTTTCATCTAATACTAGACCGGCTTTAACCGCACGTTCAAGATTGATAACACCACTGCCCATGTCATAGAAGCTCGACTCCAGCAAGATAGGCTCGTAGTTGTTGTCGCGTCCAGGGGTTTTACCCGCACCCGCGGTCATCATCAGCGCCGATTGGATCATCGCCGGTGTCCACTCTGGATGCGCTTGGGTCAACAAGGCGAGCGCGCCTGCGACATGAGGGCCTGACATCGAAGTACCGCTAATAGCGGCATAATCGCTGGTCGATGGGTACATGCTAAATGGCATTTCATCGGCGTAAGCGGCAAACACATCAACGCCTGGGGCTGACACATTAGGTACCATCACATCAGGATTGGTACGGCTTGGTCCCCGTGAAGAAAAGTTAGCTAGCACATCGGCTTCACGCTCGGTCGTCACGATTTCTGATGTATAAATGGTGGCTTGATTGCTTGGACTGGCGCCGACCCATTCGACTAAATCAAGGCCAGCATTATAATCAACATGTAAGCCAGGAATAGGGAAGGCATTAAGGTTTAAACTATTGCTACCCGTGCCATTATCCCAGTTGAGGGCATTATATAAGATCACCCCACCGGCGCCACCGGCAGCGACATTGACCCCTTTTTCTACTCGGGCGATATCCCCACGCTTACACAGCACTATGTGCGACGCCTCAAAGGTGTTGGCGGCAAATGGCTCATTACAGAGTTCATCACCAAAGTCAGCGGCGTTGACGATAGTACCAGTGAAATTGCCCGTGATGCCGTAACCTGTGATCTCAGCGGGTGCATTCTCACCGACAAAGTCAGCCAATTGCCCGGCAATAGGCTCAATCTGACGGCCATGGGTGCTTGCTGCGACCGAGGTTAACCAAGGGGAAACGTGGTCGATGTAGCCTGGGCCATATTGTCCCCAGTTACCTGCCGATGCCGCCACGGAAATTCCGGCTTCGCGTGCCGCTAAGAAGGCCATTTCAATTGCGTCATGCCAAGGCAGGCTTTCTAAGCCCCCGATTGAGAAGTTGATGACATCAACGCCATCTAAAATGGCATCTTCAATGGCTGCGACTAAGGCATCTCCCGGACACCCCCCAAATTGCTCGCCAAAACTACCATCACCTGGATAGCACACCTGGTATGAAATCACGTTAGCTCGTGGAGCCACACCTGAGACTTCAGGGAAAATTAGTGGGGTGTCAAAACCATTACCTTGCTCTTTAGGTTCAGCCAGTTTATAGGCCACATCGTACAGCATGTTACCGGCCACGGTCGCGGCGGTATGAGAGCCATGACCGTTATAGTCTTCACCGGTCGGCGGGCGTTTATAGTCCACATCCCACTCGGGCGTGTCTGGTTGAAAGACGGGATCTTTGTAGCTATCAGTGATGATATCGTAGGAGCGAACACCAATCAGTTTGCTATTACACATGCTAGGGTATTCGACACAATCACCGAGGTAATTACCTTCGCCCAGCGGATTTTGATGCGCATAGCCATCAGCCGCAATGGGAGCAAATGAGGGGTGATCTGAGTTAATCCCGGTATCGATAATACCGGCAACGATACCTTCACCACGCATGGGGACATTACTGGGTACCCCTTGGCCTTGCCAAATTTTATCGGCACCAATGTGCTTGGGACCGACGTCGGTAAATAATTCATATTTTTTGGCACGTGAGACGGCTTTGACGCTCGGTAAATTAGCGATCTCGGCCGCTTGCGCCTGGGTGAGCGTCATGGTCATACCGTTAAGGGCCACGTTAAAGCGACGCTTAATCTCAGCGCGTGGAGCCACGCTGCGAATATGATTGGCCGCGATATCTTGGCGTTCAGTCAAAAATTGACGATAGCTTTTGACGGCTGGGCTCTTGGCGTTTAATTCGCCGTAGCGTTGATTGCTGCGCATATTCGGTTGCTGGCTGCGCGGTGAGGTTGCTTCAAAGCCCGCTAAACCGCCCTGATAAAGCGCGACCGGTGCATCAGTTAATTGAATGATATAGGTGTGTTCGCCATCAATGTCTTGCTCCCACTGAAAGGGAACTTTCGCACTACCTGATTGGATTGCACGATGAATATTAACCCCAGACTGACCTGGACGATTGGCTTTTTCTATCGCTGGATGAAATGGTTTTTGATTAGCTTGCGCCAATATTTCAGGCGTGATGTTAACGGCCTTGATACCATTGACGGACTGCCCTTGCATCGCCGGCGAGGCTGAGATGCTCCCAGCGCCTGCCGCGTACAAGGCAGCAAGAGTCATCATGCTGATTTTTTTTAGTTTCATGTGTTTCCCTTGGAAAGGTGGTTGCGTAATTGTTAAAAAATAACCTCTGATTCTTTGCAGGAAGTCCGACACTTATCCAATGCGTTATGGCTATCAACCTCATAGTCAAACCCTATGCCTAAGTATCAATTAGATTAATATTGATTTAAAACAGCGTGTTATAGCTGGCCGTTGACAGGGGGGATGTTGTGGGCTGATACAAATTGTCACCCCCATTGGCTTGTCGTTCTAGTCACGCTCACTTAATGTTGCGTATACGTTACAAGGGGGCGCAATGGAACTTAGACATCTCAGGCATTTTATTGTGTTGGCGCAACAACTGAACTATCAGCAAGCGGCCAATGTGCTTAATATTGCTCAACCTTCGTTAAGTCGCAGCATTCAAAAGTTAGAAAGCTCGCTGGGGGTGCAATTAGTCAATCGTTGTCATGGCGGGATCAGTTTGACCCCATACGGCGAGTTGCTCAGCCAGCGGGCTGAGCCGATTATAAGCTCAGTCTCAGCCTTGCATCAGGATATCTTATCAATGCAGGGGCGCCTCCAAGGCGAGGTGGTGATTGGCGCTAGCCCGATTGTAGCGCAAGCCTTAGTTGGTGAGGCTATCGGGCGGTTATTGATGCGCCAGCCGCTAGTGCAAATTGAGATCCAAGTGGCACATTGGTCGGAGCTATTACCGCGATTATTGGCCGGCAATATTGGCTTGTTTGTGGCGGAGGTGGAAGACAATATCATGGTTGAACACCCGGATCTGGCGATATTGCCTCTGCCCGCCACAGCGGCGGTCTTTTGCTGTCGAGCTGGGCACCCGATGTTGGCCGCCGAATGGCCTGAACAGGCCATTCGGGAATACCCACTAGCCGTTTCGCGGCAACTTTCTCAGCATGTTTTGAATCAATTTGGAGATTTATTCTGTGCTTATCGACATGATTTTTCGGGCTTAGTTCGCTTTGACCAATTCGAGCCGATTAAGAATAGTATGTGGCAATCGGATTTGATTGCCATTACCCCGAGACTGGCCATCACTAAGGAGTTAGCCCGCGGGCAACTGGTGGAAATTGAGCTGGCTAACATGCCCGCTATTCAGGCTCAATACGGATTAGTCATGACCAAACATG
The DNA here is from genome assembly GCF_019209865.1 of Shewanella sp. NIFS-20-20. Taxonomy (GTDB): domain Bacteria; phylum Pseudomonadota; class Gammaproteobacteria; order Enterobacterales; family Shewanellaceae; genus Shewanella. The sequence goes on along the minus strand of NZ_JAHUTT010000026.1, from coordinate 14,862 downwards.
CGCAAGCCACGGGCTTATATCAGCAAATCATCCATGAGCTCACTACTCATGGCTGGTTGCGTGTTGCAGCTTAATCGTGCCGCTGGTGGATTCGATGGTTAACTCGCCGCGATTTCCTAACTCGAGGATTGTATGTTTCCCTTGTTGGCTCTCTTGGGTTAGCTGGTTGATTAGCCGAGCACTGCCACGAGCCTTGACCGCTATTGTTAGTGCAGGCATGGCACTAAAATACAGATTGATATCTCCGCTGGTGGACGTCATTTCTCCTTGAGTTAGACTCGCGGATACCTGCCAGTGGCTATCACCGCTGACAGATGAAAAATCAATGGTTTGCGCCATGTCAGCGTTAATCTTGCTATTACCGGAAGTGGTGGCTATGGCAAGGGTAGTCGCCTCGGTATCACTATCAATATTACCGCTGACACTGTTGATCATAATCTGACCTTGGCTATGGCGGTCGATACTATTGCCTGACACCGAACGTAACTGAACCTCTCCTGATAAGGCGTCGCTATAGATATCACCTGAGGTGGTTTGCAGATGGATGTTGCCCGAGAGTTGGTTAGCATGGATGGAACCACGCGTATTTTTACTGTGAATTGTCCCAGTTAATTGAGTTAAGTGTTGATTACTACTGATGCTGTAAAGTTGCAGTGTCAGCTGGCGCGGCACCCGGATGACTAATTGTGACCCCTCACAATCATCGCTTTGAAAACGGTGAGGTATCTTATCTTCGATGTGCCAAGTGTTACCGCTTTTTTCAAAAATAAAACCTTCGCTCAAGCTATCGAGCTGACCTGTCACCGCAATTGCAGCTTGATCCCAGCCTTCGACTCTCACTTCACCACGCAGGACGCGTATTGAGATGCTCTCGTTCATACTTGCCTCTAGGCGTTGCTCAATTTGGGTCGCAACACTAGGGACGCTCACAGCGCATAGTAATATCAACAAAAGAGTTAAGTGTTTCATTGGCGTTCCTTGGTGATAAATTAAACAACGATGCTATCGCCTTGTTCACTATTTTGCACTATTTGCTGATCAATAAAGGCCGCAGTCAGGCGTTCGTTAGGTTATACACCCATGCTGAGCCAGCTATTTCGATGATAAATGGTCGCTCTTAAACGTTCGTTGTGATTGTGGACGCAAGCTTCGATGACAATGAGGGCGTTATTGGTGTGAGTTTTTGCCATCTCAACGGCGGTCATTGCTGACGGGTTAACAATGCCATCCCAAATAACGGCTGGTCTCACTGTGACTGCTCAATTAATCAACGTCGCGGTGATAATTTAAGCAAGTGGCGCGCTATTTCCTTAAATAATGGGATTTTTTGTCATGAAATTTGAGTTAATGTCGATAACTAAAATAACCAAATAATAACAATAGTGAGTGAGTGTAACCTTGCTCTATATGGGGATTTACGATGTTAATACGGCATAAAATGGTGTTGAATACGGCTTTAGCTTTGGTGTCTGTCCTTGCCATGTTGGTGTTACAGTGGTTTTCGAGCCAGCAACAAGAAAATTTACAGCAGACCAAAACCTCCCTGATAACCATTGAGCTTGAACTGGCGGCATTGCAGGCGCTTGAGAGGGATTTTTTTATGCATCCAAATCAGGCCTTAGGTGATGAGCACCGGCAGCACCGGCAATTGCTGCAACAAGAGTTAGGGCTAATGATGCAGCTATTTAGTGATTACAGTATCTCAGACAACACCTTGTTTCGCTTGTCGCAGCAGCTCCAACAATATTACCAATTAATGGATCAGGCCGTCATCATGCGCGAGCAAATAGGCTTCACCCCTAAGCTTGGGCTCTATGGCAAATTACGTGAAGCAGTCCATCAAGTAGAGCAAAGTTTAGCGGCGGGCAATAATGACACATTGATGGTGTTGATGCTGCAACTTAGGCGACATGAGAAAGACTTTATGTTGCGCTCTTCGCTCAGTTATTTTAACCAATTTGAGCAAACCTTGTTGGCCTTTAAGCAAGCGCTTGTCGCTGCTGATTTGCCCGAAGCGCATCGCGCTGAGATCCAGCAATATATTCAAGCCTATCAAGCGGATTTTTCAGGTTTAGTCATGGCGCAGCAGGCGCTTGGTTTAGCGCCAGACTCGGGTTTGTTCGGAGAGTTAGCTGGGATCACAGAGCAAGCCGAAGCAGAGTTTAACCGCTTACAACAGGAAACCGATGTGGCGATGGCGGCCGTGTCTGCTTTTTATCTGAATCTGACGCTGGGGTTATTTGGCCTGATCGTATCGCTATTGGTTGCCGGTGCGTTCATCATCACGCGCAGCATTATTACCCCCTTGGATCATATTTCGCGAGTCATGACAGAGGTCGAGGTGGCGCGTGATTTATCGGTACGAACTCGGTTAGATAGTCACGATGAGTTGAGTGCTATGGGGCAACACTTTAATGGCATGCTCGATAGTATTGAAGTGCTAATCTTGGATGTCGAGTCCGCCATTAAGATGATTAATGGCTCCAGTGTCAATCTTGCTAAAGATGCCAGCAAAACCGCCGAAGATGTGGCGCAACAAATGCACGAAACCGATATGGTCGCTACTGCGATTACCGAAATGGGGGCCACGATTGAAGAGATAGCCAACACCACTTTGCACGCGGCCAATCGAGCTGGTGTCACCGAAAAAAATGCGGAACAAGGACGGCAGGTGGTCGAACTCAGCATGACCCAAATGAGTCAACTGGCGGGGTCGATGGATCAAGCCTCGGCGGTGCTAACGCGTTTGAATAAAGAAAGTCAGAGTGTTGAGCAGGTATTAGATGTGATCACCGCGATTGCCGATCAAACCAATTTATTAGCGCTCAACGCCGCAATCGAAGCCGCACGGGCAGGGGAACAAGGGCGTGGATTTGCGGTGGTGGCCGATGAGGTTCGAAATTTGGCCAAGAAAACTCAGCATTCTACCAGTGAGATTGCCGGGATTATTCAAGCTTTGCAGCACAGTGCGGCGACGGCGGTATCCATGATGCAACAGGCTCAAAACGAAGTGGAAGTCAATGTGGCTACCTCGGCGAAAGCGGCGGATTTGTTGAGTGAAATCAATCGTAACGTCAGTGAGATCATGGCTATGAATTCTCAACTTGCGGCGGCAGTTGAGCAACAAAGTGCGGTTGCCGCTGAAGTGAATCAGAATGTGGTGGTGATCCGCGATACCTCGGTGAGTTGCAGTGATACCGCAAGCTCCAGTGCCAGTCACTCCGCCGAATTAGTCATTCAAGTCGATGCATTGCAACTCGCATTAGCCACCTTTAGGCGCACCAGTTAAGGAAAGGCCAATTTTAGGCAAAAAAAAATCTCGCAATTGCGAGATTTTTTTAATTGGTACAGGTGAGAAGACTTGAACTTCCACGCCCGTGAGGGCACTAGCACCTGAAGCTAGCGTGTCTACCAATTCCACCACACCTGCATTGTACTTATTTCATGTCTTAGTATAGACAAAGATGGTGCCCGAACCCGGAATCGAACCAGGGACACGAGGATTTTCAATCCTCTGCTCTACCGACTGAGCTATTCGGGCGAATTCTTGCGATAAAACTCGCTTACGCGAGATTTTTTAATTGGTACAGGTGAGAAGACTTGAACTTCCACGCCCGTGAGGGCACTAGCACCTGAAGCTAGCGTGTCTACCAATTCCACCACACCTGCATTGTTGACTGGTTTACGTCTTAGTCTGACGTTGAAATGTCATCAAGATTGGTGCCCGAACCCGGAATCGAACCAGGGACACGAGGATTTTCAATCCTCTGCTCTACCGACTGAGCTATTCGGGCATCTTACTATCTTGTGATTTTGTACCTAAGATGATTCACATCAACTTTGGTACAGGTGAGAAGACTTGAACTTCCACGCCCGTGAGGGCACTAGCACCTGAAGCTAGCGTGTCTACCAATTCCACCACACCTGCATTACACACACGATTGATTGTCAGAAATTGGTACAGGTGAGAAGACTTGAACTTCCACGCCCGTAAGGGCACTAGCACCTGAAGCTAGCGTGTCTACCAATTCCACCACACCTGCACTGACAACCTGTGTGACTTTAACTTATTAACAAGATGGTACAGGTGAGAAGACTTGAACTTCCACGCCCGTAAGGGCACTAGCACCTGAAGCTAGCGTGTCTACCAATTCCACCACACCTGCGCTGTACACTTGTTAATATCAATAGTTGTCAAAGACAAAGATTGATTGGTGCCCGAACCCGGAATCGAACCAGGGACACGAGGATTTTCAATCCTCTGCTCTACCGACTGAGCTATTCGGGCAACGGCGTGCATTAAAAAGCTTTTGCCGATTTGAGTCAACACTTTTCTAGCGAGAAGTGAAAAAATCAATGGTTTTGCCTAAGTTTTGCCCGAGCCTAATTGTGGCTGGTGTTTTTATCGTCGTAATCAGGGCGTTGGTGTTAAAAAAAAGGGATGAGCTGAATGAATAAGTCCCTGCACAGGGTCTATATCTGCCAGACTGAAACTAACAATGGAAAATATAAGTAAAAATAATGACCTGGATCTTTAGCTTGTCTCATCGTCCTTGGCTAGTGCCGATATTTTGGCTGGGATGGCTGATCATGATGACGCCAGGCGTAAGTCAGCTAGAAATTAACAGTCGTTATGATGCGTATTTTGCCAATGGCTCCAGTGATTTTATTGCCAATCGCCGCTTTGAAACACAATTTGAGCGTGGTGATAGTTTATGGTTGGTATTGCAGTCAGAGCAGGATTGGCGTGTTAAGCTGCCGTTATTAACCGCCATCGAGCAAGTACTTAGCCAGCAAACGTCAGTTACTTCAGTGCTCAGCGTGGCACAAATGCTGAGCACAACCTCGGAGCTTCCTCGGCTGCCCTATAAGGGTTTCCCGAGACAAAACAGTTTACTTTCTGAGGATGGTCGCATTTGTTTAGTGGAAATCACTTTAACTCAATCGGCGGCTAATCCAGCTCGGCTTGATCAATCCATCGCGGCACTTGGCGCTGCAGTGTCCCACTTATTGCCCGAGTCCAGCCAATATCATTGGTATGGTCCCTTGGCCTTAAATTGGCAATATGCCAATGTATTAAAAGCCGATTTATTGTGGTTTGCTCCGAGCTTATTATTACTGATCATCCTGTGCCTATACTGGCGGATGCGCGCCTTTATTTGGGTCGTCGCCATCATACTCAATATCATCATCTGTAGTTATCTCACCTTGGCATTAGCGGGCTATTTATCGTTAACCTTGGCGGCGATTAGTGGCTTTGTTCCTGTTGTGGTGGTGACCTTGCTATTAAGCGGCAGTAGTCATTTATATTTAGGATGGGCGCGCCATGTGCGTCAAGGGGGGGAGCCTAAGCAAGCGATGCAGCTCAGTGTGTTAGAGCACCTTAAGCCGATGTTGTGGGCGTCGGTGACCACCGCGCTGGGTTTTGCTTTATTAACCTTAAGTCCATCGCCCCCAATCCAAGCGTTTGGGATTATGGTGACCTTTGCGGTGTTAGTCGCGTTAGCGCTTAATCTCAGTTTGCTGCTGTGGTTTAGTCGTTGGGCCAAGGCGAGTCAAGTCACGACCCCCTCCGCTTGGTCTGTGTCATGGGCCGTTAACGCGTGTCGACAGCCGCGGCGTTATTGGTGGTTGGCGGTGATTGCCACCTTGGCCGCAGGGGGGGGATTAACTCAATTAACTGTGCGTGATGATCCATTGGGCTATTTTAGTGATGACAATCCCTTATCGCAGGCGCGCGAGGTGTTACAACAGCAATTTGCAGGGGCTAATCATATCTATTTTCAGTTAGATAGTCAGCGCCCCCAAGGGCTGTTGCGCCCAGAGGTGGTATCATTTACTAACCGATTTAAGCGCTTTCTATTGAACCATCCACAAGTGACCTCGGTAGACACCTATGTGGATTGGTTAAAGGCCACCGGGGTGAGTGGGCAAACACTGACGCGACTGCTTGTCGATAGCCCCGAACTGAGCCATATGTTGCGCCGCGAAATCGATGGGCAGTTGTCGACCAGCGCAATAACCCTCCATCTTACGTCAACAGATACCGCCAGCATGTTGGCCCTTGAACATGATATCAATGCTTGGCTCACAACCCAGACATTACCGGAGCAATTGACATTGAGTCAGGCGCTTGGCCCTCAAATGATGTTTGCGAGACTGAGCCGAGATAATGGCCTTAATATGATGATGTCGTTCGCTGTTAGCGCCCTATTTTTAATGCTAGTGGTGGGATGCTTGCGTCGTTCGACATCGTTGGCCTTGTTGGCGTTAGTGATGAATCTACTACCCATCCTTTGGGTGTTTGGGCTTTGGAGTGTGCTCGGCGGAGGCATCAGCCTTGGTAGTGCCGTGGCGGTAGGTATTATCATGGGGATTATCGTGGATGACAGTTTGCATCTGTTGTTAAGATTGCCGCAGCAGGCTGCCCAGCAGCGCCGAGTCATGAACGTCATGTTAGCCCAAATCACGCCAGCGATTAGCCTAACCAGTCTCATTTTAGTGGCCGGATTTAGTATCGGAATATTATCTGACTTTGGGCCAATACGTGATCTTAGTTTGTTGTCCGCCTTAATGATTCTGGCGGCTTGGTGGGTAGATTTACTGTTGTTGCCTAATCTTTATATGCGTTTAATGAGGAGGTCATCAGATGCCAGCTCCCCCCCGCTGCTTCGCTCAGATTAACCTGGATGATTTTAACCTGTCATCGTCACCAAACTCAGGGGCTGCCTGCGTTGCTCAAGCTAACGGTGGCACCAAGGTCAAATCATGGTGTCACGCGCATCAGGGCCCCTTGATGCTTAAGGATGATCTTGCTGAGCACTTGGGGTTGTTATTGCCCTTATTGCTGTGCGGTGAGCAGTCGGCACAATGGGTATTTTCAGTCCAAAGCCGCCGAGCGGGGCGTCGAGGTGAGCAGCAAGCGGCTCAGCAATTACAAAGTATTGGTCAAGAAGAGTTTTGGCATGATCAGGCGTTAACGCATGTGGCCAGTCAGGTTCCGCAGCATGTTGATGCATTAGTGGCGCAGCAGCAAGCGCAAGCGTTTTATCGGCAATTAGCCAAGGGCCACAGTTTAGCTGAACATTTTGTCAGTATCAGCGTACTCGATATGTTGGTCGCGCAATTAATGCATCAATTAGCGCATTATCAATGGTCGTTAAACCGTGACTTTGCCGTGTTATGCCAGTTGATCGCTAAAGATGAAACCAAGCACGTGTATATGAGTCGCTATTATGCTAAATCGTTAGGGGCCAATGCCGATGATTTTCATTTTTATCGGCAGCAAGTGAATGCGCGTTTAGGTGAGTTGCTCCTGCCTTATCAGCAACATTTTGAAGCCGTTGGGATCGATCTTGAACAGCTGTTTACAAGGAGAGGGCATGAGCGTCAGGTTTGCTAAACACTCTATAAGTTTGCTTGGTATAGGTCATGCGTTACCGCCACAAGGGGTCGATAATGCACAATTGTTAGCGGCGCTCGCTGCACTGACCAATCCAAGGCTTAAGCGTAAGGCACAAACAATCGCCAATCTCATTGGGGTTCAGCACAGATATTTAAGCCGGCGTCTCGATAAAGCCGCCAGTGGCGCCGAACCCAATGGCATTGAATTAAGCCTGACGGCCATTGCGCGGATGCGACAGCATGCGGGTTTTGACACGCTCGAGCCGTGTCAATATTTGATCAGTCACACTTGCACTCCCCATACTCAAGTGCCGGGCAATGCGGCTTGGATAGCCGATGCATTAGCGTTTAGTGCGCCTTACCTTGAGCTACGTCAGGCCTGTTGTGGTTTTGCTAATGGCTTGCAAATTGCGGCCGCGATGATTGCGGCTGACTCGGCGCCGATTGTGATATCGGGCAGCGAAACCGGCTCGGTATATAGCCAATTTACTTCAGACTTTCTCGATACCGATCAGTTACTCAATCTCATGCAGATGGGGGATGGGGCCGGAGCCGTGATGCTGGGGCCTTGGCAAGCTGGAGTGTCATTTCTTAGCGATATGTATCTGGGGCATCAAGGCATTGGCCAGTCACCCGGGTTTTATTTGGCTGGGGGCAGTGATTCGGTCTGGCAAGGACAGATAAGTCGCTTTCACCATAATGCCAATGCGGTGCGAAGCATGGGGCCAACCTTGTTTGAGTTAGGCTTGGCGGCGGTGTTGTCACGTGGCTACCAACTTGACGATTTTGCTTATATTCTTCCCCATCAAGCCAATGGGCATATCGATACTTTATTGAGTCAACATTGGCAGATTGCGCCGGAACGCATCATTAATGACGCCGTTGAGTTGGGCAATTTAGGCTCGGCGGCTATTTGGGTGAGCCTGTCGCGATTAATCCACTCGGGCCGATTACGCCATAATGATAAAGTATTAGTGTTAGGGGCAGAGGCGACAAAATATATTTATGGGGGCTGTGTTTATCATCACTGTGACAGCGAGTCGCAAAGCACAACCTAGACTCTCTCATCGATAGGAGTGAGTCTAGGTTGCAACAACAATCACTTAACCGTGCCGGTGAGTGCTATTATTGTTTGGCAAATTTATTATTTGGGTAATTCGCCGCCAATACCTGTTGCGCATGTTGTTTTAACTTATCTTGACCGAGCTCACCGTAGGCTTCAATCATGACTTCTAAGGCTTGCTCGACGGATGGGGTACCGGGAAAGGTTTCCATCACATATTGCGCGCGAATAGCGGCCGCGCTCCAAGCATTCATCTTAATGTAGTATTCAGCCACGCGGATTGAATACTGTGCTAAACGGTTTTTCAGAAACTGCATCCGTTTTTGCGCATCGGCGGCATATTTGCTCTTAGGATAGGCTTTGATCAATCGGTCAAAGTCTTTAAAAGCATCCATGGCGGCTTTCGGATCGCGGTCAGTTCTATCTATGTCTAACATGTCATGAAATAGATAACTATCGGACTGCATATTGACCAAGCCGCGCATATAATAAACATAATCTATGTCGGGATGGGTCGGGTTTAGTCGTAAAAAGCGGTCAATATTGGCAATTCCAGAGGCAGGATCGTTTAGCTTGTAGTAAGCATAAATTAAATCCAGCTGTACTTGAGTCTTATGCGGGCCAAAAGGATAACGGGTATCCAGACCTTCTAAAGAACGTACTGCCTTGGCGAAATTACCTAACTCCATTGATGTACGCGCCTGATTATAAAGGGCTTCTGGAGATTGTTGGTTGATTAGATCGTCCGGTTGATCATTACTGCTGCAGGCTCCGATGCTCAAAGTGAGCAGTAGGATTGCAGTGCGCTTGGCAAATTTATACATACTGAATTCAATTCTTTTATAAGTTGTTGTTAAGAATTTTTCCATTTCGAGATAAAATAGAAAACTCGATTGTATCAGATAGCACACACTTTTGGACCCCAAAAGCGGGGTACGGTTCCTATGACTCAACAGATTAATCTAAAAAGCGAGATCTCAGCAAGCCAAACTGGACTGAGATTAGATCAAGCAGTCGCTGAAATATTTCCAGACTATTCGCGCACCCGTATCAAGGAATGGATTGTATCAGGTGCTGTCTATGTCGATGGTGTCGCGGTGACCCGACCTAGAGAGAAGGTACTGGAATCTCAAATTATTGAGATTGAAGCGACCCTCGAAGAAGAAGTGGTTGCTGAAGCGCAAGCAATGGATTTAGACATCGTCTACGAAGATGACGATATTTTGGTGATCAACAAGCCGGCGGGCTTGGTGGTTCATCCTGGCGCTGGCAATCATAATGGCACCTTGATGAATGCGTTACTGCATCATTGCCCAGATATCGAACATGTACCAAGAGCGGGTATTGTTCACCGTTTGGATAAAGACACTACCGGATTAATGGTGGTAGCTAAGACTGTCGAAGCGCAAACTCATTTGGTGACCGCGTTGCAAGCGCGTGAAATTACCCGTGAGTATGAAGCGATAGTCACCGGCACCATGACCGCCGGTGGTATGGTGGATGCGCCGATTGCTCGCCATGCGACAAAGCGGACGCATATGGCGGTGATTCATAACGGTCGTCCATCGGTAACTCATTATCGTGTGGCTGAAAAGTTCAGAGCACATACGCGTTTGCGTTTACGCTTGGAAACGGGCCGTACTCACCAAATTCGTGTCCATATGGCGCATATTGGTCATGTATTGGTCGGAGATCCTGTCTATGGTGGTCGTCCACGTCCGCCTAAAGCGGCTAGCCCAGAGTTTATGGAAATGCTCCGTGGGTTTAAGCGCCAAGCATTGCATGCCGTGCGTCTCGAGTTGTATCACCCAATCACAGGTTTCCTGATGAGCTGGCAAGCTCCGATCCCTGATGACATGGTGCAGCTGACCAAAGCGTTACGTGCCGATACTGAAGCTCATCCGATGGAATATATCTAAGATGTTGCCAAGCCACTGGTCGCTGCCTTTGAATGTAGGGATGGCGATTACTCGCCGCACAGGTGGTTATAGCTTGGCGCCTTGGGATAGTTTGAATCTTGGTGATCACGTGGGAGATAATCCTATGCATGTGGTTGCCAATCGGTTGCGGTTGCAAACCGAGCTAGCCTTGCCGGCATTGCCTGCTTGGCTAAATCAGGTGCATGGCACGAGCGTGCTGGAATTACCGTTAGCGGAAGATAATTGCGCTGACGGCAGTTTTAGCCGAAGCCCGCATCAAGTGTGTACTGTGATGACCGCCGATTGTTTACCTGTGCTGTTATGTGATGACGCGGGTACACAAGTGGCGGCATTGCACGCCGGTTGGCGCGGATTGTGCGATGGGATCCTTGAAATAGGCGTCGCCAAGTTTAGCTGCCCGCCAGCGCAAGTGCGTGCGTATTTTGGCCCCTGCATTGGACCTTCGGCATTTGAAGTGGGGAGCGAAGTTAGGGCGGCATTTATTAGTCGTCATGCCGACGATGATACGGCATTTACAGCCCTCTGTGCAGACAAATATCTCGCCGACTTAGCCAAGTTAGCTGAGTTGCGATTGGCTCGGGTGGGTGTTCAGCAGTTTTTCCATAGCCATCAATGCACTTTCACTCTGAAAGATGAATATTTCTCCTACCGCCGCGATGGCGTAACGGGTCGACAGGCTTCATTAATTTGGCTTAAAGATTGATTGGCTAGCTTGAATTTTTTGTATTTGCCTCCATCTTAGTTAACAGTCACTTATTCTACGTTTGTTAGTTTGCTGTGGAGGTAATATGCGATTAGACCGTATGACCAATAAATTCCAGCTGGCTATTTCCGATGCTCAGTCACTCGCACTGGGTAGAGATAACCAATTTATTGAGCCCATTCATTTAATGATGGCCCTGCTTAATCAAGACTCAGGGTCGATTCATCCTTTACTTACCCAAGCCGGTATTCGTGTCAGCAATCTTCGTTCTTTGCTCACACAAGAGCTTGACCGCTTGCCTCAAGTTGATGGCTCTGGCGGCGATGTGCAATTGTCTCAGGCATTAATTCGGTTACTGAACCTATGCGATAAACTAGCGCAAAAGCGCAAAGATAAATACATTTCAAGTGAATTGTTTGTGTTAGCCGCCCTTGAAGGGAAAGATACGTTAGCGCAATGTTTAACCCAATCCGGCGCGACCAAAGAATTAATGGAGAGCACCATCGAAGCGATTCGTGGCGGCCAAAAAATTGATGATCCCAATGCCGAAGATCAGCGCCAAGCCTTAAAAAAATTCACGATTGATCTGACCGAGCGTGCCGAGCAAGGTAAGCTCGACCCTGTGATTGGTCGCGATGATGAAATTCGCCGTACTATCCAAGTGCTACAACGTCGAAGCAAGAATAATCCAGTGCTGATCGGTGAACCTGGGGTAGGTAAAACCGCCATTGTCGAGGGGTTAGCTCAGCGGATCATTAATGGTGAAGTGCCTGAAGGTATTAAGAATAAGCGTGTTTTGTCACTGGATATGGGCGCCCTCATTGCTGGTGCTAAATACCGCGGAGAGTTTGAAGAGCGCTTAAAAGCGGTCTTAAATGAACTCGCCCAAGAAGAAGGGCAGGTGATCCTGTTTATTGATGAGCTGCATACCATGGTTGGCGCCGGCAAAGGCGATGGCGCGATGGATGCGGGTAACATGCTTAAACCTGCCTTAGCTCGGGGCGACTTACATTGTGTGGGAGCGACCACCTTAGATGAATATCGCCAATATATAGAAAAGGATGCGGCGCTCGAGCGTCGTTTCCAAAAAGTGCTGGTGGATGAACCGAGTGTCGAAGATACCATCGCTATTTTGCGTGGGTTGAAAGAACGCTACGAGCTTCATCATCACGTGGAAATTACCGACCCTGCCATTGTGGCCGCGGCGAGTATGTCGCATCGCTATATTTCTGATCGCAAGTTACCGGATAAAGCTATCGATTTGATTGACGAGGCGGCTTCTAGCATTCGTATGCAAATCGATTCCAAGCCTGAGCAATTGGACAGGTTGGAGCGTCGGGCGATACAGCTAAAATTAGAAGAGCAAGCGTTGGCGAAAGAAGGTGATGAAGCGAGTCGCAAGCGGCTGGATATTTTACGCCATGAACTGGTTGACGTAGAAATGCGAGCCGGTGAGCTCAACGAGATTTGGTACACCGAAAAGGCCGCTCTAGCGGGTACGCAGCATATCAAGGCTGATTTAGAACAAGCGCGAATGGATTTGGAAGTGGCGCGACGTGCTGGTGATTTAACCCATATGTCTGAATTGCAATATGGTCGGATCCCCGAGCTCGAAAAGCAATTGGATTTAGCCTCTCAAGCAGAAATGCAAGACATGACCTTATTAAAGAATAAGGTCACCGATGTTGAAATCGCAGAAGTCTTATCAAAAGCCACGGGAATTCCGGTGGCTAAAATGCTTGAAGGTGAGCGGGAAAAACTGCTGCAAATGGAAGATGCCCTCCATGAGCGGGTGATCGGTCAAAATGAAGCGGTCGATGCCGTTGCCAATGCGATTCGACGCAGTCGTGCTGGGCTTGCTGACCCAGATAAACCGATTGGTTCATTCTTATTTTTAGGGCCAACGGGGGTTGGTAAAACTGAACTGTGTAAAACCTTAGCCCGGTTCTTGTTTGACACTGAGTCAGCCCTAATTCGCATCGACATGTCGGAATTTATGGAAAAACATTCGGTGTCACGTTTAGTCGGTGCTCCCCCAGGCTACGTGGGCTATGAAGAAGGTGGCTATTTAACCGAGGCCGTACGGCGTAAACCTTATTCAGTGATTTTGCTTGATGAGGTGGAAAAGGCTCACCCTGATGTGTTTAACATTCTATTGCAGGTGTTGGATGATGGTCGCCTTACCGATGGTCAAGGGCGCACGGTTGATTTTAGGAATACCGTAGTGATTATGACCTCTAATTTAGGTTCTGACATCATTCAAGAATCTGCTGATACCCTGAGTTACGAAGAAATGACAGCCCGGGTGATGGGCGTGGTTACTCAAAGTTTCCGGCCTGAGTTCTTAAACCGCATCGATGAAACCGTGGTATTCCATCCATTGGATAAGGAAAACATTAAGCGTATCGCCCGCATCCAAATCGAGTCATTACGTCGACGTCTAGCTGAAAAAGAGTTTGGACTTGAAATCAGTGATGAAGCGTTATCGTATATTGCCGCCGTGGGATTTGACCCTCTTTATGGTGCAAGGCCATTAAAGCGAACCTTGCAACAAGAGATTGAAAACCCATTAGCCCAGCGATTATTGCGTGGTGACTTATTGCCTGGAAAACCGATAAAAGTGTTAGTAAAAGATGAGCAACTGGATTTTGTTCAGTAAGTGTTAAACCACTCAATAAACAAGGCGCCCCATGGCGCCTTGTTTATTGGTGGAATATTATTTTGTGCAGTAAAGGCGAATACGCTCTTGTTGAACCGCAAGATCGGCTTTGCGCTGTGTATCGCTGAGCTCAACTTGCTCGCCAGTGGCAGGATCGGCCACCGTTAATCGACTATAGCTAGTTAATAGTTGTTGTTTATGTTGTGCAGACTCACACAAAGCCCTGGCTTGATTAGCATCTTTATTTTTAATCAATAAGGCTTGCGCTTCAGTGATTGCCTGCTGATCCTGACGCGAGAGTTGTTTTTGCTTAGGCGCGATAAAACCTGACTTAGCCGGCTCGATATCATCGTTATATATCTTAGTGAATTGAATATCGTCACTCGGCGCTTGCTGGCTGTAATGCACCAAGCCATCATTATCAATCCAAGTGTAAATAACCTCAGCGGCAATGAGAGTGGACGAAAAGCAACAGACCAATAATAGTAGCGAGCACTGGCAATGGCGGTAAAGAGTGGGCATTTGCAGATCCTTGCAATGATTGCATTGTAATTATGGTTAAAGTTTACTCAAGCGCAGGCGGTGTGCCAATAGCAAAGCAGTAAACAGTCTTGCTTAATCTACCGTGCCGTTGCTGGCTAATGCCAGTTCACGCTATGACTTGTAGCTGCGGGTCACGGAAATGCCCCCTTGCTGATTGTAATGCCAACAGTTTTCGCGTGATTTTTAAGCAAAAGCCCCGGGTTTGGCGTTAGTTTGAGCAGTTGAGGGTGTTGCGGACAATTAGCCCTTGCGCAATTTGCGCAAGCCCCTATAATGCGCCCCACTGACACGGAATACGGCGCTGCAAAGCAACCGAACACCAGTCAGGATGGGGCTTACATGGTAAGTGACCCTGAGTGAATTAAGTGGCGCTAGGCGAAAGTTTAACCGCTTAGGTTCAAGGCCTGATAAAGGGCTTGACCCACTCAAGGAAATGCGTAGAATACGCATCCCTAGCCCACAGCGGCAACGTTCTTTAACAAGTAGAAGACAAGCAAATCTGTGTGGACATTCACAGTAGTTGATAAATCGACAACGATTTAAGACGTCT
>NZ_JAHUTT010000025.1 GCF_019209865.1 Shewanella sp. NIFS-20-20 | reverse complement strand
CGAGACAGTTCAAGCTTGATGGGAAACGGGATAGGGCCTATCCACGTGCGTTAAAAATGAGTAAAAACAAGTATCCCATTAAGTCTAAGAAAAATGCCGTTCACACTAAGTGAACGGCATTACGCCTAAGCGGGTTTTTTTGCCGATAAACAATTAGAGCGTAATGTTATTAATGCGAGCTTTTTCTTTAATATAAGAAATATAGCTCTTAGCACTACGTTCTGTCTTTTTATCTTTAGCGGCTAACAACGCATTTTGATACGCAGGCTTGTATTGCTTCAAGTTTAAATAAGCCAACGCCAATTCAAACTGTGCTTCACCTGGGTTTTTAATGCCAGTATCAAGTGCCTTTTTGAACGCTGCAATTGCAGGCTTATACTCTTGTTCAAGTGACAATAATCGTCCTTGACGCAAGTATAATTCACCATCATTACCCGCCTCTGCAGCTAAGCCATAATACTTAGCAGCATCCGACGACTCTTTGGCATTTTGATAAAAAGTCGCAAGTAACTTATATGACTTTTCATTCTTAGGGATCATGCCATTATCGAGGTTTTTCTGATAAATCTGAGCCGCACGATACGGAGACTCCTTTTGATTTAACAGTTGCGCCAAACGAGTAATGTTTGCTTCGGTTTCCAAAAAGCCATTTTTATAGGCCAAATCATAGGTTGCCAAGGCTTTATCATAACTTTCAGTCACTACGTAAAATTGAGCCAACTGGACCCATAGGCGTTTTTCAGTTTGCCAAATAGGGATCATTGTCTCCAGTACAGATACAGCATTTTTGTACTGTTTTTTGTTGTAGTAAGCGGTAAGTTTCATTTGATAAAGGGTTTGATCGGGCTTATCGGCCAATTCAATACCCTTGTTCGCCACTTCAAGTACCTTATCCCATTGTTCAAGCTCAGTGTAAGCCACACCAATACGCTTATAAACCGTGGCATCATTGGTCTTACAAGTAAAATCAATCCACTTATAATAATAAGGAATGGCCTCTTTAAACTGTTTCTCTTGTAACAAGATATCAGCATAAAGACGTAAGGTACCCGCATGATCCGTACCGCTTAGCACATCGGCATCTACCGCTTGCTTTAAGTATTTTCTCGACGCTGACATGTCGCCTTTTTCAGCGTAGAAATTACCCAGCATACGAGCAACATAAGCTTTATCAAAAGTATCACTAGGATTCACTTCTAACAAAATACCAATCGCTTCATCAAGGCTACCGTTGGTGTAAGCTTCGTAAGAACGTTGTACCTTCTTACCACTACGCTCACCGACCGCTTGCGATTTGCGATTGTCAATCGGACAGTCACCTTTAGCTAATGCCAAAGGAGACAAGACTAAACTGCCACCACACAGAGAAAATAATAATGCGGTTGCATAGCTACTAACTTTACGCATGCTTATCTCCCTTGCTTATCGAGTGTAAAGTCCAGTTGAACTGTCATGCCAGGTTGCTTCATTGGCTTACCATCAACAATTTTTGGCTTGTACTTCCACTTTGACAATGCGCGCTTGGCTTCACGATCAAAGAGTCGTTTTGGCTCGGCATTGATCACTTCAATGTCTTCAACGCCACCAAGCTCGTTAATAGTAAAGCTCAGTTGAACAAAACCTTCTTTACCATCACGCAGTGCTTGCACCGGCCATTGAGGGTCGATACGAACCACCGGGGTTGCATCGCCATCACGAGTCATCATATCGCCTAATTTAAAGCCAGTACTTAAACCGCCGGCCGCAACACCACCCATATTGAACGACATATTGCTATCAATGTCTGAAGACGTATCAGGCGGAGTCGGATCCAACTGAGGTGGCTTCTCTGGTGGTGGTGGTGGCTTAGGAACTACCCTTGGCTTCTTCTGTGCTGTCGCATCCTGTTTATCCATCGTAATTTCAATAACAGGTGCATCTTCACTGGTTTCGGCGCGCTTAGCGCCGCCACCAATCAAAAACGCCATAAATACGAACAGAGCAAAAGTAATAGCAGCACCAACGATGATTGATACTATTGCTCTTAGCATATTATTCGTTCCCCGCTGATACTGATATTTTAGAAATACCGGCTGACTTCACTTGATCGAGCACCTTAACCACTAAGCCATGCTGTGCTTCTTTATCTGCTTGAATTAACACTGCAGCTTCAGGAGCTTCTGCCAACATGCGCTCAACGTTTGCGGTTACACGCTCAATGTCAACCTGACGGTTTTCCATCATAATCACGCCAGTCTTACTCACACCAATAAAGATGTTCGCAGAAGGCTTTTTAGTCGCCTGGGACGCTTCAGGCTTGTTATAGTCAAGACCGGAAGGTTTGATAAACGACGTCGTCACAATAAAGAAGATCAGCATGATAAACACGATGTCGAGCATCGGTGTCATATCAATTTGCGCTTCCTCATCCATACCGGAATGCTTTTTACGTGCCATGTTTAATCTCTCTTCTAGTGGTGTGACAGGCTGTCTTTCAGCTTTTCAAGACTGATTTTCATCTTGGCATCTAACCGAGCACTAAAGAATACGCCTGAAAGTGCTGCTACCATTCCCGCCATTGTCGGCATGGTCGCCATTGAAATACCAGCTGCCATCATACGAGCATTACTCGTCCCATGAACTGCCATTACATCGAATACTGAAATCATCCCCGTTACTGTGCCTAACAGACCAATCATTGGACACACTGCAACTAAGGTTTTAATAATCAGCATACGTGCAGTTAAATCTTGCTTAGCTTGGGATACCCAAGCTTCACGGATGCGGTGTGCATACCAGGACGTGGTGTCCGTCCGTTGTTCCCATGCAGCGATAATGGCTTTATGTTGTTTTGGTGACACCCAATTGAGGTACCAATAACGTTCAAGCATTAACACCCACATTAAAAATAACACTACCGCAACCAGCCAGAGGACATCGCCTCCGGAGGCCATGAAGCCCCTGACGGAATCCCAAATATCCATCAGGTATAGCATCATTAGTCAGCCCTCTTCTCAGCGTGCGCGGCGATAATACCAGCGCTCTGCTCTTCAAGAATTTGTACAATTGACTTGCTACGTGCAACCACAATCGCATGCAGTAACATCAGTGGCAGTGCCGCAATCAAGCCTTGTACTGTGGTGACCAGTGCCATCGAAATACCACCCGCCATCAGCTTAGGATCACCAGTACCGAACAGCTGAATGCTTTGGAAGGTTGCAATCATACCGGTTACTGTACCGAGCAGACCCATCATAGGCGCGATAGCAGCGAGTACCTTGATGATAGAAATACGCGCTTCTAACGCTGGTGTTTCTTTCAAGATAGCTTCGTCAAGTTTCAACTCAAGAGTTTCAACATCGACATTCTTGTTCTCTTGATAGACTTTCAAGATACGACCCAGCGGGTTATTACCTGGATTATCCAAGTTCTTACGCTGACTCTTAACCTTAGCACCCACAATATACAGAGTGATCAGTCGCTCAAGGGCAATCAATGCACCTAAGGCCAACAAAGCAATAATGATGTAACCAATTGGGCCACCAGCTTCAATACGGTCTTCAATGGTGGCTTTTTGGGTAAAGATACTTAACAGTACACCTTTGACAGGGTCAATATAGAGGGTTTCAGTCCCGGCATTGGCAGATTGGAACGGTGCCACGGTGCTGACCACATAACCGTCTGGTTGTTGTGATAACTCCTGGATGATGTCAAGTTCGTTGTTGAATACGACGTATTCACCATCGGCTAACAGGTTGAATGGTCCCACACGGGTAATGGTCGTATCGCGAACGTTACCTTCGATATCGGTAACTTTACCTTGGAAGTTAACGACTTTGCCGCTTTCAACCATTTCAAATAACTGCTCTTCCCAAAAACGTTGTAACTCTTCAATTTTTGGTAATTGCTTACGGGCACCAAGGTCGGCAATAAACACTTCACGACCAGGGTATTGCGCACTGATATTTGAACCGATCAGCTTACCAGCAAAATCACCGGCCTCGCCTTTAACCACACCAAACATCTCACCCAAGTCACCTTGAGCTGTTTTTAAATCTTCTTCTAACTGAGCAATTTTACGCTCATTATCAAGGAAAGCTTGGTTAAGATCTTTACCACGTTGACGCTCAGCAGCTAACGCATCTTTCTCACGCTTGAGCATGGCCGCTTTGTCGCCAGTTTCGGCTCTGAACTCAGCCTCACGCTTGCTGTTTGTTTTAGAGGCATTTGCGCGGTCAACCTGAACTTGTTTAAGCAATTGCTCAATGTTCTTCGGCTGATCAGCAGCAACTGCCATACCAGATAAAGCAAAAGTTGCTGCAACCACAGCTGAAATCATTAACTTTTTCATTATTGTGCAGCCTCCGCAGCTGGAACTGGTAATGCGAACATATCAGGTGCGCCTTGCTTACGAGCAATGCGAATACCTTTCGTCAGTTCACGCATATAGCTATCATCCAGCACATCCCATGACTGAGTTTCCGGGTTGTAGATCCAGCCTGAACGCTGATCTAGACTTTGGGCGTATAAGGCAACGCGCCCCAAGTTAAAGAAATCAACCAAAATCTCTTTGCCATCGATATTAATTTGACCGGTTTTCACAGCCACAAAGTTACCGTATTCACGTTCGATGCTGTAAGCATCCAAAATCAAACGGTACTTTTCTGCCAGTGACACTTCGGCCGTATTCAGTAAATTTCTCAAGTTCTGAACACGCTCAGCACGAACTTCAGTATTGAAAGGTAAATCTAATTGAACAAACTGTTCTAAAGAGTCAACCATGCTGAACATTAATGGCACCACGCCTTGGCGTAGTTTATCAATACCATTGATGTCGTTTTGAATGGCTCCCATGGTGTTTTCTTGATCTGCAACTAAGGTTGCAACGTAATCATTGTAGGCTTTCAGTGATTCACGCTCATCGGCAACAGTGCTGTATTCAAACAACATGTCTTGCGCTTGATCATAGTATTTATCAATTTTTTTCTGTGACGCAGCGGCTTCAGCGTGGACTTTGCTATCTGCTTTTTGCACGTCGGTAAGTGGATCTGCAACCACTAGGTTGCTGCTGGCTAACGCCAGAGCGCCAACAAGTGCAGTAGCGATTTTTGTTCTATTGCTTACCTTGGACATAGTTCCCAACCAATTTGAAGTGAATAAAAAGTTAACTTGCAGGTAATGAATGGGTTCGCAACACCTTGGGGGTGGAACTTACATACTTTACCGCTAAGTATGTCTTTCTCTTGTGATTGTTAGTCTTTTCTTTACTTCTCTACACCAAAGAATGGTATAGACCCGCTCGCATCATTTCACAAAATGTTGACCTATGTCAACAATCGGACACCAGCTAAAATAACAAAAATATACGTTTCATTAGGCTTAACTATATAAAATCAAATTTATGTAAATTTTGGTGCAAACGTGAGTACGCAAGCTATGTGTCCCATGCTAGTTTTGTGTTAAGTATATTGATTGGGTATGACAAGTATCTTATTGATATAAAACGATTACATATGGTAATCATTTAACCATGCCGAGCATGTTTGGCCAAGCGCTGTTCTAGAGATTGGCTGTGCAAGAAAAGCATTTATCACCCGAGTCATCTTACAAGAGCCATCCACCCCAAGTGCCGACTCATGCTTAGCCGAGACAGACTGATACGGGTTTTGGCGGCTATATTCAAACTTAGTCTACTTGCGAGTAGAAATCTTGGGTTATCTTATTGCTCGCATCAAGGAGTGGGCGTCATGGGCAGAAGCCAAGGTTTATCTACTTATGCACAGGCTAAAGTAACCACGGCGTGTTCATAAGCTTGGGGTTGATACAAAGCGCAATTATGACCTTTTTAGATCATTAGGCTTAATCAAACTGCCTCGCACTTCGATGACAGCTGCCCCAAAGGCATGCGCGTGCTTTTTACTCGAAATTTTATAGAATTAGCAGCCATTTCGATATGTTAACTTAGGCGGAGCACGCGGGAATATTGCGATAGACTGCGGACGGCGGGGTAGACTTGCCAGCATAAAAAAACCGAGTGCAAATGCACTCGGTTTTTACTTTATCATCAAATGTTGAGCCTGTTTAATCCGGTCCCCCATTAAAACAGGACCAACATTGACGACATGATGTTATGCCTAGTTAATGATATTAGAACTTAACAGTCACTGTCGCGTGTAAGTAACGACCTAAAGTATCGTAGTAACCTGCTACAGCATTCGCATTGCTTGATAATGTGTTACCTACCATTGGCGGCTCTTTATCAAACAGGTTGTTAACACCGGCTCTGATCTCTACGTTTTCAGTGACAAAGAAGTTACCCACTAAATCAAAATAATTTTGAGAAGAAATACCATTTTCAACCAAGGTATCTACACGAGTTGCAGATGTGTAATCTACAGCACCGTAGTAGCGCCAGCGCACTGTTGCTTGCCACCATGTATCCATATTATAACTGGCAGAAAGGATGTGACGCCACTTCGGTTGTGCGAAACAATCGACACTAACATTACCAGAACATTCGTACGTCAATTCATCCAAACCAGTCACTGGCTCATATTCTTTCTTGATGTTATAGCTACCCGCAAGGGTAGTATTTAAGCTACCACCAAATAAATCAAAGTCAGCGGCGGCATTTAAATCCACACCTTGCCAATGGCGTCCACCTAAGTTATCGGTAAGGTTAGTTACGAAGCCACTTTCACCAATCCATAAGCTACCAGAATTACTACGAGAAACTGAATCACAGAATTGATTTTGATATACACACGAATTGAGTATGAGTTGAGCGCCAGCAGTTGAAATAACGTCTTCAACCTGAATGTCCCAATAATCAACAGTAAAGTTAAAGTTATCAAACGGCTGAGCAACCAGTCCTAAGGTGAATGTATCGGCTGATTCTGGCTGAAGCTCAGTATTACCACCACCAAATTGGTTGTACTGACCAGCAGGAGATGCTGATATATTACCGTATTGAGCTGCAGTTACCCCGGTGCGAGCACATTCAGCAGCAGATGCCGTTGGAGTTGCACCACTACACGGGTCCGAACCACTGAACAAGCCAATGCTTTGGGCGGCAAATAATTCACCGACATTGGGTGCTCTTGTAGCGCGATTATAGCTTGCTCGTAACTTCCAATCTTCGACTGGAGAATAATCTAAAGCGACTTTATAAGTAGTATCACCGCCAGTGGTATTATAATCAGAGTATCTGCCACCTAAATCTAAAATCAATGCATCGACGCCAGGAGCATCATTTACAAGTGGTACGCTCAATTCAGCAAACACTTCATTGACATTATAGCCACCAATCAAGCTTTCAGTGGGGCCCCCCTGACCTAGCAAAAGACCTTTTGCAAATACTTCATCTGCAATTCTTTCAAACGCAACTTCACGGCGCTCAGCACCTAATACAGCGGCAATTGAAGAGGACGCTGATGGCAGTGCGTAATCAAAATCACCAGAGACAAAACCCTGATAAATTGTTTGAGTCGTCACACCGTTAAGGATTGCTGTTCCAGTAAGATTTTTTGCAGCTTCAGCAGTTACACCTTGGTATGTAAACACTTCATAAGGAATACAGTCTCCAGTACATGCATCCGCGCCAATGGCACCAATTGCCTGACCAATACGAGGGCCAAAGAAATCATTGATATAACCGGCACTTGAGCTTGTTTGGCCAAATTGATAACTAGTTTCATAACTCCAGCTATCATTGATGTCACCTCGAATACCAGTCACAATACGAAACGAATTGTGTTCTAGCAATGAAGCACGTGGCCCACCTTCTACATTTCGCTTACCAATGTATGCAACGAACTCATCATTAGCACCTAAGCCAAATTCATTTTGGAGCTGTTGCTTCTGCGCGGCACTTAATAATGGGTTATTAAAATCCAAACGATACTCTTCATTGAAGAAAGTACCCGATTCAGCAATTTGAGCATCAGTATTATCATTCATGTAGGAGATTTCCATGAATGGTCTTGCATGCTCATTGATTTCATAATCAATAAATGCACCAAGCGTGTAACGCTCATCTGGTCTCATGAAATGATTGATCGGAGCATAGTTATATAAATTGGTTCCATCGTAAGGGCTAAACGTACCGTCAGACGTTAAACTCCAAAACGCTTCCTGCGTATAATCTACTTCACCATTTACTACAGGGTAAAAGAAAAAGTTTGGCACTACAGCGTTTGCTGAACCACCACAACTAGTACCGGCATCATTCAGCGCGCAAGAAGAATAATCTCGCTCACCTTGAAGTAAGGCGTCAGATTTTTTCCATGTTGCATATGCCGTTGCATGACCTTTACCATTAGCGAATGCACCACCTAACGCAAGGCTTATGCTTGTGCTTTTTCCGTCTAGGCCAGAGTTACCGGAAGGATAGTCAAAGCCTTTTTCATCCATTAACCCTTGAATATATTTGTTGTCATTATCGTGCTGAAATCCTGAACCACCAACTTTAAGCTCAAAACCTTCAAACTTATCATCCATGACAAAGTTAACAACACCAGCAACAGCATCCGCACCATAAGTAGATGAACCACCACCGGTTAACACCTCAACTCGCTTAATTAAAGCAGTTGGTATTTGGTTAACATCAGGCGCTTGGGAGTACACCCCACCAGGCTGTAAACGACGACCATTCATGAGCACTAAAGTTCGGTTAGAACCTAAACCACGTAAATCCAATGTTGCCACACCAGATGCACCATTAGATTGCAGCTGCGTTGATGCAGCTTCTAATTGAGGCAGCTGATTTAACACCTCCTCAATGTTTGTGTAACCAATCGATTGAATTTCTTCTGCAGTTGTTATTTGAACTGGGCTTGAAGTCTCCATGTCGGTTCGTTTAATTCGCGAACCGGTTACTTGAATTTTTTCAATATTATTGTCTACAGCCTCTTCAGCTGCTAATGCAACTGGTATTGTGAAAGAGGCAGCCGCAGAACCAATCAATGCTAAACGCACTGAATTAGCAAGTAAGCTATTTGGACGCATCGTTCATATCTCCCTGGTTTTATCTTGTTTTATCTTGTTATAAATCAACCCCGATTTAGGCTGATGATAAGCAAACAGCGTTCAATGAGAACGCATTGGTAACATCAAAACACATAAAACACCATTTCGCAACATGGCAGCAACAACTGTTTCAGTGCAACTCGTTTATTTCTTGAGGGTTTGTTGCATAAAAATACAAATATATTGCACAAAACATTGTGCTTCGGCATGTAAAACACAGCGCAAAAAAAACATAACACCATGATCCACAAGTCTAATGTTATTTTGTGTTGTTTTTTATAGCGAATGATTTGTGAATACGCTGATTAAGCCTCTGAGGATGACGTCAGCAGTCATAAGGAATTTTGATGTGACAATACGCTGACCGCTCATTTGGTCGTTAGTACAATAATGACGCGAAAAAAAGGCCTCGAATGAGGCCTTTGGATGTTGACTTACTAACTATTTTTAGAAGCTTACGTCATACTGCAGGTAAACAAAACGACCGATGTTGTCGTATGAACCTTGGTCATAGAATGGCCAGCTGTACGGATCGCTAAATGATGGCTGACGGTCTAACAGGTTACGAATACCCATGGTCACTTTATTGTGATTATCGATATTGTAGACACTCGTCAGGTCAAACTGCACATAACTGCCAACATGCTGAGCACGACCTGGTTCGGTTAAGTCACCGTTTGCATCAACATCAGAACCGACATCATACCAGCCCACTAATTGACAAGAATTGTTACCGGTATTGCGCTTTTGATACTGATCATAGCCTTGTAACCAACGCGCATTCAGGGTCGTAGCCACATCACCCACTGTGTAAGTAACGTTACCATTTAAGCGCCACTTCTCCATCGCATCATCTTCGGCCCAATCACACAAAGGCTGAACTGCTGAAGACTGGGTCTTATACGATAAATACTGCTCAGCACGTAATACCGCGCTTAAACCGCCGAACGAGAAATCGCCAGAATATTGCAGGTCATACGTCAGACCTTTAGCACTTTGCTCAGTGAGGTTTTGTAAGTTAGTTCTGACATAACCAGTACGAGCAGAATCATCTAAACGGCCTTGAGCGTTACGCACCACTAACTCAGTCAGTTCACCTACCGCTTCGGCATCCAGAATTTCTTGAATACTTAAGCTACCTACGATGTTATCAACCGTTAACGACCAATAATCGATAGAGAATGATAAGTCATCGGTGATTTGATACACAGCACCTAAGTTATAAGACTCTGAGGTTTCAGATTCTAGGTTGACGTTACCCCCTGATTTAGAATTGAGCTCTAAACGCTTACAATCTGCACTGGCAGGATTATTGCCGGCAGCGTTACACAGCTTAGTATCGATGGCAAATTGAACGCCTGATGACTCATTTAAATATAAGCTATCTAAACTTGGGGCTTTAAAGCCGGTGCCATAGCTGGCGCGCAGCAGTAACTCATCGATTGGCGTGTAAGCCACTTTGGCTGAGTAGGTTGTTTTACTGTCATCATTCACTTCCCAGTCTGCCATATCGTGACGAGCGGCTAAGTTAACCTCTAGGTTATCGAGGACTGGCAAAGAGACTTCAACAAAACCCGCATAGTTAGTCGCACTGCCACCACCATTTGAGCCAGCGCCACCAATCACTTGACCGGCAACAGAGGCTGGATCCGAGCGATCTGAGTACTCTTCTTTACGATAATCAAGACCGGTTGCCAAGCCAATATCACCACCCCATAATTCGATAGGAGCCATGCCTGACAGCACTAAGGACGAAAACGTCATCTTGTATTCACCGGTACGGTGAATAGACGCTTGTAAGTCTTTACATGTCTGCGATAATTCTGGCGATGAACAGTCATTAATCACAAATGGATTTAAGTCGCCATTGGCAAAAGCATCTTCAACACCTTCAATTAAGAGTTGACCTGCAGCGCCGATCTGACGGTTAGTCAGACGAGAGAAGCCAAGGTCATAATCTAAGTTCCAGTTATCGTCGATGTTGTAATTTAATCCAACCACTGACTCAAATGTCTCATTGGTATTATCTTTTTGACGATTTGGGAAGTCTAAATAACGGCGACCGACATACACATAAGCATCACCGGCTTTAAGCTCATCAATGACTTGCTGACCTGTGACTTGATCATCTTTATAGCGATCGTTCAATAAGAAATCATACAAGTAGGGGCTGTTAGTGACTTCAACGGCACCCGGTGATGGTGCGTTTGAAGTACGGGTATAAGCCCGAGAATAACGGAACTGACCGTCCATGGTTAAATCATCGCTAAACTCATGGTTAATAGCGGTAAAGATAGACTGACGATCTGAT
The DNA here is from genome assembly GCF_019209865.1 of Shewanella sp. NIFS-20-20. Classification (GTDB taxonomy): domain Bacteria; phylum Pseudomonadota; class Gammaproteobacteria; order Enterobacterales; family Shewanellaceae; genus Shewanella. The sequence continues at coordinate 41,725 of NZ_JAHUTT010000025.1, read as the reverse complement.
GCCGGTTGGATTTGGTATAACGGCGCAAAATCATAGGCGCAGCGACCGTTACTTAAAATATCATCGGCCGGACAATCTGACCATGGCGCAGTCCCTTGAGTAGAAGAAACTGTGCCTTTCTGACCACCAATCAGAGTGAAACCTGGGATACCCCAAGTCGACTGACCATTACCGCCTTCATGACCTTCGATATTAGCCGTGCTACCAAATTTACGGTCAACCGCTTCAATTGGCTTGCGCTCAAAATATTCAGCGGCAAATAAGATATTGGTTGTGTCATTCGAAGCGCCAGCCACCAGCGAGAAGTTGGCTTCATCGGCATCCATATGCTCAATGGCAGCCCCGTAACGCGCCGAGAAATCCAAACCGTCAAAATCGGTCTTGGTAATAATGTTAATTACACCGGCAACCGCATCAGAACCATAAATGGCTGAAGCACCATCAGGTAACACTTCAATGCGAGCAACCGCGGCGATGGGGAGTTGGTTAACGTCGGTGAAAATACCACCGGCCGAGTTCTTTGGTAAACGGCGGCCGTTTAACAAAATCAAAGTGTAATCAGGCGAAAAACCACGCAAGCCAACCGACGAAGCACCCGCGGCCTGACTCAAGGTTGATGATTCATTAAAACCGCCAGAAGCTGCGGTAGTACGCAAGAATTCCGATACGGTAGAGAAACCCGTTTTATCGATATCTTCAGCACTGAAAATAGTCACAGGCGTTGCCGTTTCCATATCGGTACGTTGGATACGTGAACCGGTGACTTCAATACGTTCAACTTTATCGGCGCCAGCTTCTGCTGCCAAGGTGGGGGTACTGAATGCGGCTGTCGCGACGCCGCTTATTAAAGCGAAACGAATCGCCTTATTAATTTTATTTTTATCCATTATAAACAACTCCCTGGATTTCTAATTATGTTTAGTACAAGCAAAGGTCACTAAATAAATATGAAACTTATTAATGCGTCATACTTAACATAATAAAACCACAGGAAATAACAAATGTCAATAAAAATAAACAAACAATCACAAATAAAAGATAACAACTTAACATAGGTGCAACATGTTAAATTTATTAACATTTATTGACGACAACCTTACTAGACGAAAATACTAAAACGATCAAACGTTGCAGCAGAAAAAATCGCAATTACTGAAACTTTAATTAGTAAATAAACTATATTTTACTAAACGAAAAATGGCTGAATAAAATAAATCATTCAGCCATTTTTTAATTAACAACTATTCAACAAATGTATCGTTAGAAGCTATACATTACACCAAAAGCAACAGCATTACCTTCGCCAGCGTCAGCTAATTTAGCTAAGTCACCTGATACGGTAAAGTCACTGAAATCTACCCGGCCTTCGGCATATAAAGTCACTTGCTTAGTCCATAAATAATGAACACCAGCAGTCACAAACTGACGGTCGAACTCATCATTGCTGCCATAGGTATCAGCATATGAGTCACTGGCCTTCAAGCGGTTGTAGCTTAAGAAAGGACGCAGATTATTATCAAACTTATAGCTAACTAAGGTTTCAATACCCACTGATTCAGGCAGTAAACGACCGGCATTATCGGTGTCATGGTTTTGGTTTTTGTTAACGTTTGCCGCCACATATAAACCATCATTCCAATCACCATAGCTCATGCCTACGCCATAGATATAGTCAGTTTCGCTAAAGCTTACGCCTTTAGAAGTGATTGCATCGAACTCACCCATGTTACCGCCAACCATCAGGTTAAGCTTATCGCTCATGGCGTAAGTAGCAGAGAAACCATAGGTATTCTTGTACTCAACGGTTGTCATTGGGTTGGCAGCAATCGCCGAACCATTGGCAAAGTTCTGTGGTGGGAATGGGTTAACATTCAGAATTTCGTCAACTTGAAAATCATCTTGCTGCAATTGCAGCTGCACGCCAAAGCTGAAATCACCGAAAGCATTGCGATATTGAATGGCTTTATCAGCACGACCGGTACCGTTGAAAGAACCATCAGCCTTGTTGTAAGTGTAAGTACCTGAAGCATTACCATCGAAGGCAAATGGCTGGTTAGTGGCACCCACTACGTCGTACCATACACTCCACTGCTTACCAAAGCTAACCTGACCAAATTTGTCATGGCTCAGGCCAACATAACCTAAACGGTTGTTCAGGAAGTTGCTGGTAGAGTTAGAGAATTCATTGTTATCGTTAACATTAACTGTGGTGTTACCGAAAGGGTTGACGCCCCACTCAAATTTACTGAATGCACTCCAACCATTGGTCAGCTGGTGCTCAGAAGTGAAATAGATACGTGACCAACCATTGGCCATATCAGTTTCGCCATCGGCGCTAACAACGCGAGCATCAACAATGCCGCCCATGCTTACAGAATTGGTGTCGTCTTTATATAGTTCTACTGCATTGACTGCTGGCGCTGCAATGATAGCGGCCAAAGCGCTTGCTACGAGTGTCTTTTTCATTTGAGTGAACCTAACCTTAGTGGTTTTAATTGTCATCCCCAATCCGTTGCTTTACTACCTTCCTAGTGGCAACGAGATTAGCAAAACATTAGCGTTCACTCAAAGACGAACTATCCAGAAATATGCGCCAGTTATCATTTTTATGCTGCGATTACGCGCAGTTAACGAGCAATAAACCAAACGTTAACCAAACTAACAACATATAGATCATTAGTTGCAACTAAATTAACCTTAGTTGATCTGAACTAATTTCATCGAATGTTAATTTCATTACGGTAAGAACGGGATCAGAAATTGGCTTCAACTGTTTGTCGATATAGTACTGATAATCGAGTTGAGCCTGCTGATAGTCCACAGGTTCTGCGCCGGCAATTGTCATCACATAACGGATTTGACTGCCGACGCGGCTATAACTCGGATCGCCACTGCGGCTAACTGCCAGCGCAGCAGCTTTGACATGAGGACTGGCCGTGGCGGAATATTGCGCCAACGGCCGGCGCAAACGTTTGGTCAAAATCAATTTGTGGTCAAGCTGACCGGCGTTAAGAGCGCAAATCACCTGTTTAAGGTAATCCTCAACATCTAGCCCTTGAAATAAGCGGAGATACAATTGATATTGCACATCTTTAGCCAAAGGTGTCCAATCACTCCGTACCTGCTCCATGCCTTTAAAGGTTAAACGCCATTGCCCTTGATGCTGGCTGGCGCCAACGTAGCGTTTTTTACTGCCAACGTCGGAATCTCTTAAGGTCGGCATAAAGAACGACTGATAATGAGCATCAAATTCAAGTTCAAGAAAACTTTCCAGTTGAAACTCTTGCCAGATCTTGTCTTGCCACGCCTGATTTATCTCATTAATAAGCTGCATCGCGGTGGCTTTTATATCCCGTGAGCCTGCCAAATGAACAAAGGTAGAGTCGGTATCACCATAGATCACCTTAAAACCGCGTTGCTCAATCCATTGCCGCGTGGTTTGCATGATGTCGTGCCCACGTAATGTAATTGAGCTGGCAAGTTTGGGATCATGAAATACACAGCCCTGACTACCCAGTACCCCATACAGTGAGTTCATGATAATTTTAATCGCTTGCGACAAGGCTTGATTATGACTTTGCTTAGCCATTTCTCGGGCTTCACTTAACTGAGTCACTAACGCCGGTAATATCGGTTTTTCTCGGCTAAACCAAGCCCCAATAAAACCTGGGACTAAACTAGCGGCTGATTGATTGTGTGCGTATTGTCTAGTGCCTTCTACCAAGCCTTTGGGATCAATCAGAAAAGTTCTAATAATCGATGGATAAAGACTCTTAAAATCCAAGACGACGATATCTTGATAAATACCGGGGATTGACTCCATCACATAGCCGCCAGGACTCTCGGCAGGACTAACTTCATTGCCTATCGGCGCCACATAACCATGGCGATGTAAATGCGGCAAATACAAATGCATGAATGCAGCCACCGACGCTCCCACTCGCCCTAGTGCTAGGCCTGTCATGGCAGCACGCTCAACCGCAAATTCAAGCAGCTGCTTATGCTCAAAGATTTGCCACACCAATTGACAGTCTTGCAGATTGTATTGTGCCAATGCTGCCTTATCTTCACGAAATAACCGATTAATCTCACTGACTTTATTCTGATCAGACGCGATAAGCTTGCCATTACCAAACAATTGTTGCGACACGAACTCAAGGGAATAACGCTCAAACTGATAAAAAGCGGCTTTTAACCATTCGATACCATCGAGAACCACCCGGCCGGGTAATGATAGGGTATCACTGCGATGCACCTCGTTAACTTTCCAACTCAATGCTTGGCCAGCACGGCCAATTGTTAAAGTGAGCTGATGGAATTGTGCCCGTCGATACAGCAACGACAAATCAAAATTCACTACCGACCAACCGATGATAATATCAGGGTCAAACTCGGCGAACCAAGCACATAACGCCTTGAGCAAACTGACTTCATCGCTGACATATTGCAGCTGAAATTCTGCATGCCCCGCTGGCACGGCTAAGGTTAGCGATGGTTGCGGCTGTGAACAGGCATTATCAATCATCAACACTCGTTTATCAGAGTCACTATATAAACCGATGGAGTGCAGCGCGCCATCGGGGCCACATTCGATGTCCAAGGATACAAGGGATAAAGGCAAGGTCAGCTTACATGCTCGCGCATTAACAATTTCAAACACAGCAACGCCCTGCTCTTGCGCCAGCCAGCGCCCGCGGCATTGCATATCTAAATGAATAAACCGCTCCATCAAAAAGCGTTGCTCAGGTCGAAACTGGGTTTCATAGACAGCCACCCCGACATCCATAGCTTGTTTATACAGTTGCCCCATAGCCGCCATGGAAGGCAGTTCCAATAAGGTTAACGGCTGCGCGGCAAAATTCGTCAGGGACAAAGGCCTGCTGGCGCGGAGATCGTGACGAAGTTGCCTGACTCTTGCTTCATCTTGTTGCAAACAAAAACAGGTAGGCCATTGCGCAAAAGCGCGGGCTATCACTACCCCATTGGCAGTCGCAAGATAATATTCGGCGCAGCCCTCGCCGTTAAGCACGCGCCAATGCCGGCTAAGAATTCGACCACTCATGGTAATCATATTTGACTGACTCACTACACCATCCCACTACCACTGGATAACTATCAGCCCGAAGGCATAATAACGATGACACACCTTAGCCTAACTAAAGGTTAGTTTCACCCTCCGCTGAATACTGATATTATGTACAGCCATTTTGCTAACGATTGCGGCCATGCTTCCCGATACCGTCAAAACCCAAATTCGTACCATTTATAAAGCTGTCGCGACGGCCATGCCGAATTTTTGCCCCCGCCGCGAGCAAAATTATATGGTGGCTGAAATTGCCAAAACCTTAGTGGGTGAATACGATAAAAACCGGCCTATTATCGTGGTTGAAGCCGGCACTGGGATCGGTAAGTCTTTATCGTATATTTTAGGCACCATACCTCTGGCACTCGCCACCAAGAAAAAAGTCTGCATTGCCACCGCCACGGTCGCGCTGCAAGAGCAGTTAATGAATAAAGACTTGCCTTTTTTCAAGGAGGTATCCCAACTCGACTTTCGTTACGGCTTAGCCAAAGGTCGTCAGCGTTATGTTTGCTTAGCAAAATTAGAGTTACTGTGTGGTGACGCTAATGTCGATCAAATGGCTTTATGGCAAACCAAGCCAGATAATAGCCAAGTGGAGTTATTGCAATCCTTGCTTAAGGATTACCATGACAAGCGCTGGAATGGCGAACTCGATACCTTGCCTCACCCTTTGCCGGATCATTTGTGGCAACAAATCGCCTGTGATAAACACTCATGCCAACGTGGTCACCCCAGTCACCGCCAATGCCCGTTTCATTTGGCGCGTGAAGATATGGATGAATGGGATGTCATTATCGTTAACCACAACTTATTGTTTGCCGATCTTGAGCTCGGGGGCGGGATCATTTTACCGGATCCGAGTGAACTCTATTATGTGATAGACGAAGCACACCATTTACCAGGTGTCGCTCGGGACTTTTCCAGCGCGCAAGCGACCCTCAGAGGCAGTGTCGATTGGTTAGAAAAGGCCCTAAAGACCAGTAAAAAATTGCAAGACTTGATTAAATCAACCCAAGTCATCGCCCCCGTACAACAATTCCAAGACGATGCAGGTGAATTAGCGCGGCTGCTAACTCTATTAGCAGGCAGTTTAGATGCCAATCCGACGATGTTCACCAACATCGACAATCGGTGGCGTTTCGAGCACGGAAAACTACCGCAACAGCTCACTACCATCGCCCATGATTTGGCCAAAGCCAGTGCCACGACCTTAAAACAATTTACGCGGCTACAAAGCTTACTCAATGAAGCCATTAAAGATGGTGACGTAGCGAAAGCTCAAGCTGATAGCTTACAAACCGATGTCGGCTTTACGTTGCAACGCTTAGAAAACATCAGCAAATTGTGGAAAATGATGGCCAAAGAAGACAATCCTAAAGGCGCGCCCATGGCGCGTTGGATTGAAGTCATCAGCAACCGCCAAAATGATTTTTTAGTCTGTGCTTCACCTATCGAGGTTGGATACATGCTCGATAGCATGTTGTGGGAAAAAGCCGCGGGGGTGGTACTGTGCTCCGCCACCTTACGGGCATTAAATAAGTTTGATCATTTTGCCCATCAAGTCGGCTTAAGTCTGACTGATGGCAGCCGCTATTTGGCATTAGATTCTCCATTTGATTTTAAAAACAATGCCACCTTATTTTTACCCAAAATGCGCACTGAACCGACGGAAGACAGCTACACCGAGGAATTGGCTAAACTCATACTTGGATTAGTGGAAGACGAAACCGCAACCTTAGTGTTATTTACGTCTTATTGGCAAATGGAGAAAGTCACTGAACTGGTTAAATCAAAACTCGGCCAGTACTTATTGATCCAAGGTAGCGATTCCCGTCAGGCGTTGTTAGACAAACATAAGCAACAATGCGATGCCGGCAAAGTGTCTATCTTGTTTGGGACTGGCAGTTTTTCAGAGGGTCTGGATTTACCAGGGGATTATCTGACTAACTTAATTATCACCAAATTACCGTTTTCGGTACCCACCTCGCCGGTTGAGCAAGCCCATGCCGAGTACATAAAGCTGCGCGGGGGAAATCCATTTATGCAATTGACTATTCCTGATGCCTCACGCAAGCTCATTCAAAGTTGCGGACGCTTACTTCGTAAAGAACAAGACTATGGCCGCATCACGATACTCGATCGCCGCTTAGTGACTAAGCGTTATGGCCAGTCTTTACTTGACTCCCTTCCCCCTTACCGTCGTGTGATTGAATAGGCGTACCTATGGCAAATGATCCACTGACTCAACTTCGGTTGCAATTACAACAACTCGAGCAAGAAGTACTGCAACACGATAGATTATTGTCGGCAACTGCGTGTCGATTAATTCAGGACAGCGAACGCTTTAATAACGAACTTTTTGTTCAACATGGCGCGGCGTTAGCGCCTTGCATACAACAAATACGCACAGCCATTGAACAGCTTGATAAACAATTGAAAATGAAATTAAGTGCACAATTGATTGCGTTAAGCTGCCAACGCATTCAAGATAAATTTGTGGCGGTTAAAAAAGCATTAACATCGACTAAAATCAATCTCAAGGCAGCACAACAAACCCAGCGGACTCGCAAAACCTTGTGGGCTAAACGCCAGCAAAATCAGCACCAACAAACCGGCTTTGAGTGGATTGCATCGTCTATCATGCAAAACAGTCATCAGTTATATCAAGAATTGAATAAACATTTGAATTGGGCTGAAAAATTCACACAAAAAATTGCTGAGTTAGATATGCGCCTTGCAAACTGTCACAGTAATGACAAAATCAAGCTACAAAATGAAATCCTGTCTATGCACAAGCGGTTAGGTAAATGCCGACAAGCCATTACTTATATCGAAGATAGGATCCAGGCGCTTGAGCGACCAAATTTTAGAAATAGATAAGGAGTTTCAATGAAATATTTAATGCCAACTACGGCCTTAGCCAGCTTATTTTTTGCTGCTAATGCAATGGCCTCTAGCCTTGAGATCCCACTGAACTTTGAATATCTCGCCCTTGATGGTAAAGAAATTTCCACCAATTCATTCAAGCATCAAGCGCAGCTTGAGCTGGATGCTGGCACCCGTAAAATTGCCATTCGTTTTCATGACATGGTGCAAGATCAGTTCAGTGACAGTCAAAGCTTCGTGAAGTCGTCACCATTTATCATTACCTTAGATGTCCTGCAAGATACCAATTACCAACTTGCCCCCGCGACAGCATTGGCACAAAAAGATCCGCAACAATACGCACAGTCACCCGCAATCACCATCACCAGTAACAATCATTCAGCGGTAGATTACCAATATGTCTTGACCTCGTTTGAGGAGCCGAGCTTTTTTAATCGCTTATTTTCCGGTGGCCAAAGCAGCAATACCGCCAATGACATTGCCGCTGCCACCTCAATAACGACCTCGGCTGCCATAGAAGCGAGTGAGCCTCAAGTTTCGACCTATCAAACCACTGTGGCTGCACAAACCACAGCCGCTAGTGCCGCATCAAAGCCCGCGCCTGCTGAGAGTGCCCGCGCCGAGCAGATGTTACAGTATTGGTGGTTACAAGCCGACGAGCAGACTCGCAAAGAGTTTATGAGTTGGGCTATCAAGCAGTTGTGATCAGTCATGCCGTTATCGAGCGTTGCGCTTTCATCAGCGCTCGATGTTTTTACCATCTTAAGTCATAAATACCCTTGTTCAGCCGTATTCTGGGCCCAGCCACAGCAGCGATGGTTGATCAAACTAAAGGATACGTTTACTCGCACATAAAGTTATGACGCTTAATACAATAGCCGCGTTGCGTAAGCGGTTAATAAAACTGAGGTAGGTTGAAATACCAAGATAAATGAGGCTAGCAAGGGAGAGATTGGAGGTTCCCTAGAGCCACACCCCGGCACACGAGTCGCCTGCTGCGGTTGCTCCCTTCCGGGCCTGGCCGAGTTCACAGGTTATCATTGCGGGGGGACCCTAGGTCACCATTGATTTATCAGGATTTCTCGCTGACAACGCCGGCATTATGTCCTAGCACGCCCAGATATTCAAGCACTAAAAAGCCACTAAACACTTTAGTGGCTTCAACTGCGCAGGCTTTAATCAAATTTGGCACTAGCGACTACAAACTCAGCAGATTTCGATTGCTGTCGATAATTTTAGGGCCTATGCCTTTCACTTTAAGTAAATCATCAATCGATGTAAATTGGCCATGTTGTTTACGGTAGTCAACAATGGCTTGAGCTTTGGACGCACCAACACCTTTAAGCATGGCCAACTCTTTAGCGCTGGCACTGTTGATATTAATTCGCATCGATTGACCAGCCGTTTTATTGTCGGCTCTGAGCGCTTTGTTGTCAGCCTTGGCCTCGGCTTTATCAGACTTAAGCTTGGCTTTACTTTCAGCTTTCAGGGCTTTCATTTCTGCTTTGTTCGCTTGACTTTCAGCTTTGAGAGCTGCTTTAGCCTCCCCAGTTGTGGCTTTAGTCTTGGTGTTATCAGTATCAGCCGCCAAAACACTCGATGACTGCAATAACAGAACAAATAACAGGGTAAAAATAGAGAGAATATTTTTCATTTTTTACTCCAATAATGGCCTAAGATTGACCCTAAGGCTCCATGGTCAAGTTCAATCCTAGTCGAGATCAAACCAACTGCAAGCTTAGCCCCGCCAAGTCAGTGACACAGATCACGAAGGTGCAATCTACTTTTATTACCCAAATCACCTTTTGTGGCCATTAAAAACCGAATTAAGCCCAGGTATGTTGAAAAGTAACGAAATTAGACAGTCCCATAGCATTATTCTTGCCAACTAAGTCGCTGTTTTTGACAAAAAGCAACAAAAGAGCCGTCACCAAAAGAAGTTTGTGGATAAGCAACTATCCCATAAAGTAGCAAAAAATCTGCGACCTCAGGGAACATTATGTCAGCAAGCCATACCGCCAACCAACCGCCCAAGAATCTGCTGATACTCGGGCTCAATATTGTCTTACTATTTTTGCTAAAAGAGTTTCTGCCCTTTGATGATCAAGTCAATATCGGTGTAGCTATCTTAATCTTTGCTGCCATTTTATGGCTCACCGAAGCGATACATATAAGTGTCACTGCCATATTGATCCCCATTTTGGCCGTTGCCTTTGGGGTGTTTAATATAAAAACGGCAATGACCAATTTTGCAAACCCAATTATCTATCTATTTTTTGGTGGATTTGTCTTAGCAGCGGCATTGAATCATCAGGGCATAGACAGATTAATTGCCAATAAAGTATTAAGTGCCTCCAAAGGGCGATTAAGTCTGGCGTGTATTCTATTGTTTGCAGTCACCGCATTATTATCGATGTGGATCAGTAACACCGCCACCGCCGCCATGATGCTGCCCTTAGCCTTAGGGATCTTAAAGCAATTCGATTACAACGAGCATAAAAGCACCTACCTATTTTTACTGTTAGGCATCGCTTATTCCGCCAACATTGGCGGCATTGGTACCTTGGTTGGCAGTCCTCCTAATGCGATTGCCGCCGCGCAAGTCGGCTTAACGTTTGCTGATTGGCTTGAATTTGGCTTGATCACCGTCGCCTTGATGCTCCCCACCATGTTGATTGCGTTATACCTATTCTTTAAGCCTAATCTTAGTGTCAACTGTAAGATTGACGAGCAAAAACAACAGCTGTCCACCAGCGCTAAAGTCACCCTAGCTATTTTCCTCCTCACAGTGTTTGGCTGGATATTCAGTAAGCCGATTTCAACTGCGCTTGGCGGGATTGCTCAATTTGATACCGTGGTTGCCCTTGGCGCGGTAGTATTATTAGCCGGCCTTGGACTGGTTGAGTGGAAAAAAATTGAGCGCACCACAGATTGGGGGGTGTTGATCTTATTTGGCGGCGGCTTAACCTTAAGTGCCATCCTTAAAACCACAGGTACCAGCGTATTTTTAGCCCATTGGGTCACTGACATCTTTGGCAGTACCCATTTGGCACTCTTCACCTTTGCCGTCATTTTCTTTGTGGTGATGTTGACTGAATTTGCGAGTAACACCGCGAGCGCCGCATTGTTAGTGCCCGTATTTGCTGCGATTGCCGAAGCCTTAGGGGTGTCAGTGGTGATGATTTCGGTGTTAATCGGTATTGCCGCGTCTTGCGCCTTCATGCTGCCTGTAGCGACCCCGCCCAATGCCATTGTTTATGGTTCAGGTTTTATCAAGCAGTCCGAGATGGTCAAAGCCGGTATGGTGATCAATCTGTTAAGCATGGTGGTGCTATATATTGTGGCTCATACCTTTTGGAAGATATAAACCACCCAGTAACATCAGCTGATGTTCATACTTAACGGGATTCGCAGGTATCATGAGATACCTGCTAATCCTTGACTCAGATCCGCGATAATATCGTCCACGTGTTCCAGCCCCACCGAAATTCGCAACAAATTATCAGAGATACCCGCTTGCATGCGCGCTTCGGCGCTATAAGGCGAATGTGTCATGGAGGCCGGATGTTGGATTAATGATTCCGCATCGCCCAAACTCACGGCAATGGCAAATAATTGTAAACGGTTAGCAAACGCTTTGGCTTGTTCAAGATCGGCTGCTAATTCAAAGGCGATAACCCCACCAGCGGCGCGCATCTGCTGTCCAATCAACCGATAATTTTTATGCGTTTCAAGCCCAGGGTAATACACTCGACTAATCGCCGGATGTTGTTGCAGAAATTGTGCAACCCTAAGAGCATTGTCGCAATGACGCTGCATTCTCACATCTAAGGTTTTCAGCCCCCTGACAATTAACCAAGCATCATGGGGTGATAACACCGCACCAAAATCTTTGAGAATAGTGGCTTTTAAATGACCGATAACATCTTGACTACCGCACACTAAGCCAGCAATGACATCGCCATGGCCATTAAGGTACTTAGTGGCGCTATGGATCACAATGTCGGCCCCCAATAATAAAGGCTTTTGTAGCAATGGCGTCATAAAGGTATTATCGACTATCGACATTATCCCATGTTGACGACATAACTGCGCTACCCGACTAATATCATAGACCTCTAGGTGCGGATTCACGGGCGTTTCAAAGAACACCAACTTAGTTGTTGGTTTAATGGCCTCAGCCACGGCCTCGAGACTGGCAAAGTCGACCAGAGTAAACTCAATGCCTAATTTAGGCAGTTGTTCGGTGATCAACGAGAAACTACAGCCATAAATGGCATGACTGGCGATGATATGATCGCCCTGTTCAAGATTAGCCAGTAAGGCAGCACTTACCGCAGCCATACCCGAGGCAGTCGCAGCCGCGGCTTCGGCGCCTTCTAAGGCCGCGATTCTTTCTTCAAGCTCGCGGACTGATGGGTTACCTAAGCGAGTATAAATATCACCGACTTGCTCACCACTAAAGCAGCGGCCGCCATGCTCCACACTATCAAACACAAATGTCGCGCTTTGGACGAGTGGGCTGACCAATGGCCTAGCGCCATGACTTGGCTTAGCACCATGAATCACTAACGTGGATCCGTGCCAACTATCCTGTGTATTTTTCATAAAAAACGTCCCCGATGATCACTGCTGCCACTGTATCGACTAGCGCATCACACAGACAGCCTTGCTCACAAAATAACCCAGGGCGTAATGTAATAAATACGTTACACAACAGCCGTTAACCCCAGCTACGGTGTGGTTGAACGGCTTTTATGAGGCGTTGTCGAATCCGGTTGTTGAGTGCCAATTTCGGCGTTTTTGACTGGTTCCAGCACCGAACTGGCTGACATTTTAGCGCGGAATATCTGTTTCAACTCCACCAGTAAGTCTTTATGTATTCGTGACAACTTAGGCCGTTTATCCGCACTAAAGGCTAAGGGGCGACAAAGGGCCATGGCTTGATAGCCAAGACGCGCGGTCAGTAAGCCACCACCAACCCCTTGCGCTAGGCGCGCAGACAGTTTGCCGGTCATTTCCATTGACAACAATTGGCTACCTAAGTCAGTGACGACCTCTGTGGTACCCGCATAAATCACGTTGGTAACAATGGTCTTAAGTAAACGCACTCGACTCCAATACCCCAGTTCAATGCCATAACATTCTGCAATATCATTGAGTAATTTTTGATTGCGCCACAACACAATCGCCATATCCATCATGGCTAATGGGCTCGCCGCCAATAATGTGGCCGCTTCGAGGGCATAGCGACTCACAATACTTTGGGCTTTTTTATCTAACGTATAGAGGACTTCAGTCTCAAATAATTGAATTTGCTCAGCATCATTATGATCTTTAGTCACTTTGGCAAAATATTGACTTAAGGCCAATTGCTGCATTGCACTGATTTGCGGTGATAGATGTCCAGAATTCTGACCTAAGCCTTGGCTCAAATTAGCAATAAAGGGGGTGGCTTCGCCCGACTGCATACTCAACCTTAATCTATCGCCGGTCTGTTGCCAATCCTGAGTGTGGCGTAAGCGTCTAAGCTTAGTTAATTCCGACCAAAGCCCACGACAGGCCAGCAATAACACCGAACAAAGGGTAACGAGATAAAGGCTAAATATCCAGATAGACTGCTGATAACTGGCAAGCAATGTCAGCACGGCTTCCACCCCAACCACCAAGCTCAATAAGCCCATGACCCAAATCACTAATGCCGATCGTTTTTTGCCATCAGCCCTCGAATTAAACGCAGCCGCTAAGGTTTGCTGTTCAAGTTCAGTCGGTTCACTGTCACGGTCGATAAATGCCTGAGGATCAAATTGCGATCGCGCCTCAGGGGGACGGGGCTCATCATGGGCCAGTCCTTCATCAAGCGCTTGCGGATTAAATTCAGTTCTAGCCTTGATTACAGGCTCTGACGGCTGGGAGCTCATAACAACTTATCTCCTAGGATAAATTCCAATAAATGATCCATGCGGATCTGACCAAATAACTGATTGGTGGCGATGGGCGGAGCAAAGGATGGAAAATCAAATCCCTGCCCTTGCCAAAAGCTGGTATCGGGTAAGTGAGTAGGCACTTCGCCGGGGAAAATCGTCACCGGCCGACCACTATCAAGCACACGCCCTTGCACCACTTCACAGGGGCCGCTGGCGGTATTCACCGTGCCATGCCGGCTTGCTTTAATCGCACTAATGGCCATAGTTTCAACCACACAGCCATCGAAACGGGCATGTTGTTGGCCAGCTTTGAGCATGTTGCCCAGCAACTGCAACAAATTGGCTTGCTGATCCCGACTGATGTGATCCACCTTGCTGGCAGCAAACAATAATTTATCAATCTTGGGTGAAAATAATCGCTTCAATAAATTATTTTGGCCGAACTGAAAACTTTCGAGGATGTGCTCGAGCGCGGAGGTCATATCCATAAATTGATCTTTGCCGCGATTGAGTCCACCCAAGCAATCAACCAGCACCACTTGCCTGTCGAAATGGCAAAAGTGATCACGATAAAAGGGTTTGACAACCTGTTGCACATACTCTTGATATCTGTGTTGCAATACTTTGAAATAGCTATTTTTATCGGCTTTACTTGCCTCAATAATTTGTTGCTCTGATACAGTCATTAACGGGAAAAAACTTAAGATGGGCGCGCCATCAAGTTCACCGGGCAATAGCATGCGCCCTGGCTGAGCTTGATAAAAGCCATGTTGATGAACCAAATCTAATAGCAAGGCTTGGTAGCGTTTACTGATGTCAGCCAATACTTGCTCATCGGCCACATCAGTTAATCTCAACTGATTGACTGAATTGATAAAGTCATCATATTTATCGCTGGATTGATACTTAGTCGCGGCGGCGTTAACTTGAGTGGACCATTGGACAAAGTCCAGCTGTAACATGGGCAAATCGAGTAACCACTCCCCTGGGTAATCAATGATATCTAAATAAAGGGTCGCTGAATCAACCAACTTGGCTCTCAAGCCTTTTGTTGGCAAGTAGCGCAAGGCCAATCTCAATTCACTAATGTTGCGGGTCGACGATGGCCACTTGGGCGGTTCCGCCGTTAATTGGGCAATGCCCCCTTGGTAATCAAAACTGGCGATATTGAGATCTGGCTGCATCACCCGCTTGACCCCAATTAAGCGCTGCTCTCTGGCAACACTAAATAGCGGTAGTTTGTCGTAGCCTAAGGTTAATTGGTTGACTAAGGCAGTCACAAACGCGGTTTTGCCGGCACCGGATAAGCCAGTCACCGCTAGACGAATATGACGATCTCCTGCGCGCAAAGCCACTTGTTGAGCGTGATGCTGTAACCGTGACCACGACTGACGCACATTAACCATAAATTATCCTCAATAAAAAAGGTGGCAGTTGCCACCTAGTATAACTAACTCTCTTGACTGTATTGCCACCTCAAACACCTTTTGCTGTTACAGATCATTAATTTGGCGTTTTAAATCAAATTGTTCTGAGGTGACGTGCCGCTCCATCTGTTGTAAGCGTAAGTCGATGGCACGAAAGCGACCATTTAAATCCATCAAGGCTTGCTTGGCGGGTTCGCCGGCTTGCCATACCTTCTTTTTTAATCCCGCCTCTTTATGGTGCGCGTCCATGCTTAATGGCTTTGGTGATTCATCCAGAATGATCCATAAGGCGATGTATAAAATAAAGATAACCCCTGAACCACCCAGTAAAAATATCGATACGGCCACTACGCGCACTAACCAGGTTTCAAAATTAAAGTAATCGGCTATGCCTGCACATACGCCGGCGATTTTACCTTGAGCGCGATTGCGATATAAGGTGCCTCTACTCATGACGACTCCTCCATTCAGGGCTATCAGTATCGAGAATGGCTTCTAAGCTGGCAATTCGTTGGCTCATCTTATCGGCCTTAATAATCAACTCATTAAGCTGGGCAAATTCTTCCTCGGTTAAGCCCTGGTTAACCTGGCGCTTACTGCGGTAGTGGAGCACCAACCAGATGGGCGCCACGACCAGCAGAAAAATGATAATCGGAGCAATTAGTAGATCCAAATCCATAGGTTACTCCTTACTATTTTTTAGTTTTAGCCGACGTTTTGCTTTGCATCTTAGCTTTCATTGCGGCGAGTTCTGCCGATACTTCATCTTCTGCCTGTAACGCCGCAAACTCGTCGGCTAAGCTGCCTTTATTAGGGCCTTTGGCCAAATCATAGGCTTCGACTTGCGCTTCAATCCCTTCAACTCGGCGCTCGTATTGCTCAAACTTAAGCATGGCATTATCAATTTTGCTCGAATCAAGACGGCGCTTCACTTCAAGACGCGTTGAGGCCGTCTGATTACGCATGATAATGGTCTTCTGGCGCGCTTTAGCATCGGCCAGTTTTTCTTGTAATTGGCCAATCTCATCCTTTAAGCGACTGATTTGCTCATCAATGATTAGCATTTCATCGTTGAGAGACTTTAAGGTGTCATTGGCTTTTTGTTTTTCAACCAAAGCCGCTTTCGCTAAATCTTCGCGATCTTTCGATAACGCGAGTTCTGCTTTAGCGTGCCAATCTTCAACTTGCTCTTCGATGCGAACAATCCGACGTTGCACTTCTTTCTTTTCGGCCAACACCCGCGCCGAAGTGGAGCGAACTTCTACTAAGGTGTCTTCCATTTCTTGAATGATAAGACGAACCATTTTTTCTGGATCTTCTGCTTTATCCAACAAAGCACTCAGGTTTGAATTAATGATGTCTGCAAAGCGTGAAAATATTCCCATAATCTTATCCTCAAGGTTATCTGTTACGATTTATACCTATCATATTCCATGCCAACATTGGCATAACCCATAAAATCAGTAACTTAGATATATTATTAAGTTTATCTTTATTTTAACTTGATTGACACATATTATAAATTTCACCACTTGTTAGCGACATAGACCAATTATTACAGTGCCTAAACAATTCCAACAAGACAATCTCATCGGCCAATCCAATGCCCTCTTGGAAGTGCTCGAACATGTGTCGCAAATCGCGCCACTGTCAAAACCGGTATTGATTATCGGTGAACGCGGTACGGGCAAAGAACTGATTGCCGAGCGTATTCATTACCTTTCTAGCCGTTGGGATCAAAGCTTTATTAAGCTCAATTGTTCCTCATTAAGTGAAAGCTTATTAGAGAGTGAATTATTTGGTCACGAAACCGGGGCATTTACTGGGGCGAAAGGCCGCCATGAGGGCCGCTTTGAGCGCGCCGATGGTGGCACCTTATTTCTTGATGAGTTAGCCAATACCTCAGGCTTGATTCAAGAAAAGTTACTGCGGGTGATAGAATACGGCGAGTTCGAGCGTGTCGGCGGTAATCGCCCACTCAAAACTGATGTACGTCTAATCTGTGCCGCTAACGAGGATTTGCCAAGCTTAGCCGAGGCGGGGGAATTTCGAGCCGATTTACTCGATAGACTGGCGTTTGATGTCATTACCTTACCGCCACTTAGGTATCGCCAAGAAGATATTATGCCGTTGGCTGAATATTTTGCCATTGGCATGGCCCGCCAACTGCAACTTGAATACTTTGCCGGCTTTAGCACCCAAGCCAAGCAACTGTTATTGGATCATCCATGGCCTGGCAATATTCGAGAACTTAAAAACGTAGTGGAACGCGCGGTCTATCGTAATCAACATCGCGATAATGCCATTGACGATATCACCCTAGATCCATTTAGTTCCCCCTATCGACCTAAACAACGGGTGCGAACGCAAGATCGCCAGCAAAGTGCAACCACCAATGAACCAAGCCAGAGCGTTACGCCAAACGCCACAGCGCCAATTAGTAAGCCCACCACTAGTGACATCACATTCCCTCTCGATTTTAAAGAGCATTGCGAACAACAAGAAATCGCCTTACTCGAACAAGCGCTGAGGGCCGGTCAGTTTAATCAAAAGAAAACCGCTGAATTACTGTCATTAAGCTATCATCAGTTGAGAGGAATTCTCAAAAAATACAACTTATTGGATAAAGATTGAGCAAGGTTTGCTCCAAGCTAACAGGCACTGGTAAAATGCGCTTCTTGTTATCAACTATTATCGATCTTGATATGAAGCCGTCCTTACATGGCATGTTCTACTTATGGGTGTTATTAGCCAGTACCCTGCTAATCGCAGGCTGTGGTCCCCAAACACTACCGGCGGGATTGGTCTATTGCTCTGAAGGCAATCCAGAGACCTTTAACCCCCAGTTAGTGACGTCTGGCACCACCATAGATGCAACCTCTCAACAGCTATTCAGTCGTTTAGTTGATTACAGTCATGAACATGAAACCATTATTCCAGCCATCGCCAAACACTGGGACGTCAGTGATGATGGCTTAAGCTATCGGTTTATCTTACGCGATAATGTCCATTTTCATCACAATCGCCAATTTACGCCATCACGGACGTTAACCGCTGATGATGTGATGTTCTCGTTCGATCGAATTATCAATCCCAACAACCCTTATCATTTTGTCTCAAAAACCGGCTACCCATTTTTTGAAAGCATAGATTTTGCTCAACAAATTATGCAAATAGAAAAGATTAACGACCACGAATTGGTATTTCATCTCACTTCCCCGAATAGCTCATTTCTGTCGAACCTTGCTACCGATTTTGCGGTTATTCATTCTAGTGAATACGCCCAACAATTATTATTAGACGGTATGCCAGAGCGTTTAGATATTGAGGTCATTGGGACTGGGCCTTACCAATTTCAACAATACGTTAAAAATGAGTTCATTCGTTACCGACGGCATCAACAGTACTGGGGCGAGCAAGGGCAACTGCCAATGTTGGTGTTTGATATCACCCCCAAGAGTGCCACGCGTTTAGTGAAACTGATCACGGGTGACTGCAGTGTATCGGCACTGCCGAAAGCGGGTGAGCTTGATGTACTGGATCTCCACCCACAATTACGGCTTGAAAGTCACCCAGGATTAAACGTTTCTTTTTGGGCGTTTAATACCCAAAAAAGCCCATTTGATCAGCTGGCCGTTCGACAAGCCTTAAGCCTAGCGATTAATAAAGACAATATTCTTAATGCGGTGTATCGCGATAAAGGCGTGGTGGCTAATGGGTTACTCCCCCCTGCGTCTTGGGCATTTGAAGAAAACCAACCCCAGTCCAGCTATGATCCAGAGCGAGCCATCGCCCTGCTGAATGACGCCGGCATTGGCGACTTAACTCTGGATATCTGGACGACCCCAGTGGGCAGAAGTTATAACCCCAATCCCAATAAAACTGCCGAGTTGATTCAGGCCGATTTGGCCAATATCGGGGTAAAAGCTAATATCGTCAGTTATGGATGGAGCGTATTTACCAATAAGCTCAATCAAGCGGATTACGATACCGTTCTGATTGGCTGGAATGCCGATAACAGTGACCCTGATAACTTTTTCACGCCGCTGTTAAGCTGCAAGTCAGTGTTAGCAACGACTAACCGTTCCCGCTTCTGTTATGTGCCCTTTGAAGCATTATTAAATAAGGCGCGAGCCACCCCGTCACAACGTGAACGTGCACAGCTATATTCGCAAGCAGAGCAAATGCTGCGACAACAAGTCCCACTGATCAGTCTGGCCCACGCGCAGCGCATGATTTTAGTCAACGAAAAGGTTAAACACATGCCGTTGCCAGCCTTCGGCGGCATTGCGTTTGATAAAGTGCAACACGCAGTGGAGGTACAGCCATGAGTTATTACCTGCTGCGCCGCCTGAACTTGTTTTTAGCCACCAGTTTGATATTAATCTTGGTGTTATTTATTGCCACCCACTTATTTCCAGTCAATAGCAGTTTTGCTTTGAGCGGCATTGAAAATCCTAGCCAAGCGCAAACACAAAAAATCATCAGTGATTATCGTCTCGATGAAGGCAGTGTTAGTCAATTTATGGCCTACCTCGAACAACGCTTAAGTGGCAATCTTGGCATGTCTGTCACCTCGAAACAAAGTGTGGCCTCCGAGCTGATTAATGTGTTGCCCGCCTCATTTGAACTAATCATAGTGACGGCCATATTGGCCTTAAGCTTTGGGATCCCAATCGGAGTAATGGCCTCGTTAAGTCAGGATAAAATCACCCAAAATAGTATTATTGCCATGACATTGACCGGGTATTCCATCCCGGTCTTTTGGCTCGGGCTATCTTTATCACTGTGGTTTGGGGTTAAATTGGGGTGGCTGCCCATCTCGGGACAAATTAACCTCTTATACGAAATTGAACCTGTCACCGGATTCATGTTGATAGATACCCTGCTATCAGAACATAGCTACCGCTATAGCGCGTTTATCGATGCGTTACAGCATATGATTTTACCGGCGTTTACTTTGGCCGTATTCCCCTTCACAGTGGTCGTGCGCTTGACCCGCAGTGCCATGATGAATGTGATGCAACAAACCTATATTCGTGCGGCTGAAGCGCGCGGTTTACACACCAGTCAAATCGTCCTCAAACACGCCCTGCCCAATGCGTTAATCCCCGTATTAAAAAATCTTGGCATTATGCTTGGTCCGTTTGCGAGTTATGCCATCGTGGTTGAGGTGATTTTTGCTTGGCCCGGTGTCGGTGCTTGGTTAGTTCAGGGCATTTATCAGCGGGATTATACCGTCATCCAAGGGGGGATCTTAGCCGTGGCGTTGCTGATTATCTTCTTCAGCATTGTTATCGATATCATCCATACGGCGGCCAATCCCAAGACCAGGAAAGAAATCTATGCCTCCCATTAGTATTTACCAAGAAGAGCGCATCCCATCGCCACGTAAGCGAGTATGGTTAGCATTTACGGCCAATCCGTTTTCGGTGATTGGGTTATGGGCAGTGGCGATTTTGCTGCTGATTGCCGCGTTTGGGCCCTTAATCGCCCCCTACGAGCCCCAGTTACAAAATACCCAATCTATTTTATTGCCCCCCTCTTGGGACCCTGCCGGGACGGTGGAGCACTTTTTAGGGACAGATGCGCTCGGACGTGACATTTTTAGCCGAATTTTATATGGGGCGCAGCTGACCTTAGGTTTATCACTGTTAGTGGTGTTCACCGCGCTGGTGTTTGGTTTTATCATAGGTTCGTTATCGGGCATGATGAGTGGCATTAAGTCCTCAATTTTGTCGCATTTATTAGATGCGCTGCTGTCTATCCCCTCGCTGTTAATGGCGATTTTATTAGTGGCAGTGACCGGACCTGGCTTGCAGAATGTCTTTTGGGCAGTGGGGCTTGCGCTCACGCCGCAATTTGTACGCACCATTCATCAAGCGGTCCATGAAGAATCCCAAAAAGAGTATGTCACCGCCGCCAAACTTGATGGTGCCAATTCACTGCAAATCTACTGGTATGTAATTATGCCCAATATTTGGGACACCCTAATCATACAAACAACCTTGGCAATCTCTGCCGCGATTTTAGATATCGCGGCGCTTGGCTTTATGGGGTTAGGCGCGCAATCGCCCAGTCCGGAATGGGGAGCTATGGTTTCTCAAGGGGTGGATTATTTGCTGGTCGCCCCTTGGAATGTCACCATTCCAGGTCTGGCCTTGCTATTTACCGTGTTATCGATAAATTTAGTCGGTGATGGTTTACGTTCAGCCATGTCACCGGGAAGTAAATAATATGCCATTGCTCGATATCCGTAATTTAACCATCGAATTGGATACGCCTTACGGGCGAGTCAAAGCACTTGAAAAAGTCAGCCTTACGCTAAATGCTGGTGAGGTTCATGGATTGCTTGGCGAGTCCGGCTCTGGTCGCACGCTCCTGGCCCGTGCCATCATGGGGATCCCAGAAGCGAACTGGAGTGTGACCGTCGATCGCATGATGTGGGACGGTAAAAATTTATTGGAGATGACCGCCAAACAACGGCGCCAAATCATGGGGTCTGAGATCGCCATGATTTTCCAAGATCCATCGGCCAGCCTCGATCCTGCCATTACCATTGGTTCGCAACTGTTAGAGGCCATGCCGAGCAATAAACAACTGCCCTTTTGGCGCAGACGCGGCAGTCGTAAGTTAGAAATGCAAAAGTGGTTACATAAGGTCGGGGTAAAAGATCCCGAGCGCTTAATTCATAGTTATGCTTGGGAACTCTCAGAGGGCGAATGTCAAAAAGTGATGATTGCCATGGCGCTGGCCAATAAACCAAAGCTATTGATCGCAGATGAGCCCACCAACTTAATGGAAGTGAGCACTCAAGCACAAATTTATCGCTTACTCTCCAAGCTCAATCAAATTCAAAATGTCTCTATTTTGCTTATCAGTCATGAAATAGAAACCCTGTCACAGTGGTGTGGCCGCTTAACCGTATTCTATTCCGGCCAAGTGATGGAGTCTGGCACCACTGACGAGTTGCTCAGTAAACCGTTACATCCCTACACCAAAGCGATGCTAGAATGTTTACCCGATTACGATAATCCCCAAAGCCATAAAACCATTATGCCGACGCTAGCGGGCTCAGCGCCGCCATTGCAGCACCTTCCCATCGGTTGCCGCTTAGGCCCTCGCTGCCCGCAAGCGCAGAAACAGTGCGTTAATCAACCCAATTTGCACCATTTACGCGACAGGTACTATGCCTGTCATTTTCCTTATAATATCGAGCCTGAAAATGACGACAGCGCTGCTTAAAGTCAACCAGTTAAATAAACGCTACTTCAATGGCTATCGAGGCTTGCGTAAACAATACTCGCAAGCCTTGTCGGACGTGAGCTTTGAATTAAATGCCGGCGAAACCTTAGCCATCGTTGGTGAGGCTGGTTCAGGAAAAAGCACCCTCGCTCGTATTTTGGTGGGGGCCGAACCTCGCTCTCAAGGGGAAATATTGTTTGAAGGCGTACCGCTCGATAGTCATGATGTCGCCAAGCGCTGCAAATTGATTCGTATGATTTTTCAAGATCCTAATACCTCGTTAAATCCAAGGCTCAGTATCGGCGATTTACTGGCTGAGCCTTTACGCTTTAACACCACCATGGATAAACAGCAAATCCGCCAACAAGTATTCGACACCTTAAGAAAGGTCGGCCTATTACCGGAGCACGCCGAATTTTATCCGCATATGATTTCCGAAGGGCAAAAACAGCGGGTCGCGGTAGCACGGGCATTGATGCTTGACCCTAAAATTATCATCGCAGATGAAGCTTTAACCGCCTTAGACTTCAGCGTGCGTTCGCAAATATTGAACCTGCTGTTAACACTGCAGCAAGAGCTAGGATTGTCCTACATTTTTGTGTCGCATAATTTAGGCATTATTCGCCAATTTAGCGATAAAATTATGGTCATGCATCAAGGCAAGGTCGTTGAAAAAGCCCGAACTGAGTTACTGTTTAGCCAGCCACAGCATGAATATACCCAAAGGTTAATTGCCGAGCAGGGATTGTTATTTAACCGTAAATAGCTCAGCGTGTCACCGTGACTGCTCCAACCACTGGCAAATTACCTGCCTTGGGCAAAAAAGCAGTGCCATTTACCATCTGAAATCATTATTCTATTTAGCAAAGTTGACTCTAGAAGCGATCTTATGATTATTAAACCTAAAATTCGTGGATTTATTTGTACCACCACTCACCCCCTTGGCTGTGAAGCCAACGTGTTAGAGCAGATCAATATCACTAAAGCCCAAGGCACCATCACCCATGGGCCTAAGCGAGTATTAGTGGTCGGATCTTCCAGTGGCTATGGCTTATCTTCTCGAATTGCAGCGGCGTTTGGCTCAGGTGCCGCCACCATTGGTGTCTTTTTCGAAAAGCCTGCCACGGAAAGCAAGCCAGGTACTGCCGGTTGGTACAACTCAGCAGCATTTGATAAATTTGCTAAAGCCGACGGCTTATATTCAAAGTCAGTCAATGGCGATGCCTTCAGTCATGAAGCTAAAGAAAAAGTCATTGAGCTAATCAAGGCTGATCTTGGTCAAATTGACATGGTCGTCTACTCTCTGGCATCACCGGTGCGTAAATTGCCTGATTCAGGTGAACTGGTGCGTTCATCATTAAAGCCGATTGGCGACACTTATAGCGCCACCGCCGTCGATACTAACAAGGATTGCATTATCCAAGCCTCTGTGGAACCGGCCAGTGAGCAAGAAATTGCGGACACTGTGACGGTTATGGGTGGCCAAGACTGGGAACTATGGATTAATGCCCTCAATGAAGCCGGTGTACTCGCCGACGGTTGTAAAACAGTGGCATATTCCTATATTGGCACCGAAATCACTTGGCCTATTTATTGGCATGGTGCGTTAGGCAAAGCCAAAATGGATTTAGACAGAGCGGCCCATGAGCTTAACGATAAACTCAGCAGTCACGGTGGCAGTGCCAACGTTGCGGTACTAAAAAGTGTGGTGACTCAAGCCAGTTCGGCGATCCCTGTGATGCCCTTATACATTGCCATGGTCTTTAAGAAGATGCGTGAGCAAGGTTTACACGAAGGCTGCATGGAACAAATTTTGCGCCTATTTCGCGATCGTTTATACCCAGATGATGGCACACTTGCAGAAACGGATTCAGAAAACCGCTTACGCTTAGATGATTGGGAACTGCGCGATGACATTCAGCAGCATTGCCAGCAATTATGGCCGCAAGTCACGACTGACAATTTAGCCGAATTGACTGACTATCGTGAATATAAAGCCGAATTCCTCAAGTTGTTCGGTTTTGGCATTGATGGCATCGATTATGACGCTGATGTCGATACTCTAGTAGAGTTTGACGTTATCAATCTCTAATAGATCACACTCTTAATTAAAAAGGCTATCCATGTGATAGCCTTTTATTTATGATGCGCTCGAAACAAATCATTGAATTAACTAAGGAATTATCAATGAAGATTAGCGCACGTAACAGCTTAAAAGGCACTGTAATTTCTATTTCTGAAGGTTCAGTCAACAATGAAGTGACGATTGAAGTCGCACCAAATGTTGTGATCACTTCTATCGTGACTAAGACTGCATGTGATGCATTAGGCTTAAAAGTCGGTGTTGAAGCATATGCCGTGGTTAAAGCCAGCAGTGTTATGGTTGCTGTTGATTAATCCGTTGATTTAATCAAAAAAAAGGTCAGCAATTGCTGACCTTTTTTATCGACTCAATCAATGACTCAGTTATTCTGCCACTGGATAGGTAATTTCTGCACCCTGCTTGAGGGTATCAACCAAACCAATGTAATCACTTTGACTCAGTGCCGAGGTTAAGCCTTCGCTTAAGCGCGCCAATAAATCTTCAGTAATGCCGGTCGCAGGATTAATCCCATCGAGAACCACGACAGCATAACCTTGAGCTAAGGCCACTGAATCCACCACGACGGCACCACTTGGGGCAGCCATTTGGAACGCTTTGGTCACAATCGTTGGATTAATATCTTGGGCAAAGCGGCCTAATTGCTCACGCGAGATAAGCTCAGCGTCGCTGTCACCATTTTTGATATTGGTCATTAAGGTTTGAGCACTTAACTTAGCCTGCTCAACCGCTTGTTCTTGCTGTAAACGCGCAATGATATCGGCTTTAACATCGCTAAACGGTGTCGTGCCTGCATTTTGGTGCTTGTTAATGCGTAATACAATCACATGGTTAGGCGCGATTTCAATCACATCTGAATTCAAACCTGACAGTAACACCTGCTCAGAGAATGCCGCCTTAACCACTTCAGGAGCATCTAAACCGGCCGGTGGATTCTGACGGCTAAATAGCGCGGTGTGTTGCACTTGACCATTAATGGCACTGGCTGCCTCAGTTAAGGTGTCTGGCACTTCATAAGACACGTCAGCAAGTTTTTGCTGTAATTGATAGAACTCATCCGTGGCTGCATCTTGTTGCAACTTCGCGACGATTTCAGCTTTAACTGCATCAAATGGTTCAACCTGGCCTGGTTGGATATCTAACAATTTAACGATCTGGTAGCCAAAGTTAGACTTAACCACTGGCGAAATCCCGCCTGTATCGCTAATCGCAAACAAGGCCGTATCAAACTCAGGATCCATTACCCCTTGTTCAAACCAATCTAATTGACCACCATTGGCCGCACTAAATTGATCATCTGACGCTTGCTTAGCAACATCAGCAAAATCAGCAAAATCAGCACCCGCCACTAACTCTTGATAAATGTCATTGGCTTTTTGCTCGGCATTGTCTTGATTCGCATCAATTAAGATATGCGCTGCCAAACGCTTCTCAGCCGTTTGATAGTCGTTATTATGCTCATCATAGTAGGTTTGCGCTTGGGCATCTGTCACCGGGATGGTTTGCGCCATATCCGACAAATCTAAATCAACATAATCCAAGCTTACGAGCTCAGGGCTGATAAATTGTGATTGGTTAGCATCATAGTAGCTCTTCGCTTGCTCATCGCTAATGGTTACATCAGCAATGAATGGCGTCGCATCGATGATTTGATAGCGAATATTACGGGTTTGACCTTGTAACTTAGCTAATTGCTCAGTTTCACCAGCCAGCACGAACTCACTGCCGACAACGGCGCGAACCAACTGGTTACGAGTCATGTCTTGACGCATCATGTCGCTAAACTGCACCGGTTGATAACCTAACTGACGCAAAATCGCTTGATAACGCTCATTGTCAAATTGACCGTTGGTTTGGAAAGCCGTTTCAGCCACGATAGCCTGCTTGATTTGCTCATCAGACACGCGTAAACCGAGCTTATCAGCCGCTTGATTCAATAACACGTCGCCGATCAGACGGTCTAATACCGACTGTTTTAAGCTGTTCATATAGTTGTCATCGGCAGACAAGGCCGCAAACATGTCACCCAGCTGTTGTTCCATGCGTGATTTTTCACTTTGGAAGGCTTGTTCTAGTTGTGCTTGGGTAATTTCTTGGCCATTTACTGTCGCAGCTGGCTCTTCAGTTGAAGTACCTAAATAGCTGCTGACTCCTGCAAATGCGAAAGACAGTATCACAAGTACCAAAATAGTTTTGGCAATGACCCCTTGTGAACCTTCGCGAATTTTTTCTAACATTATTGAACTCGCTTATTGGCGATAAAAAATAAAAAGGCGCATCCATTGCTGGTGCGCCTTTAATGTCTTTGCAACCTTGACCTTAGCCATGTCGCCGGCGCCGACTCGGTAGAATCACCACCTTTTAATTCGTAAAAAGCACTGCGATGCAGTGCTTCATTTTACGAGCCCTTAAAGGCCGTGCGCAATATTAGTTAACTGCGTCTTTCAGCGCTTTACCGGCTTTGAAAGCTGGAATGTTAGCCGCTGCAATCTTAATTTCTTGACCAGTTTGTGGGTTACGACCAGTGCGCTCAGCACGCTGGCGTACTTCAAAAGTACCAAAACCAACTAGAGAAATTTTATCGCCTTCTTTCAAACCTTCAGAAACTGCTTCAATGAAAGAATCCAGTGCACGGCCAGCAGCCGCCTTAGAAATATCAGCACCAGTAGCAATTTTCTCGATTAGTTCAGATTTGTTCATGTCATCCCCTTGAATGTAATTTTTTGCGCCGCATCCAAATCCCTCTCAAGAGCGGACTGCGGAGGCTTTTATAACAAGCTTATTCACAAAGTGCAAGCCCAATCAGAAAACCAAAAAATATTTGGAAGTTGCTAGAAGCCAGTCACCCCAAGGGCTAGGGGCAACCGACCCTCCACAAACTTAGGCTACCACAGGAATCGTGATTGTTAATCCCTTTTTTTCATTTTTTTAGTGCGTTAGCGCAATTTATTGCGTTTGGGCTACTTTTTTACCACTTCAAAGCCTTCAACTGGCCGTTCCAGCGCCAATTTTAGTACTTCGTCGACCCATCTGACCGGATGTATGCTCAAGTCAGCAATGACATTTTCTGGAATTTCTTCCAAATCACGTTCATTTTCTTTAGGGATCAACACGTGTTTAATGCCACCACGATGAGCCGCTAACAACTTTTCTTTTAAGCCACCGATAGGTAACACCTCACCACGTAAGGTAATTTCACCGGTCATGGCGACATCTGCCCGCACAGGATTACCGGTTAAGCTCGACACTAAAGCCGTACACATGGCAGCACCGGCTGACGGGCCGTCTTTAGGGGTCGCGCCTTCTGGCACATGGACGTGAATATCGCGTTTTTCATAAAAATCGCTATTGATACCCAGTTGTTCAGCACGGGCTCTGACCACTGTCATCGCTGCCTGAATCGATTCTTGCATCACATCGCCCAATGAGCCAGTAAAGAGCAATTTACCCTTACCTGCCACTGAGGTCGCCTCGATGGTTAACAAATCGCCTCCCACCTGTGTCCAGGCTAAGCCCGTGACTTGACCGATTTGATTTTTGCTTTCAGCTTTACCGTAATCGAAGCGCTGTACCCCTAAAAACTCTTTGAGGTTACCGCTGGTGACCGTCACTTGCTTAATGGCTTTATCCAGCAATATTTGTTTAACGACCTTACGGCAAATCTTCGACAGTTCGCGCTCAAGCGCACGGACACCCGCTTCACGGCTGTAATAGCGGATAACGTCCAGTAAGGCACTGTCATCAACCGTGATCTCATTGGGCTTTAGGCCATTGCGTTCAATTTGCTTAGGTAACAAGTGCTGTTTGGCAATATTAAGCTTTTCGTCCTCGGTGTAGCCAGACAAGCGGATCACTTCCATCCGATCGAGTAACGGGCCAGGAATATCCATCGAGTTAGAGGTCGCGACAAACATCACATCCGACAGGTCATAATCCACTTCAAGATAATGATCACTGAAAGTCGAGTTTTGCTCAGGATCTAACACTTCCAATAACGCAGAAGCGGGATCGCCGCGCATATCAGAACTCATTTTATCGATTTCATCCAGCAAGAATAATGGGTTTTTAACCCCGACTTTCGCCATCTTTTGAATGATCTTGCCCGGCATTGAACCAATATAGGTACGGCGATGACCACGAATTTCCGCTTCATCACGCACGCCACCTAAGGCAACGCGCACGTATTCGCGCCCTGTTGCCTTGGCGATAGACTGTCCAAGCGAGGTTTTACCCACACCCGGTGGGCCCACTAAACATAAGATAGGGCCTTTAAGCTGCTTCACTCGGCTTTGCACTGCTAAGTATTCTAGGATGCGTTCTTTGACTTTTTCTAAACCAAAGTGATCGGTATCGAGAATCGTTTGGGCCTTGCCTAAGTCTTTCTTGATGCGTGAACGTTGTTTCCAAGGGACTGACGTCATCCAATCCACATATGAGCGCACCACAGTGGCTTCGGCCGACATCGGTGACATCATTCTGAGTTTATTTAACTCAGCATGCGCCTTGTCTTTGGCATCTTTTGGCATGCCCGCGTCATCAATTTTCTTGGTGAGAACATCAAATTCGTCCCCCCCCTCGTCCAGATCGCCTAATTCTTTTTGAATGGCTTTCATCTGTTCGTTGAGGTAGTACTCACGCTGGCTCTTTTCCATCTGTTTTTTGACCCGAGAGCGGATTCGTTTCTCGACCTGTAACAAGTCGATTTCCGCTTCCATCATGGCCATCAAATACTCTAAGCGCTCAGCAATATTGATCATTTCCAGAACCGACTGCTTATCTGCCAGCTTCAGTGGCATGTGCGCTGCCATGGTATCAGCCAAGCGTGCTGCTTCATCAATGCCAGATAAGGAGGTCAGGACTTCTGGAGGGATTTTTTTATTCAGCTTGATATAGCCTTCAAATTGACCCAAGGCGCTACGGACTAAGACTTCTTCTTCTTTATCCTGCATTTGGTCAGATTCAAGGTATTCGGCCTTGGCGACAAAAAACTCATCTTCTTGAGTGAAGCGAGTGATACGAGCACGACGCCCGCCTTCGACTAATACTTTAACGGTTCCATCCGGCAATTTCAGTAATTGCAAAATTGAAGCAACCGTACCTACATCGTAAATATCTTCTACGCTTGGCTCGTCTAGATCGGCATCGCGCTGGGCTACCAGAATAATTTGTTTATCCTGCTCCATGGCCGTTTCCAGGCAGCGGATAGATTTCTCTCTGCCGACAAATAACGGAATTACCATATGAGGATAAACCACTACATCACGTAGGGGCAGCACGGGGAGTTCGATTTGCGTTTCACGCTCTATTGTCATAGCTCGATTCCGTTTTTTTAGTTGCATTATTACCGAGTATATTGGGGCAATCGGCACTGTTTCAATGGACAATACGAAAAAAAGGAGCCCTAAGGCTCCTTTATTTTTCGATTTGATTACAAGTGCTTAATTATTGCTCACCAGAAGCAGCTTGTGATTCCGTATTTTCATACATCAAAATCGGGGCTGATTCACCCTTAACCACAGACTCATCAACCACGGCTTTAACTACCCCTTCAGCTGATGGCAAGTCATACATGGTATCGAGCAAGATGCTTTCAACAATCGAGCGCAAACCACGAGCACCGGTCTTACGAGTCATGGCTTTATGAGCAATGGCACGCAGTGCATCTTCGCGGAATTCAAGTTCGACATTTTCCATCTCGAACAAAGCACCATACTGTTTGGTCAGCGCATTTTTAGGTTCAGACAAAATCTGCACTAATGCACTTTCATCGAGCTCTTCAAGCGTAGCTAACACTGGCAGACGACCAATGAACTCAGGAATTAACCCAAACTTCACTAAATCTTCAGGCTCCACCTGGCTCAGCATTTGCGACATGGTCGCTTTATCGCTTTCACCTTTAACTTCCGCACCAAAACCTATGCCAGAGCCTTTATGTGAGCGCTGCTCAATCACTTTCTCAAGGCCGGCAAACGCACCACCACACACGAACAAGATCTTAGAGGTATCTACCTGCAAGAACTCTTGTTGCGGGTGTTTACGCCCCCCTTGAGGCGGCACGGCGGCCACGGTGCCTTCAATCAGTTTTAACAATGCCTGCTGCACACCCTCACCGGAAACATCACGAGTAATGGAAGGGTTGTCAGACTTTCGACTGATTTTATCAATTTCGTCGATATAAACGATGCCACGCTGTGCTTTTTCCACATCGTAGTCGCACTTTTGTAGCAATTTCTGAATGATGTTTTCAACATCTTCACCCACATAACCGGCTTCGGTTAAGGTGGTGGCATCGGCCATAGTGAATGGCACATTCAAGAAACGCGCTAAGGTTTCGGCCAGTAAGGTTTTACCGCTACCCGTAGGGCCAATCAGCAAAATATTACTCTTACCTAACTCAACTCCGTCTTTCGGGCTGGCATTTTTCAACCGCTTATAGTGGTTGTATACCGCCACTGACAACACCTTTTTGGCTTTATCTTGGCCGATGACATAATCATCTAAATGTGCCCGTAACTCGTGGGGAGTGGGTAATTTTTCTTGATCTCGCTTTGGAGATATCTCTTTTATTTCTTCACGAATAATGTCGTTGCATAACTCAACACACTCATCGCAAACATAGACGGAAGGACCAGCAATTAATTTACGTACTTCATGCTGACTTTTTCCACAAAAAGAGCAATACAGCAGTTTGCCGCCGTCACCGTTACTCTTATTATCGCCCATTCTACTACCTCATCTGCAGCTTGCTCTACTGCCTAGATTCACCATTGCTTCACTCTGAGCATAGCCCAGATAGGCAAAGATCAGCCACGTTTAGTTAACACGGAATCAACCAGACCATACTCCATTGCCTGAGTTGCACTCATGAAGTTGTCACGATCCGTGTCACGCTCAATCACTTCCAGAGGTTGACCGGTATGATCAGCCAGCATTTGATTGAGCTTATTCTTGATCCCCAAAATTTCCTGAGCGTGAATAGCGATATCCGACGCTTGTCCTTGGAAACCGCCCAGCGGTTGATGGATCATTACCCGTGAATTTGGTAAACAATGGCGCTTGCCAGGAGCACCACCTGCTAATAAAAATGCGCCCATACTGGCCGCTTGGCCAATACATACTGTGCTGACATTAGGCTTAATGAATTGCATGGTGTCATAAATCGCCATACCTGCCGTCACAGATCCCCCTGGCGAGTTGATATACAAGTGAATATCTTTCTCAGGATTTTCTGATTCAAGGAACAGTAATTGAGCCACAATCAAATTTGCCATGTGCTCTTCGACTTGGCCGACAAGAAAAATCACACGCTCTTTCAATAAGCGAGAATAAATATCATAAGAGCGTTCACCTTTAGCCGTTTGCTCAACAACCATAGGTACGAGTGCATTTTGTACTGATCCCAGCTCATTAACCATTATTTGTTTCCCTAAAATAAAAAATGGCTCGCATGAGGAGCCCCATACGAACCATTATAAATGGCTAAGTGCCAAACAAGTCAAGTTTCGCTTATGCGCGAGCACCGGCCTTGTTCATAAATTCTTCGAATTCAACTGCTTTTTCAGTAACTTTAGCGCCAGCCAGCAAGGTTTCTACTGCTTGTTCTTCTAAAGCAACATTGCGCATGTTTTGCATCAGCTCTTGATTGTTATTGTAATAAGCAATCACTTCGCTTGGATCTTCATAGGCAGAAGCCATTGATTCGATCAACGCTAATACGCGAGTCTCGTCAGCTTTCAGTTCGTTAGTTTTGATCACTTCACCTAACAGCAGGCCAACTTTAACGCGACGCTCAGCTTGCTCAGTGAACAAATCCGCTGGTAATTCTGGCATGTTAGCCGCTTGGCCACCGAAACGCTGCATGGCTTGCTGACGCAATACGTCAACTTCACCGTCAACTAACGCTTTTGGCAGGCTCAGTTCGTTGTTAGCCAACAAACCTTCAATCACTTGCTGCTTAACGTTAGCTTTCAGCGCTTGTTCCAGTTCACGGACCATGTTCTTGCGGATTTCAGCATCTAACGCTGCTACGCCGCCTTCAGTGATACCAAACAGACCAGCGAACTCATCAGTCACCTCTGGCAGAGACGCAGAGCGAACTTCTTTCAGAGTGATAGCGAACTTAGCCGCTTTACCTTTCAAGTTTTCAGCGTGGTAATCTTCTGGGAAAGTCACTTCGATATCGAATTGCTCACCCGCTTTATGGCCTAATACACCGGCTTCGAAACCTGGGATCATGCGGTTGCTGCCTAATTCCAGCTCGAAAGCTTCAGCTTTGCCGCCATCAAATTCTTCGCCATCGATGCTACCAACGAAATCGATAATCGCTTTGTCGCCATCAGTCGCTTCGCGCTCTACTGCGTCAAATGTCGCGTGTTGCTTACGCAGAGTTTCGATCATGGTCGCTACGTTAGCGTCAGTCACTTCAGCCGTTGGCTTTTCAACTTCAATGGCATCTAAACCAGTCAAAGTCACTTCTGGGTATACTTCAAAAGTGGCAACGAATTCAAACTTTTCAGCATCGGATTGACCTGGTACGAAAGTCGGGGCACCGGCTGGGTTCAACTTCTCAGCAATGATGGCTTCGATGAAGTTGCGTTGCATGATTTCACCAGTCACTTCCTGGCGGATCGCAGCGCCATAACGCTTGTTGATCACGCTAGCAGGTACTTTACCTGGACGGAAGCCTGGCAGACGTGCGCGCTTGGCTTCACGTTGCAGGTTATCTTTAACCAGCTTTTCAATTTGTTCAGCCGGTACACTAATAGTCAGGCGACGCTCTAAGCCTTGAGTTGTTTCAACAGAAACTTGCATTGTATTACCTCGAAATATGTCTAACGTCCTTTGTAATAGTCGAGAAATCAACTATTCAGGTATTCGTTTCTTGATTTAATTAACGCTTGAATGCCTATCGTATTTGATTTTTGGCACTGGTCGCTCGGAGTTGATACTGATCAAGACGCGACATTATAGCCAGCGTTTTTTAATGAGTCGAGGGGCAATTCCCTGCAATTGGCCATAAAAAAAGCGACCAGAGGTCGCTTTTTTTAATTTTATAATGGGGTGACTGATGGGGCTCGAACCCACGACAACCGGAATCACAATCCGGGACTCTACCAACTGAGCTACAATCACCATAATTTTGGTACGCCCGGCAGGATTCGAACCTGCGACCATCCGCTTAGAAGGCGGATGCTCTATCCAACTGAGCTACGGGCGCATGGTTAACAGTAAAAACTGTTTCCTAACGGGTTTGACTTAATGCGTTAGCATCACGTCTAAAGTGGTCGGTGATAGAGGATTCGAACCTCTGACCCTCTGCTCCCAAAGCAGATGCGCTACCGGGCTGCGCTAATCACCGATTTTCTCAAGAAATCATCTAAAGAGCCTAACTCTTTCATCGTTAGCTTGCGTATAATTACGCCTTCTAACTATCGATTTATTTCTTTAGTGGCTGACTCACCACTGGAGAACGGAGCGCATATTAACGATTGCCCCAGATGGCGTCAACCCCTTTTTTATTGCAACTATCTTGCATGCTGAAATATAAACCAATCGGTGTGTTTTTGCAGCATTTCCTATCAATACATTGATTTAAAGTTAAAACACAGCGTTCATTAGTCTTTTATGACACAGGTAACACAGGCTGCTAGAATAGCGGCGAATATCACTGTCACGCCATGAGGACATGCACCACCATGACAGCCCAAATCATCGATGGGAAAGTTATTTCACAATCTATACGTCATCGGCTCGCCCTTGCTGTTGAGGCTCGAGTTGCTCAAGGTAAACGCCCGCCGGGGCTCGCGGTGATCTTAGTGGGTGCCGATCCGGCCTCGCAAGTGTATGTTGGCAGTAAGCGTAAAGCGTGTGAGGAAGTGGGATTTGCTTCTTATTCCTATGATCTGCCGGCCGAGACCACCGAAGACGCATTGCTGGCCTTGATTGACCAGTGTAATGCCGACCCTAAGATCGATGGTATTTTGGTGCAACTCCCCTTACCCGCCCATATCAGTGATGCTTTGGTGATCGAGCGTATCCAGCCGGATAAAGATGTCGATGGCTTTCACCCATACAATGTTGGCCGCTTAGCGCAGCGCATTCCCGTGCTGCGCCCATGCACCCCAAAAGGGATTATGACCTTAATTGAATCGACAGGGGTCGATACCTATGGTCTCGATGCGGTGATTGTTGGCGCATCGAATATTGTGGGTAGACCAATGACGCTTGAGCTATTACTGGCCGGTTGCACCACCACCACTTGTCATCGTTTCACTAAAGATCTCGAACAAAAAGTCCGCCAAGCGGATTTAGTGGTGGTTGCTGTAGGAAAACCGCATTTTATTCCCGGTGATTGGATTAAGCCTGGCGCCATTGTGATTGATGTCGGTATTAATCGCCTAGAGTCAGGTAAATTAGTTGGCGATGTCGACTTTGAGGTGGCCGCTTCACATGCGCAGTTTATTACCCCAGTGCCTGGCGGCGTGGGGCCGATGACCATTGCTAGTCTGTTGGAAAACACCTTATATGCTGCCGAGCAGTATCACGACAATGAGCCGCAGTAGTCTGCGCTGTCGTGCTAAAAAAAACGCCAGCAATCGCTGGCGTTTTTAATGGCTTAACGTCTACATGGATTACTTTTTGCGCCAAGTGGTGCCGTTAGGACCATCTTCAAGCACAACACCTAAGGCATTTAAACGATCGCGTGCGACATCGGCAGCCGCCCAGTCTTTTTCGGTACGGGCGCGGTTACGCTCTACGATTAACGCTTCGATTTCAGCGACTTCATCATCAGAGCCTTCGCCTTTGAAGAAACTGCTCGCATCTTGACTCATAATACCTAGCACATCGGCCAGTTGCTTCATGGCAACACCCAGCGCCGACGCCTTAGCGATATCTTCGAGCTTAAGACGGTTAATCTCACGCACCATATCAAACAGCACTGAATAGGCTTCAGGGGTATTAAAGTCATCGTCCATGGCCGCGGTAAAGCGGGCAACATAGTCAGTCGCCGGCGCGGCCGCGACTGTCATGTCTAACTCATTTAGAGAGGTATACAGACGTTCTAACGCGGCTCTGGCTTGTTTTAAATTATCTTCCGAGTAATTTAATTGGCTACGATAATGACCTGACAATAAGAAATAACGCACCGTTTGCGCATCATAATGTGACAAGACATCACGGATAGTGAAGAAGTTGCCTAAGGATTTAGACATTTTTTCTCTATCCACCATCACCATGCCGGTATGCATCCAGTAATTAACATACGGCGTGTCATGAGCACAGCAAGATTGGGCAATTTCATTTTCATGATGCGGGAATTGCAAATCGCTACCGCCGCCATGGATATCAAAATGTAAGCCTAAGTGCTTGCTGTTCATCGCTGAACATTCGATGTGCCAACCAGGACGTCCCGGCCCCCAAGGTGATTCCCAAGTCGGCTCACCCGGCTTGGACATTTTCCACAGCACAAAGTCCATTGGGTTATGTTTATGCTCATCAACTTCAACCCGGGCACCCGCTTGTAATTGTTCTAGATCCTGCCCCGATAAACGACCGTATTCAGGGAACGACGGTACGCTAAACAGTACATCTCCATTGTCAGCAACATAAGCATGTTTGCGGGCAATGAGGCGCTCGACCATGTCGATGATTTCGGCAATATGCAAGGTGGCCCGAGGTTCAAAATCAGGACGGATCATGTTTAATGAATCAAAATCTTGATGCATTTCACCGATTAAGCGCTCGGTTAATGATTCGCAACTTTCATTATTTTCGTTGGCGCGTTTGATAATTTTGTCATCGACATCGGTAATATTACGCTGAAAATTAACTTCATAGCCTTTGTAGCGTAGATAGCGAACTATCATATCGAATGAAACAAAAGTTCGCCCATGACCGATATGACATAAATCATAAATGGTCACCCCGCACACATACATCCCAACTTTACCTGGCACTATGGGTTTAAATTCTTGTTTTTGGCGGGTAATACTGTTGTATATCTGCAACATCGGCATTCTCTTCAAAGATATGATTAAAATATAAAATCGACATTTGAGTTTACCATGGTAACGATAAGATTGAACACTGCACTTTATGCACTCTGGCTTATAAGTTAGAATCCGCCCACATTTACATAAAGGTCTTAAGAAGATGATTACATTACATACAAACCATGGCGACATCAGTATCAAACTGGATTTTGACAATGCTCCAGTCACGGCTGAGAATTTTGCTCAGTATGCCAAAGACGGCTTTTATGATGGCACTATTTTTCATCGCGTCATCGATGGTTTCATGATCCAAGGCGGTGGTTTTGATGCCAGCATGCAGCAAAAAACCACCCGCGCGGCCATCAAAAACGAAGCGAACAATGGCTTATCCAATAAAGTTGGCACCTTAGCCATGGCGCGTACCTCTGATCCTCATTCAGCTACCGGTCAGTTCTTTATTAATATCAACAACAACACCTTCTTGGATTTCACTAAAGAAACCACTCAAGGTTGGGGTTACTGTGTATTTGGTGAAGTGGTTGACGGGATGGACGTTGTCAATGCTATTAAAGGCGTTAGCACCGGTAACAAGGGCATGCACCAAGATGTGCCGTTAGAGCCTGTGGTTATTGAAAGCGTGACCATCAGCGAATAAGCCGAGCTGATGCGCACACTTTTTATAGGCGATCTGCACTTAAGTGCAGATCGGCCTGATATTACCCACGCCTTTAGCCAATTTCTGCTGGCCATTCCCACAGATACCGACGCCTTATATATCATTGGTGATTTGTTTGAAGTGTGGGTTGGCGATGACATTGCCGAACCATTTGCACTGGACTTAGCCGAACAATTGCTGCAGCTCTCACAGCGACTGCCCATTTATTATATCCATGGCAATCGCGATTTTATGCTCGGTAAAGCGTTTGCCAAGCGTGCCGGTTTAACCTTATTGCCCCAACATTACGCCACCACCATTTATGGCAAAACTTGCTTGATCTTACATGGTGACAGTTTGTGTACCCTCGACCTTGCTTACCAACGCTTTAGACGGTTTCGTAACATCCGCTTGTTTCGCTGGCTATATGGCCAATTACCCCGAAGCAAACGCTTAGCCATTGCCGCCAACATTCGCGCCAAAAGCCAGCAAGGCAATAGCAAAAAAAGCATGCAAATCATGGATGTAGAACCAGCATCGGTCGACAGCTTAATGGCACAATACCAGAGTGAATGGATGATCCATGGTCATACTCATCGACCTGCAATTCATTCATTAGCCCATGGTAAACAGCGCTTAGTCGTTGGTGACTGGTATCATCAAACCAGCGTGCTAACCCTCACCCCACAAGGTGCGAGCTTAAGCCAACTGCCCTTATCGTCACAGCCAGTAATTGATTGATTAATTGAGAGAACTGCTTGCCTAGAGGGATTCAATCATGGCGCTGATTGCTCAACTAGGCATGCCACTGTGAAATTTAAAATCGTCGTCGTAAGAGAGTATTAACTGCGCCTCTTTTTCACCAAAATATCGCACCCGCTCGCTAATATCATACGGGGCAATGGCCTCGGCCAAGCTTAAGTAGTCTTGATAATGACGCGCCTCAGAACGCAACAGCGAGACATAAAATTCTCCAAGGCGGGGATCGACATGGGGTGCTAGCGTGGCAAAGCGCTCGCACGATCGCGCCTCGATATACGCGCCGCAAATCAGCTTATCGACTAAGGTATGAGGTTCGTGGGTGATCACCTGAGTCAATAAGCCTTTAGCATAACGGCCCGAGCTGATATTTTCATAAGGCACATTAAATTCATACATTATTTCAAGCACTTGATAAAAATGGTGTAGTTCCTCTTTGATGAGCAATACCATTTTATTAATCAACTCTTGGCCATAAGGCGTACCGGACTTTGGGATCATGCCTTTCGAAATATGATTGGCCGCCGCCAACGCGCGCCAATCCCCTTGTTGGCGATAGGCAAAGTCTTCATAGGGTTTCAGCCAAGCCAGCAAGGCATCGCCACTGGCCTTATCGACCGCATACTTACGGATAAGATACATGGCACTTTGAGCCGCTTTGAGCTCGCAAATAAGATGATCGAGTAAAATAACCTTTAAATGCTCAGGCCTGCGCGCCTCATCAAGCCAAGCCTTGGGGGTTTGGCAGTGTAAAAAACCCAGAATCGGGGCCAGTAACGTATCCATATCACTTAGAAACTTACCTCTGAATGCTCTACATATTATCACAACCACGACGACAGAGATCACACGACTCTGCCTTTAGACGCAAACAGAATATCTACCACGAAATAACGGCATATACAGGGTTAAGTATCAGAAATTAGCGCTAAATATGATAGAGCTCTTGACCTTATCACTGAGATGCGCAATAAATAATCAGAAGGTAGTATCACTTTCGTCAGTTGTTCGGCGAATGCTTTGGGGCAACATGAGGGCGTTTGAATATGATATTAGATCACTTAAAAGGACTCTACACTCATCCAAAAGAAGAGTGGCACAACATTGATGATCGGCATGACTCCATCGTCGGCAGTTTAGGCCATATCTTTTTAGTCGCGCTCATTCCCGCCATTTGCTCCTACTTTGCCAATGCTCATATTGGCTGGGATCTTGGCGTGGGCGACAAATTATTCTTAACCAATGAAAGCGCCATCTTTATGTCTATTGCCACCTATTTTGGCTTAATTGGTGGGGTGTTTGGCTTGGCCTATTTGATTTTTTGGATGGCAAAAACATTCGATTCAACGCCGACTTATACTCAATCGTTTGAGTTAGCTGTGTATACCGCCACGCCGTTATTTATGGTCGGGTTTGGTGCGCTCTACCCGGTGATTTGGGTGATGATGCTGGTCGGCCTAGTCGGCTTAACCTACTCGGTTTACTTACTGTATACCGGCGTGCCTATCATGATGCACATCCCTGAAGAAAAAGGGTTTATTTATGCCAGTTCCGTGGTGACTGCTGGGCTAGTGTTATTGGTTGCTCTGATGGCTGGCAGCGTCATTATTTGGAGTTTTGGTTTCGGCCCTGCGTATGTGTAATGCCAAAGCTGAATAGGTTCTATCAAGTATAAAAAAAGGCCACATCGTGTGGCCTTTTTCATCTAACTAACGTTAGCGGTCAGCTCAAGCAAAGGTATCGCGCAGCGCAACAGTCAAGTTGAACACTAAGTGCTCTGGGCTTGAATCTTTATTATCGGCGCAGAAATACCCTTCACGTTCAAACTGATAGGCTTGCTCCGGTGCGGCTGACGCTAAAGGTGCTTCGACCATGCCGTGACGCACAACCAGCGACTCTGGGTTGAGTACTTCATCTACCGTTTCAGCAGCAGCTGGGTTAGCATCGTTAAATAATCGGCTATATAAACGGAACTCCGCAGGTACAGCGGTGCTCGCCTCAACCCAATGGATCACCCCTTTTACTTTACGGCCATCACTTGGGTTTTTACCTAAGGTTTCTGGGTCATAACTACAGTAAATGGTGGTAACATTGCCAGCTTCGTCTTTGTCGCAACGCTCAGCCTTAATCACGTAGGCATTGCGTAAACGCACTTCTTTACCCAGAACCAGTCGCTTAAATTGCTTATTGGCTTCTTCACGGAAATCTTCAGCATCGATGAAAATTTCACGCCCGAAAGCTAATGTACGCTCCCCCATCTCTGGCACGTTAGGGTGCATTGGCGCTTTAATCAGCTCATTATCGCCATGATAGTTTTCAATAATGACTTTGACAGGTTTGATGACCGCCATGGCACGCGGGGCATGTTCGTTGAGTTCTTCACGAATACACGCATCGAGCATACCGACTTCAATCAGGTTCTCTTGCTTAGTCACACCAATGCGCTTACAGAACTCACGAATAGACGCTGGGGTATAGCCACGACGGCGCAAACCGGCAATGGTTGGCATCCTTGGATCATCCCAGCCCGTCACTATTTCGCGTACCACTAAATCGTTAAGCTTGCGCTTAGACATTAAGGTGTACTCGAGATTAAGGCGCGAAAACTCATACTGACGGGTACGATTTGGCAGCTGAAAATCATTGAGATTATCGAGCACCCAATCATACAAACGACGGTTGTCTTGGAATTCAAGCGTACATAGTGAATGGCTGATATTTTCCAGCGCATCCGAAATACAGTGGGTAAAATCGTACATTGGGTAAATGCACCATTTATCACCGGTTTGGTGATGGTGAGCAAATTTCACCCGATAAATCACTGGATCGCGCATACACATGAATGGCGAGGCCATATCAATCTTGGCACGCAGTACACACTCACCTTCTTGGCATTCACCCTTGCGCATTTTGGCAAACAGGGCCAAGTTTTTTGCAATCGTGGTATCACGATAAGGGCTATCTTTACCCGGCTCTTTTAAGGAGCCACGATACTCACGGGTCTGCTCTGGGCTCATAAAACAAACATAAGCCAAGCCTTTTTCGATTAATTCTACCGCGTAATCATGCAGCTTATCGAAATAATCAGACGAGTAATGAATGTCACCAGACCATTGAAAACCAAGCCATTGCACGTCCTGCTGGATAGAGTTGACATAATCAATATTCTCTTTCTCAGGATTGGTATCATCAAAGCGCAGATTACATTCACCCTGATAATCTTGAGCAATACCAAAGTTCAGGCAAATAGACTTTGCATGACCGATATGCAGATAACCATTAGGCTCTGGCGGAAAGCGAGTATGAACCTGGGTGTGTTTGCCGCTCTTTAAATCTTCATCGATGATATTACGAATGAAGTTACTTGGGCGCGCTTCGTTGTCCACGTGACTCATGGAATTCCTCTTTACAGCAGTGGCAATTTATCTAATGACAGTAATGATCCTACAGATCAAGCTTCAGCACAATGCCCAGACAAAAAAACTCTGGCGAACTCAGAACAAAAACAAAAAAGCAGCCCTGCGGCTAATGCCGATCAGTTAAGACAGATCGCTTGACGATCTCACTGAAAGGATCAAAATCCGATGACCCCTTGTCATCGGATTTTTTTATGCAACTTTCAGAAGCTTTGGCGCGTACTCATATCAAT
>NZ_JAHUTT010000024.1 GCF_019209865.1 Shewanella sp. NIFS-20-20 | reverse complement strand
GAGATTACAATGCACAAGTCGGAGAGGTGTTAGCTAACGTCAAGGCAATGAACAAAGTCATAAGACTAGGTATGCCTGTTAGTTACCGAGTTGAGTAATTAGAGTAAGTGTCATTAGATCAGTACGTTACGTGAACCATTTGATCAACAACGCCCATCGACACTACTTGATGCTGCCAACATGGTAACCATGGCATGAAACACTTGATGCATACAACCGCCACCGGTTTCATAGGCCAGCTTAGCTGTCGCCATCGCATCAAGTGGCACGTATTTCAGCTTATCCCCTAGGGCTAATTGATAGTGTCCTAAGGCGGCAAAACTTTGACTGGGTGCCAGTACGCCTCCAGCGGCTAAGCCGGCAATGCCTAAGATAGAGCCCATGGCGTTACGTCGATTCATATTCATAATCACTCCTTAACTTTTGATGTAGATAATCAGCCCTGACCGATATGCGGTATGGAGCCGAGCTTAGCTAAGTCATCAATAAATAAAGTGACCGATGATATTTATTACCCAGT
The DNA here is from genome assembly GCF_019209865.1 of Shewanella sp. NIFS-20-20. Taxonomy (GTDB): domain Bacteria; phylum Pseudomonadota; class Gammaproteobacteria; order Enterobacterales; family Shewanellaceae; genus Shewanella. The sequence goes on along the minus strand of NZ_JAHUTT010000024.1, from coordinate 52,733 downwards.
ATTAAAAGGCGGGGTTAAGGATCGGTGTTATCTGCCATTAGCGGCATGATGCTCTACTTCAACAACCAATCACAGTGATATCTATATATAGCCAGATCGTTCTCATTCATTTACAGATTATTTATCTATGCTGATTAATATTTATCGGTATTTATTAACGTGATGGAGTTCGCGCATTAACCATTTAACTCTCATCCGGCACGGGCTCTCGCGCAGATCACTGAAGGGATCACATCATTTTACTCGCCAGCTAATTATACTGACCCCTGCATGCTAATTAGGAGGGCATATGCAAATCGGAGATTGCTATTTGGATATCGGCAAGGGAGAGTTAATTAGACGTGCCAATAACGAAGTGTGGATATTACCAAGAGCCGAATTACACGTATTAAGCCAACTTAGCCAACACTTAGATAGCACCATTAGCAAAAAACAATTACGCGGTGACGAGTTATTATCTCCGGCCCTCACCGATGCCTCGGTGACACGGGCAGTGTTTATGCTGCGTAGTTTTCTTGGGCCGCAAGATGAAGCTCATATCCAAACCGTCAAAGGCCAAGGGTATCAGATGCTCAGTCATCTCCCCAATCATCGCCAAGCCCCCATATTGCCGGCAACATATATCAAACACACTACCGGCGTCATCTCGGCACTGCTGGTGTACCTCACCCTGTATGTCATTTACCAACCCAGCCAAGAACTGTCATCAACAACGCCGCCATTGACACAATTTACACTCGCCTCCACGCTCGGGCCGGTGGAGCTATTACTGTTTTCAAGTTCAAAAACCAATAATGCGCTCCTTCTCGAGCAAGCCAACATCATCAAACCCGTATTAACTGAATGCCAACTGGCGTACTGGCGTAAGGTGTATATGTCACTCAGCCACGACAGTCAGGTACTCAATGTAACCCTAACAGGCAATATTGAGGGTCATGCTCAGGTCAGAAACTTAAAAATTACCGACCGGCGCCAAGATAAACAGTTTATTTCAGCTCAATGGCTAAATGAGGTCCGACTCTGTGAAAAAGCATAATAACGTCTGGTTTGGACTATTGCTTGTCTGCATCAGCGCAATCGGTGCCTATCTTGTGCTTTTACCCCAAGCAAAGACAGAACCAGTATTATTAAATTGTACGTCGGAGTTATTTAATAAACTCGATCATGCCACCGAGGCAGAGCACTATTTAATCGTCGACTTAAGCCATAATGGCAATAAAGCACAAGTCAACTATCGTTATTTTAATAAAGAAGGTGCGCCTGCCGGCAGTATTTTAATGCAAGGACGTGCACTAGCGTCATCCTCATCGGCACACTTCATCCATATCGAAGTCACCTCAAAACAAGAAACCACCACTGAAGAGCCGATGCCGGCACATATGCAATATGTGTCCTACATCAGCAGCCTCAATCTGAATCATCAAGGACTACATCACCTCAATATTGAAGTGCTTGAGGCCAATGCGCTAGAGGATTATGCCGTGGTGTTATTCCAGCCAAGTAATACCGTTTGTGGCTGCCGCTTACTCCAAGGCCAACCTTAAATCAGCCACGCCCTAGGTTAACAACCAATTAAGATTGTCAAAGTTTTGTTGCCGACACGGGCAGAATTTCGCGATATCCGTTGGTGAAATTTTATGCAACAATCGTCGCCATCACAACATGGTCATAGGCACAGTGCCTGTGGGTTGTGAATTTGACCATTAAGGAAAAATCATGAAATTAAGATCAATTGTGGCTGTTAGCATCCTGATAAGCTGGTCTAGCGTTGCAAATGATGAAGTGGCCATTGAATTACCCATGGCACCTGAAGGCGAGCTGATTAGCATGATCCAAGTCTGCCAAGACATGGCCATCGAACAACAGGTTGAACAAATTAACCTTGATAGCTATTTACTTGAATGTGTTAATGAGCAACTCGAAGAGCTCGATTACAGCCCGCTTGAAGCGCTACCACAATCTGAATAAACATTGTGACCTTAACGGCTGAATTCACAGGGGGAGCATGACTCCCCCTGCTGTTTTTTGCTATTTATTGTCATTTTGCTGCGATGAAAGGCCCACAGGGGGTTGCACTATCACCGCGATACGCTGACGCCAACTTAGGCCCTCGGCCGTAAATTCTCGCCACATGTCTTGCCATTCAGCAAACGTCACCTTAATCGGATTGGTGCTATTCACCGGCTTAGTAATTCCAAATTCTACCGGTGCAACCTCGGGTTCAAAGGTCGAGAATAGCTTGTCCCAAATGATCAGCACTCCCGCATAATTTTTATCTATGTATTGCGGATTTCGACCATGATGAACCCGGTGATGACTCGGTGAATTAAACAAGCAATCAAACCAACCAAAGTTTTTAATCCATTGCGTGTGAATAATAAATTGCAATCCGAGATTAAGCAGCACCGAAAACACCACCCATTTAGGTGGGAAACCTATGATCACTAATGGCACCCAAAAAAGCCACATACCGGCGAAGGGGTACATTAAACTCTGACGAAACGCCGTGCTAAAATTCATGCTTTCAGAGCTATGGTGAGTAGAGTGCGCCGCCCACCACCAACGGACGCGATGACTCGCACGATGGAACCAGTAATAGCAAAAGTCTTGCGCTAGCATGAGGGCTAAGAAACTGCTGACTCCCATGGTGATATCAAATAGGCGCCAATCAAAAAGCCACAGATAAATCTGGATCACAACTAAGCCAACAGTGATGTCCGTCAATTGATGTAATCCACCAAGCACCAGATTACAGCTCACCTCTTGCCAGCGATAATGAGCCGATGTTGGCAGTTTGCCATGACGCCGCCCCACATACCATTCAAGCCCCATACAGACAATAAACACTGGGGCTAACAGCATTAACAACCAATCGGGGTGTTCCACTAACCATTCCATAGACACGGGTTCCTTATGTGCTGGTAAGCGCTAGTACTTACCAGCGCGCATAGTGATCTTCACTGAGACCAAAGACCTCAGAGAACTGATGAAGTCGACCATTGTTATCGATAATATCGCCACTAAAACGACCAATATTTTGCCGAAAATTACTCCGAAGTAACCACAAATCTCGCTTCTCACTGCGGTGATTGAGTCCACTAAAGCGTAAATTAACGCGACCATCGACACTGGTGATTAACCAGGGGTCACTCGGTGCTTTCCGATTAAATTCAAAATGTACTGGCCCCAGTAAATGACGTTCTCCATTACACCAAAACACATTTTCAGTTAATCCCGTCTCATTCACACCGGCCGCTAAATTAAAACCAATAGTGCCAACATCCGTTAGGGCATTCATCGACGCCCAGCGCCAACTGGTATCACGTCGCATATATCCGGCTGAAAAATCATAGCCGCCAATGGCATCGATTAAACTCACCGAAGTGCCATTGATCTCAAGGCGCCCCTTCACGGCTAAGGCATTATGCTTTTGGGTATAGGTCCAGCCGCTATATCCCGTGGGATTGCACAAGGCCAAGGGTAAGCTCAGTGGCATAGGCGTTAATGACAGTTCAGCATTCATGTCGGCGGAGCTCACGCGTAAATGCCAACATCCATCCACTATGTTGATAGCAACTTGCCCATGTCGATGGCCAATTTTACCTAGGCTGTTGAGAGGTGAAGGCTGGGTTTGATACCCCGCGGCTGATAACCAGTTCATTTCAGATAATTGATTACTGTTGATGTGATAACTATAAGCAAAACCACTGCCGAGATAACGAATATCCGCCAAAGCGACGCCCAAGATATAATCGCGAGTGCGGATCGACACAAATTGAAATTGCTTATAATGGAAATATTTGGCGAGCTTAGACGCCGCGGTATCCATGCAGGTTTGGTAATCAAAATCAGCTAAATTGAGGCTGGCCACCGGCCCATCAAAGTGACCGAACTGTGGTTGGCCATTGGCACCAATTAAAGCAGCCGGTGCCTTGGTGGTGAGCAGTGGTGCACATGGTTGAAAACGATCGATGTCGGCTTGATGGCTAGTCATTGTTGTTACACTTCAATAAATTGAACTTTTACTCTACCTTGAAGCCTCGCCAGACAAAAGCCAAAAGTTATCATTTTGTAAAAAACGGCAGCGCCGTGAATATCACCAGACTAGTCTCCGCTGTGGCACGGGTCTCAACCGAGAAAAATTAGCGGCCAATATCAGCAAAAGTTTCAGAACCACCAATTTCTGGTATGCTGCATTAAAATTCACAACGCCTTATTTACTATGAAATTTACTCCTCTTATTTTATTAAGCACCCTACTGTTGGCCGGTTGTGCTAGTACCCCGCCAAATGTCATTGTATTAGCGCCAAGTGTCAGCGGCATAACTGCGCAAATTCAGCAATCGACCCCACTGGCGATCACCACCTTAGATACCCGTAAAGCTAATTTCGTGGTGCAATTTAATCAAGAAGATGAAGCCGCCAAATTAGTCAGCCCAGCTGAGCCGCCTCGCCAGCAAATTGAGGCTATGATGCGCCAAGGGTTCACTGACGCAGGCTACCAAATCGATCCAGCCAGCAGTACTGAGCTCACGCTAGCGCTACAAACGTTATTGACTCAAGTTGATGAAAATGCACTTAATTACGAAGCTTCGACATTGATTATCATCAATGTTGTCGCCACTCGCGGCAATCAAACCCTCAGTAAGCAATTTTCAAATCGTGGTCTACGCACCGGACCTTTCAGTGCCGACTTCGCCAGCCTTGAACTCGAACTTAATAGCTTATTGGCTGAGATTTCCACCGCCATCATCACCGATAGTGAACTCAATCAATTTTTAACGGGAGCCAATCAATGAAGTCATGGATAACCGCACTCAGCCTGCTGTTGACTAGCCACGCAATGGCACTCGATATTCAACCCGATACCTTATACCCTCAAGTCAAAATGGACACCAGCCTTGGGACCATAGTCGTGGAGCTTGATAGAACTCGAGCCCCCATCACGGTGGATAACTTCTTAACCTATGTGGTACAAGGCCATTATGACAACACGCTGTTTCACCGCATTATTAATGAGTTTGTGGTGCAAGGTGGAGGCTTAAGCCCCGATTTCAAAGAGAAACCCACGCACGCAGAAATCGTCAACGAGTCTGGCAACGGCCTATCAAATAGCCTAGGCACTATCGCCATGGCTCGTGAAATGTCGCCTCATAGCGCCACGGCCCAGTTTTATTTCAATGTTGCCGATAACACCCGCTTAGATCCGTCATCTCGGCGTTGGGGTTATGCGGTGTTCGGCGAAGTGATCAGTGGTATGGAAGTGTTGCAAGCCATGTCAAACGTTGCCACCGGCCACAATCAAACCTTAAATTGGCCCGATGTGCCGATCCAACCAGTGATATTGAACAAGGCCACATTATTACCTAGAAATTAACCTATTATCCGGTGATTTACTGGGGTTGCTTAGACAATATTTGCTAAATTGCAACGCCAGAGGTGATTAAAAAGCCAGCTATTTTTGCTTGAGCAATATCGCTTTTTCCCTATACTGAAATGGCAATAAAAATTGCGAAGCGTAAGTACAACAATGTGGAGGCGACACGATGACCCGTGAAGAGTTCATCGATAATAAGGCGCCCCAGCTGGCTTTTTATACCAATGCTTATTTGACGGATCAAATAGCCTTTGATGAAATCCAGCTTTACCTGTGGGACACCCTGGAAGAATGGCAGCAGGGGGACTATCAGGGCGAAGCTCAGTCTGATATAGAGCAAGCGTTCTGGCACTTACTACACAATTTTGACAAATGGCCCGACTGGGTGTTGAGAGGGAATCGATTTTTGCGCCAGCAAATACAGCAGTATTCTGATTATCTCAGCATCGGCGGCCAAAAACCGTCCTCATGTGTAGGAGTATGTCCTTAGTTGCAATAACGCCATTAACTAGGATGGAAGCCTTGAAGATGTCAACCTATTAGCCCGGCTTGCCGGGCTATTTTTCTTTTATGGCCCCGCCGCTGTTTTACTTGCCCAAGCCATAACAGCACCGTAAGCTAACCCCACAATTAGTCACTCATTTTTTGCTATGTCATTTGTTTCGCGCCTTATCGCGCCTTTTTCTGTGTATTGTCAGCGACGTGTACTGATTTTACTCTTACTTGGCTTTTCTTCCGGCTTACCCTTGATGTTGGTATTTTCCACGCTGTCGTTTTGGTTAAGAGAAGCTGGGGTAGATCGCGCCGCCATTGGCTATTTCAGCTGGATTGCCTTGGCCTATGCTGTCAAATGGATTTGGTCGCCTTTGGTTGACAGAGTGTCTCTGCCATTAACACCATTATTAGGGCGGCGCCGCAGTTGGATGTTAGTTGCCCAGTCTGTATTAGTTATTGCGATATTGGGCATGGCTTATACCGACCCTCAACAGGATCTGAAAACTATGGCAGTTTTTGCCTTGATGGTCGCAATCGCCTCTGCCACTCAAGATATTGTGGTGGATGCCTTTCGGATTGACTCCGCCCCTGAGAAGATGCAGGCAGCCTTAGCCGCGGCATATCAGATGGGCTATCGCTCCGCCATGATCCTCGCCACCGCTGGCGCACTGACTATCGCCGCCTGGGCCTCTCCCACAGAAGATGGCTACTCGCTTGTCGGCTGGCAAACCGCCTACATGGCCATGGCCGCCATGATGATTGTCGGCATCATCACGACCCTGTGTGCCCAAGAGCCTATGGTGGACACCCAAGCGGTCGATGAGCAAGAGCGTCAAATAAAAGCCGATTTTAATCAACGCTACCCTCGTTGGTTGGCCGCTGGGCTCTCTTGGCTTTACTGCGCCGCTGTTGTCCCCTTCGCCGATTTTTTTAAACGCTATGGCAAACACGCACTGCTAATACTCTTGATGATTTCCTGTTACCGCATCTCAGATATCGTCATGGGTATTATGGCTAACGTTTTTTACGTCGATATGGGCTTTTCAAAAGAGGAAATCGCGTTTTTATCTAAGGTTTATGGCCTGATCATGACCTTGGTGGGTGCGGCTCTCGGAGGGCTGCTGGTGAACAAGTTTGGCATCATGAAGATCTTGTTTCTCGGGGCATTGCTAGTGGCCTCGACGAACCTATTGTTTGCCCTACAAGCCGCCATAGGCTACAACGTGTCACTGCTGACGCTGGTGATTGCCATCGACAACTTGAGTGCAGGGATCGCCACCGCAGCCTTTATCGCCTATCTGTCGAGTCTGACCTCAAGTGGCCACACAGCAACACAATACGCACTGCTATCTTCCATCATGTTGTTGTTTCCCAAATTCGTGGCGGGTTTCTCCGGCGAATATGTCGATGCCTTTGGCTATGTCAGCTTTTTTATTACCTGCAGCCTGATAGGCTTCCCGGTGTTAATCCTCATTCATCTAGTTAGTCGCAACGTACCGGCAGCGCAAGTGACAAAAACCGAAGCAAAAACCGGCCACTCACCCAATAGCTCTTCTTAATGCACCGCTAATTGTGATGACTGCCCATTGGGCAGTCATCACACTCATTAATCACGGAAGTTATTAAATTGGAACGGCTGGCCTAAATCACTGTTACGCGCCAATGCCATCACCGCCTGTAAGTCGTCACGTTTCTTACCTGTGATCCGTACTGAATCCCCTTGTATCGCTGCCACGACTTTAATCTTGCTGGCTTTGATTTCTTTCACCAATTTTTTGGCGGTTTCAGTATCGATACCTTGCTTGAATTTAACTTTTAGGGTGAAGAACTTGCCTGAATGCACAGCTTTATCTTCCACTTCCATTGCCGCAGGATCAACATTGCGCTTACTTAGCGCGGTCCGCAATACTTCCACCATCTGGTTACATTGAAAATCAGATTCAGAACGCAGGCTCACCTGGTTATCTTTATAATCAACCTCACACTCAACCCCACGAAAATCAAAGCGTGAATCTAGATCACGCTTACAATTGGCGACCGCATTGCGCAGTTCAACTTCATCAACTTCAGAGACAATATCAAAAGAAGGCATAACAACATTTCCTAACCTAATAAAATTAACTCTAATTTTAACTGCCATCGGCGCCTAGGTGAAGATAAAAGCTTATTTCAAACGTCACAGGTGACAGCCTCAGCCCATTTGCATATGATGGGCGCTCATTTAGTTAACGATTTATATGCCGTGATAGTTAAACGTATTTTATTTAAGCTGGCGTTATTGCTTAGCGTGTTAGTGATAAGCTATCTGGTGTTCTCTCGCCCTAGCTATTCTCAAGCGATCCCTTATTTAGACAAAATTGGTCATCTGAGCAGTTTTTTTTGTTTATCCCTATTAACCTACCTAGCCTTTAAGCCTAAATGGTCAGTGTTGATTGTGATCATGGCAGGTTATGCTTTATTGATTGAAATCGTGCAATCCTATTTGCCTTATCGCAGTGCCGAGCTTGCTGATTGGATCGCTGATATGGCCGGTGTCGGCCTATTTTATCTGATGCTATGGGGGGTTCAGCGCCTGAGAGTCACACTGCGGAGCGACACTCAATGAGTGCTCAAGCGGCTAATATTGCCATTCTCGGGGCTGGTGCCATTGGCCAACTGTGGCACCATCAACTCGCGCATGCCGGTATTGCCAGCGTGCTGTTATGGCGCGATTTAGCCGCGACGATCCCGCGGCACCTAACGGTGATTAAACTCGATGGTCTCACCAGTCAATCCCCGCACCAGGGTCTCAGTGTTGAGGGTCTCACCCGAGAGCAATTGCAAGAAATCCAACTGCTAATAGTCACGGTCAAAGCCCATCAAGTCGTCACCGCCTTAACGCCTTTCATGCCGTTATTGCCCTTAGACTGCCACATATTACTGTTGCATAACGGCTTAGGGCCGCACTTAGCCGTGGATGCGATGTTGGCAGGACGAGGATTGCTGCTAGGGACCACTTCACAAGCCGCGCTGCGCGTGAGTCGAGATACCATCAAACACACAGGTCAAGGCGTGACGCACTGGGGGCAATTTAGGCCACCCGTCTTCTCAAGCTCACTACGTGCTGAAGTGGAACGCGCCATTGATGATTGTCATTGGCAAAGTGATATCATTGGTGCACTTTGGCAAAAGTTGGCGGTAAACGCCGTGATCAATCCGTTAACTGCACTCAATAATTGCACCAACGGAGAACTCGCTAAGCCAGAGTATGCCGCTCAAATACTAACAATTATTAACGAATTCATTGCCGTTGCTGCCGCTGAAGGCATCGCATTAAATCCACAGCAATTATTAGCCAGAGTGACCCAAGTGATAACCTTGACCTCGGCCAATTACTCATCCATGCATCAAGATGTCTATCATGGTCGCGCGACGGAAATCGACGCCATTAATGGCTATCTCGTCAGTCGCGCCGCCACACATGGTATCCGCGTGCCGCTCAATCAAGAACTGGTGGCAGCCATTTTGCAACGCGCGCAACCATAGCGTTACTTCAAAAACTTTTGCACATACCAACAACGCGCTTCAATCTGATAATTCTCAGCCTTAGCCCATGCTAAACCGGCCCGAACCAATTGCTCGGCGATCCCTTGGCCCCGCAACGACTCCGGCACATAAGTGTGAGTGAAATTGATGGTGTCTCCCGCAATGGTATACTCAAGCAAGGCTAACTCAGCCGCTTGCCATACAAATCGGTGTTGTTGTGTTTGATGTTCCACAGCCATAGTTAGTTCCTAATCTAGGGTTACCTTGCGTGAATCAACGGCCTCTTCGCCATCATCTAAACTACTTAATATCATAGCGTGCATCAAGCCTCGAGCATCTTCTAGCCCTTGGTTATACCAATGGCCCGCCGCTTTTTCGGTCACAAAATCCAGCAAGAATTCACAATCAAACTGACCGATGTCAATATCGTGTTGATCTTCTAGGTAAATTTGAAGTTGAGCCACTAATGTGGCTTTTGCCTGCGGCGCTAATTGAATGATTGCCATGATAAGCCCTCCATTATATCGACATTACAACAACGCCCGGTAAACCGGGCGTTGTGACTGAAAACGATACGCGTTACTTGCTGGTATCAATCGGTGCAAATGACTTGACCAAATCATCCACGGCCTTGATTTGGGTGAGATAGGCTTCTAACTGATGCAGTGGTAAAGCACAGGGGCCATCACACTTGGCATTGTCAGGATCGGGATGGGCTTCAATAAATAAGCCGCCTAAGCCTAACGCCATACCGCTACGGGCCAATTCAGTGGCTTGGGCACGGCGACCACCCGCAGAGTCTTCACGACCACCGGGGCGTTGCAGGGCGTGAGTGGCGTCAAAAATCACGGGATAACCCGTGTGTTTCATATCGTCCATGCCCAGCATGTCGACCACTAAGTTGTTATAACCAAAGCTGCTACCACGCTCGCACAGCATGATTTGATCATTGCCAGCTTCATTAAACTTCTTAATGATATGGCGCATTTCATGGGGGGCTAAAAATTGCGGTTTTTTGACATTAATAATCGCGCCAGTTTTTGCCATCGCCACCACCAAATCGGTTTGACGGGCTAAGAAGGCTGGCAACTGAATCACATCGACCACCTCGGCCACTGGCGCGCATTGATGCGGTTCATGCACATCGGTGATCAGCGGCAAATTAAAGGTGCGCTTGATTTCCTCAAAAATCTTGAGCCCTTCATCCATACCAGGACCGCGATAAGAATTGATTGATGAACGATTAGCTTTATCAAATGACGCCTTAAACACATAAGGGATCCCAAGCTTGGTGGTCACTTCGGCATAATGCTCGGCAATCTTCATCGCCAAATCCCGTGACTCAAGCACGTTCATGCCACCAAACAGCACGAAAGGTTTGTCGTTGGCCACCTCAATGGCACCGATTTGGATGGTTTTCTGGGTCATCACGAACTCTCTTTTATTCATGGATACCAAGCGGTATCAATATCATCAAGTATGCGGCAATTATACCGCGAATTAGGCGCTAGGGGCAGGAGATTCAAGCTCAAATCCCCTGCCATAGAGAGTCGTTAGTCACAATTACTGAGCGCTTAATTGCAATAACTGGCCACAAAACCACGCCATATATGTTCCCAGAGCATAGCCTAGTACCGCCAGCAACACCCCAACCGGCGCGAGAGCGGGGTGAAACGCCGCCGCGACCACCGGGGCCGAGGCGGCACCACCGACATTGGCCTGACTGCCAACCGCCATATAGAACAAAGGCGCCTTAATTAACTTGGCCACCCCGAGCATTAATGCCGCATGTACCAGCATCCAAATAATGCCAACCATAAAATATATCGGGGTATCGATAATCCGAGTGACATCCATATGTAAGCCGATGGTTGCCACTAAAATATATAAATAGGCAGAAGCCACCTTAGAGGCACCGGCAGCCTCTAAATGCCGCGCAGGCGAAAATGACATGGCCAAGCCGACGGAAGTCACTATTACCACTAACCAGAAAAACTTAGACGTGAGGCTGTATTGCTCGGTCCATGGATAGTTTTCACTGAAAAATGGCCCTAAAAAGTCAGCCGAAAAATGGGCAAAGCCGGTGACACCAAAGCCCACTGCCACGATAAGCATTAAATCGCTTAAGCTGGGGATACGAGCATGATCGGCATGATATTGTTCTACTTTCTGTTTTAATACTTCAATTGCGCGGGTATCCGCCCCAGTACGAGCATCGATTTGCTTAGCGCGTGCGGCCAACATTAACAGCACCGCCATCCAGATGTTAGCGACTATCACATCGACGGTTACCATCACTGAGAAAATTTCGCCGCCAACGTCATAAATTTCTTTCATGGCCGCCTGATTCGCGCCGCCACCAATCCAGCTGCCCGCGAGCGTTGTCATACCGCGCCACACCGAATCAGGTCCCATGTTGGCGGTTAAGCTCGGATCGATAGCCGACATAGTGAGCAAGGCAATCGGCCCACCAATCACTATGCCTAAAGTGCCCGTAAAGAACATGATCACCGCTTTAGGGCCAAGTCCCATAATGGCCTTGAGATCGACGCTAAGAATTAATAGCACTAAACACGCAGGCAATAAGTAACGAGAAGCGACAAAATAGAGGGATGAGGCATTGCCATCGACTATGCCAAATGTGTTCAGTAGCGATGGCAAGAAATAGCACAAGAGTAAGGCGGGGATCACCGAATAAAACTTACGCCAAAACGGATGTTGGCTGGCATTGGTATAAAATACGGCGCCTAAGATCACCGCCAATATACCGAGTGTGGTGGCATCGTTGGTGATCAAGGCGCCTTGTGTCGCAACTTGCATGATTTACTCTCCCTAGTTTTTATAGTTATGATTTTCCCTGGGAGCTGAGCCTTAACTCAGTGATATACCTCAGGTTTATCAACCAATTCTTTCAGTTGTAATTTCACTAATTCAATCACAGGGTCGTGGGGACTATTCTCAATAAAATGAGTAAGATCCGCAGCCGCCAAGCTAATACACCCCAATTGCTGAGCGATAAAAGCGCGCTCGCGATTCAAATGAGCATCCTCAGGGTGCCACTGCAATAATAAATTGCAACATTCTAAGGCGGGTTCGAATTGACCCTTTAGAATGCAGCCCGCTTTAATTTCATGCAACAATCGAGTCAATAAACGCTTCACTGTGACCGGTTTAAGATAACTGGCTTTTAGTGGCGCCGCATTGCCTAATTCACCTCTGACGATGGCATGTAAGAATTGACGGTCAACAAAATGGCCGGTTAACGGGTCAATATAGTAGGTGATCTTGTGGTGTTGCCATTGCAGTAAGCTATGGCCTGGCAACAAGATCATCTCTAATTTCAAATCTAACTGTTTGGCTAACAACATTAATAAGGTCGATAACGTCGTGCTATTGCCTTGACGATTTAATAGACAGGTCGCTAAATCTGCTGCCTGCACCCCGTAATAATCTTGATGGACACGAAAGCCCAAGTCTTGATAAAACCACTGCAATAGTGCCTTCAGACGTTGCGGTTGATCCACTAAATAATGGCTCAATACTCCACCCGCAATTTCATACCAAGCTTGCTTAGCCCTATCGCCCGTGGTGAACCCTAGGTGCACAGACAGGGTTAATGGTGTTTCAGGTAAAGACACAGAGTCCAAGGCGGTGTCCGCCTCAGACTGGGATACATTGACTACAGACATATTACTCACAGTTACACAATCACCGTGGTTTTCAGTACCGCGAGTTTAGCGGCAAACATCAACCAACCAATGGCGCCTAGGAAGGCAAAAATTTTAAATAAACGATTACGGTTTGACTTGATGGCCATATAAGCCAAGAGGATATACGCCGCCACTGCCATGAGTTTTTCGGTTAACCATGGGGCTTCGATGGGATATTGCTTGATCATAAAACACAAGACCACCCCAGATAACAATAAGAAGGTATCGATGACATGGGGGGCAATTTTAACAAACTTGTGTTGCAGTAAGGTCGACCCCGCCATATGCAAACCAAAACGAACCACAAAAAAAAGCACACTTAAGGCGATCAATAATAAGTGTAAGTGTTTGGTCGCAGGATATAAATCGTAAAAAATTTGCATAATTTCCCTATGCCTAAAAATTCAAAGGCGCTAGTGTACCCGAAAGCTGGCAACAGGCCAAACCTATCCGCCCCAGCGGGCAGACCTTATCAAGGCCGGGTAATGACGCCCCGCATTAACGGCGATTCAAGGCCCGGCAGTTGACGCTCGGTATCGTCGCTAACGGTGGGTTCGTTACGGCCATCGAGCCAAGGTGCAGCGCTCATTATCGCCGTAGTCTTTGATGGTTTTGACGTCAACATACCCCATATCACTCAAGGCGTTACGCAACCTAGCACCTTGTTCAAAACCGTGTTCCATCAATAAGTAGCCACCTGACACTAAGCGATCGCGACTGTGCTCGGCGATATAGAATAAATCCTGATATCCTGCATCAGCCGCAGTTAATGCACTCAAGGGTTCAAAGCGCACATCACCTTGGGATAAGTGATGATCATTCTCGTCAATATATGGGGGATTTGAGACGATGAGATCGAAAGCTTGCTCACTGACCGCACTAAACCAATCGCTTTGACAGATCTCGACCCTCTCAAGCCCTAGCATCTGCCGATTCTCGCACGCCAATGCCACGGCGGCGGCCACCTTATCAACCCCCTTTATCTGCCACTGTGGGCGTTCATGGGCCAAGCTCAAGGCGATAGCGCCGGTCCCCGTGCCTAAATCAAGTACACGCGCGCCACTCGGCAAGGGTAAAGCTAACGCCGTTTCAACCAGTACTTCGGTATCCGGTCTTGGGATCAAGGTCGTGGGGTTAACTTTAAACGGCAGAGAAAAAAACTCACGCTCACCAATCAAGTGGGCAATAGGATGCCCCTCAAGTCGTAATGCCAGCAACTGCTGAAAGCGTTCGGCCTCGGTGGCTGTTAACCTTTTATCGCCCCAAGTAAATAAATAGGTGCGATTTTTATCCAACACATGCTGCAGTAAAATTTCGCTGTCTAAGGCGGCGGTATCGCTACTGCCGTTTAAAAGCAAACAAGCCCGGCGAAGGGCTTGTTCAATCGTCTCAGCTAATGTCATGTACACCCATCCTATAAACATAAAGGCGATGCGTACGCGCCAGCTCGCGCTGCCATTGACGCTTCGCCATCACAAGTTCAGCTCAACCGCTCAGGCTCTATGAAGGCGCGATGGCAACAATAACCCGCCGACACCACCGTTTCATTCAGACTGAGCCCTGATGGCAGCCCAATGACAAAATGCAGTTAAGCGATTAACCTAGACTGATTAGCCTTGGTCATCCGCCAAGGCGGCAAGCAAGTCTGCTTGATGCTCTTGCATCAAAGGATCGATCAAGGTATCGAGCGAGCCTTCCATCACTTCATTCAAGCGATACAAAGTCAGGTTAATACGATGATCACTGACGCGACCTTGCGGGAAGTTATAGGTACGAATGCGCTCAGAACGATCACCACTGGCGACCAAGGAACGACGCGTCGATTCTTCTTCGCTACGACGCTTCTCATCTTCAGCAGCTTGCAGTCGCGCCGCTAACACGCTCATGGCTTGCGCGCGGTTTTTATGCTGCGAACGCTGATCCTGACATTCAACAATGGTTCCTGTGGGAATGTGGGTAATACGAATGGCAGAATCGGTTTTGTTAACGTGCTGACCACCCGCCCCAGAGGCGCGGAAGGTATCGACTTTTAAGTCGGCTGGATTAATTTGGATCGCTTCGGCTTCAGGGACTTCTGGCATCACCACCACAGTACAAGCCGATGTATGCACTCGACCTTGAGACTCAGTCTCAGGCACACGTTGCACACGGTGACCGCCAGACTCAAACTTGAGTTTGCCGTACACGGATTCACCACTAAACTTGGCAATCACTTCTTTAAAGCCGCCATGTTCGCCCTCATTGAGGTTCATGATCTCTACTTGCCAACGGTTCGCTTCGGCATAGCGGCTATACATGCGGAATAAGTCACCGGCAAAAATCGCGGCCTCATCGCCACCAGCACCGGCACGAATTTCCACAAACGCGCAGCGATCATCGTTAGGATCTTTTGGCAGTAACAAAATTTGGAGTTCATCTTCAAGACGTAATAGTGCAGCTTTAGCCTCACGAATCTCTTCTTCCGCCATTTCCTTGATTTCAGGATCGTCTTCGGCCAGCATCTCTTTCGCAGTCTCTAAATCCGCTTGAGCTTGCTGATAAGCTTTAAAACCTTTGACCACATCTTCTAATTGCGCATATTCGCGCGACAAACCACGAAATCTATCTTGATCGCTAATCACACTTGCATCACTAAGCAGCGCCATGACTTCTTCGTGACGCTCAAGCAAGCCTTCAAGCTTGCGGATGACGGAATCTTTCATTGAATGATTTAAACCTTACTCTTTATCCAGCCCAAGCGCGGAACGAAGTTGCCCCAGGGTATTTAAATCCCCAGCGCGACTGGCCGACGTCAGTGCTTGAGTCGGTGCATGAATCAGGCGGTTAGTGAGTTTATTTGCCAGCTCCAACAATACTTGTTCGCTGTCCCCACCCTGCGCCAATTTATTAATGGCGCGCTCAACCAATTCATCTTTCACCGCTAAGCTCTGCTGTCGGTATTGCCGAATACTGTCCACTGAACTCAGTGAACGGATCCAATCCATAAACAGGTGCGCCTGTTCTTCGGCAATCACTTCGGCTTGCTCTGCAGCCTCTTTGCGGGAGGCCATATTCTGTTCAATAATGCTTTGCAGGTCGTCAACCGTATAGAGGAAGGCATCGTCAAGATCGGCCACTTCTGCCTCTATATCACGGGGAACCGCTATGTCCACCAGCAGCATTGGCTGATGACGTCGCTGCTTCAGCGCTTTTTCTACCATGCCCTTGCCCAAAATTGGCAACGGACTTGCGGTAGAGGATATCACGATATCGGCTTTAGGTAGATAGTCAGGGATCTGAGTCAAGGTAATTGCGGTGGCATTAAACTCTTCACACATCCCTTGCGCACGTTCTAAGGTACGGTTAGCCACCACCATGGCACTGACCCCGTTATCCTTCAAGTGGCGCGCCACCAACTCGATAGTTTCACCCGCACCAATCAGCAACACCTTAGTGTGGGCCAGTGATGAGAAGATATGCTTAGCCATACTGACCGCGGCAAATGCGACGGACACGGCATTAGCACCGATATCGGTTTCGGTACGTACTTTTTTAGCCACAGAAAACGTGGTCTGAAATAATCTATCTAAGGTCAGGGCCACGGTGCCCGCTTCTTTGGCTTTGGCAAACGATTGCTTCACCTGCCCTAAGATTTGCGGTTCACCTAAAATAAGCGAATCCAGCCCTGAGGCGACTCGCATTAAGTGGCGCACCGCTTGTTGACCATCTAATTGATAGACACACGGCATCACTGCATCATGGCTTAAGCCATGATATTGCTCTAGCCATTGAATGACATCACTTGCCTCGGCTGCATTGCAATACAATTCCGTGCGATTACAAGTGGAGATAATTACGGCCTCACCGGATTGGCTTCGACTGGCAAGACTCTTCATGGCGTCATGAATAATATCTGGACCAAATGCAACCTTTTCCCGCAAGTCTACCGTTGCCGTTTTATGGTTAATCCCTATTGCTACTAGGCTCATCTGACTCTTTTCAGGCTCTCAGGCGTCATTATCATGGTGGCATTCTACTGAATTGACGCGATTAAAAATAGAATACGCTTAACAAAACCGAATAAAGGTCTAACTTCTTAATCAAAAATCCAATTAGCATCAAGAAGTCTTTGATAGTCATTAACCTTTGTATCAAGTGTTGCGGGACAAAAATCCGCTATCAAGATTGGTATTCCCCTAATAGGCTCAGTATCATAAAGGACATACTTAGGTTGATGTCGGACAAATATTTTGACGCGGTTCACAAAAATGCACTACCTTGGGCTATTGTTACTGCTTTTTATCAACGGCTGTAGCCTCACTCCCCCACCAAGCTTGCAAGCTGTCAGCGTCAGCTCGGCGGCCAATGCGTATGCTTGGCAACTCAATGGCAATATTTTAGTCCGCACCGCCGAGGACAAGGTTAGCACCCAACTCTACTGGCTGGAACAGCCGCAACGCACTGATATTCAACTAATTAGCCCGATAGGCACTAGCTTGATGGCGTTGACATTAGCCCCAAACAAAGCCAGCTTGACCGCCGATGGCAACACATACGAGGGCACCGATGGCCAACAGTTATTACAACAACTGACCGGATGGTCACTGCCGTTAGCGCAATTCCCCCACTGGCTCATAGGTCAACTGACCCCTGACATGCAGATCATCAGTACCGATGCCCAGGGGCGGGTCACACAAGCGCATACGCAAGGATCACAACCATGGACTGTTGAATATCGCCAATGGCAACAATTGGGCGGCGCCGAAGTGCCACGATTAATTCAACTGAAAAATGGCGAGATTCAGGTTAAAATCCAAATCAATCGTTGGCAACCATTGGCGCCAGTCGCCGGCCTTTGAACAGCCTGCACCCATCGCATACTAGGCCGCCATCCCAAGGAATAACATCATGACAGTAAGCGCAATCAGCACGCGCTGGCCGGCACCGGCCAAACTCAATTTATTTCTCCATGTGAACCACCAAAGGGCCGATGGTTATCATGAATTGCAGACCTTATTTCAATTTATTGATGTGTGTGACTATCTCACCTTTGCCATCGACGATAGCGATTGCGTGACGTTAGATTCCGAACTAAATCAGGTTGTTGCCGATAGCGATAACTTAATTCTGAAAGCTGCAAAATCATTAAAATTAGCCACAGGCTATAAAGGTGGCGCCCATATAACCTTGGAGAAAAATATTCCGATGGGCGGAGGATTGGGCGGCGGTTCTTCCGATGCAGCGACCACCCTAGTGGCGCTTAATGCCCTGTGGAAAACCGGACTGTCCAAACAGGAACTCGGGGCTATTGGCTTAACGCTCGGCGCGGATGTCCCTGTTTTTATTAATGGTTATGCCGCATTTGCCGAAGGCGTCGGCGAGCAATTACAAGCGGTTACCCCCGCAGAACCTTGGTATTTGATCATTGCTCCCGATGTGCATGTAGCCACCGCAGCCGTGTTCCAAGATCCTGAATTACCGCGCAATACCCCAAAGATGCAATTAGACACATTAATGTCATCGCCTTGGCGTAACGACTGTGAGATGCTAGTCGCACGACGACACCCTCAAGTTGCCAATGCCTTAGGCTGGCTGCTAGAATATGCGCCGTCAAGAATGACCGGAACTGGCGCATGCGTGTTCGGGGAGTTCGAGCAGCAATCTTCTGCCCAAGCGGCCTTGGACAAGATGCCAAGCCATTGGCGTGGATTTGTTGCCAAAGGAAAAAATATTTCGCCGTTAGAGCAGACGTTGTTGTCGCTCTAATCCATGTATCTAAAGTGACGTCCACTTTAGTCACGACATATTAAGCAAACGCCTGAGGTTCTTACAGTGCCCGACATCAAGCTCTTTGCTGGGAATGCCACCCCCAGTCTCGCGAAAAAGATTGCCGACCGTTTATTTTGCAAACTTGGAGACGCCGTGGTGGGCCGTTTCAGCGATGGTGAAATCAGTGTTCAAATCAACGAGAATGTTCGTGGAGCGGATGTGTTTATCATTCAATCTACTTGCGCTCCAACCAATGACAACCTGATGGAGCTGATCGTCATGGTCGATGCTCTGCGCCGTGCCTCGGCCGGTCGTATCACTGCCGTGATCCCTTACTTCGGTTATGCTCGCCAAGATCGACGAGTTCGCAGCGCACGCGTCCCGATCACTGCCAAGGTGGTTGCAGACTTCTTATCAAGCGTTGGGGTTGATCGCGTATTAACTTGCGACTTACACGCCGAACAAATTCAAGGTTTCTTCGATGTGCCGGTAGATAACGTATTCGGAAGCCCTGTGCTGCTGGAAGACATGTTAAGCCGCAATCTTGATAACCCTGTGGTTGTTTCGCCCGATATTGGTGGCGTCGTTCGCGCACGCGCAATTGCAAAACTGCTTGATGATTCCGATCTGGCTATTATCGACAAGCGTCGTCCACAAGCCAACGTAGCTCAAGTCATGCACATCATCGGTGATGTTCAGGGACGTGATTGTATTATCGTTGATGATATGATCGACACAGGCGGCACTCTGTGTAAAGCAGCGGAAGCATTAAAAGAACATGGCGCAAACCGTGTATTCGCTTACGCCACTCACCCAGTGTTTTCTGGTAAAGCTGCCGAAAATATTGCTAATTCAGTGATTGATGAAGTAATCATCACAGATACCGTGCCATTATCCGAAGAGATGCAGAAGCTGGATAAAGTCACACAGTTGACCATGTCAGCGGTATTAGCTGAAGCGATTCGTCGCGTGAGTAATGAAGAATCTATTTCGGCCATGTTCCGTCACTAATCCGAGCGATCAGTGATAAAAACGCACCTTTAGGTGCGTTTTTTTATGGCCGGGCATCCGCGGTCACTCGTTCATCGGCATCGGATAAAATAGTGGCTGAGCACTGATGCGCTCGCACCAAGCTTGAATATTAGGATACCGAGACAAATCAAAGCCGCCCTCATCGGCCACATGGGTATAAGCAAATAAGGCAATATCGGCTAACGAAAGTGATGCGCCCACTAAGTAAGGCGACAGGCTTAATTGATGTTCCATTAAGGTCAACGCCTTATTACCTCCAGCCTGTAAACTGGCAAATTCCGCTCGGCGCGCAGGTGGCAACCCTTGATAATGTTTGATAAAACGCGCCACGGCGATATAAGGTTCATGGCTGTATTGTTCAAAGAACATCCACTCAAACATCTTAGCTTTAGCAAAGGCCGACGTTGGCACTAAGGCCCCCTCATTGGCTAAATACCAAATAATGGCGTTGGATTCACACAAGACGCGGCCATCGTCTAACACCAGCGCCGGGATCTTAGCGTTCGGGTTGATGGCCAAAAATGAAGCTTGTTGACATTCGCCGGCTAACACATCGACATGTTGCCAATCATGCGGGATGCCAAGGAGTTTAAGTGTGAGCTTTACCTTATAACAATTGCCTGAACGTAAATCGCCATATACCAACATCATCGCGCCCCCAGCACAAAATTTAATCAACTCTAGCATTAAATGCTTGGCGATTAAATGTCTGACCACCGGCCCCAGTCAGCGTGGTACTCGCTAGGTGTTAGGCGGGGTTGCTCACGCCAACATGACCGATGGCTAACTCGGAGGCAGGTGTTGCTGCTCGGCACACAAAAAAACCAGCCGCGGCTGGTTTTTTGATTCATCAGATAATCGCTTGCATCAGCATGGCTGAGCGCGGTATTTAATGTTGGGATCGGCAATCTGATCTTGCGCCGCAATCAGTTGTAACTCATAGGCTTGAATGTCACAAGTCAGCTTAAGAACGCTATCGACCGCGGCATTGGTGCGCTCAAAAGCGCTAACCGCATCAAAACCACGCAACAGATTGCTGAGCATTAAACCGCTGAGTAAATCACCAACCCCCACAGGTTGGCGCTCAAATTCATACAGCGGACGAGAAATCAAGAAATCACCATGCTCACAACACAAAAGCATTTGAAATTCATCACTGCTACCCGCCCGGCTTAGATGCTTTACCAGCACTAAGCGCAAGCCAGTGTCCAATAAACGGCGAGCTGCGGCTTTCGCTTGTGCCAAATTATCGATGGTGCAATCGGCTAAGGTTTCTAACTCTAATAAATTCGGTGCAATCATATCGGCGCAAGCGAGGGCGCGCTGCTTAAAAAATTCCATCACACCTGGGGCGACAATGCAGCCTTTTTCCGGATGCCCCATCACGGGATCGCAAAAATAGATGGCAGCCGGGTTGTGTTGTTTGATTTTTGCCACCGCCGCTAAAATCTCTTCACCTTGCTCGGCACTGCCAAGATAGCCACTAAGTAGCGCATCGCATTCAACCAAGGCGTTAATATTAGCCAAGCCAGCCACTAACTCAGTGATTTGACCCGCAGGCATTACCATGCCCTTAAATCCTTGCTGATATTGAGTATGGTTGGAAAATTGCACCGTATTAATTGGCCATACTTCCATTCCGTTACGTCGCATTGGAAACACGGCACTGCTATTACCAGCACAGCCAAATACCACATGGGATTGAATGGATAAGATCCGCTTCATGGACAAAACCTTATTTGAAATAAATGAGATGAAAATTGCTCGCTAAGCTATACCAGCAATTATACCCGAAACTTAGTACCCCATCGTATTCACACGTGGATTTAACCGGGAATACGGGATTAATCTTTATTAAAAAATAAATGCAAAAAGCCCGTCTAAATAGACGGGCTTTTCTTTATTTGGCTGGGGTACAAGGATTCGAACCTTGGAATGCCGAGATCAAAACCCGGTGCCTTACCGCTTGGCGATACCCCAAAAACTGGCTCAAGACGATTACATCAACTTGATAAAATATGGTGGCTATGGCGGGATTTGAACCTGCGACCCCAGCATTATGAGTGCTGTGCTCTAACCAACTGAGCTACATAGCCGTGGCTGGGGTACAAGGATTCGAACCTTGGAATGCCGAGATCAAAACCCGGTGCCTTACCGCTTGGCGATACCCCAATCATTGGAAATAAGAGGAAATTGGCTGGGGTACAAGGATTCGAACCTTGGAATGCCGAGATCAAAACCCGGTGCCTTACCGCTTGGCGATACCCCAACTGCTTGTTGCTCATCTAACTTAAATTAAATGGTACGGGAAGAGAGACTTGAACTCTCACACCTTGCGGCACCAGAACCTAAATCTGGCGTGTCTACCAATTTCACCATTCCCGCACAACAATCTCTATTTTACATCTTGAGCAGATGGTGGCTATAGCGGGACTTGAACCTGCGACCCCAGCATTATGAGTGCTGTGCTCTAACCAGCTGAGCTACATAGCCATCTTACTTTCCGCGCCCCCTTCATCAGGGAACGGGGCGTATTATGCTTATTCGACCCAAAGAGGTCAACCGCTTTTTTACGAATATTATGCGCAAACCTATCGTTTGCTCATTCCATCGACAAACTGGCCATTTGCTGGCCAAAAAAAGAGGAAAACTAAGTTTTCCTCTTGAATTCACTTAATTGCGAAGATTTAGCTGCTTAAACATTAAACAGGAAATGCATAACATCGCCATCTTTGACGACGTATGACTTACCTTCAATTCGCAATTTACCGGCTTCTTTACAGCCCGCTTCACCTTTAAACTCTAAGAAATCGTTATAAGACATCACTTGAGCACGAATAAAGCCGCGTTCGAAATCAGTGTGGATCACGCCAGCCGCTTGCGGGGCTGAGGCGCCAACAGGCACAGTCCATGCACGGACTTCTTTCACACCGGCAGTAAAGTAGGTTTGTAGATCCAATAAGGAATAGCCACCGCGGATAACGCGGTCAAGGCCCGGCTCTTCTAAGCCTAAGTCAGCCATAAACTCATCACGTTCTTCAGCATCCATTTCAGCCAGTTCAGATTCAATCGCTGCGCAGACCGGAACAACCACGGCATTCTCTGCCGCCGCAATAGCTTTAACCACATCTAAATGCGGATTGTTTTCAAAACCGTCTTCAGACACGTTAGCAATGTACATGGTTGGCTTGATAGTCAACAGATTCAAGTAAGCAACGGCTTCTAATTCTTCTTTTTCAAGCGGCAGTGAACGCAACATTTTGCCTTCATCTAAAATTGGGCGCATTTTCTCAAGCACTTCAACTTCAAACTTCGCATCTTTATCGCCACTTTTAGCCCGCTTTTGCTGGCGAGTGATGGCTCGCTCAACACTGTCTAAGTCCGCCAGTGCTAATTCGGTGTTAATGACTTCGATGTCGCTGGCAGGATCGACCTTATTAGCCACATGCACAATATTGTCATTGTCGAAACAACGCACCACGTGACCAATGGCATCCGTTTCACGGATATTGGCAAGAAACTTATTACCTAAGCCTTCACCCTTAGATGCACCAGCAACCAAGCCCGCGATATCAACGAACTCCATCGTGGTCGGTAAGATACGCTCAGGTTTAACAATGGCCGCTAACGCATCTAAGCGTGGATCCGGCACGGGTACCACGCCGGTATTAGGCTCAATGGTACAAAAAGGAAAGTTTGCTGCTTCAATCCCAGCCTTTGTCAGTGCGTTAAACAGCGTAGACTTACCTACGTTTGGCAAACCAACGATGCCACATTTAAAACCCATATCGATACCTTTATTTTGACGTAACAACCCAAGCCAAATCGTGCTCGGGCTAATATTTGATGGCGACTACATTATAGTGCTTTAAAAGAATGCAACCTATGCTGTGCCTTGACCATATCTTCTTTAACACCTATCTCGGTGGCACGTACTGCTTCATCGATGGCAGCCAAGATTTTTTCTTGGTCTTCACTTGAAGGCTTATTCAGTACATAACCGGCCACTTTATTTTTATCGCCCGGATGGCCAATGCCAATGCGCAAGCGGTAAAAATTGTTGTTATTTGCCATTTTGGCGACAATATCTTTCAGGCCATTATGCCCGCCATGACCGCCGCCTTGCTTAAACTTGGCGACGCCTGGCGGCATATCTAATTCATCATGAGCCACCAGAATTTGTTCAGGCTCAATGCGAAAGAAGTTCGCTAAGGCTGCCACTGACTTACCACTCAAGTTCATATAAGTGGCAGGGATAAGCAGCCTGATCTCTTGACCAAAGAGATTAACTCTCGCCGTCAGTCCAAAATATTTACTGTCGGCAGTCAGGCTAACATTGGCGATACGCGCTAATTCTTGTACATACCATGCGCCGGCATTATGACGAGTTTGCGCATACTCAGCACCAGGATTGGCTAAACCAACAATCAATTTAATCTTATTCATAGCGCTACTATTATTACTCTATTTCGCTAAGCCCAAATACGACGACTCAGTCATAAAGCGCAGCATTCTATCACCGCAGCCACTGCTCAACAAATTTACAATGGACCTCAGTGCAGTCCAAGCGCGTATTTCAACACCCAATCTTTTATCGGTCCGGAGTTATCCGCCAGTTTCAGTGCCGCATTACGCAGTAATTTCAGCGGTAAAATACGATTACTAAAACCGGCGTAAAACGCATCCATGGTGGTCATCATTAATAAGTTGTCGCGATAACGTTGGCTTTGGTAGCAGGCCAAGGTGGCATTACTCGCCCAATCCTGTCCCGCTTGCTTCGCTGTAGCGATGACATCAATTAACGCCGCTACATCTTTAAAGCCTAAGTTAACCCCTTGACCTGCTAACGGGTTAATGGTGTGAGCCGCATCGCCCAAAATCACCACATTATCTTGGTAATATCGACTGGCATGACGCCTTGTTAACGGAAAACTGCCCTTAGCTTCAATGATAAACTCAGTGGCTAAACGGTTAGGGAAATGACGTTTAATCTCCGCCATTAACGCCACATTATTCAGTTGCATCAACTGCCCAATCCGTTGAGGTTTGTCATACCACACCAACGAGGCATGCTTATCAGGCAGAGGCAATAATGAACGTGGTCCATCGGGGGTAAATTGTTGCCAAGTCACCGCCGGGAGGTCATCGGCGGTGGCAATATTAATTAACATCGCACTTTGGCGATAATCCCAACCGCTCACTCCAATCCCCGCCCACTGACGAACTTGAGAATTAGCGCCATCACAACCTATCAGCAAGCGGGCTTGTAGGTGGGTGCCATTTTCCAGCACCACACTAACGCCTTGCGCTTGCTGGTGATAACTAGTCACCGCGGCAGGGCAATAGACATGTAAGTTCGGGTATTGCGCCATTTGCTGCCACAAGCCTAATTGAATGACGCGGTTTTCGAGAATATAGCCAAGCTTATCCAATCCGACTTGGCTGGCATGAAAACAGGTCGCCGCCCCTTCCATCTCCCAGGTTTCAAGGCCACTATAGGCGATGTGACGCATGGCAAGGATCGCCTCCATCGCCCCGAGGGACTGCAATAAACTCACCGAGGCCATGCTGATGGCAGATACCCTAACATCTAAGGCCTGCTCAGGATCATAGTGTTCTTGGCGACGATTTTCGATCAAAGTGATCGATAAGCCGAGCTTGGCCAGCCCTAATGCCGTCGCGGCGCCCACCATACCACCGCCAATAATACAGACGTCAGTGTAATCCTGTTGTTGTGTCACTTAGTTTATCCTTGTCGTTGCGGTTGAAATCTCCCCCTTTGCTGCGTGGAGGATGACGTCACGCGATTGTCGGCTAACCACTTGGCGCGGTTAGCCCTTAACTCGTTGGTGATTTTACGCAATAAATGCCAACAAGATTATGCCCTATATCACAGCCGCACTAAACTACTCGCTGATCAATAACCGCCCTCCCTGCGCTGCATTAAATAATTAGCTTAAATATGAATTAGTTAAACTGCAGCCAACCTCAATGAACTCACGAATTAACCCCGAGCAATACTGTGGCGATTAAGAGATATTGCCTAAAGTTAGTCCGACCACTGGAAAGCTTGGGTGCGAGGGGGTAAAATGCTGCGCTATTTTTCCGTGGTTCGAAGAGCGAAATTAACTGATGAGTAAAAAACTCCATATCAAAACCTGGGGCTGCCAAATGAATGAGTATGACTCATCCAAAATGGCAGATTTACTGGGTGAAGCTCAGGGATACACTCTGACAGAAGCAGCCGAAGAGGCCGACATCTTGCTGCTTAATACCTGCTCCATTCGTGAAAAGGCGCAGGAAAAGGTGTTTCATCAGCTCGGCCGCTGGAAAACCCTTAAAGATAAAAACCCCGATCTGATTATCGGTGTGGGTGGCTGCGTGGCTTCACAAGAAGGTAAGGCCATCAAAGAACGTGCCCAATGTGTTGATATTATTTTCGGCCCGCAAACCTTGCATCGTTTACCAGAAATGATTGAGCAAGTGCGTCGCGGTGACAAGGCCGTTATCGATGTCAGCTTCCCTGAGATCGAGAAGTTTGACCGTTTGCCCGAGCCTCGTGCCGAAGGTCCAAGCGCCTTCGTATCGATCATGGAAGGTTGCAGCAAGTATTGTTCTTTCTGCGTTGTGCCCTATACCCGCGGCGAAGAAGTCAGCCGACCATTGGATGATATTATTTTAGAAATCGCCCAATTGGCTGAACAAGGTGTACGCGAAGTCAACTTACTTGGACAAAACGTTAACGCCTATCGCGGCGCGACTCACGATGACGATATCTGTAGCTTCGCCGAGTTGTTACGCTTTGTCGCGGCCATTGATGGTATTGATCGCATTCGCTTTACCACCAGCCATCCGATTGAGTTTACACAAGATATTATTGATGTGTACGCCGATACGCCGGAATTAGTCAGCTTCTTGCACCTTCCTGTGCAATCAGGCTCAGACCGAATTCTGACCTTGATGAAACGCAATCATATGGCGATTGAATATAAGTCCATTATTCGTCGTTTACGTCAAGCACGCCCCGACATTCAGATCAGCTCCGACTTCATTATTGGCTTCCCTGGTGAATCCAAACAAGATTTTGCTGATACCATGAAGCTCATTGAAGACGTTAATTTCGACCATAGCTTCAGCTTTATCTATTCTGCTCGCCCCGGCACACCAGCCGCCGATCTGCCCGATGATGTTGATTTGGAAGAAAAGAAGCAACGCTTAGCCATCTTGCAAGACCGCATTACTCAGCAGGCCATGCGATACAGTCGCCATATGCTCGGTTCAGTGCAACGCGTATTGGTTGAAGGTCCATCGGTGAAAAACCCCATGGAATTGCGCGGCCGTACTGAGAACAATCGTGTGGTTAACTTTGAAGCCGATCCTAAGCATATTGGTAGCTTCGTTGATGTTGAAATCGTCGATGTGTTTACTAACTCGTTGCGTGGCCAGTTTGTCCGTGGCGAAGATGAGATGGATTTACGCCGCGAACTGCGTCCATCGGACATCTTATCTCAACGCAAACAAGACGATGCCTTAGGGGTTAATACCTTTAAGCCCTAGTCACTGCGAGTCGTGTACTGACTTAAATTGTGTATAAAGACAGATAAAGGCGGCTTAGGCCGCCTTTTCCATACCTTCTACGACTATTTTTGGTTAGTATTTAGGGTAATCACGGCTAACGACCATATCGTTTGGGATTCAACTACATTTGGAGTGTTTATTTGTCTGCTAAAATGACTACGCTCAACCTTTATCTTGAGCCTGCTGAACCGCGTCGACTGGCTTCGTTATGCGGTCCCTTCGATGACAATATCAAACAATTAGAGCGACGTATTGGGGTTGAAATTAGCTACCGCAATAATCACTTTCAAATTGTTGGAACACCAAAAAACTGCCTTACTGCCAACAACTTACTTAGAGATCTCTATGTAGAAACTCAACCAGTTAAAGGCAGTACCCCAGATCTTGAACCTGATACCGTTCACTTGGCCATCCAACAAGCCATTTCAATTGAGGCTGCCAGTGACGATGACGATAAGCATCTGCATATTAAAACTAAGCGCGGTGTTATCAAGCCCCGCAACCCTAACCAAAGCCAATATATCGCCAATATCGTCCGTCATGATATTAGCTTTGGGATTGGACCGGCGGGCACGGGTAAAACCTATTTAGCCGTGGCAGCAGCCGTCGATGCGCTAGAGCGACAAGAAGTGCGCCGTATACTATTGACTCGTCCCGCGGTGGAAGCTGGCGAAAAGCTCGGGTTTTTGCCGGGTGATTTAAGCCAAAAAGTCGACCCATATTTGCGCCCGCTCTATGATGCCCTGTTCGAAATGCTTGGCTTTGAAAAAGTTGAGAAACTGATCGAACGCAGTGTGATTGAAGTGGCACCACTAGCATATATGCGCGGCCGCACCTTAAATGATGCCTTCATTATTCTCGATGAGAGCCAAAATACCACCGCAGAACAAATGAAAATGTTCTTAACTCGAATTGGTTTTAATTCGCGGGCGGTGATCACTGGCGATATCACTCAAATCGATTTACCAAAAAATCAAAAATCAGGCTTACGCCACGCCATTGAAGTGCTCAAAGGTGTTGATCAAATCAGCTTTAACTTTTTCCAGTCACACGATGTAGTGAGACATCCCGTGGTTGCTCGCATTGTCGAAGCTTATGAAGCCCATGAGCAACAATCGTCACATGCAGGCCGCGACAGCCACCATCAATTACAGGAGACTCCACATGAGTCTTGAACTCTGCCTAGATTTACAAATTGCCGTTGAAAATGAACAACTTCCAAGTGAACAAGATTTTGAGTTATGGGTTCGTACCGCGCTAGGTAATACCATGGCTGAAGCGGAACTCACCGTTCGTATTGTTGAAGAAGCCGAAAGCCAAAGCTTAAATCGTGATTACCGTGGCAAAGACAAATCCACCAATGTGCTATCGTTTCCTTTTGAAGCACCACCAGGAATTGAACTCCCTTTACTCGGCGATCTTGTTATTTGTGCCAAGGTAGTCGAAAATGAAGCCTTAGAGCAAAATAAAGCCTTACAAGCCCATTGGGCCCACATGGTTATCCATGGATGCTTGCATTTGCTCGGTTATGATCATATTAATGATGACGAGGCCGAAGAAATGGAATCGCTCGAGACTGAGCTAATCCAATCTCTCGGTTACCCAGACCCATACAAGGAGCAAAACTGAACTCGGTCTATGGCCTATGAGTTTAAGAAAGACTATGAGTGACGATATCCCACCGAGTACTACCGCCCATAAGAAGAGCTGGATTGACAGAGTTAGCCAGATTTTTCAGGGCGAACCCCAGAATCGTGATGATCTTGTTGGTGTGATCCATGACGCTGAACAGCGTGACTTGATCACTGAAGATACCCGCGAAATGATTAAAGGTGTACTAGAGGTCTCTGACCTACGAGTACGTGACATTATGATCCCTCGCGCCCAAATCGTGGCGGTACAGATCAACAATAGTGTCGAAGAATTACTGTCTACTGTGATAGGTTCTGCACATTCTCGCTTTCCGGTCGTGAATGAAGATAAAGATCATATCGAGGGGATCTTGCTCGCTAAAGACCTCATCAAATATGGCTTTAACCTAGAAGCAGACTTCAGTTTAGACAAAGTCATTCGTCCCGCAGTCGTTGTACCCGAAAGCAAGCGTGTGGATGTATTGCTCAAAGAGTTCCGCTCCCAACGCTACCATATGGCCATCGTCGTTGATGAATATGGTGGGGTTTCTGGCTTGGTGACCATTGAGGATATTCTTGAAGAAATCGTCGGCGAAATTGAAGACGAATTTGACCACGACAGTGGTGAGGATACCGAAATTCGTAAAGTCAGCGCTAAGGTGTTTTTAGTTAAAGCCTTAACCCCGGTTGAAGACTTTAATGAGCAGTTTGGTACCCAATTCAGCGATGAAGAGTTCGATACCGTGGGAGGGTTAGTGTCTCACGCCTTTGGCCATTTGCCAGAACGTAACGAAAAAATCATCATTGATGGTATTGAGTTTAAGATTGTGAATGCCGATACTCGTCGACTTATTCAATTACGTGTCTCTTGGCCTGAACTTGACGACAACCAAACCGTTGAAAACTAATTAGTGCCTAACTTTCTGCAATCTTTTTTGATGGCGATTTGCCATCGTGCAGGTCTACGACTGGTGACCGGCTATTTAGTCGGCGCCAGTACTGCCCTCGCGTTCGCGCCATACCAATTATGGCTTATCTACCCGTTGGCCATAGCCTTTGCTTTATGGCAATCGAGACAACTTTCTCCTAAAGCTAGCTTTTTTTACTGGTGGACCTTTGGTTTCGGCGCTTTTAGCGTAGGGATCAGTTGGGTGCATGTCAGTATGGCGCAATTTGGTGGCATGCCATTAATTGCGTCCATGGCCTTGATGGCGCTGCTGGCTTTATATCTGGCTTTATACCCTGCCATTGCAGGTACACTAGCCCAGTACCTCAGCCCACAGGCATTTGCTCTGCGCTCGCTGGCATTTTTTCCGCCGCTGTGGATAGTCACCGAATGGGCCCGAGGCTGGGTGCTCACCGGCTTCCCATGGCTGTGGGCTGGCTACTCACAAGTCGATGGTCCGCTGCGCCCCTTAGCCGCAGATATTGGCACCTTAGGCGTAAGCTACTTAATCATTGTCGCAGCAGCGGCAATCGCCGTAAGCGCTAAACGCTGCCGGCTTGGACTGACGGTATTGTTGGCGCTGTCAGTGCTGACCCTTATTGCCTATCAACGCCAACCATTGCAGCCAGAAGAGCAAACCGTCAAGGTCGCCTTAGTCCAAGGCAATATAGCCCAAAGCATGAAGTGGCAACCTGAAGCCTTATGGCCCACGCTGCTTAAGTACATGGATTTATCGCGGCCGGTGCTGGATGCCGATATCGTGATCTGGCCCGAGGCTGCAGTGCCCGCCCCCGAATATATGGTCAGTGATTTTTTAGATAATGCCAATCAAGTCGCCAACCTCAATGACAGTGCCATTATTACCGGCATTATTAGTCACCATAACAAAGATTTTTATAATTCATTGATCGTCTTAGGTAATCATCACCAACCACAGCAAGCTCAAGCCAATTACGCCGGCGATGGCAGCAATGAATACCGTAAACATCAATTGCTGCCTATCGGTGAGTTCGTGCCCTTTGAGTCCTTACTCAGACCCTTGGCGCCCTTTTTCAATTTACCTATGTCATCTTTTGCGCGTGGGGATTACCAGCAACCTAACTTAACGGCGCTTGGATATCACATTGAGCCCGCGATTTGCTATGAGATTGCCTTTCCTGAGTTATTGCGGGCCAACTTTAGCCCTCAAACCGATATGTTGCTGACGGTATCTAACGACGCCTGGTTTGGTGATTCCAATGGCCCACTGCAACACTATGATATTGCTAGAATGCGGGCAGTAGAATTAGGCCGGCCCTTACTGCGAGGCACCAATAATGGCGTTACCGCCGTCGTCGATGCCCAGGGTAATACCTTAGATAAGTTACCCCAGTTTGTGACTGGCGTGTTAAGTGTGGAGGTGCCTTTAGTCAAAGGGCACACCTTATTCAGCCAATGGGGACAGCAACCCATCTTGTGGTGGTCTGGTTTACTTATCCTGTTCGCGCTGATCCGCCGGCAACGACAAGCATAAAAAAATCAGCCCACAAGTCATGGGCTGATTTTAGTTTCAGTCATCCGCACCAATTAATTGTTCTGAGTTAAATGGGCAAATTGCTTTTGCCATGAAGCATGCCAAGCCACTAAACTCCCCAGCGAGCGGGGTTTACTAATCAGGTAGCCTTGGATCAACATCTCATCAAAATGACTGAGCAAGTATTTTAACTCATCGACCTGTTCAATGCCTTCTGCCACCAAGATCACATCCATTTGCGAGGCAATTTCAATTAAAGAATTGACTATGGTTTGGCAAAACACGTCGCGATGAATATTGATGATGAGTGAACGATCTATTTTAATTTCCGAAAATGGCAAACTCCGCAGCTGATTGATGTTGGTAAATCCGGAGCCAAAATCATCGAGTGACACCCCAAAGCCTCGCATCCTGAAACGATTTAACGTTTCTAGCTGATGCGGACTGCGCAGCGCATTGTCTTCGGTGATTTCCAATACTATCTGCTTGGGGGGGATACCATAAGTTGCAAACCGACACTCAAGCTCATCCACTAAAGATAAGTTTTCTAGTTGAGTCGGGGATAAATTAATACACAAGCGAAAATCATCGCCAAATTGTTGGCGCAGCCGAGGCATATCTGCCGCCGCTTTAGCGATCAAAATATCAGTCATTACGTCCAACAGATCCAATGAGGCCGCTAAAGATAAAAACCGGTTGGGTACCACAGCATCCTGCTCACCACGGATCTTTACCCGCATTAATACCTCAACCGAACTCACTTTGTGGGTTTTCATATTGATTTTCGGTTGATAGTAGGGAAACACAAAATCTTCGGCGATGACATCACGTAATTGCCGCTCAGATAAAAAATTAATTGGATTATTTTGCGCTTCAAATAAACATTCAGCTTTAAGAAGTAAGCCATTCAGATCTTTAGGCTGCAACGGTTTAGCAATACAGCCTATCAAATGCAAACAATACGCTTTGGCAATATCCGCCGCTAATGACACGATGCGACTTTCCATTTCAGAAATAATCCCTACCGCGCCCTGATATCCCAGCTCACCCAGCCCCCTTAATACCGCCATACCATCCATCTCTGGCATATTTAAGTCGGTTAAGATCAAGCTATAACGGTTCGGATTTCTGGTGATAATATCCAATGCTTTCACTGGCTGATGTGTCACCGTGACCTGACTGACTCCCAAGCTATTTAATAGATTTTTTACAATCAATAAAATCGCTTTGGAGTCATCAATGACCAGCACCTGATTATCAATAAAGCTCCTCTCGCCGACAGGCGAATATGAGGCAGTAGTTTCCATTATTTGAACTCATATCCATATGATTCATAGAGTGTAGACTGGGTTTAATATCTATGCCACGTCCTTAGATCCAACCTTGTTGACGAAAATGTATCAAAGTCTGACAAAACAACTGCATTTGTGCAGGAGTGCCTAAGGTTAAGCGATTCCAACCATTGGTATGGTTAAACTGGCGCCCCACTAAAATTCCCGCCTGTTGCATACGTTGTTGATAAACGTCGGTATCACCATTAACCCAGTGAAAGATAAAGTTAGCATTACAATCCAGATAGTCGAGCCCTAAAGCCGTGAGTGTTGTCGTCACTAATGCCAGAGCTTGACGTTGCGCCCTTTTGCTGGCGGTTAACCAAGCCTCATCGTTAAGGGCGGCGGTAGCGGCGACACATCCGGCCAAATTGGCATTATCAATACTGGCTTGCGCTGCCATGGCGCTAATCATCTGCGGATGTCCGACGCCATACCCCACTCTCAGGCCGGCGAGCCCATAAATTTTGGAGAAAGTGCGAGCCACCACAACGTGAGGATTGCCGGCGCTCACCGTGTGAATTGCTGATACAAATAACTCACTATCAACATACTCAGCGTAAGCTTCATCCACAATAAATTGCAGTGCTGGGGAAGCTTCGCTCAACCAAGCTTGTAATGGTCCACTGGCCATCAGCAAACTCGTGGGGTTATTTGGATTGCATAAGTAAACAATCGATGGGCCATCGTAGTCAGCGACTAAGGCTTGCATTGAGTCGATATCGATTTGCATGGCGGCGGTTAACGGTACCGCCATGACCTTAATCCCTCGCGCTGCGGCATAATCAGCGACAACCCCATAACTAGGATCTGGCATGATTAGTTGCGCATCCGCCGTTGCCATAGCATCCACTGCCATCTTTAAAATTTCAGATGAACCATTACCGTAGATAAGTTGCTCATGAGCCAACTCATGGTGCTTTGCAATGGCTGTCATCAACGCCTCTTTGGCTGCATCTGGGTATAAGAATGCGTGAGGTAACTGCTGTTGTAACGCCTGCATACTGCTGGCTGGCACTCCCAAGCTATTCTCATTAAAGTTGAGCCGAAGTGGCTCAGCCCCGATTGCCGCCTGCGAGGGGTCGAAACGGGCTCCCCCAAGCGATTGACAACCCGTCATCGCCAACAAGCCAACTGCACTACCTGCCCCTAAAAATGACCGCCGTGTTAATTTCATTTCCACCACCATGAATAATTATTTATATACATACAATAATTATTCAAGAGCAACTTTCTAGTCATCAATTATGTATCTGCGAAGGCGATCACTTAATTCACTTATCTTTCATGATGTTGATTAATTTGCAGCCAAAAAAAACATGCCATTGGCATGTTTTTTTACTCATAATTCATTCAGCAAATTAAGGTGTTAATGCTTCACGAATAAAGTCGCCTTGATCACACGCGGGGCAATCAGGAATGGCACCGGCAAATTCGATATGCATTTTATGACCGCAATGGGTGCAGGTTAAGGTGCCTTGGCTGATAATGTCACCACTATGATACTCACCGTGCTGTCTAAAATCTTGGTTAAGCTCATGCCACTCAACCTGACTCCTGTCGGTAATTTCACTTAACCAATGCCACAAGGTATTTTCCATCGCGATTAATGTCGGGCTATAACTAAGCTCGTCGGCGTGTTGCTCGTTCAAAAACGCAATAATGTCACGTTTGAGGAAATGCTCTACCAAGGTCAACTCTTCGCTGTCAGCGATTTGTTTCAGTTTTAGATAATCTGATCCTCGAGTGACTGAGGCCATTAAATCTTTGGTAGTGAGTTGATTATTAGCGCCAAAATCGGCCTTAACCTTGTCAATCAGCGTTTGATATAAGGTTAACATCTGTGAACTTCTCTCACTCATGTTGAATACTCCTTCATTGGAACCTTTTTAATACAACGCATCTGGTTTATTCTATGCAGATCCACACGCGCAGATACAGCGCGAGATCAAAAAAAGGCGGCATGGCCGGTAAATATTAATGCAAGAGCAATATAATCCCTCAGAAATCGAGACCTTAGTGCAACAGCATTGGGCCGATAACAAAACATTTGAAGTCACTGAAGATAACACCAAGGAAAAGTACTATTGCCTTTCCATGTTCCCTTATCCCTCAGGACGCCTCCATATGGGCCATGTGCGTAACTACACCATAGGTGATGTCGTTGCTCGCTACCAGAGACTGCAAGGAAAAAATGTTCTGCAACCTATTGGTTGGGACTCTTTTGGCTTGCCAGCTGAAAACGCGGCCATTAACAACAAAACCGCGCCGGCTCCATGGACCTATGAAAACATCGATTACATGAAAAACCAGCTAAAAATGCTGGGTTTCGGTTACGACTGGAGCCGTGAAATCGCCACTTGCACCCCTGAATACTATCGCTGGGAACAGTGGTTCTTCACTAAGTTATACGACAAAGGCTTAGTCTACAAAAAAACCTCGGCGGTTAACTGGTGTCCCAACGATCAAACCGTATTAGCTAATGAGCAAGTACAAGACGGTTGTTGCTGGCGCTGTGATACTAAGGTTGAGCAAAAAGAAATTCCGCAGTGGTTTATTAAAATCACCGCCTATGCTGACGAGTTACTGTCTGAGTTAGATAACTTAGACGGCTGGCCTGAACAAGTTAAATCCATGCAACGTCATTGGATTGGTCGCAGTGAAGGTATCGAGATGACCTTCCAAGTGGCTGATAGCGATCAGAGCTTTGATATTTATACCACTCGTCCAGACACTGTGATGGGTGTGACTTATGTGGCGATTGCCGCCGGCCACCCTCTGGCAGAGCAAGCGGCTATCAACAACCCAGTGTTGGCTCAATTTATCGAAGATTGTAAAGAGTCTTCAACCGCCGAAGCCGATATTGCCACCATGGAAAAACTCGGTGTCGATACCGGTCTTAAA
Organism: Shewanella sp. NIFS-20-20; assembly: GCF_019209865.1. Lineage (GTDB taxonomy): Bacteria > Pseudomonadota > Gammaproteobacteria > Enterobacterales > Shewanellaceae > Shewanella. The sequence goes on along the minus strand of NZ_JAHUTT010000024.1, from coordinate 16,944 downwards.
GCCATTCATCCATTAACCGGTGAATTAGTCCCGGTGTGGGCTGCTAACTTTGTGTTGATGAACTACGGTACTGGCGCGGTGATGTCAGTGCCAGGTCACGATCAGCGTGATTATGAATTTGCCACCAAGTATGGTCTAGACATCAAGGCAGTTATCAAGCCAGCCGATGGTGACGTGGATATTAGCCAAGCTGCTTACACTGAAAAAGGCGTGTTATTTAACTCATCTGAATTCGATGGATTAGATTTCCAAGCCGCATTTGATGCGATTGATGCCAAGCTCTCGGCCCAAGGCAAAGGTAAACGTCAGGTGAACTTCCGTCTTCGTGACTGGGGTGTATCACGTCAGCGTTACTGGGGTGCTCCTATCCCTATGGTAACACTCGAAGATGGCACTGTGATGCCAACGCCAGAAGATCAACTGCCAGTGATCCTGCCAGAAGACGTGGTGATGGACGGGATCCAAAGCCCAATCAAGGCCGATAAAGCCTGGGCTCAGACCACTGTCAATGGCCAAGCAGCACTGCGCGAAACAGATACCTTCGATACCTTTATGGAATCATCTTGGTATTACGCCCGTTACTGTAGCCCACATGCCGATCAAATGATTGATCCGGCCAAGGCTAACTACTGGCTGCCAGTGGATCAGTATATTGGCGGTATCGAACACGCCTGTATGCACTTGCTCTACTTCCGCTTCTTCCACAAGCTATTGCGTGATGCTGGACTGGTAAATAGCAACGAGCCTGCCAAGCAATTGCTGACGCAAGGCATGGTGCTGGCCGACGCCTTCTACTACACCAATGACAAAGGTGGCCGTGTGTGGGTTTCCCCACTTGAAGTCAGCGTGCTTGAGAAAGACGACAAGGGTCGCATTGTGAAATGTGTCGACCAACAAGGCCATGAGCTGGTGTATACCGGCATGAGCAAGATGTCTAAGTCAAAGAACAATGGTATTGATCCGCAAATGATGGTGGAGAAATACGGTGCTGATACCGTCCGTTTGTTTATGATGTTTGCCTCTCCACCTGAGTTAACTCTTGAGTGGCAAGAATCTGGCGTGGAAGGTGCTCATCGCTTTATTAAGCGTTTGTGGAAACTGGCCAATGACCATATCGCCTTAGGGGCTACCGAGGCTTTAGATATCGCCAGCTTAAATTCTGACCAAAAAGCCCTTCGCCGTGAATTACATAAGACCATTGCTAAAGTCAGTGATGATATTAGCCGTCGTCAGATGTTTAATACCGCAGTGGCCTCGGTGATGGAATTGATGAATCATCTGCAAAAAGCGCCGATGACAACGGCACAAGATCGAGCCTTAATGGAAGAAGCCTTATCGGCCGTCGTGCGCTTATTGTATCCAATCACCCCTCACTTAAGCTTCCAATTATGGCAGCAGCTAGGCAATGAAGGTGAAATTGAAGATTCTCGTTGGCCAGAAGTGGACGATAAAGCCTTAGTTGAAGACAGCAAGCTTATCGTGGTGCAGGTCAATGGCAAGGTTCGTGCAAAAATCACCGTCGCTGCTGATGCCGATAAAGACACAGTCGAAGCGCAAGGCATGGCCGATGAACACGTAATTAAGCATCTGGAAGGCTTAACCGTGCGCAAAGTCATTTTCGTGCCTGGCAAGTTGTTAAGCATTGTTGCTAATTGATAAAAGGATACGACGCTCAATGAAGTTAACTCAACGGATAAGTAGCGTCGTACTGGCACTGGTCGTGATGACCAGTGCCGGTTGCGGCTTCCATTTGCAAGGCAGTTACTTTATTCCTGATTCATTGTCGACGCTGCACTTAAGCTCAAGCGATGAATACAGTGAACTGACTCGACTCGTGCGCGAACGACTCAGGCTGAATAATGTCACCTTAACGGAGGCTGCTGCCGATGTTCCGACCTTAAGGCTTATCAATGACAGTCTGGAGCGGGCTACCTTATCACTTTACCCCACAGGTAATGTGGCGGAATATGAGCTGATTTATCAGGTCAACTTTTCAGTGCGATTCGATAAGCAAGCGGCCAAAGTGTTCGATGTGGTCATTCGACGTGATTACTTAGATGACCCGCGCACGGCACTGGCAAAAAGCAAAGAAATGGAACTGTTACTCAAAGAAATGCGCATACAGGCCGCCGATAAAATCATCCAAACCTTATCGACGGTAGAAACCAACTAATGCGGGTATACCCTGAACAACTGGCTGGCCAACTTTCCCCCTTGGCCAGCTGTTATCTTATCTTTGGTGATGATCCTTGGTTAATTGGCCAATGTCGTCAACAAATTTTGCAAGCCGCCAAAGCCCAGGGCTTTGATGAACATATCCAACTGGTGCAAGAAGGCCAATTCCAGTGGGCTCAGTTGCAGCAAGAATGGCAAAGTTTAAGCTTATTCTCCAGCCGCCGCATTATCGAGATCACCCTGCCTCAAGCCAAACCCGGCACCGATGGCAGTCAGTGTTTTCAGCAGTTATTGGCTGAACCCAACCCCGATTTGATCTTGATAGTACAAGGTCCCAAACTCAGCAGCGATCAAACCAAAAGCAAATGGTTTAAGCGCTTAGATAGCAGCGGAGTCTATCTTCCTTGCCAAACGCCAGAGGGCCAACAATTCAATCGCTGGCTCACTAATCGCATTAAGCATTATCAATTACACTTGGCGCCGGACGCCTCGATGTTATTGGCCTATTTGTATGAGGGCAACTTGCTGGCTTGCGACCAGGCATTGCAGTTGTTGCAATTACTCCACGATAGCGCCCCTATTCCCGCAGAAAAATTACATCAATATTTCGATGATCAATCCCGTTTTAGTGTCTTTCAGCTCACCGATGCCTTATTAGATAATCACACCGATAAAGCCATGCATATGCTGGCTCAGCTCAAAGCGGAAGGCATTGCCATGCCGATTTTATTATGGGGATTATTGCGAGAACTGACCTTACTGCTAGCCCTAAAGCAACCTGGGGTCGATCAGCGCCAAGTGTTTAACCAGCATCGGGTGTGGGATAAACGCCAACAAGCTTATCGCCAAGCATTATCGCGCTTGAGCTTAGCCCAAATTGAAACCATGCTGGCCATGACCTCAAAAGTGGAATTAGCCTTAAAACAACAAGGGCATGAAGACTGGATATTGTTTGCCCACATTTGTTTACTGTTTAACCCGCAGGCGCACCTCACTATTCCCGCGCTTACTGATTAAGAGGTGATGGTGAGAATTGCACTACTGGGCGGGACATTCGACCCCATTCATCTCGGCCATATACATTTGGCACTCGCGGCTAAACAGCAACTCGCCGTTGATGAGGTGTGGCTACTTCCTAATGCTACCCCACCCCATAAACCGCAACCAAAGGCCAGCAATCAGCACCGGTTGGCTATGCTGAGCTTGGCCTGTGAACAATGGCCGGCACTGCAAGTCTGCGATATCGAATTGAAACAAACAGGCCCGAATTACACCCATCAAACCCTGCAAGCCTTGCATGGTGCTTACCCCCAGCACCAATGGGTATTTTTAATGGGCATGGACAGCTTAGTAAATTTACCCAGTTGGAAAGCTTGGGATAAGTTATTGGAGCTAACCCACATAGGCGTTTGCCAACGTCCTGGGTGGGCCTTAACCCCAAGCGCAGACATCTATGATTATTATCACCATCATTTAGTCACTCAAGCGCAGTTATGGCACACACCACAAGGAAAATTTACGCCTTGCGAGATGCCCGCCATGGCCGTTTCATCCTCAGATATTCGCCAACAAATCGCCTCCCAGCGCAGTCAAGAACATCAGCTGCCACTTACGGTACAAGCCTATATCGAGGCAAATCAGCTGTATCGATAAGCTTAGCGACATCGCCCCTCAGGCAGCGAAGATTGGCCATATATTTGCCGTACGTTACTTGCTATAATCCACGGCTATTTTATACATTCAGAGGAACGCTTAGGTGCAAAGTGAGCAACTAAAGCAATTTGTATTCGACAAAGTCGATGATTTAAAAGCAAAAGATATCCAAGTTTTTGATGTATCTGCACATTCAAATATTACCGACACCATGATCATCTGTTCTGGCACATCCAAGACTCACGTCCGTGCGATTGCTGAAAACTTGGTTGTTGAAGCTAAAAATGCCGACATCACCATTATTGGTGTAGAAGGCCGCGATGGCAGTGAATGGGTTTTGGTTGATTTAGGCGAAGTGATTTTGCATGTCATGCAAGAGCAGACTCGCGAGTTCTACCAACTTGAGAAACTCTGGCAAGATTTCGCTTAATGAAGTTACAACTGATTGCCGTCGGCACCAAAATGCCTGATTGGGTCACCCGTGGATTTGAAGAATACCAACGCCGCTTTCCCCGTGATATGCCGCTGGAGTTAATAGAGATCCCTGCGGGTAAACGTGGAAAGAATGCAGATATTGCCAGAATTTTACACAAGGAAGGCGAACAAACCTTAGCCGTCATCCCGAAAGGCAATCATATTGTGACCCTAGATCTTCCTGGTAAGACATGGGACACCCCCACGCTTGCATCACAAATGCAAAAATGGCAACTCGATGGTCGAGATGTCAGTCTACTGATAGGTGGTCCAGAAGGGCTTGCGCCGGAATGCAAAGCCGCGGCAAATCAAAGTTGGTGTTTATCAGCACTGACCTTACCGCACCCTCTGGTCAGAATTGTCGTAGCAGAAAGCTTATATCGCGCATGGAGCGTGAACAATAACCACCCCTATCATAGGGAATAAATATCTAGGCTGATGGAACCTTTCCTGTCAGCCTAGGTCTATTAGCCGCCGGATACGCGGCTTCTATTGACAAAATTTCCAAGGAGATAGCATTAGTGTCGCTAAGAAAGCGCATTACCATGCACGATCATGCTGCCGAAGCATCTCTTTTTAAACGGCGAGCATTGTTCACTTTTGTCTGCGTGATAGCATTATTATCCCTGTTATTCGCCAATCTCTATCACCTACAAATATCGTCTTATAAAGACTATACCACGCGCTCGAATGACAACCGCATTCGTGTCGTGCCGGTGGCACCTAGTCGTGGCCTGATCTATGACAGGCATGGTCAATTATTGGCCGAAAACCGGCCATTTTACACTCTCGAAGTGATCCCAGAGAAAGCCACTAACCTCGATCAGAGCCTAATCGAGTTAAGTAGCCTAATTGCCTTAAGTGAAGATGAGCACGAAGACTTTTTTAAAACGCTTAAATATCACCGCCGGTTCAAACCCTTAGCATTAAAAAATCGCCTGACGGAAGAAGAAGTGGCTATTTTTAGTGTCAATCAGCATAAGTTCCCTGGGTTTTACGTGGATGCTGGCCTTAAGCGCTATTACCCCTACGCCGATCTCTTAACTCATGCCTTAGGTTATGTCGGCAAAATTAACCCTAGAGATAGGGAAATGTTAGAGCGCAACGACCAATGGCAACATTATGCCGCGACCAGAGATATCGGTAAACAAGGGGTCGAAAAATTCTATGAATCCCTGCTGCATGGTAAGCCAGGTCACTTAGAAGAAGAAGTCAACAATCGTGGTCGCGCCATTCGCACCTTAGCGACCACGGCGCCTGAGCCAGGTAAAGATATCGTCTTGACGCTCGATTTAGATTTACAGCGTAAAGCGGTGGAATTACTCGCCGGCAGGCGAGGCTCTGTGGTGGCGATAGATCCCCGTGACGGCGGAATTTTAGCCTTGGTATCGAGCCCAAGTTATGATCCCAATGCGTTTGTGCATGGGATCAGCTCTAAAGCCTATAGCCAATTATTAAATGACAAGTCTCGGCCGCTAATTAATCGCGCGACCCAAGGTCAATATGCCCCGGCCTCCACCATCAAACCTATGATGGCGCTCTTGGGGTTAGAGGAAAATGTCATCAATGAAAAAACTCGCATTTGGGACCCTGGGTTTTGGCAAATCCCGGGCGTAGAACATAAATATCGCGACTGGAAGCGCTGGGGCCATGGTTGGGTCGATGTCTACCACTCCATCATCGATTCTTGTGATACCTTCTTTTACGATATGGCTTACAAAGTCGGGATCGACAAGATCTCTAATTTTATGGAACCCTTTGGATTTGGTACCACCACCGGCATCGATATTTATGAAGAAGCCGAAGGAAACATGCCATCCAAAGATTGGAAGCGCCTCAAATATAATCAACCATGGTACATTGGCGACACCATTTCGATTGGGATTGGCCAAGGCTATTGGACCACCACGCCCTTGCAGTTAGCCAATGCAACCGCCATCGTGGCGAATAAGGGCACTCGCTACAACCCGCACTTACTCAAGGCGCTCAAAGATGAAAATATCACTTTAGATACACCCATCGAAGAGCTGCCACCGATTGTACTGAAAAACAGTAAGCATTGGGATATCGTCAACGAAGCCATGCGCCAAACAGCCAATAAGAGCCGTTTTACCGATGCCAAATACTCTGCTGCCATGAAAACCGGTACAGCGCAAGTATTTACCGTGGCACAAGATGCTGAATACGATAAAGACTCTCTCGATGAACGCTTGCGGGATAATGCCTTGATTGTGGCATATGCCCCCTACGAAAACCCGCGCATTGTGCTCGCGGTGGTGTTAGAAAATGCCGGCTTTGGCGGCGCGAATGCCGGTCCTGTGGCGCGCGCTTTATTAGATGAATACATATTACGGGATGACTGGAAAAGCCAATGATGAGTCAACACCCACATAAAATGACCTTTTGGCAGCGGTTGCATATCGATATGCCGTTACTGTTAGGAATTCTATCCATTTTTGCCTTTGGCTTATTTGTGATTTATTCCGCCAGTGGTGCCAATTTGGCCATGATGGATCGGCAACTATTTCGTATGGGTTTATCCCTAGTGGTGATGCTGATCGTTGCGCAAATCAATCCGGAAGTACTCAAACGCTGGGCCTTACCGATTTATCTTATTGGTATTGCCCTGCTAATTGGGGTGCATTTTTTCGGTGAGATTAATAAAGGCGCTCAACGCTGGCTCAATTTAGGCTTTATGGAATTTCAACCATCAGAATTGATGAAACTCGCCTTCCCGATCATGATGGCTTGGTACATCAGTCAATACCCTCTGCCACCGAAAAAACGCTATCTTGCCGGCGGCATAATGATTTTATTAATTCCAACCTTATTGATCGCCAGTCAACCGGATCTTGGCACATCGATTTTAGTGGCAGCATCGGGGGTATTTGTCCTGTTTTTAGCTGGCATGAGTTGGACCATTGTTGGCGGAGCCATTGCCGCGGTATTAATGTTTTTACCGATTTTGTGGTATTTCTTGATGCACGATTATCAACGTACGCGGGTGATGACCCTACTCGATCCCGAGAAAGATCCGCTCGGGGCCGGCTATCATATTATTCAATCTAAGATTGCCATTGGCTCAGGCGGATTTTGGGGCAAAGGCTGGCTTGAAGGCACCCAATCACAGTTAGAGTTTTTACCCGAACGTCATACCGACTTTATTTTTGCGGTGATTGGTGAAGAGTTCGGCATGATAGGCACCATATTCTTACTGGCCATGTACATCTATATTATTGCTCGAGGGCTCATCATTGCTGCGCGCGCGCAAACCAGTTTTGCACGACTGCTCGCGGGTTCAATCACCTTAACCTTCTTCGTCTATGTGTTTGTCAACATTGGCATGGTATCAGGAATTTTGCCCGTAGTTGGCGTGCCATTACCCTTGATCAGTTATGGGGGTACCTCAATGCTCACCCTAATGATAGGCTTTGGTATTCTGATGAGCATTCACACCCATAGACGCTTTGTCGACAGATAAAAGGACATTACATGACTATTCGCATCGCGCCATGGTTATTGGCCGCCGGTCTCTTTACGCAACTGCCCGTTTCGGCAGAAGTCAGTCAACTGCAATTGCAGCAAGAATTTATTCAAACCCAGCAGCAACAGGGATTTAGTCACGAAGAAACCTTAGACTTCCTTAGCGCCGCGACCTTTAATCAAGAAGTACTCGATGCGATTTCTCGTCCATGGGAAGCCAAACCTTGGTATCAGTATTACCCAATCTTCTTAACTGACAAACGCCTGCAAGCCGGCATAGACTTCTGGCAACAACACGCCGCCATTATCGACAAGGCCAGCAAGCAATTTGGGGTTGAGCCACAAATTATTGTGGCCATTATTGGGATTGAAACTTTTTACGGTCAATTTATGGGCAAATACCCAGTCAGGGATGCCCTGTTTACCTTAGGCTTTTATTATCCACCGCGTGCCGACTTCTTTCGCAAAGAATTTGGCCAGTTACAGCAGCTAGTCAAAGAAGAGCGCTTAGAGTCAGCACAACTGCTCGGCTCCTATGCTGGCGCCATGGGATTTGGCCAATTTATTCCTTCAAGCTATCGCCACTATGCGGTCGATTTTGATGGTGATGGCCAACGCGATCTACTCAATAACCCCAGCGATGCTATCGGCAGTGTCGCTAACTATTTCCATCAACATGGCTGGCAAATGGGAGCCGACATTGCATTGCCCCTGCAGCAAACGGAAGCGCAAGCGATCGATGTGACCCCATGGGCAGGCGAGCGACTCACATTAAGCGTGGCAGATATTTTAACGCCCCCATTAGCCCTGTTACACAGCCAAGATCTAGATGTCAGCCAAAAAGCGATGTTAATCGCGCTTGAACAGTCACAACAGACAGATTATTGGCTGGGCTTAAAAAACTTTTACGTGATAACTCGTTATAATCGAAGTCCCTTATACGCCATGGCTGTCTACCAATTCAGTGAACAACTTAACCATGCCTATCAAACTCGTTAAGCCCGTGCGGCTATTTCCCTATGCATTACTGCTACTGACATTAGCCTTAGGCGGATGTAGCAGTAATCAACGTTATAAAATGAAAGATGACAAGGCGCCAGTCACCGCGCCCGATGTCTCGCAAGTGGAAGATGCTCACGCTCGCTACGAGCCTTATAGCCGTCAAGCCAACGGCACATACACAGTCCTTGGCGGCACGTATCAGGTTTTGCCCACAGCCAAAGGCTATCAGGAGCAAGGTACGGCCTCTTGGTATGGCGCCAAGTTTCATGGTCACTTGACCTCTAATGGTGAAATCTATGACATGTACTCGATGTCAGCCGCCCATAAAACCTTACCTATCCCAAGTTTTGCTAAGGTCACCAACCTTGCCAATAATAAACAGGTCATTGTCAGAGTGAATGATCGCGGCCCATTTCACGGTGGCCGGATCATCGACTTATCCTACGCCGCGGCTTATCGACTCGATATGCTGAAATCTGGCACGGCCAATGTGAGCGTAGAAGCGCTGCATTTCGAGAGCCCGCAATCGGCAGCGTTGGCGCAACTGCAACACCCTCCTGAGCCACATTACATTCAAATTAGTGCTGCCAAAGATAAGCAAAAGCTAATAACGTTGGGCGAGTCATTATCAAGCTCTAAGGGGCTCAAATACCGTTTACAAACCGCTGGCAACCTCCACCGTTTGCAGCTTGGGCCCATTGATAACGCCATGCTCGCCGACAAATTGTTGCAACAACTTAAGCAGCAAGGTTATCCCAATAGCTACCTAGTTAAAGACTGAGTATTTATTCATGGTGAGCTAAGGCAGGGAACCTATACTAAAAATCTTTGTCCACTAGTGGTATACTGCGCAAGCCTAAAACTCTTGCAATGGAATGAGTGGCTCCCAATTTCGAGCGATAATGCCGAGTCGTTATCGCAACTAGGTCAACACCTGACAGTTGTCAAAAACCAAAAGAACCGTCTTACCGATGAAGAATTTAGTGATAAAACCAATTAAAGCGTTACTGTTATTTACCAGCATCACTGTTGCGGCCCAAGCCAACAATGCCCCAATGGTCATTCCTGATGCCCCAGATGTCGCTGCCAAAGCGTATATTTTAATGGATTACAATACCGGTAAAGTGATTGCCGAAAACAATGCATATGAAAGCTTAAATCCTGCCAGCTTAACCAAGATGATGACCAGTTATGTCATTGGCCACGAAGTCAAAGTCGGTAACGTCAATCTCGATGACGAGGTCACTATTTCTAAAAATGCTTGGGCCAAAAACTTCCCTGACTCATCAAAAATGTTTATCGAAGTCGGCACGAAGGTCAAAGTGTCAGAATTAAATAAAGGCATCATTATTCAGTCAGGCAACGATGCGTGTGTCGCCATGGCGGAGCACATCGCCGGCACTGAAGACGCTTTTGTTGATTTGATGAATTCGTGGGCTAAGCAGTTAGGCATGCAAGACAGCCACTTTGAAAACTCCCATGGTTTAGACTCAGATCAGCATAAAACCACCGCGTATGATATGGCGTTATTAGGGGCTGCCTTAATCCGTGATGTGCCCGATGAATATCGCGTCTATAGCGAAAAATCATTCACATATAACGGCATCAAACAATATAACCGCAACGGTTTATTGTGGGATAAAAGCCTCAACGTTGACGGCATCAAAACCGGTCATACCTCAGGGGCGGGTTTTAACTTAGTTAGCTCGGCCACTAAAGATGGCATGCGTTTAATTGCGGTTGTTATGGGCACAGGTAGTGAAGCCGCGCGCAAAGCGGAAAGTAAAAAATTACTGAACTATGGCTTCCGTTTCTTTGAAACCGTGACACCTTATCACGCGGGAGATACCTTTGTTGAACAGCCTATTTGGTACGGCGATAAGCCACAAATCAAATTAGGGGTGTTGACTGATACTCCCATCACCATTAATCGTGGTCAGGGCAAAAACCTGCAAGCTAATTTTGAATTAACTCAGCCACTCGAAGCGCCCATCATGAAAGGCACCACCGTAGGCCGCGTATACTTCCAATTGGATGGCAAAGATATTGCACAATTCCCATTGGTGGCACTGGAAGATGTTCAGGAAGGCAGTTGGTTCAGTAAGCTGATGGATTATTTCAAACAAATGTTTGCCAGCTGGTTCAACTAACAATAACGCCACCGCAAGGTGGCGTTTTATTTAGGTGGGTACGCTTGAAAATTACCAGTTAACCACCATATTTACCCCATCAGTATTTAAGGGAGTTTCCCATGTCAGATTTAGACACACGTTTTGATGAATTAATGGAGTTTCCTAACTCGTTTCCGTTTAAAGTGGTTGGTAGTGCCAGTGACACATTAGCCGATCGTGTCGTTGCCGTAGTGCAACGTCATGTTCCCGGTGACTATGCCCCGACCACCAATATTTCCAGTAAAGGGACCTATTACTCCATCACCATTCGTGTCATGGTGCAAGATAAACCACAAATTGAAGCCTTATATTCTGAGCTTGCCGCCATCGAAGGCGTCAAACGAGTTCTGTAATTAGCTCATTTGTCGGGCGGATCTTACTAGATAAGATTCGCCTTTTTTATAAGCTCTGATTGCGACAGATAACAGCAGCCATTTTGACTGATGTGATCTCTGTTACATTTATTCCCCCTCGCGTATAATGTTCACACATTAAGTTTAAAGAGGTCTCGTCCGTGTCAACCGAGCTTAACACCGCAGACATTGCAAGCTGTTTGCATGTACGCCATCTAGGTAACATGGATTACCAAACCGTCTGGCATGCGATGCAACACTATACCGATCATCGCAACCCACAAAGCCAAGACGAATTATGGCTCGTTGAACACCCGCCGGTGTTTACTCAGGGCCAAGCAGGTAAAAGCGAACACATTTTAGCGCCAGGCGATATTCCGGTGATCCAAGTCGACCGGGGTGGCCAAGTCACTTATCACGGTCCGGGGCAATTAGTTGCCTACCCGTTGTTAGACATTAAGCGCAAAAAGATAGGGGTCAGACAATTAGTCAGCGCCATAGAAGATAGCATCATTGCGATGTTGAGCCCGTTTGACATTCACGCTTATGCTAAGGCGGATGCGCCTGGCGTTTATGTTGGTGATGGCAAAATTGCCTCGTTAGGACTACGCATTCGCAAAGGCTGCTCATTTCACGGACTCGCGCTCAATGTCAATATGGACTTATCGCCATTTCAACGGATTAACCCTTGTGGTTATGCCGGAATGGAAATGGTGCAATGTCAGGCGCTTGATGGGCCGCAATCAGTCGAACAGGCTGGCGCGGCGCTCACCGAGGCCTTAGCCCAACAATTAGCGTATACCCAAGTAATTCATCACCACGGATTATCCACTGCCAGTACCGAGGAAGCATCTCATTCATGAATAGGCCAGAACGATTACAGCCAGGAGTTAAACTCCGCGATGCTGACAAAGTTGCACGAATTCCAGTTAAAGTAGTCCCGTCTGAAAAAGAGACCATGCTACGTAAACCCGACTGGTTACGGGTGAAATTGCCAGCCTCAAATCAACGCATTAACGATATTAAACAAGCGCTTCGCAATAATGGCTTACATTCGGTATGTGAAGAGGCCTCTTGCCCTAATTTGGCCGAGTGCTTTAACCATGGCACCGCCACCTTTATGATTTTGGGAGCCATCTGTACCCGTCGCTGCCCTTTTTGCGATGTGGCACATGGTCGCCCGCTGAAACCTGATAGCGAAGAGCCAAAAAAATTGGCAAAAACCATCGCTGATATGAAGCTCAAATATGTGGTGATCACTTCTGTGGATCGCGACGATTTACGTGATGGTGGCGCCCAGCATTTTGCCGACTGTATCCGTGAAATCCGCGTACTGAATCCCCACATCAAAATTGAGATTTTAGTGCCTGATTTCCGTGGTCGGATTGACGCCGCCTTAGATATCCTCGCCAATGAGCCGCCCGATGTGTTTAATCACAACTTAGAAACGGCTCCAGCGCATTACCGCAAGGCCCGCCCAGGCGCGAATTATCAATGGTCACTGGATTTACTCAAGCGCTTTAAAGCACGCCACCCTGAAATCCCGACAAAATCTGGGATCATGCTGGGGCTAGGTGAAAGCAATGAAGAAATCGTTCAGGTCTTAAAAGACTTGCGATCCCATGACGTCAACATGCTGACGTTAGGCCAGTATCTACAACCGTCTAAGTTCCACTTGCCGGTTGAGCGCTATGTTACTCCCGCCGAATTTGCTGAGTTCAAGCAAATCGCCGATGATTTAGGCTTCAGTCATGCGGCGTGTGGTCCTTTGGTACGCTCAAGCTACCATGCCGATCTGCAAGCTCAAGGTAAAGAAGTTAAATAAGCGTGATGACTTGATAAAAAACGCCGTAGCCCACAAGCTCCGGCGTTTTTTTGGCTGCATTCAGCGCTCAATCAATGCGCCAATCCATTAAAATGGCATCCTCTCGACCTTGAGGCGTTTGATAATAATTGGGCCGCTTTCCCGTCTGTTCAAAGCCAAATTTTTGGTAGAGTCGCTGCGCACCTAGATTCGATGCCTTAACCTCTAGCATGATCACCACGGCATTGGCCTGCTTGGCCGCTTGCTGACTATCTTGCAGTAACTGACAGCCAATGCCTTGGCCTTGATATGCAGGCGCAACACAAATATCAAGGAGTGTGACTTCATCGATAATTTGCTGACAAATACAAAATCCCACTAACTCATCGACCACCCTTATTCCAGAGACTCGATATAAAGCGCCAAAACACCCCTGTAAGCTAGTTTCGCTCAACGGATAATCTAACTGTTGCGCTATCGACGCCATCGCGCTGATATCGCTAAGAGAGAGGCCAGTTAGTTGCCTAGTCATGCTGGTTTTCCTGCGCCGCTAAATACTGCCATACACATATCCATAATTGTCGTTTAGTTGCCACTTCCGTCAGTTGCCCAAGGCTATCAAGCGCTAAGGAATGGATAATTCCGTTGTCTTGGCCGCTTAAATCCCATAGCAATCCTTGACCTTCAGATAACTCCGACTGCACCGCACAGCGTGTCGGAGTCAGGTTAAGCAGTTGCAACACCGCTTGCATAAGGGCATGTTCAAGTAACTTTACGCCGTCAAATGAGTCAGCAACCTTGATAACCAATTGCGCTTGTCCTGCATGCTTCACCCTCGCAGCATCTCGCCTAGTTTCACCCAGTAATTGGCGGCCAAGTGGATTCAGTCGCAAGGGGGTCATACCCATCGCCTGTAATTGAGCACGTTGTGACATGATAGCTACCCATCGTTAAAACTAACGTCAGTTTACCCTGATATCAGTCGTTGCAGAAGTCTGAGCATATTTGAGATACAAAAAAGGCCATTCATTGCTGAATGGCCTTTCTCGAGAATTTGGCAGGGGTGGCAGGACTCGAACCCGCAACCATCGGTTTTGGAGACCGCTGTTCTACCAATTGGAACTACACCCCTGTTGACGTGGTGCATTATGCGTAAACAGCTGTTAAAGGTAAAGTACTTTTTCAAGCTTATTGGTTTGACTGCGGATTTTTCAAGCAAGACGTCGATAATTGCGGCACAGAGGCGTATGATTGTTCAATGTACCCCCACTTGCTGGACGTAGGAGCAAGGTATGTCGATAGATGACAGCCAACATGTGAGTCGGAAAAACACAATAAATTCTGGGTTGTTACTCGGTTTATCCTTAATGACCACCAATATTTACGCCGATCCTCAGAGCATGGTGCAAGCGCTAGCTGGTCACTGGCAAGGAAACACTCAGTACGCCCAAAGCCAACCCACCGAGGTCAACACCCAGGTCACGGCAACACTCACCCCTGACAATAGCATCTTGACCTTGAGCATCACCTATAACGTTGACGACATTTCAAGCTATGCCATAAAAGTCATGAGCGTTAACAACGACTCTCAGCAACTCTATTCCAGCTATTTTCATGACAATACCGCCACCTTAGTCCTGGCTGAGATCATAGACAACCAAAGCATGATAAACGCCCTACCGCGTGAACAAGCGTCCTTAAGCAACCACTTGCCTTTTAGCAATGACAGTAATCAATCGCAAAAATTGAATCTCCAATATCAAGGCGAATATCAACAACGTCCAGTGCGCTATCTCGAACAATGGCAATTATCATCCTCGCTATTTATCAACCGCACTTGGCTGTGCTATCAAGATGAAGACAGTTGCCAATACATCCCCTTAAGCACCAGTAAACTTCAACGCGTCGATAGCAATGCCTTTGAGTGAACCACAATCCGGCGTTGCAAAAATTACACTAGCACGGCGTGTTTGTCGCGTGAACTTAACGCTATTTACCCCGCGCCATATTGCAAGCGCAAATGCATGCCACTGCAGCTATAGCGACTGCCAAGCGATGTACTCTCCATCAGAACTTACCGTTATCATTGTGCCATTGGCTTAGCGGCGGTACCGTTTCTGTTGTATCCCAATGCTCAACGATGATCCCTCCACTAATCCGGAAGAGATCATAAAAAGAAGTATGCGCCCCACCTAAGTATCCCTCACACACTGACAATACAAAGTTACCCTCTGCAAGCACCCGATGCCGTGTCTCGTAACAGATACTGAGATCCCCGTTTTCATCCAAAGCTTGCAGTGCATGAGTCAGCGCTTCCAGTCCGTCAGTTAGGCGTGGATTATGCTCGATGTAACTCGGCGAGATAAACCTTGGCAGCTGCTGATATTGCCTAGCGATCAGGGCGCTATCGATGAATTCAATGATTAAGCGTCTATTGGTTTCTGTACTAACCCAATCACTAACCTCAACCGTGCCATCCACCATTGAACGCCCCGAAGCATTAGGGCCGCGGCTCGGTTGAATATTATCCCAGTGTTCGACAGTTAGATCGCCTTCAAAGCGAAACACCTCAAATCCGACTCTCAAGGTGTTGAAATCGTATTCTGTGTGGCCAAACACGAAATCGCCATCAGAAAAGAGCCGAACAATCTTCACCCGTGGTGATGTTTGAGCCAGACGCTTAAACAGACTCGCTAAACCTTCTCGACCTTCGTGGGTTTGCGGGTTGTGTTGGATGTATTTGTCAGGATCCACCACAGCCACCGATTGCTGATCACCGGTTTCAATCCCCTTGAGCAAGCTATGGATTGCCGCTTTGCGTTGTGTGGTCACATTACTCTCCTTCCGTGTTGTTAACACAGCTGTTGAAATAGTGGCTAAATTAGATTGGATAGCATTGAACATGAACTAATCGTTAATCGAACTGACCGCTTAAATTGGCTCACAAAACTACTATTGCAATAAGATACCCTACGATAAGCAATGCATTCGGCCAAGTTAAATAGCTTACGCTTGCCCCAATCAGTGCAGCGAATCCGTGGAGGATCTGTGGCACCCATGGAATTAGTTGCACTTAGCCTTATACGGCCTAAACCACTAGCGGCTAACATCGCAGCCATAGGCTTCGTCTGCGAACTAAACTCAGGACATCCAAATAATTGTGATGTATTGTTGCGCCGACAGAAACACCCTACAGACATTAGCAAGCGCAGAGCAAACGTCCAAACCCCATGCGAACTGAGCGATTAAGCAGGGATGCTGTTGGACGGGACGGCTGCGATATTTAAACACATAAAATCACAGACACGAAAAAGCCCTAACATTGCTGTTAGGGCTTATCGTAATGTTGGCGGGCGAGTATCGCGGAGCGATGCGCTCACGAGCGAGAGGCTTGGATGCCGAACTAGGCTGTTAAGCAAGGACGCTGTTGGACGGGAGTCAACGGGGACGCCTAGTTGCGCACGGCCAGTGCCGCGACCTGGAGTCCGCAGGGCTCCGTCGCGGGAAATAACACGCAAAAAGCCCCATCCGAAGATGAGGCTTTTCACTTAAGTTTGTGGGCGAGTGTGGCGCAGCCACAAGCTTATGAGCGCGAAGCTTTAGCGTAGCTGGGGCGGATTTATCCGCGACGCCACAACATCAAATGCAAATGTTGTATAAACGAAAAAAGCCTCTGCATTACTGCAGAGGCTTTCATCTTAAGTTGGCGGAGCGGACGGGACTCGAACCCGCGACCCCCGGCGTGACAGGCCGGTATTCTAACCAACTGAACTACCGCTCCTTTAGACCGAAGTCTAAATTCTTTTATCGTCGCTAGCGTGTCATGGCT
>NZ_JAHUTT010000023.1 GCF_019209865.1 Shewanella sp. NIFS-20-20 | reverse complement strand
CTTGGTTATATTGCTTCCAGTTGCTGATTTTGTACTTTGCCTTACCCATCATCGTCACCCATCTCAAAGTTCTAATGATCTGATCGTGGTTCTGATGATTAGTTCAATGATTTAGGAAACAACGCCGATACACAGCAACAAGCCGCAAGTTTATATCAACTGGCAGATCAGTTTATTGCGTTAGCCAATGAATTGGCGCAGCAACAGCAGGATGTGGGTAAGGTCGGCTCGGCGTTACGTTTTGCTGCTGCCCGCTTTAATGCCTTCGAGGCGGCGTTGAAATCAGCAGATTTAAGCGCCGAGAAAGAGAATGCTATCGAATGGTTTGGCAATGATTATAAAGAAATGCTGACCGATAATTTGGATTTCCATATTGCTAATCCCCCGGTGGCAACGACAGACGCGCAAGCGGATGTTGAAATATATAAAGGCTAAGCTCAAGCGTGAGCTTAGCCTTCGGCCTATAAGTGGCAATGCTTGTCACTTATAGGCTATAGATTACGCGCGTCGCAAGAAAGAGTAATACCACCCCGCTCAGTTTATCTATGATGTGTGCCTTGGCTTTCAGCTTATCCAGTACCCTTGGGTGCGATAAAGCAACGGCCACCAAGGTGTACCACAAACCATCAATCACCATTGGCGTGAGCACGATTAATGCTTGGCCTGCCAACTCCTTAGCCAGTAAGACAAATTGGCTAAATAACGCCATAAAAAAAAGTAAAATCTTAGGATTAAACAAAGAGATAGCTAGGCCATCTCGGGCAGCTTGCCAGCCTGGAGTTGGCGTACCTGCTTGCCATTTGCTGTGGTTTTGCGCTTCTGAACGTAACGCTTGGATCCCTAAATATGCGAGATACATGGCACCTATGATACTGATGGCGGTAAATAATTGCGGTGATTGCGCTAACACAGCAGCCAGACCCAATAAGGTCACTAATGCGTAAATCCCTATCCCGCAGGCATGCGCCCAGGCACAAATGATGCCGTGGCGTCGGCCACTACCTAAGGTATGACGTACCACCATGGCTAGGCTGGGGCCTGGAGACATGGCGCCGAGGAAGCAAATCGCCAATAAACTGAGAATGGCCGAAATATCCATAACATCTCTTTTTGTTAGTTGGTGGAACAACAATAGTGGTGCAGAATACAAACTCCTACCGCCTCTGGCAATGTATCAACAAAATAAGGACTATAAATGAATGGGTTACAGATAGGGGTACTGGTGTTACTGATCGGATTGCTTGGGCTATCAGTCTATTTTATCCGGTTAAAAAGCCGCGGTCACCCGCTGCCAACCATGGTGATTGCCTTCCTATTAACCTCGAGTGTGTGCATTGGTAGCGTGGGTTATTTTGTCAGCTACGGTGAAGATTATCATGCATGGCGCCAATTACAGTGGCAGCCCTTACATGCCAAGAAGATTCCGGCATTAGTGGATGCGGGCTATGTCGTTATCGTCGATATTACGTCTGACTGGTGCAGTATATGCCAGCAAAATAAAGCCAATGTATGGCAGCGCGAAGCCGTGGCGACTCGGCTGCATCGTAGCGATATCATTCTAATGCGCGCAGATGCGACCGAACCTGATGAGGCCATTAACGCCTATTTAGCTCAAGAGGGGGCTCATGGGTTTCCCTATAATAAAGTGTATGGTGCTGGCGTCAGGACCGGGATTGTATTGCCTCGAGAAGTCACGATTGCTGATTTAGAGCAGGCGTTAATCCTCCAAGGTATCTAAAGGCAGGATAATATTCAGCCAAAAGTTGATCAAATGTTACAAATTGCGGGATGTTGTGGTATTTTTAGCCAAATATTTTAATAACAGCACGCAGTGGGAGAGTACATGAAGAACCTGTTAACCTTGGTTTTGCTAATTATTATTGGGGGTGTCGGCTATTGGATGAGCCAAAAAGGCACTGACGAGGGATATGGGGACATGAGTATTTTGGCGACTATTCCGGCCGATACGGCAGTATTCTCTGGCCAATTACGCCCCTTTCCTATGAAGGTCTATCTTGAGAGTCTTAAAGGTAGCTACCAAGATGATATGTTAGCGGAATTCATGGGAGATACTAAGGCCGAAATGTTCGTCCTTAATTTCTATGATCAATACATTAGCCTCATCAATGATCCCGATGCCTTGCTGGCCGGTTTTGGTATGAGCGACAGCCTCCAAGGGTATTTTTACACTTTAGGCATGTTGCCAGTCATGAAGTGGCAAATTGCTAATCCTGAGGCCATGAATGCACAACTAGATTTAGCGGCCGCTGAAAGCGATGTCATCATGGAGCTGGGTACCATTGGTGGTGTTGAAGTTCGTCGCTATCTGTTAGATGACGAAATATCCTTGCTGGTCTCTTATCAAGCGGGTTGGATGACAATGACGTTAGATGTTATTCAGGCGGATCCGAGTTTATTACCTATGGCCTTAGGAGTGACCCCGATTGAGCATTCAATGGCGTCGACCAATCTTATTGGTGAGCTAATTGAAAAACACGGATTTTTACCGGATAGCCTGACGTTTGTGAATCACGAATCTATCGTCAACGCTATCACGGGTAAAGATCAGAGTATACTTGCCAGTCAAATCGATAAAATAGTCATGGCTCAGGGCGGCGATATGGCTGACGCACGCACTGCCACCTGTCAAGCTGAGGCTGCGGCAATCGCTAGCAACTGGCCTAAAACCGTGATGGGTATTACCCAAATGTCAATTACACCAAACCGCAGTGAGTATACGGTCAAGAGCGTGATTGAAAGCAACAATAGTGTCATGATGGCTGCGTTAGCGAGTCTGCAGGGCTTTATTCCCACAGGGATGGACGCGCTTGATGGGCGTGTATTTTCAATGGCGTTAGGGCTAAATACCGCCAAATTGTCAGGTTCGGTGAGTGATATCTGGCAACAGCTGACTCAACCGCAAGCCAGTTGTGAGTTTATTAATACATTGCAAGTATCGCTGCAAGAAGCGAATCCGGCGATGATGACCATGGGCGCCGGCATGGCGGATGGCGCGATGGGTGTTGCGTTGAACTTGTTTGATTTTCAAATGAATGAACAAGGGGAGCTTAATAAACTGGATGCTGGCATCAGTGTCTCAACGCCCAACCCAATGACCTTGATAAACTTGCTGAAAAGTATGGAACCTCGGTTTTCATCATTGGCAGTGACTGCCGATGGCACCCCGACTGACATTAGTGACATCATTGGCTTACCTAGTTTCTTACCTCTGTCGGTGATGTTAGCGGTTAAAGGTGAACACTTGGTTGTTTATAGTGGTGATAAAGGCCAAGCGTGGGCTGATGACTTAGCGAAGCAAACATTGGTTTCTAATGGCGTAATGAGTGCGAGTGCCGATTACCAAATGTTGTATGAGCCATTGGCCATCGCCATGCAGATGAGTGGTGAACCCATTCCTGCTGATTTAGAAATGCTGCAACATCAACCAATGCAGGTGGCGTTTGATATCATCGTGGAGCCTCAAGGGATTGTTTTCAATACACATATGTTGATGGAGCCTAATGCTAATTAATTCCAGCGTTTGCAACAAAGGAGCCGCTTAGGCTCCTTTTTTATGGGGGCTATTTATTCGAGCCTGCCTGCGTAGGGCATTAATTAAAGCGTGTGGCCAGTCTTTGGCTTAGCAATTTAGCCGATACCGGCGCAATGCCGATAGCCGAAATAGCTTGCTCATCAGCGTCAAACTCGACACTGGTACTCAGGTTCAATGTGAGTTGCGAGTAGGGCAGGGCAAAGCCCTTCGTTAAGGCTGTTCGACCTTGGGTCGCCTGACCAATCACATGAACTCTAGACCAGTGGCGACTGGCCACTAAGAGCCATTCACATTCTTGAATACATTCCGGTCCTGCGATAAGAATCACTCGAGCTTGGGCTAGCGAACGGCGGCTGGAGGCCGGTAAATAACGCGCCAGCGGCGGGCTTAGCATCGTTGAGCTGGCGGCGGCTGAGGTTTTAACAAATCCCAGTTGATTGAGGCTTTCGGCATCACGATGACCGCTAAGGCGATACTGACTGGTGCCGATAAGCTGGGGCTGCTGTGGCCCATATTGTTGATTAAGCAAGGTCAGCAAGGCTTGGCTGCGACCAAAACCATGGCGGATATCAATAATCACATTGGGGTAATATTGCAGTGCTTGACGTAATTGATGCTGGAGCTCGTGGTCTTCTAGCTCGGCAAAATTGGCCAAGGTCAGTAACCAATGCTCACCGTCGAGAACCTGAGTGCTGGCTGTTATATCGGCGCGAAAGCGTGGCTGTTGTGGCCATACCATTGGTACAGTGTTGGCCTGCAATCGTAGCGGTAATCCTGATTCGAGAGCTTGGTTTGCAGGGACGATTGCGGTGATGGCCTCACTGGCATGGGCTTGATTAAACCAAGCGCCTTGCAAGGCGGGTTGCCCCCAGCGTTTGAGTTGCCGATAACCGCTTAATAGTAACGATTGCATGGGTTGCTCAGCGCCGAGCTGCACTGGCTCAGTTGTGATGTGGTTGTGGTGTTGCTCGCCTTGGCTATTGGTCAAGGTTAAGCGCAGCGGCTGGTGGGGATTGACCCCCAGTAAGGGGCGCAGTTTGTGAGCCTGACTCAGGAGTTGGGCGATTTTAACCTGATCTTGTTGTTGGCTATGCGGCAAGATGCTGCGAGTCAGGGCTAACCACCGGCGTAAAGGCAGGCCATCAATGTGGGTCACGATACTGGCTTTAGGGTGCAGTAAGCGGCCATTGGCTTGTTTGGCCACATAGTGGCCGTTAAAGTAGCTGAGTTGATAATCGTGATAAGTGGGGCTATTGATGTTGGTCGGCGCTTGATGGTTGGCGCTTAGGTGTAAATTAGGGTCGTTGAGTTGGCTGAGTATTTGGCTGAGGCGTAATTGGTACTCAGTGACGGTGATCCCATCTTGGCTGAGGTTGAGCAGGCTAGGTTGCCAGCGTTGCCATTGGGTTAACCAGTGCTGGTTGGTGTTGATTGCCACAAACGCTGAGTGTGTCTTTAGCGCGTTATCAATATCAGCTAATTCTTTAGCGACTTGATATTGCGATAAATATTCAGGCGCCGGCGCCGGTGGCCAATGAAAACTGGCTAAGCGCAGCACGCATAAGGCGATGATGGTCAAAAAAATAACATAAATGGATCGATAACCAGCTTTCATTTCCTTCCCTTGACCTTGCTGCAACGGTCAAGGTTGCAGCTAGAGGATGTCGTTGAGCGACACACCAATACCCAGTCGCTGGGTATGAGCATTGTAATCAATCAAACTTTCACCGTAGCCGTTAAAGTATTGTCCATATAACCGCAGATTGCCGAGAATTGGATAACTCCAAGTCAATTCTAACGCTCCGCGATTGGGGCTAGCGAAGTTGTTTCTTAGCATGAGGCTAAATCTATGCTGCTCAATACCGTAGGCAGAGGTGATTTCAACATGGCCCAAGTAATCGCTAATGTCAGGATTGTCGTCCCCTCTAGGATCGCCAAAATAGGCTTTTTCATCTTCAGGTAAGCGCCACCAGACTTTGGTCTCCATCGCAAAGGGACCGCTATCAAATACCATGGTGGCATAGAGTCGATTCCAACTGCGCGACAGAGCGCGGCTCTTACCGTTCGATTGATGGACTAAGCCCAGCCCCCACAGCGAATTGGTTAATGGGCCAATCTGCAAATCATTATTAAACATCATAAACATTTCGGGTTCATGATTGGTTTCGCGAAAGGGTGACGAAGCATTCTTGTTATACACCTGCCACCAAGACTTATTAGTATAGGCAAAGAATAAATGGCCGTTATCGCCAAAGATGTTGTACCAAAGCGGGAATTTGAAACTGATTTGAAATTTAGCTTCTACATCGTCTAACTGAATCGTGTCTGGTTGATCGGAGGCGGCGATAAATGGCTGTAGATTGGGCGAGGGATTATAGGTCACAGGTAATAGATAATTGACCTTATGGGGGGTGATCACAAACGGCAGATCAGAGGTGGCTAATTCTTCCTGAACTCGTTGCTCTAGTAACGAGTCATCGGCACGGGCGAGCCCCATTATGGCACTGGTAAACCCTGCCCAAATTAACGTCCGGAAGATAGCGTGTTTCATTCTGTTTTCCCGCTGAATTCATGTTTCGACGGTTAATTCTAAACACCCTGGCCAGCCAATGCACCCCTTGTTCACTTATGCTCAACAACTTTATTACCTTTTGGTATAAGCTCTGCGGTTTGTCTATTTATCTAATTATAAAGTTACGCTTATAGTGTGAGGCACTAAATAACCTAGTTTGCGGAGGCGCTATGGCGCAGCAAGATGACATAGTGACACTCGCTTATGCCAAAGCGATTCCTGGCCTTGTTAGTTTGGTAGGTGCCGGCCCTGGGGATGCCGATTTGTTAACGGTTAAAGCCCTTAAGTGCTTACAGCAAGCAGACTGCATATTGTATGACGCATTGGTCAGTGAGGACATTTTGGCGCTGATCCCGGCCGCAACCGAACAAATTTTGGTGGGCAAGCGTGCTGGTTGCCACAGTGCAACCCAATCTGAAATCAATCAATTGCTGATCACTAAGGCCTTTACTCGTCGCCACGTGGTGCGACTTAAAGGCGGCGACCCCTTTATTTTTGGCCGTGGTGGTGAAGAATGTTTAAGCCTTAAGGCGGCAGGTGTTCGCTATCAAGTGGTACCAGGGATTACTGCAGCCAGTGGTGCGGCGGCCTATGCTGGGATCCCACTAACTCACCGAGCGCTGGCCCGCAGTGTCAGTTTTATCACAGGTCACAGTTTGGATGATGATGCTCTCGATTGGCAAGAATACCGCTCGGCACAAATGACCTTAGTAATTTATATGGGGGTTGAGAAGGCCGCCGTTATCGCTCAACGCTTAATCGCCGCGGGCCGCTCAGCGCAGACCGCGGCGGCCTTTGTGGCGAACGCCAGTCGTGCTAATCAAAGTGTTCACGCTTGCTCGTTGGCCGATATCGCCGCGGGCAAGATCAGTAACATTCCGACCCCCGCCTTGCTGATCGTGGGAGATGTGACCCAGTTAGCTAGCGAGATCACATGGTTTGAGGGGCGCAACCAAGGTTGTACTAAATCTAATCAACAAGTTAACTAATTGGCACCCTTGCCAACTCGTAACCTTAGTCGCCAATAGGGAGATTCAAGATGGTCCAAGATGAACTCAGTCATCTCGCACAATTGGAAGCTGAAAGCATCCATATTATCCGCGAAGTTGCCGCAGAATTTGCTAACCCAGTGATGATGTATTCCATCGGCAAGGATTCATCTGTCATGCTGCATTTGGCTCGAAAGGCATTTTACCCCGGCAAAATTCCTTTTAAATTACTGCATGTCGATACCGGCTGGAAATTTAAAGAAATGATTGCCTTTCGGGATCAACAAGTGGCCAAGTTTGGTTTGGATTTGTTGGTGCATACTAACCCAGAAGGGTTGGCCCAAGGCATTAATCCGTTCGATCACGGCAGCGCCAAGCACACGGATATTATGAAGACTCAGGCGCTCAAACAGGCTCTTGATCAGTATGGATTTGATGCCGCTTTTGGTGGGGCACGCCGAGATGAAGAAAAATCTCGCGCAAAAGAGCGGGTCTATTCGTTTCGTGATAAACACCATCGCTGGGATCCTAAAAATCAACGCCCCGAATTGTGGCAAACCTACAATGCGGCTATCGATCCTGGCGAAAGCATTCGCGTTTTCCCGCTGTCAAATTGGACTGAGCTCGATATTTGGCAGTACATCAAGCAAGAAAACATCGAGATAGTGCCATTATATTTTGCCCAGCCAAGGCCTGTGGTTGAGCGTAAAGGTCAGTTGATCATGGTCGATGATGAGCGCATGCCGCTGACCGTTGACGATGAAGTGTTGCACCTCAATGTGCGCTTTCGCACCTTAGGTTGTTATCCCTTAACTGCAGCCATGCCATCTGCAGCAACCAGTTTAGATGACATTATCGAAGAAATGCTGTTGGCGCGGTCGAGTGAGCGCCAAGGACGATTAATTGATAGTGATCAATCCGGCTCGATGGAGTTAAAGAAACGTCAGGGTTATTTCTAAGGCAGGGCTAAGTCATGAATAATACACAGCAATATATACAACAACAGCAACATAAAAGTTTATTGCGCTTGCTTACGTGTGGCAGTGTCGATGATGGTAAAAGTACCTTGATTGGACGTTTGCTGTATGACAGCACTCAGATCTATGAAGATCAGCTCGCTAGCTTGAAAAGTGATAGTGCTAAGTTGGGCACGACCGGCGATACCCTCGATCTTGCCTTATTGGTCGATGGACTGCAGGCCGAGCGTGAGCAGGGCATTACTATCGATGTGGCTTATCGCTATTTTTCGACCAAGAAGCGTAAGTTCATCATCGCTGACACCCCAGGTCATGAGCAATATACCCGCAATATGGCTACCGGCGCATCGACCTGCGAGTTGGCCGTGGTGCTTATCGATGCTCGCTACGGGGTGCAAAGCCAAACTCGCCGCCATGCCCTGATTGCCTCATTGCTCGGAATAAAGCATTTAGTGGTCGCCATCAATAAGATGGATTTAGTCGATTATTCCCAGAGTCGTTATCAGCAAATCGTTGCTGGAGTCGATGAGTTTGCCGCGAGCCTAGGTGAACTCAATATTGACTATGTCCCAGTGTCAGCCTTGGTTGGCGATAACGTGGTTAATCCAAGCCAGCATATGCCATGGTATCAAGGCGAGAGCTTGTTGAGCTTACTTGAGAATGTCGATACTCGTACCAGCTTGCGTACCGAACCTGTGAGAATGGCTGTGCAATATGTCCAGCGACCCAATTTGGATTTCCGCGGTTACGCGGGCACTTTGCAAAGTGGCACGTTAAGTGTCGGTGATGAGCTAGTGGTCTATCCCTCGGGTAAGCGCTCAACGGTGGCCAGAATTGTAACCTTTGATGGTGACTTACCGCTGGCTGTTGCCGGTCAGGCCATTACTTTGACCTTGAATGATGAACTTGATATTTCCCGTGGCGATTTACTGGCTGGGGTGGAGGCTCCGCCGCAATTAGCTCGCGAGATCCGTGCCGATCTGGTGTGGATGGATGAAGCGCCACTAGTGTTAGGCAAGCTTTATGATGTCAAAGTGGGTCATAAGCTGATTCAAGCCAGCGTGACCGCGATTGATTATCAATTGGACGTAAATAGCTACCAACAGCAAGCGGCTTCTAGCTTAGCGCTCAACAGCATCGCCCGTGTGAGCCTAAGTTTAAGCGAGACCATTGCCTTTGATCCCTATCAACAGCTGCGCCACAGTGGCAGTTTGATTGTGATTGACCGTTTAACCAATGCCACGGTGGCAGCCGCTATGTTGGTGGCGCCAATCGAGGGGGCCGCGAAGCCGCAATTTAGTGACTTTGAACGTCAGCTTAATGCGCTGATCCGCCAGCAATACCCGCATTGGCAAGCGATTGATATAACAACGCTGGAGTCTTAATTATGTCGACCTGGGTCAGTGCTGCCTCACAGTGGTGGGTTACGGTAGAGCCCTTTGGCCTAGGTGCGATCTTAGTCATGTTAGTGGCCGGACTCATCAAAGGGGTGGCGCAGCCGGCCCTGTTGTTTAGTTTGGCGGCGATCAGTTGTTATTTACTGGGTTATGTCAGCTTGGCTGGCTTATTAAACCACTTCGCCAATGAAGGTTTAGTCACGCTCATGTTATTGATGTTGGTGTCTTTAGCCTTAGAAAAAACCCGATTATTAACCCGCTTGAGTCGCTCTATCGGTCGAGGGTCATTATCCATCACCTTGCTGAGGCTAAGTTTTTCAACCGCACTATTATCATCGTTTACTAATAACACTGCCGTGGTGGCATCATTAATCGGCGCAGTGCGACATAACACAGGCCATGCCCCGACCAAGTTGTTATTGCCTTTGTCTTACGCAGCGATTTTAGGAGGAACCTTAACCTTAATTGGTACTTCGACCACCTTAATCGTTAACTCGTTTGTGGTGGGCGCGGGATTGCCGGCAATTGGTTTTTTCGAGTTCACTGGCATTGGCGCCATTATCGTTATCGCTGGCGTGTTGTTATTGGCGTGGCTGGCGATGTTTATGCCAGATAGGGACACCTCGTCGACGCAGCAAGGTTGGTATTTACTTGAAGCGCAAGTGAGCTCTGGCAGTAACTTGGTGGGGAAAAGCATTCAAGACAATCATTTGCGTGCACTAAAACACTTATATTTAGTCGAACTTGAACGCGGAGGCATTCGGATTTGTCCGGTGCCGCCGGGATTAGTATTACAACCCGAGGATAAATTACGGTTTTCTGGCGCTGCCGATGCCATGGCAATATTGGAGCAATTTGATGGCCTTGAATGGTTTGGAAAGCAACAAGCACGTGGCCAAAACTTGCTCGAAGCCGTGATATCACCCACCTCGAGTTTAGTGGGACGCTCGCTGAAGCAAGCCAAATTTCGAGAGACTTTCGATGCAGCCGTGGTGGCCATACGCCGCGGAGCTAACCCATTAAAAGGGGGGCTTGGTGATATTGAATTAATGGCCGGCGATATGCTGGTGTTAGCGCCTGGAGCACACTTTAGCCAGCAGCCGCTACTGCGGGATGACTTTCTCGCCATCAGTGGCTTAGACATTAGTGTTCGATTAGATAGTCGCCGCAATCTATGGGTATTGCTCAGCTTTGCATTAACGATAGCTTTGAGCGTGTTGGCTGTCGTGCCCTTAGTCAAAGGCTTGAGTGCCTTATTGTTGTTTTATTTAGGCATAGGTGCGGTCAGCTTTGATGAGATCAAACGTCGTTTCCCCTTGGGATTAATGCTGGTGGTCGGTAGTGCCTTGAGCCTAGCGAACTTGATGTTGCGCTCTGGCTTAGCCGATACCATGGCGACTTGGGTGTTGGCTATCAGCGGCGGAATGGGGGTAATGGGCGCCTTTATCTTAGTGTATTTATTAACCTTATTACTGACGGAGTTGATGACAAACAATGCGGCAGCCGCATTGGCTTTCCCTATAGCCTATGCCATTGCGCTGAGTTATGGCGTCGACACTCGTCCTTTTATTTTGGCCGTAGTGTTTGGTGCCAGTGCGAGCTTTATATCGCCCTATGGTTACCAAACCAACATGATGGTGCAAAGCGCAGGCAATTATCGGTTTAGTGACTTCTTGCGCTTGGGCTTGCCTTTATCGGTATTGTACTCGGTCTTAGTCTTGCTGTTAGTACCAGCTTGGTTTCCTTTTTTTGATGTGAGGTAAATATGAAATTAACTGAGCCTGCGCCTTTAGCGCCCTTGAGAAATGAACAAGACTTGGTGTGGCATCAACATCTCGTCACGGCCGAGGAACGTGCCAATCAAAAACAACAGCAACCGGTGATTTTATGGTTTACCGGTCTCTCTGGCGCGGGTAAATCCACCTTAGCAGGGGCGTTAGAGCAAGCACTGTTTGCTGCAGGCCATCACACCTACTTGCTCGATGGCGATAATGTCCGTCATGGTTTGTGCAAAGATTTAGGCTTTAGCGCCGCAGAGCGCGATGAGAATTTACGACGGGTTGGCGAAGTCGCCAAGTTGATGTTGGATGCGGGCTTAGTGGTGCTATCAGCCTTTATTTCACCAACCCGGGCCGAGCGTGACGCCATCCGTGCTAGCGTCCCCGAGGGACAATTTATTGAAATTCATGTGGCGACGCCTCTGGCCGTGTGTGAAGCGCGAGATCCTAAAGGTTTATATGTCAGTGCCCGCAGCGGTGAGATTGCAAATTTCACTGGTATCTCAGCCCCTTATGAAGCACCTTTGGCCGCAGAGCTCACCATAGATACCAGTAAAAGTGAGTTGTCCCAACAAATTGATACCTTGATGACTTACTTAAGCGCGCTGGATATTATAAAACCTCATCATCAGCGTGGTTAATTGGCATAGCAGTAAGTCTTAGCCTTGAGTGACGCTTCAATCCATTGCAGCCGTTAAGCGCTTAAATCCCGATGGGAGATATAGGTCATTGAATGATGATAGATATTTTTGTTGGCTCAGGTGACAAAAGCGGTTGGTATTATAAGGATCTAGTCTGGGGGATAGAAACCCCATTGCCATGCATGGTTTGCTCAAGGCCATGGCAATTCGAGAGTCATGAGAAGAGGCAATTGTAATTTTCATCTCAATTCTATTGAAGCCACCCATTATTAGAATTCTATTGAAGCCACCCATTATTAGTGAAAATTCTATTGAGGCAATTCTATTGAGGCCACCCATCATTGATGAATGACAACCCATCTTAATTCGTTGTCAGTTTCCCTTCAAAGCCAAGCATCCCTATTCGGTTCAATACGTAAGAAAGTCTATTGAGGCCACCCTTCATTAATGAATGGCAACCCATCTTAATTCGTTGTCAGTTTCCCTTCATAGCCAAGCATCCCTATTCGGTTCAATACGTAAGGGCGCAATACGCAGGCCACCCATCCTTTTTCAGTGGTATATAGCAAAGGGTTGCCATAGTATTTTCTACTGTCTAGATGGGGATTGCTGCCATCCAACATGTGGATTTGTGCCGCCCAACATGAGATAAGCAAATGGCGACTGTGTCTATTGGTAAAATAAGGGGCAGCAATGAGGTACTTTTGAGCTCATATTGCCATGAGGCAAGTTAGGCTTAGCAAGAATGGCTGCTGGGCAGCGATAACTAAGCCTAAAGCACATAGTTGGAATTAATCTTCCATCCAATCTAAATTTGGCAAGGCACTTAAATGCTTATTGTAACGGGTTTCATTAAATGAGGCGTCATTTAGCATCACATCACTGACTTCAATCGCCAGGGCGCAAGCCATCCATTGAATGGCTTCTTCTCTAGGGGTGCCGGTCATGACTAAACGCATTAAAGTTTCTTTTACCTTCTTCGGTTCACCATCAGCAATCTGATTTTCGACGGTTTCAATCAGCGTTTCTTCAGTCATGTAACTTTCTTGCTGGTTATCCATTGTTGACCACTCTATTGTGTAAATCAGGCCATTATGCCGCAACCTGACTGTCAGAAATACTGTTGATATTGAATTTGTTGCTGATCAATGGCATCGATCATTTAGCAAGCCACACATTTAAAATAATTATTCAGTCGGCCCTTTTACCTAGCTCCCATCTTTTATGGCTCACATATATCATGGGTGGCCTTGTTAAAAAGCTAATTGCAAATGGAGGGGCTTAGTCTTTTCTACTATGCTGATGGGTGTTGTTGATGTTGGAGCCTGTTATGCCGCGCCTAAGAAGAACCCAAATCAGTATTGAAGACACGCCTTATTACCACTGCTGTAGCCGTGTTGTCCGCCGCGCATTCTTGTGCGGGGATGATAAATTCTCAGGTAAAAACTACGACTACCGGCGAGATTGGGTGACTGAGCGCATTCAAGTGCTCGCCCAAGTGTTTGCCATTGATGTGGCGGCCTTTGCGGTGATGTCTAATCATTTGCATTTGGTATTGCGAGTCGACATTGATAGCGCCAATGCTTGGAGTGACAAACAAGTGGTCGAGCAATGGCATCAATTGTTTAAAGGGGATGACTTAACGCAAAAATTTGCCCAAGGCGAGCTAGTGGCTCCTCATGATGTGATACGACTTAAACATGCCATCGCCATATATCGCAGTCGCTTGTGTGATATCTCTTGGTTTATGCGCTGTTTAAACGAACCTATCGCCAGACAAGCCAATCAGGAAGATGGTTGCTCGGGCCGATTCTGGGAGGGCAGGTTTAAATCACAAGCCTTATTGGATGAAGCAGCAGTACTTGCCTGCATGGCTTATGTGGACTTAAACCCAATAAGGGCAAACGAAGCCGCTACCCCAGAGCAATCAGATTTCACCAGCATTCAACTGCGAATACACGCCGCGCTCAAGGGCGAAGAACCCCAAGCTTTACTGTCATTTCAAGGCGATGAGCACGCAGGCCAGCCCATCGGTCTTAATTTTGAGTTCAAGGATTATCTTGAACTCATTGAAGATACAGGGCGAATCATCCGTGATGACAAGCGAGGTTCGATACGAGAGGGCAGCAGTCGCGTACTTAATCGTATCAACATGCCAGCAGAGCGCTGGTGTAAACTTATCACCGA
Organism: Shewanella sp. NIFS-20-20; assembly: GCF_019209865.1. Classification (GTDB taxonomy): domain Bacteria; phylum Pseudomonadota; class Gammaproteobacteria; order Enterobacterales; family Shewanellaceae; genus Shewanella. The sequence goes on along the minus strand of NZ_JAHUTT010000023.1, from coordinate 40,338 downwards.
ATTTGGCAAGCTATTTCATGGCCCGGTGGGCACTACGCCAGAGCTCACACTATTTTGTGAACATTTACAAAAGCGGCGACGACACTTTGCTAAAAGTTGTCAGTATTTAAGCCCTGACAAAATTTAATAAATCCAATACCCCCAAGATCCTATCTCATTAAGCTATGAGCCAAGAAAGTGTGGCCAATCTCCAGCATTTATCCGTAAATTAGCCTCGAACAGTTTGAATTTAACTTAATGACAACATAAATTTCTTCGTAGTCGGCTCAAGCGATACACACATAAGATGCCATTAGCAAAAACGGTAGATTTTGTTGATTAGGAATGGGTGGCTGTCTAATTTAGCTGTCTAATTTACTCTGTACCCACGCTTGCTCAGGTCGTTCAACATCAAAATCCTGTTTAAGTTCATTATCATATGTAGGTTTCTTGTGGTCGCTGTTCGTTGTGGCTTTGTATTTCTTTTTATAACGTACCCAAACATTTGCTTCTTTTATCAATTGAGCGGTTTTCTTACGTCCAACAGGATAATCAAGTGAATTCAAAGCCTTCTGAATACGTCGTTGCCCATAGGTATTATCACTAAAGTCGGCAATATTTTTCACCCATTGCAACATTTCTTGATGCTCAGTATCAATAGGTACCTGAGACTTGCGCTTTTGATAGCTATAGTAATTATTATTTTTCACACCCAACACGTGACACATTAATATCACCGGCCAGATCTTCTTATTTTGGGCAATAAACGCGTATTTTACTTCGTTTCTTTGGCAAAGAAGACCGTCGCTTTTTTTAATATCTCACGCTCCATTTCTAAGCGCTTTACTTGTGCCTTTAGCTTGCGGATCTCTTCTTGCTCAGGTGTTAGCTTGCCATTGCCTCTAAATGCATGACCATCATCATTTTCTGATTCTTTTATCCAGCGACCAAGTAGTTGAGGAGTGAGCTCTAAATTTCTAGCGGCTTCAGCAATACTGTAATTTTGCTCTCTTACCAGTGCAATGGCATCAAGCTTGAATTCTTTTGAATAGGATTTACGTGTTTTCATTTCAATCTCCAGTTAAATCAATTATCTCTTAACTGGGGTAGTCGTATCAATTAAACCACGTCAACCACTCATGGTGGCCAAGAACGTACTCGCGAATGTCAGTCCAACCTTGGCCTCCAGCTATCACGGAACAGATTGAACCAAATAAAATATCGAACAGTGGATAGTCTATTTTTGCGCTTTGTCGCTCGTCGCGGATGATGGTGAAATGCGCTTTGATGGTATCTAAATTCATGGCCACTCCTCAAAAGAGGAGCATAAGATCACAGTCGGCTCGTCAGGTCAAATTTGACCTAGAATTGGGCGAAAAATGTTCATGATCTTGCCCTGGCTTATAGCCTTGTATTGAATCAATGTGTTAACTATAAATTACGCTGCTTCTTGGTTATAAAGCCTTACCATCAGAGCAATTAAATTGCACTAGGGGGAGCGTATCTGTTGTCGTTAATGCATTGACTTGCCATGATGCGTGCGTTGGGCTGGTTGTCTAAACCCACATTATTAAATTGCACTAGGGGGAGCGTATCTGTTGTCGTTAATACATTGACTTGCCATGATACGTGCGTTGGGCTGGTTGTCTAAACCCACAAGACCTGAGTTATTCTAACCAAGCAAAATCTCGCTTGAACAGTGCCCGCATGGCTTGCCAATATTGACTATCATGGCGGCTACTAACTAATTGTACGAGCTCGTCACCAATCGGGGTGAATCGGTAGTAAGTGAACACTAACTTAGCGCTCTTGGGCCGGCATTGCGACTGCGCTTGTTGATTATGCCAAGAGATGGCTTGCTTGGGATCAAGCAGTCCCGTTTCAAATTCACTCTTATGCAAGATATTGGCTTCTTGCAGGGTCAGAATGGCAGAGTATGGTAATCCAAACTGACTCAAAGGCAGGCCGGTGTTGATGGGTTTACGCCAATACTGCCTTAGCCCTCCAGTATTTCGGTAACCACTTAGCAGAAGTAAGTGTTGATCATTATTTAAGTATCCCGACAAGGATTTAGCGCGTTCTAAAATGATCGCTTCACGTTGGGTTAATTGTTGCAGCACTTGTAAGCTGCGAATACTAAAATGACCGGGTTTGACGACTTCACTGGCGAGGATCCTCGCCCATAATTCTTGCATCTTGCGATGGTTAATTTGTTTGGCCAGTTGCAGGTATTGCATGGTCCAGTCGCTGTCGAGTTCGGTGCCCGTTACATCAGATGGTGTCAGCGCTAGGGAGATTTTGTATATGCTTTCAAGATTTTGCTGGTATTGGTCTTCCAGTATTTGTTGGCGTTTAGTGCTGCGCTCACTCAAGCTGGCTTCACTGGCCTGATAGTGGCTGTCGCTGGCCAGACCTAGGTGGCGTCCTATCAACAAGGTTTTTTGACGAGCCGAAGCGTGTTTATCCTGAGGTGGCGGTGCGATTGGCTTACTGGTCATTGAGTCTCACTCGCTAAAGATAACATGGTCAAATAACGCTCTGGCAGTGGAGGCGTCGAGCTCACAGCCATGCTGTGAGTCTGTTGCTTACACTTAATAGCATATTGTTATTCATAGAATTTGTGAAATAGTTTACGTTTTGTTGGGTTTTCGGTTAATTAGCCTTGATGGCGTGATCTCTCTCAAATACAAGATCCATACTATCTTTTACACTGGCATAATGATGGCGAGAGCTTTTTTTACCGGTAGAGACAGCAAAGTGAAGACACTGATTTTATGTTCAAGCGTTCATGGCCATACGCGCCTTATTTGTGAGCGTATCCAGAGTCAACTGGTTGCCATGGGCGAAGAGGTGACTTTAGCTGGGCTAACAGAGGCACCAGAATTATCCGAGTTTGATAAAGTACTCATTGGCGCTAGCATTCGTCATGGTAAGCATCAGGCCAATGTAGTGTCATTTATGATCCAACATCGTGAGTTGTTGCAGCAGAAAATTTGCGGTTTCTTTTCGGTCAGTTTAGTGGCGCGTAAACCGGGTAAAAATACGCCAGAAACCAATGCGTATATGCAAACGTTTTTAACCCAAATTAATTGGCAGCCGCCAATCCTTGAAGTCTTTGGCGGTCGTTTGAATTATCCTGGTTATGGCGTAGTAGATAGAAATATCATCCGATTTATCATGTGGGTAACCAAGGGACCTACGGCCGCAGATACCGATATTACCTTCACCGATTGGGATAAAGTTAGCGCCTTGGCTGTGCGCTTTTTGCAAGCATAAGATAAGGCCTGTGTATGTGGGAAAAATTGCAACAGCGGTTACATTTATTGCTGATCTTGGGGTCATTGTGGCTGATTGTCACTAGCCCGTGGGTCCTTATTGGCCGGCAATTACGAGCTAGTGCCAGTTGGTGGGATATCGGCCATGTGTATTTAGGCTTAGCCATGCTCCCTCTAGCGGCGTTATTTTTACTTAAAAACTGCCGCCAAGGTCATTGGCGTTTATATTTCCCCTACCTTGGGGGGCAGTGGCAAGATGTTGGCCGAGATTGCCGTAACTTATGCCGAGGAAAATTACCCGTCGCCGGTGGCGCAGGATTGATCAGCGTTATCGAAGGCGGGTTAATGCTGTTGTTAGTCGGCACCTGCCTGACTGGTGCCATGTGGTTTGTTCAACAAGGTGGCAGTGACGCTTTGTTTTGGCGGGGATGGCATATTGATATGGCGTGGGCATTTGGGGTGGGGTTAATCGTGCATATGTTATGCGCCATGCTGCATGTAATTGATATGATGCGGTAATATCAGGCCATAAAAAAAGCGCCATTGGCGCTTTTTTTATGAGTATGGCACTTATTTCTTGGTCGATAAGTAATTAATCAGTTCAACCATCTCACTTAACGTGCGCATTTGACCTAAGTTAACCGCATATTTGTCGTTAACAATGAAGGCTGGCACACTTTGGATTTTAAATTTGTTTTGCTCTGCACGCCATAAAGCCAATTTTTCATTGGTGATGGCATTGTCAGCTAATGCATCATACTGACTGGCGCTGATCCCATGCTCGGCAAACACTTTTTTAATGTCATCGCGACTGGTGATGCTAGGCTCATGCTTATGGCCTGGTGCGCTGTGATCGTGGCCATTGGCGGCGTCTTCGCCTTGAATGGCGTTAAACATGGCAATATTTAATTTTTCAGACTGATCTAGTTGGTGAATAACGGCCAGTGCACGCATCACTTCAGTGCCAATCTCAGAGTTCATAAAGTCTACGTGCTTGGTTTCAAACTGAATAGACTTATCCAATCTTGGCTTGATCACTGGCATGTATTGAGTTTCAAAGGCAAAACAGTTGTGGCAATAGAAAGAGAAAAACTCAGTCAACTTTGGCTCGGCAGACGCCGGCTGGTTGGTGATCTGGGTGTAGTGGGTGCCTTCAACAAAATCCGCGGCGTAAGTGGCTAATGGCGAGATGGCTAGCGTAAGTGCTAGGGCTAACTTCTTAATCATAATGTCCTCAGAATTGACACAAAAGAGGCCTAAGCCTTGATAAAGTCAGGTTAGGTTGCTTGGCTTAATTATCGCTTAATCGGTGTCGAGTTACTGGGCGATTTATGTGAGCCTGCTTGAAGTTTTGGCATGACTTAATTAGCCATCTGCTAAAAGCTTCATTGAATTGGGCTAATTGCGTTCGATAACGTCTCGTAAACTTTGCCAAGCTTCACACACTTGGCGAAAGCGGGCGGCATCTCCTTGCTGGCGATCTGGGTGCCATTGCAGGGCTAATCTGCGCCATTGTTTACGGATTTCACGAGCACTGGCGGTGGGTGGCAGCTCTAATGCCGCTAATGCTTCAGTTTTGTCTAATTGCGCCTGATTAAAGCCCATGAAGTTTTGGTATTTACTCCAAAACGAGTCCAGCATTTCTCTCACTACATTAGCGCAAGTGTCATAGTGATTCCAGTCGGAATAATAGTCGCGAAGGTTGCTATCTTGGGCGAGTGCGAGCTTAGGGTTATTGGGTACCTGAGTCGATAAATGAATATCCATGGCTTGAATGTGGAGCCAATGAGTGGGCAACAACATGCTTTGTATTTCAAACAAGGCATTCATCATTAGGAAATTGCGTTTGAATAGATTTTTTTGAGGGTCAGTATCGAGCTCATCCAGCAGGCCTTGCTGGCTCAGTTCTAATGCTAGAAGATGGATTTTCCAATGTTGATCAGAGGCTTTGAGTAAACTCAGCAATGGCCAGATCAAGGGGTTCTCCACCTGAGGCTGTTCCCCTTGCGGGACTAACATCTGCGGGGATGGGTCCAATAGCATAGTTATCACCTTATCAAACGAGATGTTTTAACTATGCCATAGGCTTTGGCAAGCGCAAATCAGTAAAAAGGTGGAGAAATGACTTGTCGAGCTAGATCTCGGTAAAAATTGTTGTCTGGGCTAAACGTGACTTAGGCAAGTTAGCATTAAAATCAGTGGGACTCCGATAGCCTAAAGCTACCAACACGGTTGCGCCATAGCCTTTGTCACGTAATCCAAGCTCATGATTTAGTGCGCTAGCGTCGAACCCTTCAATCGGGCAAGCATCGATGCCCATCACGGCCGCGCCCAATAATAAGGTGCCTAATGCCAAGTAGACTTGTTTATCCATCCAATGCTGACAGTCTTTGAGTTCGTTATTATGCATGCCGACAAAGAAGGCACGGCCGGTCGCAATGGCTTGCTTACTGGCCTCATCACTAATGCGGCCATCTTTTTGCTCTTGATTGAGCAATGATTGTAAATAGCCATCATCTAAGGTGGTTTTGGTGCATAGGGCCACTACCGCGGAAGCATTGAGAATTTTTGGAGTATTAAATCCATAGTTTTCAGTACTTTTAGCTATTTTCTGTTTGCCTGATTCTGTGGTGGCTATGATGAAATGCCATGGCTGAGAATTGACAGAAGATGGACTAAATTGCAGCAAGGTTTTGATGTCGGCTAATTGCGCCTCAGTCAATAAGCGGCTGCTATCAAACGCTTTGGTGGTATAACGATTTTTGACGGCATCGATCAGGTGAGACATGGACATTCTCCAAGGGGGTAAGGCTTGATGTTTTATCATATTTAGGTCGATATTGGCAGACTTGGATGCGAGCCTAGAGTAGATATTTCGATTAATTTTACGCCCTGGATTGTCACTGAGGCTGGATGCTTTATTGGCATGAATGTCATGCGTATTATTCAATTTTTCTATGCTGTAAAAGTTCGTACACTTGCCACCAATGTTTATGGTTTGGAGTCGTCATGACCCGCATTCAATGGCGAGCAGCTATTAGTCGCTGCTGCTTACTCATTATTCAGGTTGGCGCTTTGATGTTGCTGGCCTTCGGCTGCGATCAGTTGGCATTGTGGTTAGGCTTGCCTATACCCGGCAGTGTGTTGGGGTTGGCGCTGGTGCTCATTCTGCTTGGGACACAATCGATGCCGGAGCGTGCGATTCAGTTAGGGGCTGCCTGGCTTATTGGAGATTTGTTGTTATTTTTTATTCCGCCTGTGGTGTCGGTGCTCCATTTTGAAAGCTTGCTTGAAACTTATGGGGTGCAGTTATTGTTGCTGGTGGTGATTGGCACCGCGTGTGTCATGATTGGCACGGGGTGGATGGTGGATAAGCTCTTTACCCTGGAGCAGCGATATAACCAAGCTAAGCAAGCTCGGTTGGAGAGTCGTTAATCATGGATTATGTCTTTGCTTGGGGCAGTGTTTTGTTGACCCTAGCTTGCTATTATGGCACAAAAATACTCTATCGAAATTGTAAGATCTGGTTTTTCGCCCCGATATTTTTAGCCCCTTTGCTATTGATCTTGCTGGTATTAGGGCTCGATATTCCATTGCAAAGTTACAGTCAGTACAGCCATTATTTTTCCAGCCTGTTGGCGCCAGCGGTGATTGCCTTTGCTTTACCCATTTATCGTGAACGCCATATGATAGTTCAATACCCACTAACATTAACCTTTGGTGGCATGTTTGGTTTACTCTTGGGGCTGTTGTCCACTTGGGGCTTGAGTCAATTCATTACCTTACCGCCAGAGCTCTCTCATAGTGCCTTAGCGCGCTCAGTGTCGACACCATTTGCCTTGGCAGCCACCACCAGTTTTGGCGGGATCCCAGCCTTGACCGCCATGTTAGTGTTGGCGACAGGAGTGATAGGCATGTTGATTGGCGAGCCGATGTTTAAATTGATGAAGCTTAACTCGTCATTGGGGAAAGGCATGGCGTTAGGAGCATCATGTCATGGGGCCGGCACTGCTAAAGCGACTGAAATAGGGCAGCAGGAAGGGGTGATTGCCAGCCTGACCATGATTTTCACCGGGGTCGGCATGGTACTGGGCGCGCCCTTGTTTGCCTATTGCTTAGGCTAGCTAAATCATTGCGTCATGGCGCTCAACATCTGACCTCAGTGCAATACTTGTGCAAGGACTCAAAAACTGGCAGTTTAATAACAAAATTGTAACCTAACGGTTGCACACTACTGCTGGAATGACCTGAAAACACAAGGATAATAATATGAAACACAGGCATGTGAGTCGCAGAGATTTTCTTGCTCTTTCAGCCAAAGGGATCGGTGCTGCCGTTATTTCCTATGGCTTGATGGGCTGTAATAGTAGTAATGATCCTAACAATCCCGCGAGGTTTCTTCATGGGGTTGCCAGTGGTGATCCAACCCCATCCGCCGTGATTTTATGGACTCGTGTGACCCCAGAGCGAGAAGGTGAAGTGAAGGTTGGTTGGCAAGTGGCGCGAGATCAAGGCTTTAGTGACTTAGTCCATCAGGGCAGTATGTTGACTGATGCCAGACGTGACTATACCGTCAAGGTTGATGCCCAAGGCTTGGAGGCGGGACACACCTATTATTATCGTTTTATGGTTGGCGATACGGTCTCGGCGCTCGGGCGCACTAAAACCTTGCCGACGGGCGCTGTCGATTCGGTTACTTTAGCGGTCTTGTCTTGTGCAAATTATCCCGCCGGATTTTTTAATGTCTACCATATGGCCGCCACTCAAGCCAATCTCGATGCAGTGATCCATTTAGGTGACTATATCTATGAATATGGTCGTGGCCAGTACGCTAGCGACCATGCCGCTGAACTTGACCGTGAAGTCCTACCGCCAGGCGAAATCTTAAGTCTTGATGATTACCGCCAACGCTATGGCCAATACCGGGGCGATCAAGACTTACAAGCCTTGCACGCTGCGGTGCCGTTTATTTGTGTATGGGATGACCATGAGGTTGCTAACGATGCATGGCACTCTGGCGCTGAAAATCATAACGAGGGTGAAGGTGATTTTGACGCTCGTAAACTCGCCGGATTGCAAGCATATTTTGAATGGTTGCCTATTCGTCCGTGGCGAGAAGGTGAGTGGCAAGAGATTTACCGCAGCTTTAATTTTGGTGACTTGGTGGATTTGCATATGCTTGATACCCGCCATGTGGGTCGCGATCAACCTTATGATTACACTCAGTTTATCGATGCTGCAACCGGCGCCTTCGATGGCGATGCTTTTCTGGCGGCAGTGAGTGATGTTAATCGTACCATGCTGGGGCAAACCCAGTTGTTGTGGTTGCAAGGGCAATTACTGACTGCCACAGGGCGTTGGCAGGTTTTGGGGCAGCAGGTATTGATGGGGCGGATGTTGTTGCCGGCAGCGATTGCAACGCAACAATTAACGATCCCAGAGTTTGCCCATTTAGCCCAGTTAGCGCAATTAGCGGCAAGAGCACAAGCGGGTGATCCTAGCTTAACCGCGCAAGAGTTAGCGTATTTGCAAGTGAATCAAGCGCAGTTAACCCCTGAAGCATTGGCCTTGCTGCAATTACCTTCGATTCCTTATAACCTTGATGCGTGGGACGGCTACGCTTATGAGCGTGAAGTCATTATGGCGACGGCTAGGAGTCGCGCTAAGGATTTGGTGGTGTTGGCGGGAGATACCCATAATGCGTGGGCCAATCAATTGCATGACATCAATGGCAACAGGGTAGGGGTGGAATTTGCCACTAGCAGCGTCAGCTCCCCTGGTCTCGAGTATTACCTCAGCTTAGATAGTAATCAAATACCTGCGATTGAAGCGGCGGTGACCGATTTAGTCACTGACCTGCAATATTGCAATCTACATGACCGCGGCTTGATGGTAGTGATGTTTACGCCGGATAAGGTCACGACTGAATGGATGTTTGTCGATAGCCTCGCCAGTCGCGAGTATCAAACCTTGTCGGAACGTGGCCAAACCATGAGTTGGAGTGCTGCTGGCTTATTAGCTCAATAGTCTCTTTGAGGTTCGATATCGTTATTAAGCCGACTATTGTCGGCTTTTTTACACGCCTTCTTCACAAATCTTAATGATAATATGCAGCAATTTAGGCTAAATTACCGTAGAATTCGCCTCCAAAATCCGGTGGCAGCCTACACTTACCATTATTTTAAGTGTTGTAGCTAGCCTGTATTTTGGGCGTTAAGCTGCCGGCTCAATTCGACTAATAAGAAGAGAACCTCATGTCAGATAAACGTTTTATTACCGCACAAGAATTATTGGAAGATTCATTCCGTTTAGCCGCGCAAGTTTATGACAGTGGTTTTCGTCCGCAATTTATCGTGGGTATTTGGCGCGGTGGCGCTCCGATTGGGATCGCCGTCCAAGAATATTTCGATTTTAAACAAGTCGAAACCGATCATATCGCCGTGCGCACCTCTTCTTACTATGGCTTAAGCTCTGACATGCAGAGTAAAGAAATTAAAGTGCATGGCCTGCATTACATTATTGAAAATGCCAATGCTAACGATAGCTTGCTGATCGTTGATGACGTGTTTGATTCGGGCCGTAGCGTCGATGCTTTAATGGAAAAGCTGCAAGAGCTCATGCGCTTAAATATGCCTAAAGAAGTTCGCATTGCTTGCCCTTATTACAAGCCAAGTAATACCAAGGTGAACTTGAAGCCCGACTACTTTATTCATGAATCGGATGAATGGTTGGTTTTCCCTCATGAAGTGGCGGGTCTGACCCCTCAAGAGTTGGCCGAAGGTAAGGGTGACTTAAAGAATATTCAGCACTTGTTTAAATAATCTGCACAAATTAACAACAAGGCCACCTAAGGGTGGCCTTGTTAGTTCTAGAGCTTCAGTTACAGCTACATCGACATGCCGGCATTGGCTTTTTTGCCAATGTGGTAATAAATGAATGATAACGGCACCACGATGATATTCATCAGGCTAGTGAAGTTCAGTCCAAAAACATCTTGATTTAGTTGTGATAAGGCGGCTCTTGAGCCTTGCCAATCCATGCCAGCGGTCAGAGCGTTGAGGATTAATCCCGTGATTGCGATGGCGCAAAACAATAAGAGTACCATGCGTTTTGCGGGCGCTTTACCATAGTATTTTTGATACACCCGCGTCATCGGTATGGTTAATACATCGGCCAAAATAAAGGCCATCACCCCGCCAAAACTGATCCCCCCATGCCACAATGCCGCCGCCAAGAGTAGGTTACCTACCGAGCAGACATAAGCTATCACAGCGACAAAAATGCCAATGAATACATCGACCACACTGTGAAGCCCAGCGGGTAATACGCTGCTATCGCTGATGAACAGTGCTTGCCACCAATTCATGGGTACTAGGGCTATCAGCACCGATGACACGACCACGCCAATGAGGATCTCTTTGCCTATCATGGCAATATCCATGTGAAAATAGCCGGCGCCGCGAACTAAGGCACTTTTATCTTGATGCATAGTGGCGCCGCACTTCATCTCGGGGCTATGGTGACTGGCGTGAGCTGGCATTGGGCTCGCTGCTATGTCGGCATGGTCATGGGACATAGACGCTCCACATTTCATCTCGCCAAGCGGGGGCGATACCTTAGCTGATGCCGCCTCGGCGGTAGTGATGGCGGTGTCTTGGGGAGATGCAGGGGGGGCCTTCATGTTCGCCCCGCAGGTCATTTCGGCGCTATGTTTCACGTGGCCACCACACTTCATCTCACTGCTACATTTCATCTCACTGATCGTTGCACTTGCGGCGGGCGCAATCTTATCTCGTAACTGCTGCGCTAATGCTGCAGGGAAAAAGCGGCTAAATAACATCGCGACAATCACAATCAGTAATAATCCACCCACGATTTCTCCGACGAGGAATTGCCAGCCGAGTAAAGAAACCAACACAATAAACATTTCTAAGATCAGGTTGGTACTCGCCACTAAAAAAGCCATGGCATTGGCTAAACTTGCCTTTTTAATCAGCAGGGTGCGTGATAATGATGCCGCGGCATACGAGCATGACGAAGACAGCATACCGAGCAGGGTCGTTAACAGTAAACTCTTGGGGGTGGTGCGTCCTAAATGTTTGGAGACGGTATCCACAGGTACCAAGTTTCTCATCTGTGACGATAGCATCAATCCCAAGGCCAGGGGCCAATAGATTTGCCAAATCATCGCCGCCAGAGTAGTGAAAATATCATTGATGGCAGAAAGTAACATGGTCACATTGGTGTCCTTGTAAGAGGAGTGAGCTAATTTTAGCCCAAAATTTTGTGAACACGATTGCTTAAAGGAGTTCAAGGGAACCGCCCTCACGAGAAAAATACGATAAGTGTTTTCTAACAATCAGTTACGAGTATCTTCTATCAAGAATTATCGCGTGTATAGGGGAATGAATAAGGGTTAATTTCCAGCGAATGTTAATTTCATCGACTTGAGTAAACATCGCAGCAATAGAGATATTTGCTATAACTGTTATCTAGGTATAACCCCGACGATGGCTGGAATGATGGCAATCAAGAGGAATTGTTCATGAAAAGTGCGAAAGAATTTGCCCGTTGGCTGCTAGAGCGCCTGAGTCAGTATCAAGAGGGGGTCTATTTAACGCGCAGCGATATTTTAGAACTCACCGATAGGCAGCGATTTGCCCAAGACTATGTCACGGATATCCATTTTGAAGTGGCCCAATTTGGGATGGGATTTGTCACCGATGCTAACCGCGAGAGTTTTTATTTTTTTAAACTCCCGAAAACTCACTGGAAAACAGTGGGAGATATATATCCAAGCGAAGACAATGAAATACCGACGGTTGATCACAAAGTCCAGCCCATCAAACAATTCAAACAAGATTAATTCACGCCCGCCGGAGTTTGTTAACTGTATTCACTCGTCAGCAGGTAAAGCTGTAAGACATTGATTATTCTGCCCATGGCGGTGATACAAGCAAGCTTCTGTACTTGCTTATGCGACCGTTTATCGTCATTGATTGTCGGCATTGATTCGGCAATGTCATTGGTTAAGTTGGCGCTCCATTCGATGGCATTGCTGCATAAACAATACATGATTAGCCATCGTATCTTGGAGTACACTCGGGCTTAGTCCCGCTGATGCTTGCGCAACCATTTCTATATTTTGCTGGGTACAAGGTAACACTATCAGCCCATTGACTAGCATATCGGCTCGCTGTGGATCTTGCGCAACTAGTTGTGGCAACAGTTGCCAAATTTGCTCAAAACTCACGGCTTGGGCCAGTGGTTGCTGGCCGGGGTAGAGGTATTGACTGATTAGCGCGGTATTGGCGTTGGCGGGAGCATGATTCAGCTCACTCAAGAAGCGGCGTTTATGCGCCGCATTGGGATTTGCTAAGCGAGCTATCAGGGCTTGCTGTTGCCCGACTAGGCTTGGGTCATTGCGGGTTTCGCTATTGAGCCAAGCCTGATGATGGTTAGCATCAAATTGATTCAGGCGAATAATGGCTTGCCAGCGCTGAGCTTGGGTCAGTGGCCAGCCAAAGCCTTGCAGCAAATAGTGGAGATGATCCATGGCTTGGGGCGATTGGGCAAACGCGAGGTAACTGTCGAGCCAGATGGAATCATAACCTTGCTGATAGACCAATTGTACACTGAATTCTTCTAGGGCATTGTACAGGCGTTGGCTCGCCTGAGAGGGGGGCATCAGGCGCAATAGCTGATGGAGCTGAGCGAGTTGCTGTTGCGCTAAGCGCTGCACCGCGGGCGCTGAGATCTCCGGCAGGTTAAGCATGATCATGCCGAGATAATCTTCAATGCGCAATTCGTCTCGTAAGCTAGCTTGCCAGATATCTTCTAATAGCATCATTTGCATTAAGGGCGATGCAATTTGGCTTAGGTGGCGAATCGCGGCATGCAGTGACTTGGGATCTAGCGCGACTTGGCTATAGGCTGTGTCTTGATAATTGGGGTAGACAAAGTCGGGGCAAACGCTAAATTTTGCGGCTTTGATTACGCTGACTTGCTTATCAATCGTGGCGGTGATGGACTTATCCAAGTGGATGCCATGGCGGTCTTGATAAAATAGGGCTAGATTAAGTGATTGTTTTTGTGGGTGTTGCTGATGAAGTGTCAGCTGCTTGAGCACCGCTTGTTGACATTGCCAATCGACCCGCAGTCGATTCAGGGGCCGCTGTTCGTGTTCAGTCCAAAAGTCGGCCACCGCAGCCGATTTTAACTGTGCTATCCATTGTTTATGACCGGCAGACTGCCACGAATAGCGCTGGATAAAGTCTTGTAATATTTGTCTAAATCGATTTTCCCCAAGGATGGTTTCGATTTGCTTGAGTGTCACTGCGGCTTTGGCAGCTAACGCTTGTTGGGTATGAAACTCACTGGTGGCGACATTGTGACTATTGCGCGCTTGATGTTGGAGCTGGTATTGGTATGCCGGTTGTTTTTGCTTAAGAAATTGGTATTGCCGCAAGGCGGCAGGCTCAATTCCTGCGTCAATCGCAGTGGTGTTGGCCAAATACAATCCAAGGCCGGCGTGGAGGTTTACATCATCCCACCAAGGCAAGCTTATTAAACTGCCAAACCATTGTTTAGCTAACAGTTGGCTATTTTGCATATGCTGACTGATGGCATCCGCGTCGAGAGGCAGGCTATCGGTTACGCTGACTGCGGCAGCTTGGGACATGGTAGGAACATTGAGTCCGGGTAATAAAATTTGATCAAATTTACTGAACGGATAGCGGGCATTCAGCCGTTGGCTAATAAAGTGTAAATTGTTGGCAGTTTGCTGCAGCCAGCGCTCATAACCCAGATCTTCGCGGGTGCTATCGAGGGCAAATAAGCGGAAATTAACCCCTTGCTGCTGGTGTTGCCAGTGGCGAAATGGCCCAGCAAATAAGGCCAATTGATGGGGGCTCAGCGGTGGCGTCTTGGTAAATTGCCATGTTGGGCTCGCCTGGTTATCCTTGGTTGCCATGGTGGAGCTGATGACTTGCCAGTTGACTGGCGCCGTGACAATGAGACTCATTTCGGCTCTGAGATCGGGTTGATCAAACAAGGCAAAGGCGTGACTGGCACCGTGAGGCTCAAAGCGAGAATAAATATAGGTTTGCTGATCCTTGGGATCGACAATGCGGATCAGGCCTTGCCCCTGTTGCCTATATTGGCCGCGGTAGCTCAGCTGTACTTGATTATTACCTTGGTGTAATAGGCGCGCCGGCAAGCGGATAATGTCGCCGTTATAGTCAGGATACAAGAGCTGACCATTGATCATCACCCGACTGATTTGGGCTTGTTGTAAGTTCAGTGGCAAGTCTTGCAGGGTATTGTCGAGGGTAAAATCGAGCGTTGCTTTGACCTCAAAGCCATTATCATCAGTGAGTTGCACATGATAGTCGTAATGGATAGCAGCTAATCGCTGAGCTAATGCTTGCGCTTCGGATTTGCTATTGGTGGTTATCAATGGCGTCGTCGATTGACACGCGGTCAGTAATAGAAACAACACAAGCCAAACACTGGCTCTACCCATTAGAGTCACCACATCATCCTATCTTTTGTTAAATTTTGCCGTTAAAAAAGCGGGGCCAAGCCCCGCCGATTAATTGTGTCGACTTAGAGTCCTAAAAAGGATTTCGATTTTGTTTTGCGGATTTCTTTTTCATCCGACCATTCAATCAGACCTGTATCAAGATCCATTAAGCGCATGGTCATTTTATAGTAAACATCACGGGTGCTGCCATCTTGCTTAACTATGCTGGATAAATTGCCATATAACATGTATTGCGCCCCAATTTGACGGCCAAATTTGATCGCCGTTGATGGATCAACCATGCCCGAGTTATTTTGATAATCGAGTTGTTTACGCACCGAATCAACTCGAGTCATGTCGATAAAGCGGAACTTGCCTGAACGCAATAATTGATTTGAAATTGAATCTGTTACCGATTCGGTATCAATATGCTCTGAGGTTTTGTTTTTAATGCTGTCGACAAAAATAATGGGACGATCATTGGCCGTCAAAGCAACTACAGGGGGAAAGCTCAACATGCTATCGACCATCTTCGTCGTGATGGCTTGTAAATCGGTGGAGCCAAAGTTTTCATTGACTGTCTCTACGGCGGTGGCATTGCCGTATTCCACTTTGGATTGGCACGCACTGAGGCCGATGACCGCTGCTAAGAGAAATACACCTTTGATTGCTTTCATAACATGTCCCATTGTTAACTGATTAGATGATTATTGAATATATTCGTTGGTAATTACCAGTCTCAATTACCCAAACTAGGGTGGTTTTACCTGTTTTTACCTCAATAGGCGTAATTTGGCCGCGATTAATTTGTAACGGATATTGTCCCGCTTCAAGGTAGGTTTGCGCCAATTGTGCCTCTTGCGGCAGGGTTAGCCAGCTGCGTTTGTCGGCTTGTTCGGTGATCACATTAAATACTTGCATGGCGATAGCGCCAACATCATTGTTGTTATTGCGATTAGTCGCTTGATTTAGCTCGGATTTGGCATAAATGCGAGCCGCTTGCCGAGCTAAAATAGCCGGCATTTGTTCTTTGAGGGCTGTACTTGCTAGGGCATCAATATTGGCCAGTGGCGCGGCGGTAAGTGGTTGACCCAGTCCTTGAATTCTGGCGTCCGCTATCAGTGGTCTTGGCCCTAGGTAGGTCGGCAATGATCCGGTTTGGATATTGCCATTTATGGTAAATGGTACCGTAAAGCTTTGTTTAGCTGGCACATATCCCTGTTCAATTAAAACGATGACTTGTCCCTGAGTGGGCTGAGGTAGCTTGGCCGCGCCGAAGCGTTTGGCGAAGTCTTGATATTGCGGCATATGTAATTGTTGGGCGAGGCGCACTAAATTTTGTTCAATATAAGGATTACCCGGCATGATTTGTGCCGCCTTGCGGTAATCGATAAAGGCATCATTGGCTTGGCCTAATAACTCATATAAAAGCCCAGTAACATAATAGCTGTAGGCATTGAGAAACGAACTCGCTAAGCCATCGCTGCGGGCATCGAGTTGATTGATTTGACTATCGACTGTGCCATTGGCGAGTTTGGCAATGCTCTTGTTGCTGGCTTCGTAGCGCTGTTGCTCTTGTTGCTGCAATTCATTGGCGCGGCGAGCCTCCACTAATGCGCCTTGATTATCGCCAAGAAATAAATAATTGAGTGCCTGATACTGATGCAACATGATGCGCTCATATCCCGGTCCTCGGTAGGGAATGACATTGTCATTAAGCAATAAGCTCGAGGATTGCGCGGCGATATCACTGGCACTGATCACGGCTTTATCATCAAAATGCCGATAATCTTTGATGGCGATTTGGTAGTAGCCTTTACTTGCGGCGAAGTGACCGGCAATTTGCTCGGCGCGTCCAGCTTCTTGGGCATAGAGCAGTTGATCTTCTCCGCGCAACCCAGACTGTAAACTTGCGACGGCTAGGCTTGGTGTTGGACTGTTTAGCGCTTGTTTTACTTCAACCATTTGGCTTGGGTAGCTGGAGAATAAACTATTAAAGGCACACCCTTGCACGCCAAATAGCAGTAATCCCAATCCTGCATATTTTAGATAAAGCCTCATGCATCAACTCCAGCCATGGATTTCAATATGGGCGCCACTAAGCTTGGTAACCCAAGAGTTAGCTCGCGCGCGATAATCGAGCCAAGCCGACCGCACAGCCTGACGCCTTGGTTTGGCGACACCTAGCGCTAAGGGGTGTCTCAATGGCGGAGTGAGCGCAGTCGGCATGCTTATCCTTAATAATGGGGCGGCGGGGTTTCTTCAGACATTGAGGCCATATTGCTTGGCTCCATGTCACGTAATTTATTGACCACTAAAAGTAATTGATGTTGTTGCCTTGCAACAATGTCGCCCAGTTTTATGACTTCTTGGTTTAACTCTTCAATGCTGGCTTCGGCAAACGCGAGTTTGGTTTGCAATTCTTCTATTTGATCTTGCATCTGGGGATCCATCAAATGATTACTCGGGAACACTCGGCCAGGTCTCGACCAGGCCATTACTGCTGAGGCTGACAATCGTATTGCCAGCTTGCTTCGCCACAGAGTATACAACGACACCCTT
Organism: Shewanella sp. NIFS-20-20; assembly: GCF_019209865.1. Classification (GTDB taxonomy): domain Bacteria; phylum Pseudomonadota; class Gammaproteobacteria; order Enterobacterales; family Shewanellaceae; genus Shewanella. The sequence goes on along the minus strand of NZ_JAHUTT010000023.1, from coordinate 22,998 downwards.
CATTTGGGCGTTTTTCGTTTGGGCTACTTTCCAATCGACCAATTTTTTTCCGGTTGCAACCGACCATACCATGACTTGTCTGGCGGGGGTACCGGTCAGCAGCCAGCGATTGTGTTGACTAAAGCGGGCGGTACTAAAATTGAGGTAACGCTGATTGATGGTTAACTCTGTGCTGGCGTCTTGCGCCTGTTGATGCCAAATTTTACCTTGTCCTTGGGCGTCGCTGGCAAAACTAACCTCGCCATCATGGCTCAATGCTACCATGGTCACGCGGCTATCAAGATGGCGCTTGACCATGGGTTGACCATTGGCGGTGTGCCATAAAATCACTTGCCTATCATCACCGCCACTTAGTGCTAACTTGCCATTGGCACTAATCGCCACTGCATTGACACTGTCATTGTGGCCGAGAAACTCGATAAGTTGTGATTGCTGGGGCGCCATGGCCATTACTGAGCCATTGCTTAAGCCAACTAACAGGGCGCCATTGTCGGCAACACTGATACTTTGCCCAGAAGCCGGTAACGACCACCAACCGATAGACTGACCATCATCGATGCGCCATAACGCGACGGAATGACGGGCTAATGAAGCGGCATAATGGCTGTTGGCAGAAATGGCGGTGGCAATAATATTGCTGCTATCATCACCATGGTGCCAACGAAACATGGCTTTTTTAAGGCCAACATTCCAAAACTGTAAGCCCTCATCGGCTGTGCTGGTGATGGCGTAGCGGCCATCGTCACTGAGTGTCGCAGCGTAGAGTGATTGCGACGTCAATGGGTATTCGCCGATTGACTGGGGTTGACAACCCAGAAGCAAAAAAAATAGTGGTGCGCAAAAAAACATCAAAAGAAACTTGTGCATGAACTCATCCTTAAATTTCTTGTCCCATAAACCATAGCAAACAAATCCTTATGTTATTTTGCGCTTTCTAATAGACATTGGAATATCGTTAATAACTAGTATAAAGTGGATTCGCTAAGAACATTTACGCTAATTTTGATGGCAACATCAAGCTGAGGAAGCAATTAATGAAATCAATTTTTAAGTATTCGTTGGTGGCGCTCGCGCTGACGGGTTTAACTGCTTGTAATCAAGAACAAGACACCCAAGCGGTTGCAGCAACCACCTCCACGACTTTGACTACTCCAGAACAAAAAGAATCATATAGCATTGGTGCTTCCATTGGTGCTTATATGTCAGGCCACATTGCTGAGCAAGAAACCTTAGGTATGCCAGTTGATAAGCAATTAATCATTGAAGGGTTTAGCAATGGCCTCAGCAATGAATTAAAGCTGACCGAAGAAGAAATGCAGACGGTGTTGCAAAGCTTAGATGAAAAGCTTAATGAAAAGCGCATGGCTGAAGCCAAAGCGTTAGCAGAAAAGGCTGCGGCTGATAGCCAAGCATTCTTGGCGGAAAACGCTAAAAAAGAGGGTGTTAAAGTTACCGACTCTGGCTTGCAGTATGAAGTGCTGGTTCAAGGTGATGGCGCGATGCCAAGTGCTGAAGATACCGTTGAAGTGAACTACTTAGGGACTTTGACTGATGGCACTAAGTTTGATTCATCTTACGATCGTGGTGAGCCAATTAAGTTCCCACTCAATCGCGTGATCCCAGGTTGGACTGAAGGTGTTCAGTTGATGAACGTAGGCTCTAAGTTTAAGTTCGTTATTCCTGCTGAGTTAGCTTATGGCGATCGCGATACTGGCACTATCCCACCAAATTCAACGTTAGTATTTGAAGTTGAATTATTAGGTGTGGATAAGGCCGAAGCGCCAGAAGCACCAGCGGCTCAATAATTGGCTAAATGATAAAAAAGGCGCCTTCGGCGCCTTTTTTATGGCTGAAATTTAGCAAGCTATTTCAGCCACTTGAAATGAATGATGAGCCAAAGTTGTACGATCAGCAATAGCCCGAGAATTCCCGAAAACGCCGCAAATGCCCAGTGATTCTCTGTGCCCGGTATCCCGCCAATATTGACTCCAAGTAAGCCAGTTAAAAACCCTAATGGCATAAAAATACTGGTAATGATGGACAAAAAATACAGCCTTTGATTGAGTTTTCCAGCGGCGATACTGGCGAGTTCATCTTGGTTAACTTTAACCAACTCTCGGATAAGGTCGAGATCTTCAATCATGCGAACTAGGCTGTCGTTAAGATCTTTAAGTTGGTTGCGTTCGGTTTGAGCCAACGGAAAATCACAGTTACCTAAGCGAGCTAGAGCTTCTCGTTGCGGCGCAAGGTAGCGTCGACAGGCAAGGGCTTGGCGGCGTAAGTCATTGAGATCATTATGCAGGCTGTCGTTGGGATTGAGAGACAGTAAATCTTCTAGCTGGGAAAGCTTATCTTGTAAGCTATCGACATATTGTGTTTGTCGTTGAGTGAGTTGATCGCACAAGGTCATCAGCAGCGGCGTGATCTCGCAGGGATTAAGTTCGGGCAGCAAGTTGATACTCGCCTTAACCGACGCTAATTGCCGTTGGCCGCAACTGATCAACCTATGCTTATCTTGGTAGATACGGATGGCAATCATATCTTGGGGATCATGACCGGGGTTAAGGTTGATCCCGCGCAGGCAAATCAGTAAACGACTGCTCGTGCTTTGTACCCGTGGCCGAGGTGATATCGACAGCAGCACCCTAATATCGCCCGCCGTCAGTCCTAAGCGGCTTAAGTGATGTTTACACTCAGGGGTTTGATAATTTAAATGTAACCATAATTGTTGCTTATCGTGCGCAGACGAAGGTTGCCAACTCAGGGCTTCAGCTATTGTGATCTTGCGAGCACCATCAGGACTTAATAGATACGCGAACTCGGTTTCGTGGTGCATGATATTGAAACTCCAATAACTCTGACTGGAGTTATTGTTACCCTGATATAGGTTTGATGCAAATTAACTTCTATTGATTGGATCTTATGTTTTTAGGGGGGAACAATGGGAATTTTTGATGGCTTTGAGTTAGAATTGACTCTTAAGTTACCTAGGTTAAGAGATCCCCAATGGAGTATGAATTTCGGCGTAATTCCCTCGATGGAACTGCCACGGCTATTTTCAGTATGGATCATGAAGTATTAGGTCGCTGGTTCACCGAAGAACTCGGGCAGGATGAAGATATTATCTCCGAGCTGATGAATGTCATTTCCACCTTGCAAGAAGGTCAAGCGGGATATTTTCAGTTAGTCGGCGGTGAGTTCACTTTAGAAATGGATTTTGAGCAAGTGCGGATATTTGCCAATGTGATTGGCTTTAATCAAGACTACGACTTAGAAGATGGCATGAGTTTATATGATGCCGAATCGAGTGGTAGTTGTGGCTTAGATGATTTCGCCACCGCACTGGTGAGCTGGCGTAATTTTTTGGCGACCGCTCACTAACGGCTAATTGCCAATATGCCTGTCAAAAAGCCGATATTTATTGGCTTTTTTTATGCCGTATCAAAGGGAGCCTTGCTTGCAACCCTCGATAGCCGCTGTCGCCATCGCTGCTTGGATTTATCATAATAAAAGGCCAAATTGTGTTATTTGATTTTTTGCGCAACCCCAGTGTGAAGGTGTGGATCCCTTTTATATTTTTTGGCGGTTTATTTTTAGGTTACGAGCACTTAGCGAATTGGGTATTGCCTTATGGTGACTTGCTGGTATGGTTGCCCTATGTCACCTTGGGCTTAGCCTTGATGCTGAGTCAATTCTTTAATCAACTGCGCACCGGCTGGGTGACCCTGCTATTAATGACGGTGTACGCCATGATCCAATGGCGACTACAATTGCCCTTATCCCATGGTACGGTGCGGCTAGAATATGTCTTATTAGGTTTATTGGTGCCAGTTAATTTACTGGTCATTCTTATCTATCCTGAGCGCCGTATCTTCTCGATTATCGGTGGTTTGTATGTGCTGTTATTGGCAAGTCAATTGGCCATCTGCAAATGGTTGCTTGCCAGCTACCCGCTGACGGACTCCTTGCTATGGCAAACTTATTTGCTCCATATACCCAACCTATCATCGGCTCCGGTGTTGGTTATGTTAGTTGCGAGCGCCTGTGCTTGTATCGCCGCCATGAGCTTATTAGTGCGCCGTGCGTCATCTGACCAAAGTGTACTGTATGGTATCTTGGCTGTGCTGTTATTTATGATAGCGGTCGATAAACCGTTTATTTCCGCCTTGACGATGGGCTTGGCTGGGGCATTGCTGCTGACTAATCTTATTGGTTGTTCGTTAGAGTTAGCCTTTATAGATGGATTAACGGGCATTCCAGGGCGGCGAGCCCTTGAGAATGAAATGAAACACCTCGGGCGGCGATATTCGCTGGCGATGATGGATGTGGATCATTTTAAATCCTTTAATGATACCTACGGCCACAACATGGGGGATGATGTGCTTAAGTTAGTGGCGAGCATTATGGGTAAACATTGCGGCATGGGGGCCAAGGTTTATCGCTATGGCGGCGAAGAGTTTACCCTGTTGTTTAAGGGGCGCCGGGCTCAAGATTGTGTGGCTGACCTTGATGAGTTGCGTCAAGCTATTGCAGATTATCCCTTATCGGTTCGCGAATACGCCGAACGTGGACCGGATGATACTAAAGGTAAACAGAAGCGCGGCCAGGGCGTTACTATGGAACCCGTGCATGTCACCATCAGTATTGGTGTGGCCGACCATAGCGCGGCTAACACCCCGCAAGCGGTGATGAAGGTGGCTGACCAATTATTATATCAAGCGAAAAAAGCCGGTCGAAACCAAGTGATCTGCCGTTAAGGCATAGGCTTAGGATTAACGGCTTGGCAAGTGAATGCGTAACCGTTGGTAGTCATCAAAGATAAAGCGTTTAGCGCAAATCAAGCGTCGCAAGCCGCAAAGGTCGCAACGCTTGTTCAATACGACTAAGGCTGGGGGAAGGCAATGTGAGCCGCTGCCATGGCCAGAGAATGTTATTGATAATACTGTCATTACTACACTCGGCGCGCTGGGGCAGGTAACTGCAGCATTGGCGCCAAGAATTGACGTTGGCCGAGGTGATGGTTTGTCCTTGCCAAGTGATTGTGCCTGTCGCCGGAGGCGCTAAGCCCGCCAGCACTTTAAGCAAGCTTGTTTTACCGCAACCAGAGTCCCCTATGAGGGTTAAATGCCTGCCAGCACATAACTTAGCCGTTAGGCTGTGAGGGGATCTTCAAACCCTGACTGAAGCTTTGAAATCTCGAGTATTGCTGGCATGCTGTCTCACTGGCGGGCGCTGGCAAGGCCTGCGGCAGCTTGATAGTCGGGATGCTGTTCATCTAATAATTGTAAGCTAGCAAAGTCATGATACAAGGGCGAGCTTTGCATCAGTTCGTGATGGGTGCCACTGGCAACAATGTGGCCCTGCTCCAGCACAATAATGCAATCGGCATTAATCACTGTGCTTAGGCGGTGAGCAATGATGATGCTAGTTTTATCTAGCATCAGCTCATCAAGCGCTTGTTTGACCTTGATTTCACTGATGGCATCGAGGGCACTGGTGGCTTCATCAAGTAATAAAATAGGGCGGTCGGCCAGTAGCGCTCTTGCGATGGCAATTCGTTGTTTTTGGCCACCGGATAATCGGATGCCGCGCTCGCCTAAATAGGTTTGATACCCTTCATTAAATTCATCAATAAATTCATCGACTCGGGCAGCAATACAGGCATGTATGACATCATCTTCCGTGGCATCTGGGCGACCATAGCGAACATTTTCGAGCACACTGGTGGCAAATATCACTGGATCTTGCGGCACTAAGGCAAACTGTTGGCGTAAGGTCGATAAGCTGAGCGCGTCGATAGGTATCCCTGCTAACGTAATACTGCCTTGTTGGATATCATAAAAGCGCTGCAACAAGCTAAATAAGCTACTTTTCCCTGCACCGCTTGGGCCCACTAAAGCAATCCGTTTACCAGCCTTGATGGTTAAACTCAGTTGATTAAATACTTGATTGTTTGCTTGGCCTGGGTAGCTAAATGTTACATTATCAAATCCAATATCCAGTGGAGTATTTGCAGGCAAGGCTTGAGGTTGAGCTCGTTCTACCAGTTCGCTTTGGGTGTGCGCCAATTCAATTAAGCGCTCAGCGGCGCCGGCGGCATGTTGAATATCGCTAAACACTTCACTAATGGTTGCCATCGCTGCGGCGACCATCACCGCATAAAATAAGAAGGCTGATAAATCCCCACCACTGATGGCGCCATTCATCACTTGAAATGCGCCGAACCAAGTCACAGAGACAATTGCCGCAATTGATAGAAACAACACGATGGCAATCAAAAAGGCACGGTATTTAATGCGGGCGGAGGCTGCCTGCATGATGGCTTGGGTTTGTCCGGTAAAATGAGCTTTATCTATGGCTTCATGCCCATAGGCTTGCACCGTGTGAATTTCGTGCAAGGTCTCGTCGATATAAGCGCCGAGATCGGCCACTTTATCTTGGCTGGTGCGTGATAAGTTTCTAACCCGCTGTCCCAGCAGTACTATTGGACCTAACACTATGGGGACCGCCAGCAACACCAAGCCTGTTAGTTGCCAACTAGTAAAGGCCATCATGATGATGCCGCCCATCACGGTGACACTGGAACGTAAGGCCATGGAAAAACTCGAACCAATGACGGTTTGGATTAAGGTAGTATCCGCGGTGAAACGCGATATCACCTCGCCGGTGCGCGCCTTGGCAAAAAATGCGGGGGGTAAGGATAACAAGCGCTGGTAAACCAAACATCTGATATCATTACTGACCCGTTCACCCAGCCAGCTCATCAGATAAAATCGGCAAAAAACCGCAATACTACTGATGGTGATGATGGCGAGTAGAGCCAGCATAATTCGATTGAGTTGCTGACTGGCCCCCTGAGTAAACCCTTCATCGACCAGCAGTCGCACACCTTGGCCGAGAGATAACCAAGTCAGTGAACCAATCAATAAACACACTAAGGCGGCGATGACTTTATAACGATAAGGCTTCAGAAATGCTGCAATCCAACGCAGTACCGCAGACGTGTTTTTAAGGGGAATGCGCGCAGTGTCAGGTGGTTGATTTATTGTTTTATTCTGCCCCGTAGTGGGCGCGCTTACTTTGACTGATTCTGTTGAGCTTAAGTGGTTCGATTCACTCATTCGGTCTCCTTGGCGATAGTGCAGGCACTTAACTGACGTCTGGGCGTGTTTAGGTGAATAGGGTTGCAGATGGCTACGTTATTGAACACAGAGAGCTTGTTAAACATAGATGGCTTGTTACACAAAGGCATTATGACACTAGTTTGCGCGGTTAGGCGTGAGTGTTTTCATTATGTTCAGATGATGGATAATGCATCAGTGTGCAAGAAGGGCGGGCGCATAGCAACAGTGCCATGACAGGAATAACGCGAGAGCCACCACGGGTATCAGCACGGGTCTAGGCTCTAGCGCTATCGGTATGAATTACGCTGGGCTAAGGGATTGCGCTACGCCATGTTGACCTGCGTTTTGCCAACTCACTTCTAATAACTCATCACCACTTAGCTTAAATGCTTGGCCGAAGCCTTTAACGTACAGACCTTGCTGCGGCCTTAATTGATAAAGATTAAAATCGGCCAGGGCGGCAAGTTCTGCGCTCATGTCGCCAAATCGCGCGGTTAAGGCGGCAACCCCTAAGTTAAAATCAGGGTTATCGCGGCCAATGCATTTGGCATGAGCATCAAAGGTAAGACGCTTGCGCGCAAATACGGTTTTGGCTTCGTTTTCGTCTTCAAGCAGCATGACAGACACTAAGGATGATTGCTTTAGATTCATGCCGTGGCGCGCCATATCGCTAACCAGAATATAAAAACCTTTATCTGCCAATGCAAAAGGCGCATAGCTTGCGTTAGGTAAACCATGTTGATCGCAAGTGGCGAGCTGCAAGGTATGGCGGCTGTGTTTAAATTGATTAATTTCAGGCAATAGCTTACTGGCTAAACGTTCTTGCTTGTGGTTTTCAGCCTGCTGTTCATCGATGCGTTGTTCAATACGGGTTGTCATTGTGGCCTCTATTTGTCCTGCACTGCGGCGAGCCGTCAGTTGCTATGATTTAGATTGAACAGTCTGCGGTTAACTGTTTAAGTTGATTGAAATTGTGTACTTGTTCTGGGAATATTTCTCCCGCTTGATCTCGCCCTAAATAAATCTTGAAAATGACATCGCCACTGGCCGCAAAAAAGCAGATGGCATGGCTTGCTCGCCCGCGAAGAGGGCGGCTTACGAGCGCAATGGCGGCAAAGCTTGACAGTAACAAGTGGCCATACATGCCATCGTGCTTACTGTAGAGATTAAAATACCCGTGCCCGAGTTTGCCTTTAGGGAAAGGGCCTTTAAATTCAAAAACATTACCTGCGAGCTGCACTATGGTCATTAAGTTGCCCCACTCTGGCAGGGCTTCAAGTAACTTTTGCGCTAGCGCGCTTGGCAGCCAATGCACTTGTTCAGGCGGTAAATGCTGATAAATCAAGAGTTCACTGACTTCAAGCTGTTGGGCGAGATCACTTGGGCTTGTATGAGGCTCTGTCTGCAAGGTGGCCATTATGTGGTGGTTGATCATATTCATAGTGAGCCTTAAAAAGTAAAGCGCGCGGATAATTTGACATTACGGCCTGGGGAGTACAAGGTTTGCCATGCTTGGCGGTAATACTCATCGGTTAAATTGTCTATCCCAGCATCAAGACGTAAACCGTTTAAGCTGCCACTTGATGGCTCCCACGCGACATAGACGTCCCATAATCCATAAGCGTCAAAGTCAGTGTGGTTTGAAGCACTTGGCAGCTTATTTTGGCTTGCGGTATACATGTAGCGCGTGCCAAGAGTGATATCGTTACTCCACAGGCCTTGGCTTAAATCGATGGTGAGCTTATTCGCCGGAATGCTCTCTAGATATTCGCCGGTGGCGTCATCTGTGCCTTGAGTTTGACCATAGTCGAGACTTAGGCGTGTTTGCAAGATGCGATAGCGCGCATTAAATTCAAAACCTTGTAATTTCGCGTCTTGCACGTTATTCCAAGTGGTTGTTTGCTCAAAGCCTGGTATGCCCATGAGTGGATTTTCAACTTGCTGAATAATGAAGTCATCGATGTCATTGCGAAATAAGTTAAGGCTCAAGCTTAAGTCATCATCACCCATGAGCTCGTTTAACTGCACTTGCATTTTTAACTCTTTATTGCGCGCGGTTTCGGCCTGAAGGTCGGGATTGATTTTAAAGCGGTTACATAATCCATTGGGTAAAAACCCCTGGATGGGTGGTATGCAGTAATGGCTACCGGTTGAGAACATCTCTGTCATGCTCGGGGAGCGAAACGCCTGATCGTAACGAGCGCTTAGCGTGAGCCATTGAGCGGTTTTCCAAGTAAGCCCCACCGAGGGCGACCATTTATCATCACGACTGGATAAATCTAAGCTGTCACTGGTGTTGTGAAAGCTATCGTATCTTAATGCTGGGCTTAAGGTGACCAGCTTAAACAGCGGAATATCGGCCTGAATAAAGCTACCCCAAACCTTAGCGTTGGCGTCAATATCATCGGGGCGCTGGCCTACTTGGCCGCTATCATCGCGCACTGTCAATAATTTATCTTGATAGCCATCAAGACCGTAAATAAAGGCTAGCTCGCCAAAGCGTGAGCGATTTACCAAGCTAAGGCCTAAGGTTTGATAGTCAGTGTTGTCGGTTTGTTTAAGCGAGATGCGCTGTTCATCATACTTAGCTTGGTTGTAATACAGCTTGGCATTGCCATCGAGTAACGCACTGCTGCTGGATTGGAACTGATAATCAAGACTAAGGTGCTTATCGTCAGTTTTGCGCTGCACTAAGGGGACGCTGCGGCCAACGTTTGCACCAGGGTTACTTGGAACCAGTTCATTAATCTGATTAACGCGCCCCGTTAATTGCAGGCGATTAAGATTATTGGCTTGCCAGCCAAGTTTAGCCATTGACGAATAACCATTATTACCACTGTGTTGTAATTGCTGGCCATTACCTAAATCAATGTTATTCCCATCAAAGTAAGCACCATTGACTAACCAATCCCAAGCATCATCTTGTCCAAAGAGTGCACCGCTGGTTTTGGTTCTATCACCATTGGCTTCATAACCTTGCTTGATATACCCGCCGAATGATTGCTCGTCCTCTAAAAAATCTTTAGCTGAACGGGTATTTTGCGCCACTACGCCGCCAATGGCGCCGCTGCCCCACAGGCTGCTGGCCGGGCCGCGAATGATTTCGATGGATTTGAGCATTTCTGGATCTAAAAAGTAGGTGCCTCTATGGCCTGAACTGGCGTTTTGCCTAGTGCCATCAACAGTTTGCAGCACTCTATCACCGCCAATACCACGAATTTCAACGCCTTGACTGCTCGCTCTTGGGCCATTGGTCACATTGACGTTGGCAGCCCCTGTGAGCGCTTGTGGAACAGACTGAGGTTGAGTCACTGCGATTTCTTGCTCATCTATCACAGCGACCGAGCGACTTGAATCTGAGGCTTGCTCTTCAATGCGACTTGCGCTGACTAAGACTTCAGTCAGTGTTTGATTTGGACTGGTGGCATGAGCCAAAGGGATGAGATTAAGTCCTGCTAAAACGGCCAAGGTCAGAGGTTTTACCGACATGTACAATATCCTTTTATCATTAAAATCAGCGCAGTAGCGATAAGCCTCAGCCTTGTTGTTCCACAGTGGCTGGGCGTTATTGGCAGTGTTCACTCGAACATCTCGCACTGTACTTTAATGCAAATAATAGATCAAATGATAATTATTTGCATTTGCATTTGCATTTAAGCTAATGCTTGAGTATCTTAATTAGCGAAAGCTTGGGCATAAGCTGCTGTTAAGGGTGAGATAGTGATTGATTTTGATTGAGAAACTAACACTTGAGTCCTTGCTAGCGCGGCATTAATTCATGTGGTTTAGCTCATGTGGCAGCAACTTGGAGTGGTGATTAGCATGGAAGTTTGCATGCCTAAAAGCACGGATAGGGATACTTGGTTATTTTTGGCTGGGAGAGTGCGCTGTGACGCCTAAACGCTATTTATTATGTTCGCCCATGGCGCTGGCATTGTGCGCTATCGCATTTGCCCAGCACTCAGAGCCTATGGTCATTAAATCTGGGTTAGGCCATGAGGTAAGCCAAAGATTGCAATTGCAGTTAACTGCGGCAACGATTCAGGTAAAATCTGAGACAGCATCTGAACCAATAGTTGCTGCCGTTTCGCATGCGCATGCGTTAAGCGCACCAACCTCATCAAGCCGCTCAATAGTGAGTAAAACGGTAGAAAAACCACTCGAGACAAGGGTTCATAAGCCGGCAACTAAGCCTGAAATTACCTCTGAGCGCTCAGTGCCATCAAAGCCATTCACCAGTGACGATCGACCTAAGGTTCAGATCAGTAAAAATGCGCCAGCGACTGAAACTGTCCAAGATAACGAGGATACGACAGTGCTTAATGAGAGTGCATTTGCGCTTAATGAGGCCGCAAAAGTTAATTGGGTTGAACCGTTAACTGCCTCAAGTCGCATGCCAAATTCAATGTTAGACCGTCGCGCCAATGCGCAACCTCAGTATTTATCTCAGCCTCAATCAAAGGCGGCGCCGGTGTCACTCAGTCAGGCAGATTATGCCAGTGAACCAACGCTGCCGACGTATCCCAAATTAGCAAGAAAGCGTGGCCTTGAAGGCACAGTGCAGCTTGAAGTGTTCTTTAACCACTATGGTCAAGCGCAATCGCTGTCTGTACTGACTAGCAGTGGTCATCGAGTATTAGATGAGGCGGCACTGGCCGCGGTAAAAAAATGGCATTTTTTGGCACCTAATCACTTAAGCGCGGGTTTGTTTCGCGTCGAAGTGCCGGTTCGTTTCGCTCTAAATTAGTAAGGAAATTCAATGTTAGTTGCTGATCTCAATCTAGGCGTGCTTACTTGGCCGCTAGTCTGCTGCGCTTTAGTGACCTTGGTCATTATTATTGAGCGCTTGGCATTTATGCTGGTTAATTTACGCCATCGACCTCAATTTTTTCGTCAGCAATTGCAGCAAATCATTGCGGTTAAGGTTTCAAGTTTAGCCATTGATAAGCTTGAGTCTTGCGCCAGTAGGCGCCAAGACATGTTGGCTCGAGGCAGCCTAATCTTGCTGCATAGCAAACCCCATCACCGCCGTGATCGCGAAGCCTTAATGACCTTATGGCTAGCCAAAGAGCAGCGGCAATTATTGTTTGGTATCAAGGTGCTACAAGCCATTGGTGTCATCAGTCCTTTACTTGGCCTGTTAGGGACTGTGCTTGGCCTCATTGACATGTTTGCGGGTTTAGGCCAGAGCGCTGGCCCCATTACTCCCGCCATGTTAAGCGCAGGTCTTGGCCTTGCCATGAATACTACGGCCGCAGGCTTAGTGATTGCGCTGCCTGCTCTAACGTTTTCACAAATCATGAATATTTGGGTGGTCGATACATGTCGGCGCACCGGGCATGGCTTAACTGAGCTTAATTTATGGCTTGATGGCGTGCATAGCAAGGCGGGGTTAACACCAGATCTTGCTGTATATCACGGAGGCGCGCAGTGATAGAGCTTGATAAAGACGCTGATAATCAAGAACTCAGCATAGATTTAACCGCGCTTATCGACATCATTTTCATCTTGTTAGTGTTTCTGATGCTGACCGCCAACACCCAATTATTAGCTTTGCCAGTTGATGTCCCCACGAACGGTGGCGAGCAGGCGCAAATATTAGCGCCTAAGCCCAATATCAGTGTGAATGTGATGGCAAAGGCGCCGTACTGGGCGATTGATGGCCACAGGTATGAAGCCTTTAGTGATTTTAGTGCTGAAGTTGTGCGGCGCTTAACTTTGGAGCCAGAACTTGAAGTGATAGTTGCCGCCGACAAGCAGGCTGAAGTGCAGTTGTTGCTGCAATTGCTTGCCATGTTACAGGCACAAAAAATTAGTCAAACCCAAATTTTAATGGAGCCATAAGCGCCGAGTGCGCTCGTTTTGGCTAACAAGGAGATAACTATGTTGAGGTTGTTGGTGAGTGTATTGTGCTTGTCATCGTGGATGTGTGTTGCAGCTATTGCTGCCAGCACTGAAGTTAGTGCTAATGCCAAGGTTGTGGCGGCGGGCGCGGGCGTGACTGAATTAATTTTAGCGCTCGATGCAGGTTCACAGTTAGTGGCCATTGATGCCAGTAGCGAAGCACCTGCTGATTTGTCGTTAACCACTTTGGGCTATCACAGGGCCTTGTCGGCCGAAGGTATTTTTGCGTTGCAACCTAGCGTATTGATTGGAACCGCAGAAATGGGGCCTAAAACCACCATAGATAGAGTGCGCGCCGCTGGGGTAAATGTCGTGCAATTGCCTATCCCCACTAACTATTTAAGTTTGCTGAGTAATATTGATGCGCTTGGGCGATTTCTCAGCAGTGAAACTCAGGCTCAACAACTTAAAACCAAACTTGATATCGACTTTGCCCAATTGCAGCAAAAACAGCAGCAAGTAGCCCCCGCGGCGCCTAAGGTTCTATTTATGCTAATGATGCCAGAGCGACCCGCGCGAGTCGGCGGTAAAGGGTCGGCCGGTGATGTGATTATTAATTTAGCCGGTGGCAAGAATGCAGTGGATTTTGAGGGCTATAAAAGTGTGTCACAAGAAGGGATTTTAGCGCTTGATGCTGATGTGATTATTGTAAGCGTGCGCGATGAAACGCCAATGGATGCTAAGCAATTATTGCTGCAACAAATGCCATTGTTGCAGCATGCCAAGGCAGTGTTGCAAGGCTCTGTGTATCCCATCAATAGTCATGCCTTAATTGGCGGTTTGGGGATCAGCAGCTTACAAGCGGCCAATGAGTTAGCGGAACAATTAATCGACCTAAATTAACTGCTTTGCCAGAGCTTGTATTTAGGCACTTAAGCATTCAAGCCAGATTAAGGATTTTCCGTAGTGGCTAATTATTCTTTTTATCGAAATAGCGCACTAGTGCTGTTAGTGATTACCAGCATTATTTCTATCAGTGTTGGCCCACTAGCCATAGGTTTTGGTTCAGCATTAAAAGCGCTGCTCCATAGTTTGACCGCTATGGATGCGTTTGCCATAGCGCCCCATGAGCAAGTGGTGATTGATAGCATACGTTTGCCAAGAACCTTGCTGGCAATGACAGTTGGCGCCATGTTGGCGCAAGCGGGCGCTGTGATGCAGGGCTTATTTCGTAACCCATTAGCCGATCCTGGCATTATTGGGGTATCTACAGGCGCTGCGTTAGGGGCGGCTATTTGCATAGTACTCTTGCCTGTGGCGCCCACAATTTTACTGGGCATGGCAGCATTTGCGGGGGGATTAGGCACGACCTTATTGGTGTATCAATTGGCGGCAAGTCGCGATGGTACTTCTGTGGTGATGTTATTGCTGGCAGGCGTTGCGGTATCTGCCTTATTTGGTGCTGGCATTGGGGTGCTGACTTATCTTGCTAGCGATAGCGCCTTACGGGATTTAAGTCTCTGGCAAATGGGCTCCATTGCTGGCGCGAGTTTTGATTATGTGTGGCTCACTTTTGCTGTCTTAGTCATTTTATCTTGGCAATTTCAACGCCATGCGAACGCGCTTAATGCCTTGTTGTTAGGCGAGGCTGAGGCGCGCCATTTAGGCATCGATGTGGAGCGCTTAAAGTACCGCATGATTTTATTGTGCGCCTTAGGTGTCGGTGTCAGCGTTGCTGCGACCGGTATTATTGGCTTTATCGGCTTAGTGGTGCCGCACATAGTCAGAATGCTATTAGGGCCAGATCATCGTCAGTTACTGCCCATGAGCGCTGTGCTCGGCGCGATATTGTTAGCCTTAGCGGATATTGGCTCGCGAGTATTGATGGCCCCCGCGGAAGTGCCCGTAGGACTCATTACTGCCTTAATCGGCGCGCCATTCTTTATCTACTTGCTACTCAAGCAGCGCCATCGATTGGTGTAGAAACATTTATTGAGAAAGAATGATTTAGCAAGAATGCTGTAGAACGAATGATTTTAGCGTAATTGAATTTTACCCGATGCGCATCGCACTCGGCTAAGGAGTATGTGGTGGCTCAACATCAGTGTTTAACTATTACAGAGTTAAGTGTGCAGCAAGGCCGTAAGGTTATTTTGCGCGATATCAATGCACGCTTTAGTTATGGATCTTTTACTGCGTTGCTTGGGCCTAATGGTGCGGGCAAATCGAGTTTATTAAAATGTATTAGCCAAGATACAAGAGTGCATACTGGCAAGATAAGTCTTTATGATCGAGAGCTTACAAATTGGTCGCGCCTTGAGCTTGCGCGGCAAATGGCGGTATTGCCGCAATACGCGAGTCTGAGTTTTCCTTTTACTGTGCAGCAAGTAATTGCCATGGGGCTTTATCCCTTGAGCCTAGATATGAAGGCGGGGGAGGAGTGCGTTACTGCCATGCTCGAGCAATTGCAATTAACGCATTTGGCGCAGCAGAGCTATCCCGCATTATCCGGTGGTGAAAAACAGCGGGTGCATATTGCCAGAGTACTAGTGCAATTAACGCAAGCACCGAGGCCTGCGGTGTTATTGCTTGATGAGCCCACCTCGGCGCTCGATTTAGCGCAGCAACACAGGGTGTTAGGCTTATTGCAGACCTTAGCTAAAGAGAGGCAGTTTTGCGTGATAAGTGTGCTACACGATATTAATCAAGCCGCGCGATATGCTGACCAAATTATGGTGTTAAACCAAGGCAACATGGTTATTAGTGGTACTCCTAATGAGTGTTTAACTGCTGATTTAATTGAATCCGTTTGGAATTATCGCCCACAAGCTATGTATTGCCATCTTGATTTGTTTCGTCCACCTAACTCGTCTGCATCTGCGCCCGCGGCTATGTTCTTTTGAACGCGAAACTGTTTATCATCAAGAGTAACGCCTAGGCTTGCTCTACAGCGACTTAACTCTTACCCTTGCGCCATCAGAGTAAGCCGCGGAGCTAGCATGTCAAATTATACCCATTGGTCAACCTTTATTGCCGCCGAGCAGCAGCAAGCCTATTTTAAAACCCTCGAGCAGTTTGTGGCTGTTGAGCGCCAAACTAAAACTATTTTTCCGCCAGCAAATGATGTCTACCGCGCGTTTGAATTAACACCGTTAGATCAAGTACGAGTGGTGATTTTAGGTCAAGATCCATACCATGGCCCAGGACAAGCACATGGGTTATGCTTCTCGGTCAAGCTTGGCGTAAAAACGCCGCCGTCATTAGTCAATATGTACAAGGAATTGGCCACAGATATTGCCGACTTTACCATACCCGGCCATGGCTTCTTAGAAGGGTGGGCTCGGCAAGGGGTGCTAATGCTTAATACCGTCTTAACGGTAGAGCAGGGTAAAGCACATTCTCACGCTAACGCCGGCTGGGAAACATTCACGGGCGAGGTGATGACGCTGCTCAACCAGCAACCACACGCCATTATATTTGTCTTGTGGGGTAGTCATGCCATTAAAAAAGGTAAGGTGATCACCGCCGCTCATCATCAAGTGTTAACTGGGCCGCACCCATCACCGTTATCAGCCTATCGCGGCTTCTTTGGCTGTCGGCACTTTTCCACCATTAACCAATTATTGCAAGCGGGCGGGCAAAGCGTCATTGACTGGCAAGTATAATGAGGCCCCGTTACCTCGCTGGCCGTGGCAGATAAGGATGTTGATGTCAGTTTGGCTCAATCATTCAGGCGTGGTGGTCACGACGCTGCCGTCATTGGAGTTATAATCAATATAATAATTATTATCGCGAGCTAAGCTATAACGACATTGACCGGGGGCGGTATAACTGGCTTTGTAGTCGGTTTCGCTGCTGTCACCTGAAGGCGACATCGTGGGTGAGGCGCCAGCAAATAGAATTTTCCATACGGAAAGGCAGTCTGCAACATTGTTTAGAACTGGGTTAGTTTCAACGGGGCCGAGATAATGCTGTGCTGGCCAACCATTGGCATTGATATCTATGGTCCCTGAGCGGTCAGGGTTATCGGAATAAATCGGCACATCTTCCAATGGGCCAACAGCCCCTTTTGCTATCCATGCGCTATGAGCCATATCCACCGCGGATTTGAAGGCGCCGCCTACCCCTTTAACACTCGAAATCTGAGCGTCTTGTTCAAGACTGATAAATTTAGGGGAAACGATGACGGCTAAGATCCCTAAAATAATGATCACCACGACCAATTCTATCAGGGTAAAACCGCGGGTGTTATTGGGAGTAAGTGTTGGCATTATGTGCTTCATGGCCCCGACATAGTCTGCTCATTGTCCATGAATTTGTGATGATTTCAACAACATTAATACAACTTTTGCATTACGTGTATAGCGCTTAAGTGTGGCGGCGATGAACAAACAAAAGGGCCACACGTTATAAGCGTGTGGCCCTATAATTTAGCAGCGATTGTCAATGTGTCTTGATTAGTGATTACGCGCAACGGCCAGCTTGGCGAGCGATACTAATGCAGTTTTGTAGTCGCTATCAGGTAGTATTTTGAGTGCATCAATGGCTTTTTGCGACTCTTCAACGGCGCGCTGGTGGGTGTACTCTAATGCTCCGCAGTGGTTAAGCGCCGCAATAATCGCATCGATATTTTGACTGCCATCGCCTTGTTCAATCGCATCCCTGATCATTTGTTGCTCTTGAGGGTTGCCGTGCTTGATAGCATAAATCAGTGGCAAGGTAGGTTTACCTTCGGCTAAGTCATCGCCAATATTTTTTCCTAATTCTTCGGCATCGGCGGTGTAATCGAGTAAATCATCGGTTAGCTGGAACGCTGTGCCTAGGTACTTACCGTATTCGCCTAAGGCGGTTTCCCATGACGGGTCGCTGCCGGCTAATACTGCGACTAAGCGGGTGGCCGCCTCGAACAGCTTAGCGGTCTTACAGTATATGACCCGCATATAGCTTTGTTCTGTGGTATTAGGGTCGTTGCAATTCATTAACTGTAAGACTTCACCTTCTGCCAATACGTTAGTGGCATCGGCAAGCACAGTCAGCACCTTCATATTATCTAACTCGGTCATCATCTGAAATGAACGGGTATAAAGAAAGTCACCAACGAGCACACTGGCACTGTTGCCAAACATGGCATTGGCGGTTTTACGACCGCGGCGCATGGTGGATTCATCCACCACATCATCATGGAGTAATGAGGCGGTGTGAATAAACTCAATGATGGCGGCCAGTTTGAGGTGAGCTTCACCGTGGTAGTTAACGGCGCGAGCCGCCAATACCGAGAGTAAAGGTCTTAATCGCTTGCCCCCACCGTTGATAATATAGAACCCTAATTGATTAATTAGGGCAACATCTGACTCAAGCTGTTTATAAATCAGTTGGTTAACGGCTTGCATGTCGTTTTCAGCAAGCTCGCGGATGGCATGTAAATCCATATAGACTCAGGTTCCAGGGCGGTGTAAATTAAGGTCAGCCCTATAAAGGCTTTATTATATAGCGCAAATATAACTAAAAACGCGGGCACTAGACAGTAGTAGAAGCAGGATTGTGAGAGTTAAAGCGATCTTTTTTTAATCTTTCATAATTTACACTTGCCTGATGGCACTTCTTCGCGTAAACTCCGCGCCCATTGTCAATAAAGTTTTTTGAGCACCCTGCCGTCCCTAAAAGTGGGACCAGCGTGTCAGGATTTGGAGTAAAATAGCTATGTACGCTGTTTTTCAAAGTGGCGGTAAGCAACACCGTGTTGCTGAAGGTCATACAGTTCGTTTAGAGAAAATTGAAGTCGCTACTGGCGAAACTATCGAATTCGATCAAGTTTTGCTGATTGCTGATGGCGAAAACGTGAAAGTGGGCGCTCCACTGGTTGCTGGTGGCAAAGTTGTTGCTACCGTTATCAACCACGGTCGCGGCGAGAAGGTTATCATTCAGAAATTTAACCGTCGTAAGCACCACGAAAAGAAAATGGGCCACCGTCAGTGGTTCACTGAAGTTAAAATCACTGCTATCAGCGCTTAATTAGGAGTCTAACTCATGGCACATAAAAAAGCTGGCGGTTCTACTCGTAACGGCCGCGATTCAGAAAGCAAACGTCTTGGTGTAAAGCGCTTCGGTGGCGAATCAGTTTTGGCTGGTAACATCATCGTTCGTCAACGTGGTACTAAGTTCCACGCCGGTGTAAACGTAGGTTTAGGTCGTGACCATACCTTGTTTGCTCTGACTGACGGTAAAGTTAAGTTCGAAGTTAAAGGTCCTAACAACCGTAAGTTTGTTAGCATCGAAGACTAATAGTCGAATTTGCTTGAACGATTGAAGCCCCGCCATTGGTGGGGCTTTTGTTTTGCTGGAGTCAAAAAAAGCGATAGCTTTGGCGCTCCTGACAAGATAGCAGTATAATTTCGTGATTGTGGGCGGCGCGGCCGTCACTTAAAGGCGTGGTTTTTGCAGCATGGGCTTTTCATGTCGCTGCCAGGATTACCGCCTTATGCATAGCTAGTTAACGGTATTGGAATAGATATGAAGTTTGTCGATGAGGCAGTAATCAGAGTTGAAGCGGGCGACGGCGGTAGCGGTTGTGTTAGCTTTAGACGTGAAAAATATGTTCCAGATGGTGGTCCTAACGGTGGCGACGGTGGTGATGGCGGCAATGTCTATTTAGAAGCCGACGAAAACCTCAACACCTTGATTGACTATCGCTTTGAACGATTCCATATGGCTGAGCGTGGCAAAAATGGCAGCAGCTGTGATTGTACCGGCCGTGGTGGTGCAGATTTATTCTTAAAAGTTCCTGTCGGTACTCGTGCTGTTGATGAAGAAACAGCAGAAGCCTTAGGTGATTTAACCACCCATGGCCAAAAATTATTGGTTGCCAAGGGCGGTTTCCACGGGTTAGGTAACACTCGCTTTAAGAGCAGTACTAACCGTGCTCCTAGACAGAAGACCTTAGGTACTCCAGGTGAAGTGCGTAGCCTAAGATTAGAATTATTGTTATTGGCTGATGTGGGTTTGCTGGGCATGCCTAATGCGGGTAAGTCGACCTTAATCCGTGCGGTATCTCGTGCTAAGCCAAAAGTAGCTGATTATCCATTCACGACCTTGGTTCCCAACTTGGGAGTGGTTAATCCTCGCCCTGGCCAAAGTTTTGTGATTGCCGATATTCCTGGCCTGATTGAAGGTGCGGCTGACGGTGCTGGTTTAGGGATCCGCTTCCTCAAGCATTTAGAGCGTTGTCGTATCCTGCTGCATGTCTTGGACATTGAGCCGATTGATGGTAGCTGTCCGGTTGAATCTGCGCGCGCAATCGTGGCGGAACTTGAAAAATATTCGCCTAAACTCGCTGAGAAACCTCGTTGGTTAGTGGTGAATAAGTCTGACTTGATGCTCGAAGAAGAGTTGCAAGAGAAGGTTAATCAAATCGTTCGTGATCTTGATTGGCAAGGTGAAGTATTCACTATCTCTGCCTTTACGCGCACCGGTACGGAAGAGTTAAGCTTAAAGTTGATGGATTACATCAATACGCTGCCAGTCGAGGATCGTCGCAAAGATCCCGATGCTGAAGTTGAATTTAAGTGGGACAACTATCACCAATCAGATCTCGATATTATCGATGAAGATGATCTCGATGATGAAGATTGGGATGAAGATGACTACGATGTAGAGGTCATCTACCAACGTTAGTCCTAACCTGCCAGGTCGATGAAAAGTGTACGCAGATACTCAAAACGATATTACCCGGCAGGTTGTGCGCGTTGCACAACTGCTTTTAGCCTATGGCGCTGATTCTGAACTAGTTGAAGATATTAGTCAGCGCCTTGGGCACGCCTTAGGGCTTGAAAGTGTCGAGCTTTCTATCTCCTCTAATTCCCTCGTGTTAACCAGTCTTGTGCATGGGCGCTGCGTCACCACTACCCGTCGTTTACGCGAGCATGGGCTCAATATGACCGTGGTATGTGAATTACTGCGTATTTGCCTCCTGACAGAGAAAGGGATTTATGGTGCCAATGACGTAAAGCGTCGAGTGGCCGCGATTCGTCCCAGCACCTACCCCGCCTGGGCACTTATCCCCATGATTGGCTTGTCATGCGCTTGTTTTTGCCAATTGTTTGGGGGCGATAACATGGCGTTTGTCATGACGTTTTTAGCCTCATCTATCGGTATGGCCGTGCGTCTATGGTTCGCCAAACGCCACTTTAATGTTCTGGTTAATTTTGCGGTGACGGCATTTGTCATAAGCTTAGTGGCGCAACTAGCCTATGTGTTTCCTCTGAGTCAAACTCCCACCTTGGTCATGGCTGCAAGTGTGCTGATGTTAGTCCCTGGTTTCCCAATGATTAATGCTATTTCTGATATGGTAAAAGGTCATATTAATGTGGGTATATCCCGCTGGGCGCAAGCCACATTATTGACAGTATCTTCAGTGATCGGTATTACGATGGCGATGCAAATGGGCGGCTTATTATTGTGACTATTTGGACTCAACTACTGCAAGATGCCATCTTTTCGGCGGTGCCTGCCGTGGGATTTGCTATGGTCTTCAATGTGCCCAAACGCTATTTGGGCTATTGCGCCATTGCCGGTGCCATTGGCCATGCTAGTCGCACCTTAATGATCGATTGGGGCGTGCCGATAGAATGGGCCAGTTTTCTAGCTGCGGCGTTAATTGGCTTTATGACCATCGGCTTTGCAAAGCGACATTTGGCGCCGCCCTTAATGTATGCGGTTGCGGCGATTATTCCTATGATCCCTGGCACCTATGCGTTTAATACCGTGATTGCTTTGGTGCAACTGTCGGCGACTGCCGACGTCAATCCTGAGTTAATCGCCACCTCGGTTGCCAATGGGCTTAAAACCGTATTTATTCTTGGAGCACTGTCGGTTGGCTTAGCCTTGCCCAGTTTACTCTACTATCGAACTCGACCGATCATCTAAGGAGCTTAGTGTGCAGATAGCCATGATAGCGGCAATGGCCAATAATCGAGTCATCGGCAAAGACAATACCATGCCATGGCACTTAACGGAGGATTTACAGCACTTTAAGGCCATGACCCTAGGCAAGCCCATCTTAATGGGGAGAAAAACCTATGAATCGATCGGCAGGGCGCTTCCTGGTCGATTAAATATCGTCATGACCCGCAATGAGAGTTGGCAAGCCCCTGGGGTGAGTCGCGTCAGTACGGTTGAAGCGGCCAAAGCTCTGGTCGCCGATTGTGAGGAACTGGTGGTGATTGGCGGTGGTGAGCTTTATCGCCAGCTTTTACCTCAAGCCGATAAGCTCTATTTAACCTTGATTGACCTTGATGTCGAGGGCGATACCCACTTTCCTGACTGGCAGGCGTCGCAGTGGTTGCTGGAGTCTGAGCAGCAACATCAGAATGAAAATGGCTTAAAATATAAGTTTATCAATCTGATAAGGAAATGTTAAATTACCGTTTGCCAATGTAGCCGTTGATTTTTTCTGACATTGGCGGACGGAGTACTGAGATACTCCGCGACATAATATTAATGGAGTATCCTATGCGTGTTTTACCTGTAACCTTAACGGCGACCTTGCTGGTGGCTAGCCTTGCCCTCCCAGTGAAAGCTGACACCATGCTAGCTAGTAACATTTGCCAATATGTGCAAATGGATGACAGTAGTCGTTTACGAGAAAAGCTCAAAGAAAGCCGGATAAAATTGCGAAATATCTATGAGAGTATTGTCTGTGATGGCGAGAGTTTACTGCGTTTTGCGATGATATCTGGCGCAAACGATACTGGTGAATTTATTGCGAAACGATTATCTTCCAGTACCTTAGTGCAGACTGAATCCGATGGCCTCGACGTGATAAGTTGGGCCGATGCTAATGGTCACGGCGAAAGCCCGATCACCGCGGCCATTAAAGCACGGCTGTAATCGATAAACCGGCGTTAACGTAATGCCGTTCACTTAGTGTGAACGGCATTTTTCTTAGACTTAATGGGATACTTGTTTTTACTCATTTTTAACGCACGTGGATAGGCCCTATCCCGTTTCCCATCAAGCTTGAACTGTCTCGCAT
>NZ_JAHUTT010000022.1 GCF_019209865.1 Shewanella sp. NIFS-20-20 | reverse complement strand
TTTTGGTTGATGTCCGAGCGAGTATCTTCTACAACAGATAAGTGTTCAATAAGGTTCAAAATGACTGTGCTGCTGAGGGTTTGGCACAATTAGATCATATTTGTTAACAAAGTGCGATCCCGCCCTGCGGGGAACACCGAAATGGCGTCAAATACTCCGCTAACCTTATCGGTTCATCCCCGTGGGCACGGGGAACACTTGCCGAATGCGTATGTGGGAGCGAACGCCAGAGGTTCATCCCCGTGGGCACGGGGAACACCCCCTGATTCATTATCTCCGCTAGAGCCTGCGCGGTTCATCCCCGTGGGCACGGGGAACACATCTACTACTAGGTGAATCTAATGCAGAATAACGGTTCATCCCCGTGGGCACGGGGAACACCTGTCCGACACGTTGGCATCGGATGAGATGTCCGGTTCATCCCCGTGGGCACGGGGAACACATAAAATCAGCGCCACACAAACAAAGTTGAGCCGGTTCATCCCCGTGGGCACGGGGAACACACACAGGGCTTTGAGTCCAAGATGTATCGCGGCGGTTCATCCCCGTGGGCACGGGGAACACTGGAGGCCGAGGGATCAGCGGAGTACATGAACCGGTTCATCCCCGTGGGCACGGGGAACACTAACAACACCCACCCCCGACAATGCCCTATTGCGGTTCATCCCCGTGGGCACGGGGAACACTATGCTGCATTACCCATCCCGGGTATTGCTGACGGTTCATCCCCGTGGGCACGGGGAACACGTCAATGTCGTTGATGTTGGACTCTGTGCCCGCGGTTCATCCCCGTGGGCACGGGGAACACCTTTTGCGAAATGGCGTCAAATACGCCTGTGACGGTTCATCCCCGTGGGCACGGGGAACACTCCCCCCCGTCGGTATACATGTGCGCTTCACCCGGTTCATCCCCGTGGGCACGGGGAACACCCGTCTGTGGGTTGCCATAAAATGACGTTGCGCGGTTCATCCCCGTGGGCACGGGGAACACATTGGGCCTGTTTGACTCAATCATGCCAACATCGGTTCATCCCCGTGGGCACGGGGAACACTTCCCGGCGACGGCCCAGCTCCTGCCAGCCCAGCGGTTCATCCCCGTGGGCACGGGGAACACTCAACAATGTTTAACCCAAGCGTTTGCGTGAACGGTTCATCCCCGTGGGCACGGGGAACACTTTGCAGCCTTACCCCCCCGCACCCACAACTGCGGTTCATCCCCGTGGGCACGGGGAACACGCCTGGGGATATCCACTCAGGCGTTTGACAAGTGGTTCATCCCCGTGGGCACGGGGAACACCAACCACTCACCCAATATCGTCATCACCTCGCCGGTTCATCCCCGTGGGCACGGGGAACACTTGGCATTTGCCGACCTCCGCTTAAACTGATACGGTTCATCCCCGTGGGCACGGGGAACACCGGGTATTCGTTTTGAGCAGGGCCTCAACGTGCGGTTCATCCCCGTGGGCACGGGGAACACCTTTTGCGAAATGGCGTCAAATACGCCTGTGACGGTTCATCCCCGTGGGCACGGGGAACACAGCAGCGCGTCACCATATCTCATGACCCAGTACGGTTCATCCCCGTGGGCACGGGGAACACCCTGTAAACATGATTTGAGAACAAGCGCCAATCGGTTCATCCCCGTGGGCACGGGGAACACATAGCGATATCGCCTTTTTTCCCCTGCCTAACCGGTTCATCCCCGTGGGCACGGGGAACACTTGAGGCGCATGCATCTGATGCCGTGGTTTCCCGGTTCATCCCCGTGGGCACGGGGAACACTTGAGGCGCATGCATCTGATGCCGTGGTTTCCCGGTTCATCCCCGTGGGCACGGGGAACACTTTTTTCTTGTTCTGCATAACCGTTTTGTATTCGGTTCATCCCCGTGGGCACGGGGAACACACGTTGGCATCGGTTGAGTTTGCTGCGGTCAACGGTTCATCCCCGTGGGCACGGGGAACACTTGGCATTTGCCGACCTCCGCTTAAACTGATACGGTTCATCCCCGTGGGCACGGGGAACACCGGGTATTCGTTTTGAGCAGGGCCTCAACGTGCGGTTCATCCCCGTGGGCACGGGGAACACATTGGATATTCGCAATCGGTATTACGCAAGCTCGGTTCATCCCCGTGGGCACGGGGAACACTGAGAACACAAAGACACGTTTCGCGCTACAAGCGGTTCATCCCCGTGGGCACGGGGAACACGGAGCTGGGGTGGCTGTCGGCTGGGATACCGGCGGTTCATCCCCGTGGGCACGGGGAACACTTTTTCCCCTGCCGAACCTTTGCGAAAATAATCGGTTCATCCCCGTGGGCACGGGGAACACATCTCATCATCACTGCCAACGATGAACAAAATCGGTTCATCCCCGTGGGCACGGGGAACACCGTTTAGATTTATCATTTCGAATTACTCCACTCGGTTCATCCCCGTGGGCACGGGGAACACTTGGCGAGATTGACTCCGCCTTATTGGCAGCGCGGTTCATCCCCGTGGGCACGGGGAACACTTGGCGAGATTGACTCCGCCTTATTGGCAGCGCGGTTCATCCCCGTGGGCACGGGGAACACTAGATATTGTAATACCGTGGGTTGGTTTTTTTCGGTTCATCCCCGTGGGCACGGGGAACACCAAAAGATCGCCAGAGCAATGAAAATTAATAACGGTTCATCCCCGTGGGCACGGGGAACACATCTCTTGTTTCTTATCCAGCGTGACGTCCTGCGGTTCATCCCCGTGGGCACGGGGAACACGTCTCAACAATCTGTTTATCTAATCCAACTAGCGGTTCATCCCCGTGGGCACGGGGAACACTGGTTCAAAAACCGTTTCAATAAATTAGACGACGGTTCATCCCCGTGGGCACGGGGAACACGAATACCGCTGAATGCCGCATAAAAAAAACCGCGGTTCATCCCCGTGGGCACGGGGAACACTCGACAGTTACGCCTGATAATTTTGAAGCGATCGGTTCATCCCCGTGGGCGCGGGGAACACTTTCTATTCCTTTTGTTACATGGATTTTTAGACGGTTCATCCCCGTGGGCACGGGGAACACGTCAACCTCTTTGTCGCGGTGTTTGTCAGTTTCGGTTCATCCCCGTGGGCACGGGGAACACTTGTGCTGCCTAACGTACCCAAGGGGGTTACGCGGTTCATCCCCGTGGGCACGGGGAACACTCAGTAGCCGCGAGACATCTGTAACTAAAGGGCGGTTCATCCCCGTGGGCACGGGGAACACTGAGTGCAGCGCCAGCAAGAATCCTGATGTGACGGTTCATCCCCGTGGGCACGGGGAACACCTGAAGCTACCTTGCTGGCCGATAGCTCAAAACGGTTCATCCCCGTGGGCACGGGGAACACCAGACCTAGTTACACCAGAGCAATATGACAAACGGTTCATCCCCGTGGGCACGGGGAACACTGGCGTCTGATACAACAAAGCTAATCCCATTGCGGTTCATCCCCGTGGGCACGGGGAACACCGCTCGCCATTCTCCAAGCCTTTTTCAACTAACGGTTCATCCCCGTGGGCACGGGGAACACGGTGTAGCATGGATTGCAACTCAGCCAGCGCGCGGTTCATCCCCGTGGGCACGGGGAACACCGCTGGACTGGTAACTATTCACGCGCTTCATTCGGTTCATCCCCGTGGGCACGGGGAACACCTTGATGACACCACCAGGCTGTTTAATTACACCGGTTCATCCCCGTGGGCACGGGGAACACATTTTGGCGGAACGATGCGTGACATAACCCTGCGGTTCATCCCCGTGGGCACGGGGAACACCCCATTTGTGGTAACTCCATAATATGATCAAACGGTTCATCCCCGTGGGCACGGGGAACACGACGAACTGAGACTTGAATGCACCTTGAACGCCGGTTCATCCCCGTGGGCACGGGGAACACTTTTCGTCTAATGTGTATCTCATTTTAAATTCCGGTTCATCCCCGTGGGCACGGGGAACACTCAAGCTCATTGTCCAACTGAGACACGGCAGTCGGTTCATCCCCGTGGGCACGGGGAACACGCGATTTCACCGGCTTCACCGCGCCATTTCTGCGGTTCATCCCCGTGGGCACGGGGAACACTTTGGCAGGTCGTCGGCGCTGGAGCCGATGAACGGTTCATCCCCGTGGGCACGGGGAACACGCTCTGGTCACCAGCCGCCCAATGTCGGCCACCGGTTCATCCCCGTGGGCACGGGGAACACTTCCTTTTCGAGCTCTTCCTCGGTCTCGTCGGCGGTTCATCCCCGTGGGCACGGGGAACACGTCAGTTGTGAATAACCAAGACGGTAAACCAGTGGTTCATCCCCGTGGGCACGGGGAACACAACATCGAAACAATTTATTAATCGAACGGTCGCGGTTCATCCCCGTGGGCACGGGGAACACTTGAGACTTGCCCGACTCCACATCCTTGATCGCGGTTCATCCCCGTGGGCACGGGGAACACGCACGATTAAAAAGAAAGGTTCGTCAAATCCACGGTTCATCCCCGTGGGCACGGGGAACACGCGCGCAATGCGTTCTGGTGGTTTTACTCGTTCGGTTCATCCCCGTGGGCACGGGGAACACGCGAGCGTATCGGTCCCGACACGATAACTCGACGGTTCATCCCCGTGGGCACGGGGAACACTCGACACGTTCAGCGATTGCAGCGTCGGTCGTCGGTTCATCCCCGTGGGCACGGGGAACACCATACTGAACCGTCCATCCCTACCGTGGCGTTCGGTTCATCCCCGTGGGCACGGGGAACACGTAAGAATCCGGGACGTACTGTAAATATCTACCGGTTCATCCCCGTGGGCACGGGGAACACTTGTTAGGGTTTGAGCCAATAGTACCACGTTGCGGTTCATCCCCGTGGGCACGGGGAACACTCGGTTGCTGTGCGCGCACGGTTCAGTTCGTACGGTTCATCCCCGTGGGCACGGGGAACACGTTAACCGGTGCGGCGGGTGCTGTTCCAGCATCGGTTCATCCCCGTGGGCACGGGGAACACTGTAACAGCGGTGCCCATTGTATTTTATAACCCGGTTCATCCCCGTGGGCACGGGGAACACTGTGGTAATCCCATTTATCACGTGCCAGTCCGCGGTTCATCCCCGTGGGCACGGGGAACACTCGAGGATCTACCATTCCCCGTTGGCACTGTACGGTTCATCCCCGTGGGCACGGGGAACACACCGGTCATCGTTAAACCACGAGTTTATCTTACGGTTCATCCCCGTGGGCACGGGGAACACGTATCGTTCAAAAGTCCCAAGTGATGCGTGAACGGTTCATCCCCGTGGGCACGGGGAACACGTCACGGTAGATAGCCGATCAATCGTAACAATCGGTTCATCCCCGTGGGCACGGGGAACACTGGTGACGATTGAGAAAAACGACACCAACACGCGGTTCATCCCCGTGGGCACGGGGAACACTTTTTATATTTTGTCGCTTTTCGTCAGATTATCGGTTCATCCCCGTGGGCACGGGGAACACGATTAGTCACTTATTTAAAATAATCATTCATTCGGTTCATCCCCGTGGGCACGGGGAACACACCTTCTTCTTCGCCAAACCTATCAATCAAACCGGTTCATCCCCGTGGGCACGGGGAACACTTCCGTTTTGAATTTGTCATAGTTATCCTACGCGGTTCATCCCCGTGGGCACGGGGAACACTGGGGTATTTTAGACCTTACTAGTTGTAAAAACGGTTCATCCCCGTGGGCACGGGGAACACTCGGTTGGCAACGCACAAGTGCGCCCAATAACCGGTTCATCCCCGTGGGCACGGGGAACACGAAAGGTGAAACGAATCCGTACAACCGACACACGGTTCATCCCCGTGGGCACGGGGAACACTCGTCGTTCATCACAATTGGGTATTCCATCGCCGGTTCATCCCCGTGGGCACGGGGAACACTCTCGAACCCTCTCGTCGTTTGATGTTTCCCACGGTTCATCCCCGTGGGCACGGGGAACACATTGACGGACGTAACGTTTGCCGTGGGTAACGCGGTTCATCCCCGTGGGCACGGGGAACACGTTGAAGGTGACGTTACACCGTTTATGACTCACGGTTCATCCCCGTGGGCACGGGGAACACGTTTTATCCCATATTAATTCATACCTAAACATAGGTTCATCCCCGTGGGCACGGGGAACACCCTCGCACCAATCCACTGAATACACGGAACGGCGGTTCATCCCCGTGGGCACGGGGAACACCGGTAAATGCGTGTTAGCTGAGTCAATCCAGACGGTTCATCCCCGTGGGCACGGGGAACACCCCGTCAACGCCTGCCAAATAGCCGACACGTACGGTTCATCCCCGTGGGCACGGGGAACACTTCGATAGCGATAACGTTATTAACGCGGCCGTCGGTTCATCCCCGTGGGCACGGGGAACACGGATTGGTACGATATCGGTCATTATTTTTAACCGGTTCATCCCCGTGGGCACGGGGAACACTTCACCACTTGCAGATATTTTAACAGGTGATCCGGTTCATCCCCGTGGGCACGGGGAACACGAAAAATCGTTAGGTGGTGTGTCATAATGAACCGGTTCATCCCCGTGGGCACGGGGAACACCACGCACCAGTGATAGTGCGTTCCATATATGACGGTTCATCCCCGTGGGCACGGGGAACACGCAGACAACAGAGGAGCTTTAGCTACAGGAAACGGTTCATCCCCGTGGGCACGGGGAACACTGAACCACTGACGCATCAAGGTACAACATGTGCGGTTCATCCCCGTGGGCACGGGGAACACCACAGGGTACCATCATGAACCAATCGGTTAAGCGGTTCATCCCCGTGGGCACGGGGAACACAACGTCAGCAACAGTTACAAGTGTCGCAGCATCGGTTCATCCCCGTGGGCACGGGGAACACGATCGGTGACGAGGACGTGATGTAGCTCAACGCGGTTCATCCCCGTGGGCACGGGGAACACTAAAAATCTGACCTCGTTACGATCCGATGCGGCGGTTCATCCCCGTGGGCACGGGGAACACCAAACACGAACCACTAAAAACATGGTAATCAACGGTTCATCCCCGTGGGCACGGGGAACACATGGATGAAGCGGTCGCAGAGTATCGCGCCGACGGTTCATCCCCGTGGGCACGGGGAACACCCGACCTTGATGGCGGCGTATTCGAGGAGAAGCGGTTCATCCCCGTGGGCACGGGGAACACTTTAAGTGTTAACCTAGTGCCGCGTTTAAACGCGGTTCATCCCCGTGGGCACGGGGAACACCTCTGTAATCTCTTTCTCTATCCGAAATCTTACGGTTCATCCCCGTGGGCACGGGGAACACTACCAGATCCAGATATAGACCAATTTGATGTACGGTTCATCCCCGTGGGCACGGGGAACACGTGAGACGCTACACAAGGTTTAATGCCGCGATCGGTTCATCCCCGTGGGCACGGGGAACACTTCTGACCAACAGGGATAACGTAAGTGTCGGACGGTTCATCCCCGTGGGCACGGGGAACACTTCTGAGGTGCAGAAATTTCGGCGATACATAGCGGTTCATCCCCGTGGGCACGGGGAACACTTAACCTGCTAATTTAGCGTAACGTTCATATTCGGTTCATCCCCGTGGGCACGGGGAACACTTGTGACGCCTGAAAAGTTCGACATTCAGAACCGGTTCATCCCCGTGGGCACGGGGAACACTGCCCGCCGATTCACCGAACGGGGCGTACTCGCGGTTCATCCCCGTGGGCACGGGGAACACTAACGCTGCTGCTAGGATTTGATCGCGACGTGCGGTTCATCCCCGTGGGCACGGGGAACACCATAAAGATTACATTTAGCCATTTTACAGCCCCGGTTCATCCCCGTGGGCACGGGGAACACGGACGCTAAGTTTGGCCACCGTGGAGTTGATGCGGTTCATCCCCGTGGGCACGGGGAACACCGGGCTACCAGCAACTACAAAAAGCCGTATCACGGTTCATCCCCGTGGGCACGGGGAACACCACCGATCATCGTCCCGCCGCAGTTCTTGCAGCGGTTCATCCCCGTGGGCACGGGGAACACGCCCCCTCGACTAATCGCGCCACGGGTTGGCCCGGTTCATCCCCGTGGGCACGGGGAACACTCAATAAGCGCGGCAACGGCTGCGACTGCCATCGGTTCATCCCCGTGGGCACGGGGAACACTCTGCGTCATATTGTCACCTGCGGTAATTTGACGGTTCATCCCCGTGGGCACGGGGAACACATAAATAACGTGTTAAATAACCAGGCGTTAAACGGTTCATCCCCGTGGGCACGGGGAACACGTTGTAAAGTTTTAACTGGTAGTCGCGCAACCCGGTTCATCCCCGTGGGCACGGGGAACACTTTTGACCCACGGGTACCGTATAAGACCCAGACGGTTCATCCCCGTGGGCACGGGGAACACGGTTGCGTCAAAATCTCGTAACCTTCGGTAAACGGTTCATCCCCGTGGGCACGGGGAACACGCGATAAAGTGTGGGCGCTTGAGGGATATCTACGGTTCATCCCCGTGGGCACGGGGAACACCGGTAAATGTGTGTTAGCTGAGTCAATCCAAACGGTTCATCCCCGTGGGCACGGGGAACACGTGCGAATCACCCTTGTATTTCCAATCGCCAGCGGTTCATCCCCGTGGGCACGGGGAACACGTGTTGTGCGATACTGTTCGCGTTACTATCAGCGGTTCATCCCCGTGGGCACGGGGAACACTGGAAAGTCAGGTAAATAAGGTAATTTAGTCGCGGTTCATCCCCGTGGGCACGGGGAACACGCTAGGCGACTACATTCTAAAAGAGGAATACGCGGTTCATCCCCGTGGGCACGGGGAACACGACGTTTGGTACGTGACCACACGCTAGGCATTCGGTTCATCCCCGTGGGCACGGGGAACACTAGATTGAACGTATCACCAGAGGAATACGTCACGGTTCATCCCCGTGGGCACGGGGAACACCTAGATTTCATCAAGCTAAACATTTCGTAACGCGGTTCATCCCCGTGGGCACGGGGAACACCATGGATACTATTATTGCAGACAACAGAGGAGCGGTTCATCCCCGTGGGCACGGGGAACACTTTCGCACCGTCCTCGCCATCCGTCACGACACCGGTTCATCCCCGTGGGCACGGGGAACACTAGTCATAATTAACTGTCGAACGGTCGAAGTTCGGTTCATCCCCGTGGGCACGGGGAACACGCGCCCGAGTCAATCAACGGATTTGACGAACCCGGTTCATCCCCGTGGGCACGGGGAACACCATTCGTTACGATAATCGAATTATTGGCGCGACGGTTCATCCCCGTGGGCACGGGGAACACTGACGGGGCTCGACTAGGTGAGCACGCAGTGACGGTTCATCCCCGTGGGCACGGGGAACACGTTAGGCGACGACCGAGGCCAATTAACATTAACGGTTCATCCCCGTGGGCACGGGGAACACGTACGATATCGGTCATTATTTTCACACCCATTCGGTTCATCCCCGTGGGCACGGGGAACACCGAATAGCACCGGCCTGTTAGCGCGCCGAAACCGGTTCATCCCCGTGGGCACGGGGAACACCGTCACGTATAAAATCGATAGCGGTAAACCAACGGTTCATCCCCGTGGGCACGGGGAACACGCGTCATCATATTGTCACCTGCGGTAATTTGACGGTTCATCCCCGTGGGCACGGGGAACACCTCACCACTTGCAGATATTTTAACAGGTGATCCGGTTCATCCCCGTGGGCACGGGGAACACAAATTGTGTCGACGTTACTCGACCGCTTCGATCGGTTCATCCCCGTGGGCACGGGGAACACCCAAAATTGATCGTGGTCAAACGACCCCGTTGCGGTTCATCCCCGTGGGCACGGGGAACACTTTACCAGTAAAGCCAGTATCACGAAGACAAGCGGTTCATCCCCGTGGGCACGGGGAACACTCTAAAACTAATCAATTGTTTTAATTGATAATTTATAGAGATTGAAATTGTACCAGATTTTTAAAGAGCTTGTCGATGTTAAGTCGGTGAGTTTGTCGGTTTAAAACGAACTAATCTTAGCCCGTCTACATCTATGGGCTCCCGACGATTATGACCATATGTCTGAAACTCAAAACCTGACTCAGTATTCGTTGCCCATGCCATCACCACATTACCGTCAGCTGCCAACTCACTAATTTGAAACCAAATCATCTCGCGTATACGTCGAGAAACATCCCCGACGTATACTCCAGCTCTCACTTCTAATAACCAAACCGCTAAACGACCTCTTAGTCTCGGTGGGACAGATTCAGTGACTACCATCAACATGCTCATCGCTATTTGCTCCTATGACCAAAATCACCTATGGATTCAGGCTCTGGTATCGCTGGCGGCTGAATATAATCTGGCGGCAATGGCGGCTGTATTTCACCTGCGGCCAATATTTCTTCTATCAGAGGGATTAATCGTTTAAGGACTTTATCGGTACGAAACAAAAATCGACAGGCTTGACGAATTTGCTTTTCCGGTTGATGAGTTTTCGTCGCTGCAATTTTAAAAGCGATGGGAACCACTGTTTCAAACTTTATAATATCTGCAATGTCATACACAAAAGATAACGGCTTGCCAGAGTGAATAAAGCCAATTGCAGGCGCATAGCCAGCCGCTAAAATTGCCGCTTCTGTGACACCGTATAAACACGCAGTCGCGGCACTAATACATTGATTAACTGTGTCTCCTTTTTCCCAATCTTTAGGATCGTAACGTCGCCCTTTCCATTCAACCCCATATTGTTTGGCTAATAACTGATACGTTTGTCTAACTCGAGCCCCTTCAATGCCTCGTAACTGATCAACACTACGACGCTGTGGCGCTGGCTCTCCAAATCGTAATTCAAACATTTTACGAACGACTTTAAGACGTAAGTCTTCATCCAGCGCAAGCTTGGCTTGATAGAGTAAACGATCTGATCTTGCGCCACCTGGTTGGCCGACAGAATACAGCCGTACTCCCGCCTCCCCAACCCAAATTAAGAGCGTGCCAGTAGTCGCGGCAAGCTTAACCGCCGCATGACTAATCCGAGTACCAGGCTCTAACATTATACAAGCCAAAGAACCCACTGGAATATGCATCCGCTCACCGTTAACGTCATCGATAACAACAAACGCACCATCTCGAACATCTATGCGACCCATACCAACAAATATCATCGAGTGGCGGTCTTTGATTGGTATGGGTTTTAAAGGAAGAAAAGCCATGAGTAACGCCTTAGCTAATCCGGCGGATCAACATCAAACCGCAGCCCATGGCTTTTGCCCGGCCAAACCCCTTTTGGTATTGTTGCATAAATACTTCAGGATCTTTCACCGTTAATAACCCTTCAAAATCAACACTTGAGAATTGTATTTTCAGGCCTGAGCGTTTATTACTATGGTGCCGGTTATAGGCCATGATATGAGGCAGGCTATCAAGCGCTACCCCCCATTGTGCTAAGCGTTTTTCATCAGCAAGCCAATGGATGGCGGCTTGATCCATGATGCTTTTAAGCTGTTCAGCATTTTTTGCATGATGTTGGTTTTGTCGTTTAGCATGCATTAATACGTCATGGCGCTGACTTTTCCCTTCTTGTGGCGTAATACAAATGGTTGGATTAACCCGCAATTTAAACGCCAAACGGCTGCTAGCCATTAATTGCGGTGTAAAGGCTTTACTCTCAATGGCAAATAACGGTGTGGAAGTGGGTTGTTTTTTAGATAACACAAAAAACTGCGGTTGACCAAAATCATCCTGCTCTTCGCGATACAAAAACTCTCTTTCCTTTTGGTTAGGAAATAATTGCCAAAGCAATTGATGCGACGCATATACCCCATTTTGGCTTAACTTAGCCAATTCAGCACCCGCCTGAACAGTAGGCAGTAACTGCACTTTAGATAGGTACATTCTCGTCCTCCTTTAGTGAAATTTGATGCATTTCACGTTGTTTAAATTGCCAGCGTTCTCGGCTAATAGGGTCATCCCATGGGTGCGTCGTTAATACTGCATCACTGGTAAACTCGGCCTTATCCCCTTCCCAAAAATAACTGACCCAACCATTGGCCTTTAACCATAAATTATCCTCTTTGAGCGATCGGGTCATCGCAGGGAACTCCGTATCTAGTGCCTGTTTCAGCGCAGCTGTTTGCACCAAGGTTGGCTTAAGGGGTAACGCTGGCGGGCACGATTTTCGGCCTAAACTTAGGCTGTACACTGGTTTTAGCAATGCTTGTTGCAGTATGGCTAAGGTATATTTAGCGTCTTTGGATAGCGATATCGCCACTATCCACACACCATCACAGCGGTAATCACGGCTTGATAAAATCGTATTCAATTTAGAATTCGGTTCCCTCAACTCACTTTTGCGTGTGCGAAACACCACTTTATTACTTGCACTAGGCACTTGCGCCGTGTGGTAATCACGTAGCAATGAACTAGGCACTGTTTGCTTCACGGCGGTGAATACCGATTGCTGCAAAGCTTCCAGCTGCTCGCGTTGGTCGCGCTGAATACCCAAGGCTGCACCAAGCAAGCCTAAAATAGCCGAGCGTGTGGGTTGCAAGCCTGTGGGCCTATCACCACCTACTGCAGCTTGCCCCCAACTCGCAAGGGGGCCGTAGAGTCGAAAAACTAAATATTCTTTCATGCCGCCTCCCTTTATTCAGCGACAAAATCAAGTAATTCAACTAAAGAACCTTCACCCGTAATGGCATTAAACTGGCAGCGGACATCTGCACACTCACCGTAAACTTTATCAAAATTAGTGACTTGGTTGGTTAAAGCTGCAATCGCTGCTCCAGCTTGGTCGGCGTCATTGACTGGCTTTAAAAAAGCCACAGAAAGTTGGCGTGGTTGCTGTTCGCCTTTTTCGGCAAGGGCAAAACTGGCATAGGCACGAGATGCAAAGCTATTTTGTTTACCTGTTGGAGCCACTTTCACCGCGGCTTCGGTTAATGCGCGTATCGCAGCGTTGGCTAATGCTTCATTACCAGAGAGGTTGTCTATCAGTTGGGTTTTGTTAATGCAGATATAGCTATAAAACAAAGCAGCTGCAAAACCCGATTCACCGATATGTGCTGAGCCTGCATCGGTTTGACCATCGTTTAAATCATCCACTGCAGTAAAATAATCGTCTTCGACGACAACACTGTGCACACTAATAGCATGTGCCACTTGGCAAGCGGCTTCGACATTAAACGCGGGGCTAGATGCCAACATGCGGCCAAACAATGCAATATCGACGGCGGTATGCTCATTTTTTAGTAACACTAACTCTGCTTCAGTGGGGGCACGGTTTTGCTCTACTAAGATGGCCACTAAAGT
Organism: Shewanella sp. NIFS-20-20; assembly: GCF_019209865.1. Lineage (GTDB taxonomy): Bacteria > Pseudomonadota > Gammaproteobacteria > Enterobacterales > Shewanellaceae > Shewanella. The sequence continues at coordinate 41,194 of NZ_JAHUTT010000022.1, read as the reverse complement.
CAAAGCGGCATCACGTTCGGCAGGGCTAATATGGGCAAGTTGCTCAATATCTAATGAGTCTTTTTTGTTTTTACCAAACACACCGGCTATTGCGGTAGCCCATTCTTTTGCGGCTTTTTCTTTGACATCATTTGCGATTAACGCAGTAAAAATTTCTTCACCAAAGCGCTTGGTACGTGTACCAATTTTACCCGCCATGGCTTCTTCAAATAATTCAGATACGCGCCAGTTGCGTTTTAAACTTTGTGAACTCACTCGTAAACGCTCAAAACCACCCATTTTGGCAGTTTTTGGCCGGCCTAAATCATCACGGTTTAAGTTAGCAGGAGCATACGAGGTTAATAAATGTAATTGGATAAATTGGCTCATGTTAATTCCTTAGTTTTAAATTTATTTGATTAGGTTATTGAATATCTGTTTTAAATTAAGCTATTTTTTCGCTGATGCAGCACGGTAATACTCCATGGCCCATTGCACGGCAATGCGTTTTTCTGCTCGCTGCGGGCGAACGTTATGGTGCTCAGCAAACCATTTTTGTACGTCTTTAATCAATGCTGTTACAGCAACCTCATTGTTGACTTGCTGCAAAATTCGGCGCATGCGACGCAATAACTCTTCGGCGGTACTCGCATCTTGCAGCTGGGCAAATCGTAACTCGCTGACGACTGATTTATCGCCATCACTTATACTGCCAGCTGCTTGGGCAAGCTTCTGTTTACTATCACTTTTTACATAAACCAAAATACCAGCTAGCGTCGCCCAACATTCAAAGTCTTTTTCAGTTGCCGTTTCAATGATTTCTGGCGGTAAGCTCAACCATAAAGCTCGGAAACCTTCGGTTAGCATAATGGCGCTTAGGCTTTCGCAACGTTTTAGCTGGGCTTTGTATAATGTGGGCGCTGTTTGCAAGCCATATTCTTTTAATTGTTCAGCGGGCAAGAACATCGTTTGCCACCAGCGTAAACAAGTGAATTCTAAAGAGAGACTACTCATGCTATGTCCTTTTTAACGTCAATGTGATGGTTGGCCATAAAGGCTTTAATTTCTTTGCCGCCAAATAACCAACCGACTAATGCTTGGCGCGCTTGAATGCGTTTAGCCATAGAACGGGCATTACCCAGTTCTGATAAGGCGTATTCATCGAATAAATCTACGCAAACATTACGGAGTGTTTGCAACCATGTTTTAGCCACATTTGGAGGACATTCGGGATGAGAAATGAGTGCCGCAACCGCGGTAAAAAATGCAGCTTCACTGCGTTGCCAAAAGGCGGTATCAATAAAGGACGTACCCCCTTTTGCATCGCCCGGTTTATCAAACCAAGCGGCTTTTATTTGGCTACGGCAATGCCAAAGTGCATTATTACAAATTGCTTGTAACTGCTTAATCTCCCTTAATGCCTGCTCTTGTTTTTCAGCTGGTATCGCAAATAGCGGCATGGTTGTGGAATACCAGCAACGTGCTTTCATATTGTCCATGTCGTAACCAAATACCCATAGGCGGGGAATAGCGTTTTGCTTTTCGGCCAACATATCGGCAATTGTATAAAAATGCTCTACTACAGTGGCGCAACGCTGACCATCAACGTCATTGGTATAGGTCAGGTTGTCCCATGTTTTATATGTAATTCCACCGGGTTGGCCTTTGGCAGAAAAGTGTTCTTCTTCGGGCTTTTTAGGATTCCACTTATAGGGAGTAAAGGGGTGTGCCCAAGTGCCAGAATAATTGTGTCCATAATTTTGGGTACGGTATTCGCAAACGACTTGCTCTGTCGGCAAACCTGAGATTTGACATTCAGTAGCTTTGCTTTCAACCATTAAGCGCATTCGCCGTGGCATTGCCCAATACATATGCAATGGATGCACATTGGGTGCATAAATTTCAGTGGCTTTTTTATCGCTTGTTTTGGTTTTTTCTAACCAAGGGAAAACCGAGCCATCGTGAAAATTGGGGGGGGAATACCGCCAATGATCGCGATTGATGACGTTAAGCCAGAGTTTTTGCCATAAATTAGCGTTTTCATCTTGTGGCATAACTAAAGTAGTGAGTGGCCCACCACCTCGCAAACCAACTCGATGCCCTGCGCCACCAGAGGGCGCATTTATTTGCAGTGTGAAGAGCGCTAACATCGCCATTTCTAGCGACATTTGCTCGCCTATACCGCGTTTAATGAAATGATCGGTATTGAGTTTTATACCATTAGCACCGGGAGCTTCTATTAGTAAACCTGCAACTGTTGTGGGCTTTTGTTCACTCAACTGCTCGAAATCTTGCATAAATAGCGGCCCAACACCTGTTGCATTGAAGGCATGCTGTACTTTATTAAATGCTTGGTTTAGCTCAACTTCTGTTGGCGCTTGCTCAAAATTTTCAATCCAAGCAATTTCATCCTCTGGCGCCAACACGGTTTGTAATAGCCCGATGGCAAACTGATAAGCCGCCCCCTGAAAATCAGCACGAGGTAGGGCAAAGTCGACTATGTCCGCACGGCTAATGGCTGACATGGGTAAGGTTTGTTCACTGCCGTCTCGCAATTTAAACGGTAGCCATGGGTCTTGAACTAGGTTCATAACACCTCCTGTTTTTGTACCTGACAAAAACCTGTTGTTGAATGGTAGGTATAGTTTTTATCTAACGCTGGCAACCAAAGTTGTCGGTATTTGATTGGTTGGTATTGCTGCTCTAATTGACTGACAGCGTTTGCAAAGGTCGCAGGGATAGGTTGTAATTTATCGGCAAATTTATGTTTAGACATTTTCACCGTGCTTAACGGCACGGCAAACTTTTCATCATCTATCCAAGGCGCCAGTTGGCCTGCTTCATTTAGTTTTAATAGCAACACTTCAACCGTTTCAATATCGCTGTGCCTTGTACTAATATCGCTGTTATCTTCATACCAACCACTGGCGCTTTCTGCGCTGTAGCCAAATTGCTGCCATTGTAATAATTGGGATTTAGCTTTAGCGGCTTTACTGCGCTCCTCACCAATTAGTTGATTTTCTTGGTTGGTGAGTGTTGCTGGAATGGTGTTATAAGCGTCGTCGCTGTAAACCGCCTCTATCAGTTGGCGCGCCTCACTCGGCATGCGTATGGCCCCTAACGTTAATAACTCACGTAAGCCTAACCATAAACGCCCCGGTGAACGGTAAACATATTGCGTATTGCGAAAGTCTTTACTTAGCCAGTCACTCGCTGGCGTAGCCGTAAATTCAGGCGCATGGATATAGAGGGTAGCTTGAGCGCGAGCATCGTGAATGTTAGCTTGGTGTCGCCCTTGATGATCACGAGTATGGCGGTGCAAACGGCCTGCGCGTTGGATTAAATCATCAATAGGGCAAATGTCAGTGATCATGATGTCGGCGTCTGCATCTAAGGATTCTTGAAACACTTGCGTTGCAATCAGTACTTTGCCTTTTCGGACAGAGTTATCACCATGCTTACCGAAAATGCTCAACACTTTATTTTCAATGCTTTTTCTATCAGCCAAGACAAAACGACTGTGGAACAATAAACAGTCTTCTGGGTTTTCCAATTGTTCTTGTAAGTTTTTAAATGCGGCTAAAGCATCATCCACTGTATTGCGCACCCACACGACACACTGCCCTTGAGCTACAGCGGTTAATATGGTGTCGATGCACGCATCAAGGGTATTGAGCGTGGTAATCGCGACCTCTTTACTGACATCTTTACGACTTGCCAATGGTTGTTCTAGCACCGACTGTTGTTGTAATGCGACTTTCGTCGCTAGTGGAAACGCTTGCTGTTGTAATGGGTAGCTCGGAAATTGCCCCGCATTTAGCCATACATTGACTAAACGCTGGCGCTGCTTTAATGACAAGGTTGCGGTAAGCAAGATGGCTGAACCACCTTGATGTAAATGCAGGGCTAATAAGCTTTCCAGTAATTCAAACATAAACTCATCGGCAGCGTGTACTTCATCAAAAATGAGCACTTTTCTATTTAACCCTAATAAGCGCAATGATTGATGACGACGAGGTAGTACGGCTAATAAAGCTTGGTCAATAGTGCCTACACCAACGGGTGCTAATAAGGCTTTTTTCTTGGAGTCGGCTAGCCAGTGGTTGCATTGTGCCGTAGCCGTACTGTCTGTTTGGTAATAATTGGTGTCTGTACTACCTGATGCTAATACTGCCTCACGAAATATATCGTTCATTTCCCGCGCACCGTGTGCCAATACAATGCTTGGCTGTGCGCCTTCACTTGTTAGCATTTGCTGGTAATGTTTAGCAACGCGAGCAAACATGGCATTGGATGTCGCCATGGTCGGTAATCCAAAATAAAAACCTTCTGCGGCACCGGCTTCCATTAGCCTATGGGTTAACGCTAATGCGGCTTCGGTTTTACCTGCACCGGTAACATCTTCAAGTATAAATAATTGGGGTTGATCATTGATTTCGATAGTTTCGGCCCAGCGTTGCAGGGGTGTTGGCGCATAGCCATAGTGCGCTTGAATAGATTGAAACGGTGTTATGATCGGCGCTTTATTGAGATCTGTTGCGGCTAAGGCTTTTTGAGCAATCTGTTGCGCCTTTAACCAATAGTCTTCCAGTGCAATAGGTTCTGTTTGATAGGTAAAAAAGTGACTGTCCGAGCCAACCCAATCAGCTAAAACAGCAAGCCCTGCGATTTGCCAACTCACTTGCTCCAGTTTTTTTCGCCATTCCTTTGAGCTAAATTTTTCAAGGGGAAGGTCAGGCTGTAAGCAATCCACCACATCACGGAAAAATTCTTCTACTGCCAGCATATTGGTTGGCTCTGTAAAAGCCTTAATTGCGCTCACATCTTTTGTATCAACGGGTTGTCCATGGTGGCCAAGCATGCAATCCATGATCACCATTAACGATTTTTTTATTTCTGCGTGCTGTCGATCTCGTTTATTTACTTCAAATATTGAAAACAACTCATTAAATACAAGCGATTCTATATGTTGCCAAAAATATAATCCCATACGATCATGGCGATAGTTTCGTCCATCATAGAGATCACAGTGACCAGGTTTAAATAAGTTAACTTGGTCAGAAGGAATAAGCTTCTGAAATGCTGATGCAAACTTACCTAAATCGTGTAAGGCTAAAAATAAGACCACTAACTCTTGAACCTGTTTAGGTGGTATATCCAAAAAAATAGCGATATCGAAGGTTAATGGCCGTTGTTCATCAATCAATGCCTTACCAACAGCTGCAACATCTAGAGAATGATATGCCAGCAAATGAAAATTACCTCCAGCTTGGTCGAATGACTTATTTGCTTTCCCCCAATACTGGTAATAGCTTGGTAGTTTATTTCTCATATTCAGTCTCTTTCGCGTGTATATGTGAGTGCTGCATTTTAACGTTTTACACTTGGATTAGTCAAACCCTCTTTCGCGTGTATATGTGAGTGCTGCTGCCACTGTACTGGCTGTGATTGGTCTGACAACCCTGTGCAAATCCTCAGGTAAAGTGACTTTACCGTGGCGCTTGGATTGAGGGAGCTCAGCGGCCTTATCCATTAAAAAGCCAGGGTTTGATGTCAGCTCGGTTAACCAACACCAATTGCTGGGCTTCTGGCGTGCCATCGAGCACCTTGGTATTGATTTGCAAGTCTTGCAGAAGATAGTTAGCCATGGCGGCTCGCACGGGGATCACCCATTGGCCTTGCTGCATTTGGTAGTCATGGGAAAGCACCGCTTGTTGCTCGGGACTGAGGCGGGGATCTGGGCGAATAACCAATTCAATCATGGTCTGCCACGCGCTATCAGCCTCGATGCCATGATCTGACCTATCGAGCACTTCCACTTCGCCGCGGCATCGGCTCAAGACGAGATCTCGGTAGGCTTGCGATTTTTCGCAGTAGCCCCTTACATGCCAGCGTAACCCTGTTTTCACATAGGTATGGGGGTGAAAAATGCGGCCATCCCATTCAGGATGTGATAAGGAAACATAACCCACTTCGACTCGTTGTTTATGGGTGATGGCATGAGTAAATGCTGCGATAACTTGGGCAGAGACCTGCCTTGTAGGCAAATTTAATGCATAAGTGCCTGATTGAGACGGAGACTCAGTGTTAATCGAAAAATCTTTTGTGAGTAACCAATTAAGATAAGTATCTAAATTAACATGATATAAATATGGCGTTGCTTCGGGAGCAAATTTATAGCCCTGAGAAAGTTTAACCAATTGATTGGGAAATTGGCGCTGATAATCTTGAAAGTCTTGATAAGCTTGTTGGCGGGTGATCGCAAATTGTTCTTGTAAATCTTTATTGCGAACCACTTTTTGCCAGTAAGCTAGCATCTCAAGAAATGCAAATCGACGATACGCTGCCGTTGCAATATGTGATCTATTCATGCCCCGTCCTTAGAGCGAATAACGCCAGCAGAAAACCTGCAATAAACACTTAGCTATCAAGCTATGTGTTTTTTTTAAATTAAGACAACACAAGCTAGCTCAAAAAACATTCTGTTTCAATCATTAATACTGATAGAAACAAACCAACCATCGAGTTGTGTGCCGCGGATCACAATTAGGCCGTTTTGGTAATATTTATCATTTTAAAACAGAAGCTTAATAATATTTTTGCACCGTATTAGTCTGACTGTACTACTTGATATTAACAATTATCCGCATCACCATCTCGATACTTAGTCACTCACCGGTAAGCATAAGGATAAGGATAAATGTCGAGGCGTAAGTACTTCGCGGCCATGCTCACTCTTTAAATGTTCGCGGTGAGTGCTTATCGCAAGCTAAGCTTATTCTGTTTGATAGGCTAATGGCATCGGTTTTAGCTTAACGGTGTGGTTGGGGCCAACCGTGATGACATGATTACGTGCGATCTTATGCCATTGCTGGCTGTCAGGTGTCAGCGGTTCGGAGCTGACGATCACGCAGCGCAGGTTGGCATCGTCAGTCTCTTGCAGGCTAATGCCGTTGGGTTGTGCCACTAATTGCCCTTCGCCATAAAATAATGACGCCGGTTGACCACTGGCCGAGGTAGCAAACCGCGTGACCAGCGTATGCTTGCCATCGGTCAGCGCAAAATTAAGCAACGCATTACTCTCGGCTCCGCACTGCTTACGCACTTGCATAATGGTGTCTATGGTCGCAAACATTGCCGCTTCAAGATCGGCGAGCGTGGCGGCAGGGTTAAATTCGAGTTTATCCATAAATAAGGCAAAGGCATATTCCGAGTCGGTGTTGCCCTTGATCAAGTTAAACGCCCTATCTGACAAGCCGGTTAATAAGGTGCGCCGAAAACAATCGAACTGCTCTAAACAACCATTATGCATCCATAAATAGTGCATATGTTGAAACGGATGGCAATTGGCTTGACTGACGGGCATGCCGAGCGATGCATCACGAACATGGGCAAAATATTGCGAAGTTTGCACCTTACTGGCAATCATCGCGAGGTTACGGTTACTCCACGCCGGATCGACATTCACAAACGTGGCTGGCATAGGATCCTCGTGCTGCGGATACCAACCTAACCCAAAACCATCAGCATTGGTCGGCACCGAACGCTTTTGCGCATATTTACTTTGACTCACCAGCGAGTTAGCCGCTTGAAATATCAGTGGCGACATCACAGTCGCAGGCCCTGAATAGGTTAAAAATCGGCACATCTTGCTCTCCCCATGCATCCATGTCATTTGTTTATTAAAGAGTGGATTGGCTTAGAAATAAAGCCGATGGCTGCAATAATCTCTTGCCCCGTGCGTAGCCCACTATCTAGCTGAGATAACTCCATGTGACGGATACGGATAAATCCATCCGTGACCTAGCTCACAGCGTCCCCATCTTTACATTTCTTTTATTGTTAATGTTAATGAGATTAATTATCATTCGCCCAATTTCTACTGAGCAATAGTTGATGCTAGCGCTTGGATATGTTGACAAGGATTAAGAGCAAAATATGAAAATGGTATCGGCACTCAAGTGGTTTCATAACTGGCTTGGCTTTGTGGTCACTCTCACCCTGCTCGTGGCATTAACGACTGGGGTTTACTTAGGCATAATGGATATGATTAAGCGGCTCGATCATCAGGGCCAGCAATTTGTGCCCTTAACGACCGCCGAAAAAGCCGTGGCATTAACCGAGTTATTTGCCCGTTATCCCGAGATGACCACCGTGCGTTTTCCTACCGAATATTCACCGTTCGTGCAGGCCTCTATGCGTGGAAAAACTATCACCCTGGACAACCAATTAACTCCGTTGTCTATTAGTGAGTTCAGTCAGCGTCCGCTATACAGCACGCTGTTTTGGCTACATCGCAATTTCTTATTGGCCGATGTTGGCAAGTACCTTAACGCGTGGGCATCACTCTTGGCGGGCGCCATTAGCTTGGTGGGGCTGTATTTGTGGTGGCGAGTGCGTAAAGGCTTCCGTTTACGTCAGACACTACCGACCAACACACGCTCAAGCAGCTTAGTAAAAAGCCACACCCAAATGGGGATCTTTATTGCCCTGCCGTTATGTGTGTTATGTCTCACGGGCTTTTTAATTACCTATAAAAGCCTATGGACTGGCTATTTAACCACACCCACGCCAAACACTAGCTACCCGCTGAGTCAAGCGCGTGATTGGCATAGTCAATTAACCACGGCCCAAGCTCTGTGGCCACAAGCCACGCTAGTGTCGGTCAGCAAACAGGGACCGGCGAATGGAGCCGATAAGCCCAGCCCTATGCTCTATAACGTTAAGTTTGATCAAGATGCCGATGTGTGGCTTCGCCAAGCCGATAGGATCAACTTCAATTTTGATACTGGCGCGATGTTGTCGGCGCAAAGGCACGAAGACAAGCCTTTGTCGGCACAAATAGCGAGCTTCGTACGCCCCTTACATGATGGCATCAATATGCCCACCAGCTATGTGGCGCTGATCACCACGGTGGCGCTGCTGGCCATGGCGATGCTGTTAATGAGTGCCCTCACCTTTTATCGGCGCTTGGTGCGCCAGCCGGCTAAGGCTACACGTAATCCGGCTAACATCATCGCTAACTAATGGCCCCTTGAAAACTATGATGCCGGCGCCCTCAATGTGTCTCTGCGGGGGCCTCAGCGGCTAATGTTTGTGTCAAGCGTCTGATCTCGGCAAAAGGATAGGCGCTGTAACGTCCAAACCCTGCCATTTTCGTGGCCTTGAGTGTACTGGTCAATGGCGTCGATATTCCGCACAAGAATCGCGCCAACGCGTCGCCAGACACCGAACTGTTTTGGCCTGCCCCGGCCGCCAAAAAGGGCTGACATAAGGCGTTGAACTCATGGTTATCAATAGCGGGCAGTGTGCTTAGCTCAGGTAATTGGGCGATATCCCCGCGACACACGGAGCAATGGCCGCAATGCATTGGCGCCTTATCATCGGCAAAATATTCGGCTAAGCGATGACTTAAACAGCTTTTGGTGGCAAACACATCAAGCATGGCATGTACCCGCTTGATATCGGCCGCCTCTTTCGTGATAAACAACTGATGTAACTGCTGGGCTAATTCTTGCGCTGCGGCTCCGTGGCATCGCTCAGGCTGACAGACTTGATACACTTCGGTCATCTGTTTGCTTTCCAGTACAATCCAGCCCTGCTCGGCAAAATAATCAAGCGCGGCGACCGCACGTGAACGCTCAGAATGCGTGAGTTGCCACAAAGCATCAAAGTCTAAGGTGTGCCAAATCCGCGATTTGGGTGATGCCGCTATTAACGCTTCCACAAAAGCGCGGCGCTCGCCCGTAAAGTGCGCCACGATACTGTCGATTGAACTGAGAGTTTTAAAGCGGTATTCAGCAAAATAACTGTACTTAGGTGCGATGACCCCTTGCAGTTCCAAATACACCAACAAGGTTTTCAGTGGTAATTGCCTTACATTGGTATCACGGGATAACCGCAATAGCATGACCTCCCATTGCCCCTGATGTTGCTGGTGAGCAATATCGTCGATGACGGCGGCAATCGCGCTGACATCCGGGGTATCGCCATAGACAAAATTCTCGAGCACATTCAGCCCTTGCCGATTGGCAAGTACGCTACAAGTTGAAGCTAAGCCATCCCGCCCCGCGCGGCCGATTTCTTGACTGTAGTTTTCAATCGATTTGGGGAGATCATAATGGATAACAGCCCGAATATCGGCTTTATCGACCCCCATGCCAAAGGCGATAGTCGCCACAATACAATCGATGTGCCCCTGCATAAAACGGCGTTGAATGTCGTGGCGTACATCACTGTCCATACCCGCATGATAGGCGCTGGCGTTTACGCCTACTTGCAGTAGGCGATTCGCCACCATTTCTGCCGTTTGCTGCAAGGTCACGTAGACGATGGTGGCTTGTGGAGGCGCGTGTTGTACCAGCGCTAGCAGTTGCTCCGTCTTATCGCTCTCAGGGCAGGGGATCACATTGAGATCTAAATTGCTACGATAAAAACCGGTGATCACCACATCACTATGAGCAATGCCAAATTTACGCTGCATATCGCTGATCACGGGCGCGGTGGCAGTCGCAGTCAATAGTAGCACTTGGCCAATATTAAGCTGCTGGCAATACAGGGGCAGTTTTAAATAATCGGGACGAAAATTATGCCCCCACTCCGAAATACAATGCGCTTCGTCGACCACCAGCAATGAAAGCGGTACGCTGGCAATAAACTGTCGAAAGCGTTCGTTTTTAAGGCGCTCCACAGAGATCATTAAAATTCTCATCTCGCCTTGTTTAACCGCGCGCATCACCTCGCGCGTCTGCTCATAACTTTGGGATGAATCAATCGACGCCGCAGCAATCCCTTTGGCCTTAAGAAAGTCTAATTGATCTTTCATCAACGCCAATAACGGGGAGATCACTAAGGTTAAATGCGGTAAATGCAATGCGGGTAACTGATAACATAACGATTTGCCTGATCCCGTGGGGAAGATGGCCGCCGCACTACGCCCCGCGAGCAAGGTGTCGACCACGGTTTGCTGGCCACCGCGTAAGGCATCAAAGCCAAAGACGTGCTTAAGTGTGGTCAAATAGGCTGGCACTGAACTCATGACGATTCCAATCAAAGGTGTAATAGCCGTTAAGTTTACACGGCTTAGCCAATGGCTTCGAGCCTTGGCCACCGGCATGAATCATTCAGACACCTATGCTGCAGATAAGCTTTATATAAGCCGCTAGCGATATCGCCGCAACACCTCAGTCAAACAATGATGCGTTTAAAACCCATTACATTGCCTTGGGCTGCGCGGCTCACCTAGACGGGCAGCATTAACGCTTTATACATACCACCAGCGCATTGCCGGAATGGCCATCCCAAGGAATAATGCGTTCAAAATCATGTTCAAACAAATGTACCTCAAAATATGGCTGCAAGAGTTGCTCTAGCTCACTGAAGTTAGTGGCTGCCATAGGATGTTCGTCTTGCCACATCTCTGTCGCTAGGCTCATGGGCGATGTCGTTAGCGGTGTTCGGCTAATCCGCAAATTTAACGCCTGAGTGTCGCCCTCGCCGCGATAGTGCCAGCTGGATTCAAACTCGAATTGATGTTGCTCAAATTCCGTCCGATGCCGAATAAATGAGTCGTTGTTTATCTTATTTTTATCCACTGAATTAAAACAAAACATGCCTCCGCAATTGAGCGCGGCATGCACTTGCTTGATGCACGCTAGTAACCCTTGGCGATGACCACTGTAGTGGATGGAATATAAAAAACAGGTGATAAGATCTAACCGCTGTTCGACCGTAAAGTTCGTCATATCTTGGCGGCTAAATTCAGCTTCTGGGCAGCGAATATTGGCCAAATCAAGCATGGGCTGGTTTAGATCTAAGCCGCTCGATTGGTAACCAAAATCAATAAAATGACGCACATGGGGACCCGTACCACAGGCGAGATCCAGATGCTGTTTACCTTGATTGCCAAAGAGTTGATGCAAACGAGCGACACTTTGACTTTGGGCATGATAATCAATATCACGGCACATTAAGTCATAGTAATGAGATAAATCAGTGTATAGCGCATTAGTGGAGATAGTCACAGCTTGTGCTCAAGCCAAATTCGGGGCGCGCATCATATATCACTTTAGCCGAATCCAGAAACAGAGATTACCGCCACTGCGGCTAACAACACATAAACAAGCAGATCCTGAGCCTCGAGGGCTCGCTACCAGCATCACACGCTGACTTGGCGGATGCTCACTTAATGATCATGCTGCGGCGCCCCATCACAAATGGGGTAATAATCGCCCTTTTCAGCCACAAAAATATGCTGGGCTATGCTGACATCCGTCTTATCATCGAAGGCGCCTAAGGCAACGCCTATCCATTGATGCTTTTGAGTATCTAGCGGATCAAAAAATAAGCTGGAGCCGCAATGACTGCAAAATCCGCGACGCACTTTTGCCGACGAGTGAAACCAGGTGAGGTTTTCTATCCCTGTGATGGTTAATGCGGTGCGAGCCACCTCGGTGCTGGCCAACACATGGCCGGTCCATTGACGACACTGACGGCAATGACACATATCTGCCGCGCCTAACTGACCGCTAATACTAAAACTTACGCGTCCACACAAACAACGACCTTGATACATATTGCCTCACTTTTTCCCATAAAAAACAGTAGTTCGAATTAACCCCGCGGCGGGTTGGCGCGGCGCATGGGTTTGGCGCTCGGTGTCGCTCGCGCGCCCCTGACTACCCCGCTTAACGCCCACAAGCCCATGAGACAGTGAGCAAGTGAGCAAGTGAGCATTACTGGCGCCCGAGGGCTTGCAAGCGAGCGGTAGCATCAGTATCACCTTGCTCGGCCGCCAACTGATACCAATGTTTGGCTTGTTGCAAATCTTGCTCAAGCGCTGCCCCGGTCTCATAAAAGCGACCTAAAAAATACTGGCCGATAGGGTGTCCTTGCTCGGCTAATGCCATGGTCCACGCTAAGGCACGTTGGTCATCTTCTTCTGTCCCTTCGCCATGCCAGTAGTATTGGATCAACACCACTTGTGCATCGAGATAGCCGTTCATTGCACTGGTTAAAAACCATTGATAACTTTCTGCCTGATCTTGTTGACAGTATTGGCCCTCATCATAATAACAACCCAATAAGAATTGCGCCTTACTGTGGCCATTGGCAGCGGCGAGTTTAAGCCATTCAAAACCTTGGTTGGGCTCGTAAACGGGACCGTCGGCATCCAGCATAAAATCAGCCAAGGTTAATTGTGCTGCCACTGAATCATGTTCAGCGGCCGCGCGTAACCATTGCATCCCTAGGTTAAGGTCAAACTCAGGGGTATCGTCATCCAAATATTCAATCGCTAACTGAAACTCTGCTTTAACAAATCCTAGTTCAGCCGCTTGCATGAGCCATGATAGCCCCTGGGCTCGATTGGCGAGCTCATGGTCGCTCAAATACAAACAAGCGACCTCATATTGAGCCTCAGCATCCGCTTGTTGCGCCGCCTTAGTGAACCAATAAACGGCCTCAGTGAAAGAGGGCTCGACGCCCTTACCATCACGGTAAGCTAAGGCCAGATTATATTGTGTATTGATATCCCCAAGCTCTGCAGCTTGCTTGGCCCAGTGAAAATATAAGGTGCAATCTTTGTTCTCGGAGTCGTCATCATAAATTTGGACCAACATGAGTTGTGCGGCTAAATTATCCTGCTCTGCCGCACATTGATACCAAGATATCGCCTGTTCAATATCGAACTCAAGGACATCGCCATTAAAATAACAATGGCCAAGATTAAGCTGCGCCTTTTGATAGCCTTGCTCGGCCGCGACCCGAAGTAAACCCACTCCGCGCTCAGGATCCTTGGCGATGCCTTCACCACTGATTAATTTTACCCCCAGATGATAGTGGGCCCATAAATCTCCTGAACTTACCGCTTGCGGCAACCACGCCATCGACGCCTCATCGTCATCGACTTCAAACCAATAACACTTAGCTAAATAAGCACTCGCATTCGCAAACCCTTGCTCGGCCGCTGAGTGGTACCAATGTAAAGCGCGGTCAATATTCTTGTCACACCCTCGCCCCATCTCATAAAAAAAACCGAGATTACACGCCGCATTAGGGTTACCAAGCTCGGCCGCTTGTTGGTAGAGCTCAAAGGCCTGAGCATCATCTTGCTCGACACCTTCGCCAGATTGATAGAGGCTACCAAGGCAGTTAATGGCTCTGGGATCTTCCTGTTCAGCGCCCTGTTGGAACCAAAAAACCGCCCGTTGATAATCCTCTAATTGCCCCTGCTTTTGGTAATAACACCCGAGGGCAAATTGACCATCCACATCATGACGTTTAGCCGCTTCTGTCCACCAAAATAACACCGCCTCTTGATGGTCTTCTTCCTCTGGCAGCGTTTGATAAAACTGAGCCAAATTAAATTGCGCGTCGGGAAAACCTTGCTCGGCCGCACGTCTAAGCCATAAATAAGCGAGATAGTCATTCTTGTCGACGCCCTTGCCGACAAGATACGCACGCCCTAAATTATTCTGGGCCCAACTATTCCCTTGTTTCGCCGCGCGGCGATACCAATAAATAGCCTGCGTTAAATCCTGCTCAACCCCATCCCCATTAATGTAGGCCAGGCCTAAATTATACTGACCCCAATCATGGCCTAATTCTGCGGATTTTAAATACCACTCACACGCTACAACCCTGTCAGCGTCAATGCCAATCCCTTTGCTATAGGTGTAACCAATCTGGAAAATGGCATTGACATCCCCTTCGTTTGCCGCCTGATGAAACCACTCCAGCGCAGTGGCCGTATCTGGCTCGACACCGATGCCGTCGCGGTAATAAAAACCGAGTTGTACCACGGCGTCGAGCACATCGGCCTTAGCCAACTGGCGGATCAAGTCAAAGGCACGCGCTTCGTCTTCTTCGACACCGAGTCCATAGGCATAGCAGTTAGCCACCCGCAGTAAACCGTCCTTGTAGCCTAAGTTCGCCGCCTGCTCAAACCACTGAAATGCTAACTCCAATGATTGTTCAACCCCAACCCCCTCACTGTACAGCTCGCCTAATCGGATGATCGCAGGGCAATAAGACTGCTGCGCCGCCGTGGTATACCAATAGACAGCCTCATCCATACTGGCATCACACCCCAGCCCTTGCTCATAGCATTTGGCAAGGCAGTGCTGGGCATAGGCATCGCCTTGAACCGCGCCCTTCGTGAGCCATTTAGCCGCCTCAGGCTCATTAACCTCGACACCTTGACCTGTGATATAGAGATAACCAAGAAACCCTTGGGCACAGGCCAATCCTTGTTCTGCCGCTTGACGGGTCCAGCGCACCACGGTCAATGGATTGCTTTCAAGCCCGTGGCCATAATGGATTAACTGGCCTAAGGCAAATTGCGCCAGAGGATAGTCTTGCTCTGCGGCTTTCGCATACCAATAAGCGGCATATTCGAAGTCTTGCGGGGTATCTTGTCCCTGCTCATAAATAAACCCGGCTTGATATTGAGCTTGAGCATCACCAGCGTTGGCGGCAGGGAGTATGTCTTCGAGCAATTCAATGTTATCGGTATCGTCTCGAGTAATATTTGAAGAATTATCCATGCAATCCAGTTCCGATTAAGCCAACCTACGTCAGATTGACAGCTCAGCTTGCCGAGCAAAAGTAAATCAGCCGTTAGCGCCACGTTAACAACCATGAGTTCGAGTGCATAGCCTACCCATTTTGCGCGCAAAAAAAAACCACCCACATGGGGGGGGCGCAACGGCATCGCACCATAGTGGATAACTACCGCACTGATTCATCACTAGTCTGATGGTGTCGCAGCCATCAGCGCCGCCGCCCAGCCCCTACAGCCTTGTTTGAGATAATTGCGGCAAGTCTCGCGCTTGTTCGCGTAAATAATCCATGCCTGATAAAAAGCCACTGAACATTTTTAGGGCGATAAATTGGCCCTTGTCCGTAGTGAGGTAATCTTGACCTTGCGCGCTAATTGCACCCGCGGCCTTCAAATACAGCATCTCTAAGGGAAACGCCTGCCATAAGCTTTTGCCAGTATGTTGCTTAAATAAGCGATTATCTAATTTACCGTGCCCCATCATGAGCATGAGTTGATGTTGCATTAAGGCTTTAGCATCAATATGTTTGACATAACCGGTGCCTGATTGTTGGCGGTTAATCATGGCAATATAGTCCTCAATGGTAAAACTTGAAATCCTAAACTGCTGACCAAAACGGCCGAACGCGCCCGAGCCTACGCCGAAACAATCTTCACCATCGAGCACGTATTTATTGTCGACGCCTGGGCCAAAGTTACGACTAAATGTCCACGGAAACTCCATGGTGTAATGCGGCTGTAAGGTCTGTTTTACCGCCATAAATTGTGGCCATAAGGCATGCGGATCACCGGCTAAGCAGCCGGCCTTTTTATGGTTTTTGCCGAACCCTGTGGTTAATGGGTACGTGGTGATTTGATCTGGCTGTAACGACAAGGTATGGGCGAGATCTGCCGCCACAGAACTTGGGGTTTGCACCGCAAAGCCGTACATCATGTCGAGATTAACGGTGGGAAATAACTCGATGGCCCTTAGCACATAATCGGCTTGCTGCTGACCCGAACCAAATTTTTCAAAACGCCCTGTGGCTTTCAGGATCCTATCTTCAAAGCTTTGCACCCCAATGGACATCCGATCCACTAAGCCGACTAATCGCTGCGGATGACCGTCGTTAAAATAGATGGGGTCACTCTCACAAGACACCTCTCGGATCTCGGTCAGGCTCTTGATGAGCTCAATGGTATGTACCAACTCATCCTCTAATATTGTGGTGGTGCCGCCACCGATATACACCCGATTAAAACGATAACCTTTAGCCACAACCGCCCGAATTTCTGCCCTTAGTGCCGTAAAATAGTCTCGCGCTAACGCGTCATTAAATTTGACCTTATGAAACGAGCAAAAACGGCACAGCGTATGACAAAAAGGGATATGAATATAGAGGGTTTCAATCGGGGTGGATGGCACGTCATGTTGATATTCGAGCTCAAGCCGAGTGCAATCTTTTAGGGATAATGACTGACGAATACTGTGTGCCATTACAGTGTCAAGGGCATCGGTAGCGCCCCAGAGTAAGCGATCTGAAAATGAGCTTTGCATAATTAGTATTCCCTGACTACTCAATATATTAAGCCATCAAGTGGGCTCAATTATTAAGCTATCAGAGTAAGCAATTTACGCGGATGAAACTGTCGTCTATCGCCAAGATTTTGGTTTTATTTTCATCGATTATCTAATCTGCCAACCAGTGCACAGATTAACAAAATCTCATCAACTATTTGATGTGCAAGCCATTGCCGTCACGGTGGCGCAAGATCCGCACGCTGAAAACCTTAGAATGGCTACAGCCAAGCACTCACACCATTAAGGGCTTGGCTGCGCTAACGTTAAATGGATTTCACCTGATGATAGGCAGTATTACCCCATCCCACTAACTTACCATTATTAAACACTAAGGGCGTGCACTCATCCATGGTGGTTTTGTCATCACCATGGCGTCTTTGGGTGCGATAAAACAATACTTCCACTGTCTTGTCCCCGTCAGGATAAGCCTCACTAAAATCGGCTAAGCCCATGCTTTGTTTGACTGATTCAAGGCTCGCTCCAAGTGATAAATTGGCAATATGGTCTCGATTTTGACGTTCTTGTTGTTGCCAACTGGATGACTGGCCGCTGGCGTAACCTGACTCATCTCCGCCCAAATTGATGACACAACCGCTTAGCCCTAAACTCAAACCTACGGCAGTTAACAGTGGAAATCGTGTTTTTTTCATTATTAGCGTCCTTATTGAATTAACTATCCCATTCAGTTGGCTGAATGACTCATCGACAGATAAAGCAAATAGAGTGCCAGAAATTAAGATACTGATTTTTATGATAAATATTAAAAAACAATATTTTCGCATTAGCTATCTCACCAATAGCTAACAAATTTAACCAATCAGTTGCATTGGGTTGTTAACAGTTAACGACATAACAATGGGCTCATCTGAGCCCATTGGTGTACCCTATCGCGATTAGAACTTAACCCCAAGTTGTAATGCGGCGCCGATGGCATCCTCACCACCAAACTGGGCAGCCAAATCTAAGGTCACCACATCAAACGGCGATGCGCCAATACCGACACTAAATTCATCTGAGTAGTGACCCGTCATATCAGTCCGGTAGCCGCCTCGCAGCTGCACTTGTTCAAAAAGGTCGAACTCGGCACCGAAACGAGCCCACTGACGTGGTTGCATAAATGCCTCGGGATTATTGTCGAGCACGAATGATTTATCTTCAATCAAATCAATGTCTAACGCCAAAGTAAATCCCAAGGTTTGCATCGCAATGGCAGCCGTTACAGTCGGTTCTATACGGAGACGCTCGTTGGCCACATTAACAAGTTCATGCGCGATTAAATTACGAGCCACTAAGCCCACTTGCAGCGGACCGACGGCGCCATGAACCCCAAAATCAAGGTTAGCGCCAGTGGTATCTGTCATATATTGATCATCGAAATAATCATCACTGTCGTAATTGTTGATATTGGCTCGATACACATAGCTATCAAACCGTTGCAACTTAGGTGTGACACCAAGCGCTAGACTCCCAATCACAGGCAAAGAGACTTGAGTCGCCACACTCACCGCTAACTCACTCACCACCACCGCACGGGCAAGCCCTTCAGAGCGGATATTTTGTTGATCAAACTCGCCCGTGGTCAAGGCGTTATTAATCAGGGTTTCATCTTGCTTGGCAAAGCTAAAATCCCCCTTGGCCCATACTTGGCCCCCCATGCTAAATCCGATGGCTAAGGTGTCGGAGGGGAGATAAAACGCTAAATCCAGCCCACCTTCACCATCGATTTGGCTCGAATCGAGAGCTTTTAAATCGGCGACCAAAGCCTGCGCTTCTGCCGTTGGCGGGTTGCTGAGATCGGGGTTCGCTACCAAGGACTCAAACTGATCTAGGCTCAGTTGCAAGGCATCCACTTGATCGATGGTGTCTTGATAATCACTGGCATGGGCACCCAGTGAAAATTTAACATATAAATCATCATCGTCTTGAAATCGAGTCAACAAGGCCGGGTTAAGATTGGCGTGGGTATAATCCCCACTGGCAATCCCCGCACCCGCCATTCCCACACTGCGGGCATCAATTTGTGCGACCGCCATCGTCACAGGTCCTAATGCCAATACCACTGCAACAGCCGATTGTAGTAACTTCATAAAACTCCATTTTTACTTTTCTTTCAATATGATGCCACTAATGTACAACAGCTTATCCCCCTAGGGTTCTCCAGAACTGATAAAAGCGATTAAGATCACAATTAGCTCGGTTCTCGCAAATGCCGACTACATTTAGTTAACATTCATCCTCAAACCCTCTACCATGGCACGGGATTTTGGACAGATAGCCTATAGAGGAGAGGATACAATGCGCGTTTATCTAGTCATGGTAGTGGCCATACTATTGCAGGGATGCTCTGACAATACGCCCCAACAGGTTCAGGTCGTTGCCGAACCTGTGGCCATCGAGTTAACGCCCTTAGCTAACGGTGACTACCACATAACCCTGTATCAAAAACATACTCGCTCCAGCCGTGCCAATTTACCTCAGATGATGAATAACAAACCGCGCATCGCTGAAAGCTATAGCGACTGGATCATGGTGCATCACGATGGTGAATATCGATTTGAATTAGAAAGTCTGCGCTATGCGCTCGATTTAATCACTCATAGCATTGAATTTGATAGCACCATGGACAAAGCAAGCTTGGTTAGTCAATTGGACTATCTCGCGGTCGACTTAACGGCAGAGGGCCATAACGAATTAAGTGAAGCCTTAATCGCCCTCAAGCAAATCAATGGCCTGCAGTTTACCCTAGCTTCCCACGCCAGCAACAGCAATGACCTCCAACTCAGTCAGCCCTTTGAACTGCCGATTGCGGCATTGACCTTGGCCGATAACCCTTACTCGCCAGCAGATGAGCTCCCTTTAATATTCGATAAAAACAACATTATTCCCATGTTTACCTTGATGCTCGTCCGGCCTATTGCACCTTTATTACCCGCTCAAACTTTCGATGCGGCAGATCATCACTGGACCTTTGCAGCCGATCCACTTCGCATAACATTTTCTGAGTCCAGCGATAACGGCGTGTTGAGCGTGACCAATTATTTCACGCCTGAGCATCAACTGCGCAGCAGCCAGTATTCGCATTCAGTCACCAAACGTACTCGTAAAACCATAGGTAGCATGACCACCACCATTTCCACCACCCGTACTATCGAGGGCCAACTCGAGATTACGCCAGTGCTATCTCAGCACTAATCGCGCCGTCCCCCTCACTTCTTTGCTGTTTATTACAGCAAACAAGTAGGCCAGCGCTTGTGCTTCATTTTTAACATGCTACTATTAATACTGTATAAATGAACAGTATTTGCATTGTGAAGATTATTCCGATTTATGCCCGAGCGGGCATTACTGGTTTTGAAAGCCCTGCCGAAGAGTACCGTCAATTGGGTCTCAAACTCGATGAGCTCCTCATTCAACATCCAAGTGCCACCTTTCTCGGTATGGCGGCGGGTCACTCTATGGAAGGCTTTGGTATTTTTGATCACGATATTTTGATTGTTGATCGCCACGTCAGTCCACAACAAGGCGATATCATCGTTGCCAACTTCAATGGCGAATTTGTCTGCAAGCAACTGGATAAACAAAGGCGCATGTTGTTATCAGCCAATCAAGCATGCCAACCGATGGTGATCCATCATTACGACCAATTCTCAATTGAAGGCGTGGTCACTCGTTCAATTCGTTGTCATCGGCCGTGTCGTTTATGTACGGACTAATCGATGCCAATGCCTTTTATTGCAGCGCCGAGCAAGTGTTTAATCCCGCATGGCGCAATAAAGCCATCATAGTGTTATCCAATAACGATGGCTGTGTTGTCGCCGCGAATCGAGCGGCTCTTAATGCTGGGATTAAAAAGTTTGTCCCTTATTTTCAAGTGCGGGATCTCTGCCAACAACACGGGGTCATTGCCCTTTCCTCTAACTATGAACTTTACAGTGATTTATCAGCAAAAATGATGCAAGTGATCAGTCGTTTTGCTCCTGAGCAATTTATCTATTCGATTGATGAGTCCTTTGTTTCGTTTAAGCGTAGCTTCCCTGCGATCCCTTGCCTACTCACTCAGGGACAACAGATCCGGCGTACCGTCTGGAAAGAGTGCCGCTTACCCGTCTGTGTCGGCATTGGTCCCACGTTAACCTTGGCCAAAGTAGCCAATCACGCGGCAAAAAAAATCGAAGGTTATCAAGGTGTTTGTGTGATTGATAACGACAATGAACGCATCAGCATATTACAAAAAATGGCCGCGGCAGACGTCTGGGGGATCGGCCGACAAACCAGCAAACGGCTCGCCTTAATGAACATCAAAAGCGCCGATCAACTGGCAAAAATGCCTGCCGGTCTCGCCAAAAAACAGTTCAGTATTGAAATAGAACGTACGGTGCGTGAACTCAATGGTGAAGAGTGCAAACAATTTGATGCCGCTAGGGCTGATAAACAGCAAATTTATTCTACCCGTAGCATGGGTGAGCGGATCACTACCCTCGATCAACTGCGACAAGCCCTATGTAAGCACACCGGAATAGCGGCGACCAAAGCTCGCCGTCAAGGCTCATTATGCCAAGTCATGACCATTTTTGCCGCCAGCTCCCCCTTTGATGATCAGCCGGTGAGCCTGCAAAGCACCCTTCGTTTCGCCTGTCCGACGCAGTGCAGCCTTGAGATGACTCAAGCCGTGTTTGATGCGGCCCCTCAGGTGTTTAAGCCTGGCGTGCGTTACTACAAAATTGGGGTCGGTCTGCTAGATCTCGTCAATGAGCACCAGTTGCAATTAGATTTATTCAATCCCCCGAGTAACAACCCAGCATTAATGAAGGTATTTGATGGGGTCAATGGCAGGTACGGTACTGATACTTTATTTTTAGCGGCGCAAGGGATCCATCCTAAATGGGGAATGCGCCGACAATTACTCAGCCCTCAATACACTACCCGCTGGCAAGATATTCCACACATCAAGTGCTAACACCTTAGGCCGCCCCACGCCATTGGCCTAAAAAAGCGCTGGCACCCTGACGACGCCGTCAGGTGCCGTCAGGTGCTCTTGGCTTATACCAAAAAGGATAAGTAGGTCTGCAGGATAATGAGGTTAACAATATCGATAAAGAAAGCGCCGACAATTGGCACCACCATAAAGGCTTGCGGCGAAGGACCATAGCGATTCACAACAGAGCCCATATTCATGACCGCCGTCGGCGTGGCACCAAGGCCAAAACCACAATGGCCACCGGCGATCACGGCCGCGTCGTAATGACTACCCATGACTTTAAAGGTCACCAAATAAGTAAACACACCGATGGCAACCGATTGCACCGCCAAGATGATCAAAAATGGCACCGCCAAATCAAAAATGTTCCACAATTTCAGGCTCATCAATGCCATGGCTAAAAACAGGGACAAGGAGACAGTGCCAAGAATATCAATGGTCTCTGTGTCTATGGTTTTCAGCTTAGTCGCTTCAAACACATTGGTGATGATCACCCCCATAAATAACGCATAGACGAAATCAGGGATAGTCAACCAAGCAATCTCGAAACTCCCCACCCACTGCTCTAAGTATTTGGCCCCATTAATACAGATCAGTAAAATGAATAACACTTCGATGACTTTTTTTGCCGTGACCTTATCTTCTTCGTACTCGTTATAAGTCACCACTTCAGGATGTTTAGTCCGGGTGCGTTCGGCGCTGCCATATTCGGATTCGAGCTGATGCTTATCAATCAAGCGCTGAGCGACGGGGCTACCAATAATACCGCCAATGATCAGACCAAACGTGGCCGACGCCATGGCGATTTCTAAGGTGTTATGTAAACCATAGACGTCTTCAAGGGTCTTAGCCCACGCCGCCCCCGTGCCATGGCCACCTGATAGTGTAATGGAACCTGCGATTAACCCCATTAAAGGGTCTAGCCCAAGTGCCGTTGCCAGCGATACCCCAATGCCATTTTGTATCACAATAAATAACGAGGCCACGCCTAAAAACAAAAACACCTTAGCGCCACCTTTTAGCAACTGGGTGTAATTAGCAGATAAGCCAACCGTGGCAAAAAACATCAGCATAAAGGTATTTTGCAAAGGCAAATCGAAGGTCAATTCAATGTGATTAAAATGCAATCCGGTGATGATACACGCCACCACCAATCCGCCGACGATGGGCTCTGGGATATTGAATTTTTTTAGAAAAGGTAATTTAACTTTAATTAGATGCCCGATAAAGAGCACACTGATAGCAATCATAAATGATTCAAGTGCACCAATGGTATAAACATGGCTCATAGTTCCTCTCTTTTTTGGGTATCTTTCCTATCTCATCCTCCTTAATGATCCAATAACGATGACATCCCTAATCACAATTCATTTACATTAACGTCTTGGTCTCCCTTGCGGGGTAGTGCGTCCCACGACACTTAACCAATCTTTTAAAGAGGCGCTTATGCAAACATGAAAGCCAACAGAATGACAATTAATAGAGCAATAATCAGATCTACATCGAAAAACGAACAGAAACATATGTTAAATCGGGTAAAAAAATAGTAGCAAATGAACAAATACCGCTAACGCCAACCGCCCGTCAGAAGGCAAACAATCCATTAGAGTGTAGATTGTTTACGCAAAATTAAGATCAACGAGTGGAAGAATAGACACCTCATCGAAAGAAATACTTAGATAACCAACGACTTGATAACAAATAAAATGGCGGGCAACGGTAGTCGAGCAAGGGCTAACTACCGCCGTGCAAACCGAGTTCACTTACACCGAGACTTCACGGTACAAATGGGCAAACTGCGTTTGATGACAATGGAACAAGTATTGGCGTAATGCGTGCGCATGTTCACCATGAGGCGCAATCTTAAGCACAGTGACGCCCTGCTCTGAACGTACTGATTCGACCGGTAAATCCAACCGCGTACCCGAGGGCAACAATAAATGCAGCAATCGTGAATCCAACACATCTTGTCGGTCGGTTGCGTCTACAGTACGCACAGCCACACCCGAGTT
Source organism: Shewanella sp. NIFS-20-20 (assembly GCF_019209865.1). GTDB lineage: Bacteria > Pseudomonadota > Gammaproteobacteria > Enterobacterales > Shewanellaceae > Shewanella. The sequence continues at coordinate 17,105 of NZ_JAHUTT010000022.1, read as the reverse complement.
AGACAGAGACAACACTTCTAAAGGAATTTGGTGACGCTCACTATACACCACCAACTCACCGGCTTGAGTCATTCGCCAACTGCGCTCAGCCCCCTTTGTATCGAGAACTTCAGGAATACCAATACTGGGTTGGATCTGCCCCAATTCATCGAGTTGCAACTGCAAAGGGAACCACAATTTATACTGACCAATTTCGGCCAAAAGGGTGAACTTTGCTTGAGAAAAAAGCGAAGATAAACTCAGCGGAACATCGCCCATGGATACCGAGATCGGCACCATCGAAGTATTAGTGGCCGAAGAAATGGCAAACACCTCATTAATACAAGCCAGTTCTTCTTGAGACAAGATGGATTTGAGGGTCATACCAGCCTCCTTGCTGACTATAAAACACTCAGCCACGCTAGCATATAAATGTTAAACCCACAAATAATTGATACAAAATAACTAGATAGCCAAGCCAAAAGTATCACCTGACATTAGCGGGGGAACTATGTCGAATCAGGACATTATCAAAAGCCAGGGGCTAAGGTATCGATAGACCACCGTCAGTCAATCTATCGATAAGTCTTTCGCGTTAACGATATAAGGCGCAAATCTTATTACCGGCAGGATCGCGTAAATAAGCTAAATATAACGGACCGACCCCGCTTTCTCGAGTACCAGGGGCGTCTTCGCAACTTACCCCGCCGTTGGCTAGGCCCGCCGCATGCCAAGCATCGACTTGCTCAGCAGAGCTGGCGCGAAAGCCAATGGTACTGCCATTCCCATGACCCGCTGGTTTGCCATCAATCGGTTGAGTGATGGCAAAAATGCCCGCTGGGGTCATATAAAAACAACGCCCTTGGGCATCGATTGTCCCAGCAGCAATGCCCAATGCACCGAGCACAGCATCATAAAACGCCTTTGATGAATTGATATCGTTACAGCCTAACATCACATGACTAAACATAATCTTCCTTAACAAAGTAAACCAACAAAAATGACACTCGAGCAGTGCCAGCCAATGAACCTGGCCGGCACCATGGTCCGACACGGTGTTAACTAATCCGCTTGAAACTGGCGCGCCATTCGCTGGATATCCCCCAAGCTAACCCCATGACGATTACGGTTAGCGCATAGGATTTGATGCGCGCTATCATTGGGCTCGCCTATCAACACGCAACGAACCTGGTATCCCAGCGCACGAGCCGCGGCATCGTAAGCCATATACTCCCACGCGGCCAAGTTGGTATTATCACAAATGACAATGGCTTGCTGTTTGGCTAAAGCCCAAATAAATTGAGTGAGATTGCGTTGATGATATTCAGCCAACTTGCTGCGTTCAAACCGATAAACCCCGTCACGCATAAAAAAGCTGTCAGTAGAACATAACCCATTACGACGAATAGCCGTCGCCACATGCGGCGGCTGTGACTCAATAAATTGCTCGATCCAATGCGACTTACCGCTGCCGGGTAAACCGCGCATAATAATGGCAAGCCGTGGCGCTGTCGTGGCAGCCAATGGCGGTGAGATAGCAGATAGAGGCATAACGCTCGAGTCATAACATTAGATGAGCTATGATTGATTATGGGCTACGGAATGTCCAGCCAAAATATCAGTGACCAATTGCGGCACTAACTCACTGGCCTTGCCTTGCCAGTGATATTGGAATTCACTGTGATCATCGCGCGGCGCTAAATTAATATTGAGGGTCAATGCCCCCACTTGATTGGCGAGATCGACAAAACCTGCCGCAGGATAAACAGAACCTGAGGTACCAATCGCGATAAAGAGATCACACTGAGCCAAGGCCTGATGAATGCTGTCCATGCCAAAGGGCATTTCCCCAAACCACACCACATGAGGTCGCAATTTCTGCGCCGGTATACAACAAGTGCACACATTGTCAGGGCCTAAGATTTCATTGAGGATAAAAGTCTGCTGGCTCTGAGGACAGCGACCTTTAGCCAACTCACCATGCATATGCAGTACCCTTTTGCTGCCTCCACGCTCGTGCAAGTTATCAATATTTTGCGTCACCAGCATTAACTCACAATCTTGATGCTGCTCCAGCAGAGCTAATGCGATATGGGCGGGATTCGCGGCAATATCCCCTTGGATAAGCTGCTGCCAGCGCGCATTGTAAAAGGCTTCAACCAGCGTAGGATTAGCGGCATAGCCTTCAGGGGTCGCCACCTCTTCAATATGATGAGATTCCCATAAACCATCTTCGTCTCTAAAGGTCTTTACCCCGGACTCAGCAGAGATCCCTGCTCCTGTTAATACCACTATGCGTTGGGTCATAGGCCATTCCTTCGATAGTAAAAATATAGGCTCACGTTGCAGTATGCTGCCATTGATGGCTACAGTACAATGCCACCTAAGTCGGACATCTTAATTTAACATTCAATAAGATAGCAATCCGCAAAGGAATCATGGATAAAAGACTAACAAAGGTTTAAGTTTACTGACCAAGCACATATAATGGCTACCACAAATGAAAAATGAGCCTTTTAGGTTCTGCAATCAAGAGATTTATAATGACAGATGGAAATTTAGCGCTGAAAAAAGCGGGCCTGAAAATCACCCTGCCACGAGTCAAGATCCTGGAATTAATGCAGGCACCTGAAAATCAACACATCAGTGCCGAAGATCTCTATAAAAAATTATTAGAAATTGGCGAAGAGATTGGTTTAGCCACCGTCTATCGTGTACTCAACCAATTCGATGATGCCGGCATTGTGACCCGTCACCATTTTGAAAGCGGTAAAGCCGTATTTGAATTATCCAGTCAACATCATCATGACCACTTGGTGTGCCTAACCTGTGGTAAAGTGATTGAGTTTTCAGATGAGATGATCGAGCGCCGTCAACATGAAATTGCTGCCAAGCATAATATAAAGCTCACCAATCACAGCTTATATTTATATGGTGTCTGCACTAACGATAATTGCGAGCACGCCGACGACTAAGCCAAGTCACTTGTCATAAGACTCATCACAAAAAAGCCCTAACATTAGGGCTTTTTTGATCGAGAAGCCATCACAGCAACCGCAGTGACGATGGCAGACATAACGCTAAGCTTCACGGTCACACCGACCGCTCAAGCCTGACTCAGCTTTGGCGCAAGGCACGATTGATTTCTGAGATTGACGGCTCGCCCGCAAAGGGTTGCCATTGACGCTCTAGCGCACCATCACCCGTCACAGTGCGCAAACGATACGCGCCGTCGCGGTATTCAAGCACCCGCACATTGCCCTTGGGGGTTTTAAAGTAATTCGGGGCCTGACCTAACTCCAAAAATACATGATCTCCAGGGCCTGGCAGCTCCCGGCTTTTAGTGATCAACCGCGCCACGGCCTTGTTAGGGTTGTTGCATTTCACATGAGTGTGAACCACAAACTTAACTTGGCTGGTATCGAGCTCAAAGGTACAGCTGTGATTATTGCATCGGGTGGGTGACACTTGAGTGCCATCACACATCACGGCGCGGGCTTGCTCTTCACGGCGATTAGGTGAAAAACCGGCCAATATCGTCAAAGCTTGCTGATCCATGGCCGCAGTGGCGATCACATTAGGCAAGGGAGCACTCGCTCGCGGTTTATCCTCGGAACCTAACACTTTAAAGTGCACACTGGCAAAAACTATCCCTGTCACCAGTAGAAAAACTGCCATTCGCATCATTTCTTGGTGAATATATCTGAATTTAAAAGGGCGCGAATTGTAGTGGCGAAAAGGTAGGCTGTCTGTGATGCAGATCAGTGTTAGCTAATATTTACTAGGCTAATACTGAACGATTTGAGGTGCAGGCAATAACAATAAAGGGAAACGGTCGCGAGTGCGCAGCGCTAGGCTCAGGATCTAACGGCCAATATTGAAGCGGCCACCGGGCAAAGCCCCCACTAGCAGCGCACTAAGTGCGGCACTTATCCCTTAGCAACGCCGGGGCAATGACGGGGCATTGAATGGTTCTTGGATAGCGCGCGTGACCAAGTCACCGCCATAACCGCAAGCCAGCCTTAGGTCGATGGCTGTAACCGCTTATAATACTGATTGACTTGATAGCCCATAAACTCTTGCTCTTGTTGCCAGTGCATACCAATACGTTTCGCCACCTGCTCAGAGCCAATATTGCCCGCCAAAATTAAGGCAATAATTTCATTAATTTTAAAATTGGGGTAACAAATATCAATCACGGCGCGAGCCGCCTCAGTACCAAGCCCCTGCCCCCAGCATTCGGGGAAATAGCGGTAGCCAATTTCTATTTTATCTAAATCTGGCAGATACTTAGGACCACAAAAACCGATAACTTCCCCACTGACCTTATGCGCTACCGCCCAGCGGCCAAAGCCATGTTTTTTATAATCAGCAAACACCACATGCTTGAGTAACGATTCCGCCTGGCTCAATTCAGTAAAAGGCACCGTCGGAATATACGTCAACATTTCGGTGCGGGAATTCATCATAAACAAGGCTTCAATATCATCCTCTGTAAATTGACGGATGATCAGACGCTCGGTGGTGGTCACTAGCATGGCTTAGGCTCCTCGTTAAGTCAGTAGGGTCAACCAAGATGCCACAGTCAGCACAGATAAACCACTGGAAATCACCACACTACTGGCCGTGATATCAGCATCTTGATTAAGCTTGACCGCAATTAAGTAGGCATTCACCCCCAGTGGCGATGCCGCCAGCAGCACAGTCAAGGCAATATCAAGTTCACTCAAGCCAAAGCCATGCCCACAAACAAAGACCATGGCGGGTAACAGTAATAGTTTCACCATAGATAAGCCAATAGCAGGCGCCCAACTTGTCGTGAGGCGGTAGTAATGTAAGTTAGCCCCGAGGACAAAGAGTGCGCAGGTGATCGCCGGCGCGGCTAGCATCGCCAATGGATCCCCAAGCCAAGACGGTAATGGGATATTGAGCGCATTCGCCAGCAAGCCGATAGCAATGCTGGTGACCACAGGATTAAGCAAGGTATCTTTTAGGTATTGGCGCCGATCACCTTGCCCACTTAATGCAAAGGTGAGTCCAAACAAAATGGCGCTGTGAAATGGAATAATTAAAAACACTCGGGCCATTTGAGTCTGACCAAATGCCGCAATAATCACGGGTAAGCCGACCAACAGGCTATTGGAGTAGCTAGCGCTGAGGGCGAGCACGGCGCTTTTAGACCAAGGCCGCTTTAACCAGCCATGACAAAAGAGCAATACCGCCGCAAAGCAACTGACCACTGGCACATAAAAGCTCAGTAGCACTGGGAGCTGTAAACTTGCCGATAATGGCACCTGCCATAGGGTGCTCACCAACAATGCGGGAATACACAAATAAAAAGCAAATTGGCTAATACCGTTAATCTGCTCTCGACTCAGCCATTGGCTGCGGCTACTGCCATAGCCCAGCAAGGCAATCATTAATAACGGTAAAATAATACTCACAACGGACATGACAAATGAGGTCCAAGATGACGCAATAAAAAAGGCGCCCGAAGGCGCCTGATAGTCAAGTCAGTGTTACCAACCCGTGCGTTCGCGCAGCGCCTTGCCAATATCAGCAAGTGAACGAACTGTGGTAACGCCAGCCGCTTCTAAAGCAGCAAACTTGTCAGCTGCGGTGCCTTTACCGCCAGCAATAATCGCACCCGCATGGCCCATGCGCTTACCTGCAGGTGCAGTCACACCAGCAATGTATGACACCACTGGCTTAGTGACATTGGCTTTGATGTAAGCTGCCGCTTCTTCTTCGGCAGTACCACCAATTTCACCAATCATCACAATGGCTTCAGTTTGCGGATCGTTTTGGAACATTTCCAATACGTCAATAAAGTTAGTGCCTGGGATAGGATCACCACCAATACCCACACAGGTCGATTGACCAAAGCCTTCGTCGGTCGTCTGCTTCACCGCTTCGTAAGTCAGGGTGCCTGAACGCGACACAATCCCGACTTTACCTGCCATATGAATGTGGCCTGGCATAATACCAATTTTACATTCGCCCGGTGTGATCACGCCCGGACAGTTAGGGCCAATCATACGTACGCCGGTTTCTTCCAATTTCACTTTAACATCGAGCATGTCTAAGGTCGGGATCCCCTCAGTAATACAAACGATGATTTCAATACCGGAATCAATGGCTTCTAAGATAGCATCTTTACAAAATGGCGCCGGTACATAAATCACCGACGCGGTCGCACCTGTGGCTGCCACGGCGTCTTTAACGGTATTAAATACCGGCAGACCTAAGTGAGTTTGACCACCTTTACCAGGAGAAACACCACCCACCATCTGAGTGCCATAAGCGATGGCTTGCTCAGAGTGGAACGTCCCTTGACCGCCAGTGAACCCCTGACAAATCACCTTGGTATCTTTATTGATTAAAACAGACATTATTTGCCCTCCGCAGCTTTTACAACTTGCTCAGCTGCGTCAGTCAGACTGGTAGCTGCAATGATATCAAGACCCGATTCATCCAGAACGCCACGGCCTAATTCGGCATTGGTCCCTTCTAAACGAACAACCACCGGCACTTTCACGCCCACTTCTTTAACGGCACCGATAATACCTTCGGCGATCATGTCACAACGGACAATCCCACCAAAAATGTTAACCAGTACAGCTTTAACATTGGCGTCAGACAAGATGATCTTAAAGGCTTCCGCCACGCGCTCTTTGGTCGCACCGCCGCCAACATCTAAGAAGTTAGCAGGTTTGCCACCATGCAGGTTAACGATATCCATGGTTCCCATGGCCAGACCAGCACCATTGACCATACAACCCACATTACCGTCTAACGCCACATAGTTAAGTTCAAACTTAGCCGCGTGCGCTTCACGGGCATCATCTTGTGATGGGTCGTGCATATCGCGGATTTTTGGTTGACGGAACAGTGCGTTACCATCGATACCAATTTTGCCATCTAAACAGTGCAGGTTGCCATCTGTGGTAATGACCAAGGGGTTGATTTCCAATAATGCGAAATCATAACGGCTGAACATATCGGCCAGACCCATAAAGATTTTGGTGAACTGCTTCATTTGCACTGGGTTTAAGCCCAGCTTAAAGCCAAGATCACGGGCTTGGTAAGCTTGGGGGCCCACCAAGGGATCTATGATGGCTTTGTGGATCAGTTCAGGGGTCTCTTCCGCCACCTTCTCAATTTCCACGCCGCCTTCGGTTGAGGCCATAAACACCACACGACGGGTCGCGCGATCAACCACAGCCCCTAGATACAGTTCATTCGCGATATCAGTGCAGCTTTCAACCAGAATTTTAGCGACCGGCTGACCGCCTTCATCGGTTTGGTAAGTCACTAAGTTGCGACCTAACCAATGCTCAGCGAATGCGCGGATTTCTTCTTTATCGCCAGTCACTTTTACGCCACCAGCCTTACCGCGACCACCCGCATGTACTTGACACTTAACTACCCACAGGTTGCCACCAATGTGACTTGCTGCTTCAACTGCTTGCTGAGGAGTGTCACACGCTACCCCCTCAGAAACTGGCAGGCCGTACTCGGCAAACAGGGCTTTAGCCTGATACTCATGCAAATTCATGATGCTCTATCCATATACTTCTTATCAGTTCCAATCACTCGTTAACGAGTGATCACGAGATCCCCGCCGCAAGGCGACGGGAGCGCTGTGGATCTTACAGATCCAGCAACAAGCGAGTCGGGTCTTCGAGGAATTCCTTAATGGTTACCAAGAAGCCCACAGATTCACGGCCATCAATGATACGGTGGTCATATGACAGCGCTAGGTACATCATAGGTAAAATTTCTACCTGACCATTCACCGCCATCGGTCTATCTTTAATGGCATGCATGCCTAAGATAGCGCTTTGTGGCAGATTTAAAATTGGGGTCGACATCAAGGAGCCAAATACCCCACCATTAGTGACAGTAAAGTTACCGCCAGTCATGTCTTCAACCGTCAACTTACCATCGCGGCCTTTAATTGCCAGCTCACGAACCGCCTTTTCAATTTCTGCTAAGCTCATGCTATCGCAATCACGCAACACAGGTGTCACCAAACCACGCGGAGTTGAAACCGCGATGCTGACATCAAAATAGTTGTGATAAACAATGGTATCGCCATCAATAGAAGCATTCACTTCCGGATAGCGCTTCAAGGCTTCGGTCACGGCTTTGATATAGAAAGACATAAAGCCTAAACGAATACCGTGACGCTTTTCAAACACCTCTTGGTACTGTTTACGAATGTCCATAATCGGCTTCATATTGACTTCGTTGAAGGTCGTTAACATGGCCGTAGAATGTTTGGCTTCTAGCAGACGGCTGGCAATGGTTTTGCGCAGACGCGTCATCGGCACGCGCTTTTCACTGCGCTCACCTAATGGCGTGACTGGCGCCGCGGCGGCTGAGGCAGAGGCTGGCGCTTTCTTAATGAAAGCTTCAACATCTTCCTTAGTAATACGCCCGCCCACACCCGTGCCTTTAATGTCAGCTGCGTTCAATGAGTGTTCACCAATTAAACGACGTACCGATGGGCTTAAGGCATCATTGCTATCACCTTCAGCAACGGCTGACTCTGTGGCAGCTGGAGCTTGAGCTTGCTCTTTAGTCACTTCTTGACCGGCCACTACCCCAGCCACGAAATTAGCAATGACTTGTTGGCCCAAAACGGTGTCGCCTTCTTGCGCCAATAACTCAGACAACTGACCGTCTTCTGGAGCAACCACTTCTAATACGACTTTATCGGTTTCGATATCAACTAAGTGTTGATCACGGCTCACGCTCTCTCCTGGCTGAACATGCCAAGTGGCAATGGTAGCGTCAGCGACTGATTCCGGCAGGACCGGGACTTTAATTTCAATACTCATGCAAGCTTATCCTTTTTAAAAATTTGGCAATTACGATAACTTCAACGCACTGACGACTAAGGCTTCTTGCTGTCGCGCATGCAATTCGGGATAACCACAGGCAGGCGCCGCAGACGCTTCACGACCCGCATAGGTCAACTTGGCACCGGCAGGTATCGCAGCCCAGAAGTGATGTTGGCTACAGTACCAAGCGCCCTGATTTTGAGGTTCTTCTTGGCACCATACATAGTCGGTAACGTGACTGTAGCTTTCTAACTCCGCCAGAATGTCATCGTGCGGGAACGGATACAGCTGCTCGATACGAATAATGGCCACATTATTGGCTTGCTCTTTGCGGCGACGTTCGAGCAACTCAAAGTAGACTTTACCGCTACAGAACACCACGCGATCCACTTTGCTTGCATCCAACTCGTCAATTTCACCAATTACATTCTGGAAGTGACCTTCAGCAAGTTCTTCCAGCGATGACACCGCCATAGGATGACGCAGCAATGACTTAGGAGACATCACCACCAGTGGACGTCGCATCGGACGGACCACCTGACGGCGTAACATATGGTAAACCTGCGCCGGCGTAGAGGGCACACACACTTGCATATTGTGATTGGCACACAACTGCAAGAAGCGCTCAAGACGGGCACTGGAATGCTCAGGGCCTTGGCCTTCATAACCGTGAGGCAATAACATAGTTAAGCCACATAAACGGCCCCACTTTTGCTCGCCTGACGATAAGAACTGGTCAATCACTACCTGAGCACAGTTAACGAAATCACCAAACTGCGCTTCCCAAATGGTTAATCCTGTCGGTTCAGCGGTGGCATAACCATACTCAAACGCTAATACCGAGGCTTCTGATAACACCGAATCGGTAATATTGATTGCCCCTTGATTTTCACTCAAGTGACGCAGCGGCAAATAAGTACTGGCATCTTTCTGGTTATGTAAAACCGCATGGCGATGGAAGAAGGTGCCACGGCCAGAGTCTTGTCCGGTTAAGCGGACACGATTACCCGAGGTCAAAATAGTGGCGTACGCTAAGGTTTCAGCAAAACCCCAATCGAGCAGTTTCTCACCATTAGCCATCGCACGACGATCGTTATAAATTTTATCGACTCGCGATTGCAGTGGATGACTGCTGGGGACATCACTAATGCTTAAGGCTAACGCTTTTAATTTGTCCAAATTATATTGGGAGGTGAACGCCACATCCCAATCATTACCAATGTAAGGGGTCCAATCGGCATTCTGAATGGTCATAGGTCGCCATTCTGGCACCACGCAATCCCCATGATCTAGCGCATCACGATAATCATTGATCATGGCGGTGACAGCGTCTGCGGCTAAGGTTTGCTCGGCAATTAACTTGTCGGCATACAATTTACGCGGGGTCGGATGCTTCTTGATTTTGGCATACATCAGCGGCTGAGTGGCACTCGGCTCGTCGGCTTCGTTATGGCCATGGCGACGATAACACACCAAATCAATCACGACATCCCGCTTAAATTCATTGCGGTAATCCACCGCTAACTTAGCGATAAATGCCACGGCCTCGGGGTCATCGGCATTGACGTGGAAAATCGGTGCCTGCACCATCTTAGCGATATCGGTACAGTATTCCGTTGAACGCACATCATGATGGTTTGAGGTGGTGAAGCCCACTTGGTTGTTAATGACGATGCGGATACTGCCACCGACGGTAAAACCACGGGTTTGAGACATATTAAATGTCTCTTGAACTATGCCTTGACCAGTAATGGCCGAATCACCGTGGATTGTGATTGGCATGACTTGCTTGCCATCAGTACAACCGCGACGATCTTGACGAGCACGTACCGAGCCCATCACCACAGGATTGACAATTTCTAAATGCGAGGGGTTAAAGGCTAACGCTAAATGGACATCGCCTCCCGGGGTCGCAAAATCGGCGGAGAAGCCTTGATGATATTTAACATCACCACTACCCAAGGTGTCATTATGCTTACCAGCAAACTCGTCAAATAACTCGGCAGGCCGTTTACCTAACACGTTAACTAACACATTCAGGCGGCCACGGTGAGCCATACCCACCACGATTTCCTTGGTGCCAGACTCGCCGGCGCGATATAAAATTTCGCGCATCATAGGCACTAATGCATCACCACCTTCCAGTGAGAAACGCTTGGCGCCTGGGAACTTAGCCCCTAAATATTTTTCCATACCTTCAGCGGCGTTCAAGCCTTGAAGAATACGAGTTTTGGTCGCCACATCGAGATTATCACGAGCTAAACTGGGCTCGAGGCGCTGCTGCAACCAACGCTTCTCATCGGTATCGGTAATATGCATATATTCCGCACCAATGGTTCCGCAGTAAGTTTTTTTCAAGGCAGCCACTAAATCTTTCAATAGCATGGTTTCGCCACCATGGGCGAATGAACCCGTATTGAAGCTGCGCTCCATATCGTCGAACTCTAACCCATGGAATTGCGGATCCAGCTCTTTGACTGGTTCACGATTCCATAAGCCGAGGGGATCGAGATTGGCATTTTGATGACCACGGAAGCGATGGGCATTGATTAACTGCAGTACTTTAACTTGCTTAGCATCTAATTGCGGATCAGACACCATACTGCCACCACCCACCCGACGTTCTTGGGCCAGTGATTTAAAATACTCTCGCATTTTTGAGTGAGAAACTTCAGGACCAGCTTGGCCGGTACCGTTGACCGCGGGGAGCTGGTCAAAAACCGCTCGCCAATCATCAGACACTGATTGGGGGTCTTCTTGGTAGGCTTCATACATCGCCTCAATATAAGTGCTGTTGGCACCACTTAAATGAGATGAGTCGAGCCAGGCTTTCATGACGCCTTGGTGCATTGCTATTCCTTTCAAACTTTGACCCTCTACGACAAGCGCGGTTCCGGTGTCTTGCTTAGTAAGGTCATTGTGTCCATGGAAACATTCATGTCCTGTCTAACCAATCCGGCCAGTGCTTGTGCATTAGGTGCATACACGTGCTTAGCCATAAGTATTCGGGTGAGTTGCTATAACTTGCCCTGTGTTTGCCGCCCCGACATCCAGATTTACGGCAGACTGTCTTTAATTACATAAAAGAGTCATCGCCACAACGACGATGACTCTCAAAGAGCTAGGTAATTATAGTTGTTAGCTCAATATCTTGCATCTAAACCGCCCGTTGGAGCAACATAGATTTGATATGACCGATGGCCTTAGTCGGATTTAATCCTTTAGGACATACATCCACACAATTCATGATGCCATGACAGCGGAATACGCTATAAGCATCATCCAGTTCCGCTAAGCGTTCATCGGTAGCCGTATCACGGCTATCAATGAGGAAGCGATAAGCGTGTAACAAGCCACTTGGACCGACAAACTTATCTGGGTTCCACCAAAACGATGGGCAAGCGGTAGAACAACAAGCACACATGATACATTCATACAAACCGTCTAAATGCTCACGTTCTTCAGGCGATTGCAGATTCTCACGCGCAGGCTTTTGGCCATCGTTAATGAGGTACGGTTTGATCTTCTCGTATTGCTTGTAGAACTGGGTTAAATCTACCACTAAATCGCGCACCACTGGCATGCCAGGCAAGGGACGGATAATGATTTTCTTACCCTTAAAGGTTGACACTGGTGTGATGCAGGCCAAGCCGTTTTTGCCATTCATATTGAGGCCGTCAGAACCACAGACACCCTCACGGCATGAACGTCGGAACACTAAGGTCGAGTCTTGTTCTTTTAACTTTAACAAGGCATCGAGCACCATCATATCCGAGCCTTCATCCACTTCAAGGCTGAAATCCTGCATATGTGGCTTAGTATCCACATCAGGATTGTATCTATATATGGAAAATTCCAATTTCATCCTGACCGCTCCTTAGTACGTACGCTTCTTCGGTGGGAAAGCTTCCCGATGTACCGGTGACATGTTGACTTCACGTCGAGTCATTTGCTCTGTTTGCGGATCAAACAAGCTATGACACAACCAGTTATCGTCATCACGCTCAAGGTAATCTTCACGTGAGTGTGCCCCGCGACTCTCAGTACGATAGTTAGCCGCATAAGCGGTGGCAATCGCTGTCGCCATCAGGTTATCTAACTCTAAGCACTCAATCCGTTGGGTATTGAATTCACGCGAGTTATCAGACAACTTGGCATTATTTAACCGCTCACGGATCTTCTTGAGTTCAACCAAGCCTTCAGCCATGGCATCACCACTGCGAAATACCGAGAAGTTCAATTGCATACACAACTGTAAATCTTTACGGATTTGGGCAGGATCTTCGCCGTCTTGGTTGTTTTCCCAACGATTTAAGCGATCTAATGAAGCGTTAATTTCTGCTTCAGTGGCATCTTTAGGATCGGCTGTCGCATCCAAAGCCTTACCTAAATGCTGACCTGCTGCGCGACCAAAGACCACTAAATCTAGCAGTGAGTTACCGCCTAAACGGTTGGCGCCGTGCACGGATACACAGGCAATTTCACCCACAGCAAATAACCCTACGACATCTTGCTCACTGCCATCGTCATTCTTGCGGATCACTTGACCGCTGACTTTCGTCGGTAAGCCACCCATCATATAGTGACAAGTCGGCAGTACAGGGATAGGACCGTCGGCCGGATCAATATGAGCGAAGGTACGAGATAATTCACATACCCCTGGCAAACGCGCCTCTAAGGTTTCTTTGCCTAAGTGATCCAGTTTAAGTAAACAGTGAGGACCTAAAGGACCATCTAAACCACGACCTTCACGGATTTCAGTCATCATCGAACGTGCCACCACGTCGCGTGAGGCTAAATCTTTGGCATTGGGAGCATAACGCTCCATAAAGCGCTCACCGTCTTTATTCAGCAGGTAACCACCTTCACCACGACAACCTTCGGTCACCAGCACACCCGCACCAGCAATACCGGTTGGGTGGAATTGCCACATTTCCATGTCTTGCATCTGGACACCAGCACGCATCGCCATACCCACACCATCACCGGTGTTAATGTGCGCATTGGTGGTCGAGGCATAGATACGCCCAGCACCGCCGGTTGCGAGGATGGTGGCTTTCGCTTTGAAATAGACTATTTCACCGGTTTCGATTTCGATGGCAGTACAACCAACGATGACACCATCAGCATTTTTCACCAGATCCAGTGCATACCATTCGGAGTAAACGTCAGTTTTGTGTTTGACGTTTTGCTGATACAAACAATGCAATAAGGCGTGACCAGTACGGTCTGCTGCCGCGGCGGTACGAGCGGCTTGTTCGCCACCGAAGTTGCGAGATTGGCCACCAAAAGGACGCTGATAAATGGTACCGTTATCGAACCGAGAGAAAGGCAAGCCCATGTGCTCAAGTTCAATAATGGCTTCAGGGCCGGTTTGACACATAAATTCGATAGCGTCTTGATCACCGATAAAATCGGAACCTTTAACGGTATCGTACATGTGCTGTTCCCAATGATCTTCGTGAGCATTACCTAAGGCAACAGTAATGCCACCTTGAGCTGACACGGTATGAGAACGCGTAGGAAAGACTTTAGATAACAGCGCACAGCTCTTACCCTCTTTGGAAATCTGCAGAGCAGCGCGCATCCCCGCGCCACCTGCGCCGATCACCACGGCATCAAATTCACGAACTGGAATACTCACTTAGACACCCCATACTATGATTAAGCCTGCGGCTAAATAAGAAAATGCAGCCACGACAAACACAAATTGCAATACCCCGCGCAGCGCCACAGACTTAATGTAATCTGTTAACACTTGCCATGTACCAATCCAGGCATGGATTAATAAGGCGACTAAGGCCACCAAGGTATAAATTTTCATTGGCAAAGTCGCAAACAGCCCTTGCCATACTTCGAAAGTTAATGGGGATGATAAAGCTAAAAAGCCTACGATGAATAACGCATAACTGGCTAATATCACCGCGCTGGCGCGGATCATGATGAAATCATGGACGCCACTGCGACCAAAACTTGCGGCGTTTGTTACCATAACCATGCTCCTGCTAACACTGATAATATCGCTGCCAAAACGAACACGGCTTTGGCAGAAGCGGCACCTGAGTCCAGCTCTTCCCAACGGCCAGTATCCATAACCAGATGACGAATACCTGCCAGCAGATGGTAACCGAGCGCGGTAAGCGTACCCCAAATGACAAACTTGACGACAGGTGAGCTAAACCATGCTTGAACTTCAGCAAAACTTTGGCTCGATGCAAGGGATGCATTAAGCAAGTAAAGCAATATCGCAATGGCAAAAAGCATGATCACACCGGAGATACGGTGCACGATTGACGCAATAGCAGTCGCTGGAAAGCGAATAGTCTGCAAATCTAAATTGACGGGTCTTTGGTTTTTCACGTTCTGCTCACTCAGCTCCATTGAGCAATTTTTCTTATTCGAATTCACACAGAGTATCGACACACAGGCCAGTATTAACATCAAGTTTTGATGTTAATACTTGTTTGGCTGCTTCACTCCATACGAAGATTTTAAACAAACGGATTACCTATTCAAAACGCATTCGCTCACAATGTGAAGAAAATGATATTTAAATGGAGTAGTTTGCAACCCTAACAGGTGAACAAAGTATACTCTTGGGAAATGTCAAATACAAACATCACATTATGAATAATTAACAAAAATGACCACTTAGCTGCGATGAATGCTGATAATCGCTTATTGCGATCGACATTATCGCCTTTGCTATACCAAGGTCTAACAAATTTAAACACTTATTTAAATTGAAATGTGAACTAGATTAACTGTAAAGTAATAAGCGTTTGACATGCCGCACTCAATATAAGAATGAAGTTAGTAAGGAGAACGGGGTATGGCTGATTTAAAAGCCAAATTGGAATTACCTGGAAATGAATCAATTGAACTTCCAGTGAAACATGGAACTGCTGGCTTTGATGTCATCGACATCAGCAAGCTGGGATCTAAGGGGTATTTCACCTTCGATCCAGGTTTTCTCGCAACAGCCTCCTGCGAATCAGCAATCACCTATATCGACGGCGACTTAGGAGTACTAACCCACAGAGGTTATCCGATATCGCAATTGGCAACTGAGTCGAGCTATCTCGATGTCTGTTACCTGTTGCTCTACGGTGAGTTACCAACACGAGCGCAGTCGGAAGACTTTGCCCATACAGTTAAAACCCATACGATGGTGCATGAGCAAATCTCTTTCTTCTTCAGAGGATTTAGACGCGATGCACACCCTATGGCCATGCTGTGTGGTGTGACCGGTGCCTTGTCGGCGTTTTATCAGGATTCATTAGATGTTAATGATCCTAAGCATCGCCGCATCGCCGCATATCGCTTAATTTCAAAAATGCCGACCATTGCGGCCATGTGCTACAAGTATCATGTTGGCCAACCATTCGTGTATCCACGTAATGATTTAAGCTATGCCGGTAACTTCTTGTCGATGATGTTTGCTGTGCCTTGTGAAGAATATAAGGTCAACCCCATCATTGAACGCGCCATGGATAGAATTTTTGTCCTCCACGCGGATCACGAGCAAAATGCATCTACCTCAACGGTGCGTTTAGCAGGTTCATCAGGCGCTAATCCATTTGCATGTATTGCCGCTGGTATCGCCTCGCTTTGGGGCCCTGCTCACGGCGGCGCCAATGAAGCCTGTTTAAACATGCTTGAAGAAATTGGTTCTGTTGACCGTATTCCTGAATACATTGCTCGCGCAAAAGACAAGGATGATCCGTTCAGATTGATGGGCTTTGGTCACCGGGTGTACAAGAACTTTGACCCACGTGCAACCGTGATGCGTGATACCTGTCATGAAGTGCTTGACGAGCTTAAACTCAACGACCCATTGCTTGATGTTGCCATGGAACTTGAACGTATCGCTCTTGAAGATGAGTACTTTGTTTCGAAGAAATTGTACCCGAACGTCGATTTCTACTCAGGCATCATCATGAAAGCCATGGGCATTCCAACCAGTATGTTTACCGTGATCTTCGCCCTGTCTCGCACAGTTGGCTGGATTGCGCACTGGAAAGAAATGCTCGACCAACCAGGCCATAAGATCAGCCGTCCACGCCAGCTATATACCGGTAAAGACGAGCGTGAGTTTATCGATTTAGATAAACGCTAGTCGTCGGCTTGAATGAAAAAAAGCGCCCTAGGGCGTAATGCCGATCAGTTAAGACAGATCGCTTGACGATCTCACTGAAAGGATCAAAATCCGATGACCCCTTGTCATCGGATTTTTTTATGCAACTTTCAGAAGCTTTGGCGCGTACTCATATCAAT
>NZ_JAHUTT010000021.1 GCF_019209865.1 Shewanella sp. NIFS-20-20 | reverse complement strand
GATTGATATGAGTACGCGCCAAAGCTTCTGAAAGTTGCATAAAAAAATCCGATGACAAGGGGTCATCGGATTTTGATCCTTTCAGTGAGATCGTCAAGCGATCTGTCTTAACTGATCGGCATTACCCCTTAGGTCGCCTTTATTTCTACACTATGACACTTAACTTAATTTTCCGTGGCATTGTTTATATTTCTTACCTGAACCACAAGGACACGGATCATTACGACCAACTTTTTCGCCCTCTCTCACCGTCGGCACATGGGCTTGTGCAACTGGAGCTTCGCCAGCGGGAGTCAAGGATTCTGCTTGGGCATGTTGGAAGTCTCTGTGCAAACGCGCTTCTTCTTCGCGTCGCTTCTCTTCCATTTGCTCCACATCTGATTGCGCTTGAACTTGAACTTTAGACAGAATACTAATGACGTCATGCTTTAATGAGTCCAGCATTTGCTGAAACAGTTCAAAAGACTCACGCTTATACTCTTGTTTAGGGTTCTTTTGGGCATAGCCGCGCAAGTGTATACCCTGACGCAAATGATCCATGGCAGCTAAATGCTCTTTCCATAAACCATCCAATGTTTGCAGCATGACGGCTTTTTCAAATTGACGTAGCACCGATGCGCCAACCATTTGCTCTTTATGGGCATAAGCGTCAGTCCATGCCGCCAAGATCCTCTCGCGCAGTGTTTCTTCGTAAAGATCTTCTTCTTTATCCAGCCAGGCTTGAATAGGCAGCGGTAAATTGAACTCTTGATGTAGACGTTGCTCCAATCCGGCAACATCCCACAACTCTTCAACCGATTGCGGCGGAATGTACTGCTCAATTAAACTAGAGAGCACATCGGTTTCAATATTACGGATGGTATCTTCAATGCTGTCGGCATCCATCAATTCATTACGCTGAGCGTAAACGACTTGACGCTGATCATTGGCGACATCATCAAATTCAAGCAATTGCTTACGAATGTCAAAGTTACGCGCTTCTACTTTGCGTTGCGCATTTTCAATGGCGCGCGATACCCAAGGATGTTCAATCGCCTCACCTGGCTGCATCCCCAGTTTCTTCATCATGGATGACACGCGATCGGAGGCAAAGATTCGCATCAAGCTATCTTCCATTGATAAATAAAAGCGCGAGGAGCCTGCATCCCCTTGACGGCCTGAGCGACCACGGAGCTGGTTGTCAATTCGACGAGATTCGTGACGCTCGGTTCCCAAGATGTGTAAACCACCTGCAGCTAACACCTCATCATGGCGCTCTTGCCAATCACTCCGTATTTTACTGATTTGTTCAGCACTTGGATTATTTAACGCTTCGACTTCCATTTTCCAGTTGCCGCCTAACACAATATCGGTACCACGGCCGGCCATGTTGGTCGCGACGGTCACGGCACCAATTCGTCCAGCTTGGGCGACAATGTCTGCCTCTTTCTCATGGAATTTGGCATTTAACACTGCGTGAGGAATTTTTTCTTTCTTCAGTAAATGCGCCAGTAATTCTGATTGTTCAATCGATACAGTACCTACCAATACTGGTTGACCACGTTCACGACAATCTTTAATGTCGGCAATAATGGCTTGATACTTTTCATCGGCGGTCAGATACACTAAATCTGCTAAATCTTTACGAACCATGGGGCGGTTTGTCGGAACAACAACCGTATCCAAACCATAGATATGTTGGAATTCAAACGCTTCAGTATCAGCCGTCCCTGTCATCCCCGCTAACTTTTGATATTGACGGAAATAGTTCTGGAAAGTGATCGACGCTAAGGTTTGGTTTTCATTTTGAATGTTAACCCCTTCTTTCGCTTCAACCGCTTGATGTAAACCTTCAGACCAGCGACGCCCTACCATAGTACGACCCGTGTGTTCATCAACGATAATAACCTCTCCGTTTTGAACCACATAATCGACATCTTTTTCAAATAAGGTATGTGCACGCAGTGCGGCGTTAACATGGTGCAATAATGAAATATTCGCTGCCGAGTACAATGAATCACCATCGGCTAACAAGCCGTGTTCAATCATTAACTGCTCGACCTTCTCTTGACCACGCTCGGTCAAGTGAACCTGCTTTGATTTTTCATCAATGCTGTAGTCACCTTCACCAACAAACTCATCTGAGTCTTCTTTGTCTTGTTGGATCAAGTTAGGAATGAGCAAATTCATCTTGCTATAAAGTTCAGAACTATCCTCAGCCGCACCGGAAATAATCAGTGGGGTACGCGCTTCATCAATCAAGATTGAATCGACTTCATCGATTAAGGCGTAATGTAAAGGTCGTTGTACGCGGTCATTTGGTGAGAATGCCATGTTATCCCTAAGATAATCAAAGCCAAACTCATTGTTAGTGCCGTAGGTAATGTCGGCGTTATAGGCATCTTTCTTTTCTTGTTGACCGAGACCCGCAACGTTAATGCCGACGCTTAATCCTAAGAATTCGAACAGGGGACGATTATTCTCAGCATCACGACGGGCTAGATAATCGTTCACCGTAATGACATGCACACCTTTACCACTCAAGGCGTTGAGGTACGCTGGTAAGGTCGCCGTTAAGGTTTTACCTTCACCGGTACGCATTTCTGCAATTCGATTACTGTCTAATACCATGCCGCCCAATAATTGCACGTCAAAGTGACGCATGTCAAAGACGCGCTTTGATGCTTCACGTACCACGGCAAAGGCTTCTGGGATCAACTTTTCAAGGGTTTCCCCTTGGGTTAAACGGTCACGGAATTCTTGCGTTTTTTGTTGTAATTCTTGGTCGCTAAGTTTTTCATACTCGGCTTCAAACGCGTTGATTTTAACTACGGTCTTATTTAGCGCTTTAAGAGTACGATCGTTACGGCTACCAAATACTTTTGTCAGTAAATTTCCAAACATCTGAATCACTTATTATTGTTAAAGGCCAATTTCACAAAATTGAGAAAGCCAAAATGTTAATTAAACAGGCTTGCGCAAGACATATTTAGTTGGATCTATTTGCTGTCCATTGCGTAACACCTCGTAATGCACATGTGGACCCGTTGAACGTCCTGTGCTGCCCATAATGGCAATCTTCTCGCCTTTGGTGACGACATCACCTACAGTGACTGACAAATCTTTGTTATGGCCATAACGTGTCGAAATCCCATTACCATGGTCAATTTCGACTAAATTTCCATAACCAAACATGCTACCGGACCAAGTCACCACACCGGCAGCTGTCGCTACCACGTTTGAACCTTCAGATCCGGCAAAATCGATACCTTTATGATGGGTTTTGCGACCATTAAAAGGATCGTTTCTGATACCGTAGGGAGATGACAACCAACCTTTTTCGATCGGACGCCCTGAAATATACCGCTCTACTCCTATATTGAGATTAGAAGAGACAGTTTCAAGTAGAGGAAGCTGTTGATTGTTAATTTCTAGACGTTGCGCCATCGAATCGATTTCTGCCATCAATTCGGCAAGAGTCAATTGTTCACCAATATCTGTCAGTCCGCCCACACCAACTTGTGCGTTAAAATCAAACTGTTCACTTAATTGGTTTTCTGCGGCCAACTGTTGTCCAAGCGCTTCTAAACGTGTCAATTTCGCTTGCATCAACGCCACGTGCTGCGCCAACGTCGCCAACTGTGATTCGGTGGCACCTTTTAACTCAAGCACTCGTTGGTGCTGTGCTTCACGTGCTAATTTTTCTGTATCAACAGTATGTTGCTGCGATTTAAATTGGTCGGTCGCATGCTGGTATACACCCGCACCGGCGGCAATCAGCAGGATAGGCAATAAAAACCAGCGTTTACCTGGCTGCCAACGGCTGACGCCTTTTCGCCTTTGAATAAAAACTGTTACACTCATAGCCTAATTCAGCCATTTAATGATCATATGAAAAAGCTCCCTCAGGATCTGTGCCAATTGCTGCATGGCAATGGTCAATTACCTGAAATTGCCGAGAAAGCGGAACTGTTAAATCAACTGGATAGAGAACTAAAACAGTTGATTAGTGGTCCCGTGGTCGATCAGCTGAAAGTCGCTAATCTTCGTCATAATGTCTTAGTACTGGAAACGTCTGCTGCTATCTGGGCAACCCGAATTAACTTTCAGAAAACCAGACTATTACAGCAACTCCAACAACAAACGTTGCCCATGCTTACCGCTATTGAAGTTAAAGTCAACCCAGGCCTAGCCTTTCGTGAGGTTGAGCCACAAGTTAACCGTCGTCATATTAGCGAGAACACCGCTCACCATCTTGATGCGTTAGCCGAACAAGCCGGTGGTGAGCTAGGCCAAAAACTAAAACGGCTGGCTGCATTAGCCAGCCGTCGTAGGCTATCATCAGAGGATTAGGCGAAAGACCCCGCCATCCCAGGAACGGTGAAGCTCACGGGGACGTCAGCTTCTTGTTCGAAACTGACCAACTCCCAAGCATCCGCTTGAGCGAGCACCGCTCTGACTAACTGATTATTCAGTGCGTGACCGGTTTTATGGGCACAAAACTCACCCACTAATGAATGACCACACACATATAAGTCGCCAAAAGCATCAAGAATTTTGTGCTTAACAAATTCATCCTCATAACGCAGACCGTCGGGGTTGAGGACACGGTACTCATCAAGCACAACCGCATTTTCCATGCTGCCGCCCAATGCTAAATTATTGGCTCTTAAGTATTCAATATCACGCATAAAGCCAAAGGTACGAGCACGACTGATTTCTTTTACAAACGCAGAAGCAGAGAAATCTAACATCATGTGCTGTTGACTACGAGCAATCTCAGGATGGGCAAAGTCAATGCTAAAATTAACTCGGAAACCATCAAATGGACGAAGCTCAGCCCACTTATCGCCGTCTTCAACACGGACCGTTTTCTTAATGCGCATATATTTCTTTAATGCGCTTTGCTGAGCGATACCGGCACTTTGAAGTAAAAAAACAAACGGGCTAGCACTGCCATCCATAATTGGGATTTCAGGTGCATTCACTTCAATAATTGCGTTATCGATACCTAAACCAGCCAATGCCGCGAATAAATGCTCAATCGTAGAAATACGCACACCATCGTCATTAACTAACGCGGTACACATGGTTGTTTCTCGCACTTGATCAGCCAAGGCGGGAATAACAACTGCAGGCTCTAAATCCGTTCGTACCAATTTGATACCCGAATTCACCGGCGCAGGCTTAATGGTTAACGTGACCTTGTTACCCGAATGCAGGCCAACGCCAATCGTCTTAACCATTTTTTGCACAGTTCTTTGAAATATCATTCTGCTACCCGTACTGTCTCTACTAAAACTTGGCAATTATTGCACGATTTTTGACCGCGCATAGCGCAGCTGGTCTGATATCTTACCACAAGTATTGAAATTGACAAAAATAGCTCAATTAGCACCCAGAGTAAGATTCAACCAACGTACGGCTATTGCTCATTTACGCAACCCTTGTCTCGCCTATTTAATCGGCTTGCTTACGCAAGAACGCTGGAATATCTAAATAGTCGAGCTCGTTACGATTGGCCGGTGCTGGGTTAGTCACGGCATTCGCGCCTCGGTTTGCCGACGCCACTTGGCCGCTATGTCCTGGATTTGATGGCATAGTTACCGCATCTTCAGCGACAAACTCTGTGCGCTCAGGAGCTACTGCCACTGGCTCTGGACGAGCAACTGGCTTAGTGACTAACTGAATATCAGGCTTCTTTTCCGCACCGATCCCAGTAGCAACCACAGTCACACGCAATTCATCGCTCATTTCTGGATCGATAACTGCACCCACAACCACGGTCGCATTATCAGAAGCATAAGCCTTAACGTGGTTACCGACAGTTTCAAACTCTTCAATGCTCATATCAAGACCGGCGGTGATGTTCACCAGCACGCCACGAGCACCAGCTAAGTCGATATCTTCCAATAGCGGACTGGCTACCGCAGCTTCAGCCGCTTCTTCAGCGCGATCTTCACCACGAGAAACCCCGGTGCCCATCATGGCATTACCCATCTCAGACATCACGGTTTTCACGTCAGCAAAGTCGACGTTAATAAGGCCTGGGCGAGTGATCAGCTCAGCAATACCTTGAACAGCACCGAGTAACACGTTATTCGCTGCAGCAAAGGCATCTAACAGAGAGGTTCCGCGACCCAATACTTTCAATAACTTTTCGTTAGGGATAGTGATTAATGAGTCAACGTGTTTAGCCAGCTCAGCTATGCCTTGCTCGGCATAGGCCATGCGCTTTTTGCCTTCAAATGGAAACGGCTTAGTGACTACCGCAACCGTTAGAATGCCTTCTTCACGTGCAATTTGGGCCACAACTGGTGCAGCACCCGTACCTGTACCCCCCCCCATACCGGCCGCAATAAAGATCATGTCCGATCCTTTAATGGCCGCGCGGATGTTTTCTTTATCTTCTTCAGCAGCCATGCGCCCAATTTCTGGGTTAGCGCCAGCGCCAAGCCCTTTAGTCACATCACGACCTAACTGAATCGTGGAGCCTGCTTGCGACTTACGCAATGCCTGAGCATCGGTATTAGTTGCAATAAACTCAACACCTTCAATGTTATGTTTCACCATGTGCTCAACGGCATTACCACCGCCACCGCCCACACCGATAACCTTGATTACCGCCTCATCAGAGTGCGTATCCATAATTTCGAACATATGCTGTTCTCCGTTGTTGCCTGCGTTTAAAACTCGCCTTTAAACCAGCTTTGTACCCGATTCCAAAGACTGGTTACCCCTTGTAGTTGCGGCCGCTCAAACTGACGTTCAAGCACCCGTCTGGCACCGTAGTGCAGCAACCCGACTCCAGTGGAGTACACAGGTTGTTCAACACGTTCAAATAAACCTTTCACCGGCAAGGGCAGTGCCACCCTAACCGGCATGCCAAATGTAGCTTCCGCTACATCGACGGCGCCTTCAATTGACGCCGTGCCACCGGTCAGCACAATACCGGCGGCAATTTGATCTTCAAGCCCTGCATCACGTAATTGCTTTAGCACTAGCTCAAACAATTCTTGATACCTAGGTTCCACCACCTCGGCCAATGTGTGGCGCGACATGGTTCGTGAGGGTCGCCCCCCGACCGAAGGTACTTCAATGCTGTCTTCACGACTGACTGCTGAACTGCGAGCACAAGCATGTTGTACTTTGATTTGCTCAGCATGTGACAGTGGTGTTCTAAAAATCTTAGCGATATCGCTACTGACTTGGTTGCCCGCCACGGGCACCACAGCGCAATGACGCAGCGCTCCGTTGGTGTAGACCGCAATATCTGTGGTACCACCACCGATATCAACCAAACAGACACCCAGATCTTTCTCGTCATTGGTCAACACCGCATCCGCAGAGGCAATGCCTGAAAACACTAGGTCATCGACGCGAAGACCACAGCGCTCAACGCTCTTGGTAATATTTTTGGCCATATCATTGGCACATGTGACGATATGAACCTTGGCTTCCATTCGCATGCCAGACATGCCAATCGGGCTTCTGATCCCTTCTTGAATATCGATAGCGTACTCTTGCGGCAGCACGTGCAAAATACGACGTTCCGTCGGTATTTTTACCGAGCGCGCGGTGTGAATAACGCTGTCCACATCTTCCTGAGTCACTTCTTCGTCGTTAATCGACACCATGCCATTTTCATTCTGACAATCGATGTGTTTGCCAGAGATACTTAAATACACAGAGGCAACTTTACAATCCGCCATCAACTCGGCTTGATCCAATGCACGCTGTACGCTCTTAACGATGGAATCGAGATCGTTGACCCCGCCCTTATCCATGCCGCGTGAAGGGTGATTGCCAAGACCTATGATGCTGATCTCGCCATCGGGCAAGACTTCGCCAATCACCACAGCAACTTTAGAAGTGCCGATGTCTAAGCCAACGATCAGATTTCTTTCTAGGTTCTTAGTCATTCGTTAACGGCTCTCTGTTTGTGTCTCTTTCCAACCTACGGCTAGACCTGTGTCATAACGTAAATCAATGCGTTCAATAGCTTTATTTACTTGGGTCAACCTCGGATACACATCGATAAATCGCTGGATCCTTGTCATTTTATCTTCACGGCCCAAGGCTAAAATAATGCCGTTAGTTAACTGTGCTTCCCAAGCATGACGGGGGCTTACCGTCAATTGGCTGAGGCCAAAGCCATTGTTAGCTAACAAGCGTTGTAATTGTTGATAGCTATTCAACACTTCAGCAGCCATATTTTCAGGCCCCGCTAATTGCGGCAATGGCCCAATTTCTGGTTTGGCCGGCGCAATAAACACCTGACCGTGCACATTCAACCAATCATCACCATTCCAATGCGCGGCAGGTTGCTGCTCCTGCAAATGTACCTTGAGTTTGGCTGGCCACTCTCGCCGAACCGATGCCTCATACACCCAAGGCAAATGTTGTAGCGCGCCCTGAACCTGATCGATATCGGCACTAAAAAAACTGCGCTGCATCGTCTCTTGCAATGCCGAACGTATATCTTGATCGGAAGTGAAACTACGCTCACCCTCCACAATTACGGATTCAATCGGCAAGGCTTCGGCATCATTCAGTAACCGATGCAAATGCATCGCCGCTCCCGCTAACGACATCAAGACTAAGCACAGAAACATTAGGCCACTTAATAAGTACCAATCGAGCCGTACTATGCCATTTCGCAGTTGTTGTAGCTTGTCCTTCCAGCCCACTATGCCATCCGCCCAGTGTCGGTCTCGAATCAAGGGAAACCGATCATTATATAGAGCTATTGTCTAGGGTCAAAAATTCATGCTCTAGACACAGCAATTGCCTAATTATCAAACAACTTTACCTATATTTAAGCTTCAGAGAAACCTAAACCAGTGGTGGCTAATTGTTTTGATAACGCCCCGATATTGCCAGCCCCTTGAGTCAAGAGTAAATCGCCGGCGGTCACTTGCTCTCGCACTATGCTTGCTAACTGCTCAGGACTCGATACAAATACAGGGTCAACTTGGCCACGCAAACGGATCGCACGGCATAATGCGCGACCGTCGGCTCCCACAATGGCCTCTTCACCGGCAGCGTATACATCAAGAAGCAACAAACAATCCACTTGCGATAGCACTTCTACAAAATCTTCAAATAAATCGCGAGTACGCGAATATCGGTGCGGTTGATATGCCATCACTAAGCGGCGATCAGGCCAGCCCGCACGAGCGGCTTTAATGGTCGCGGCCACTTCGCTGGGGTGATGACCGTAATCATCCACCAATAACACTTCACCATTAGGGGTATTAAACTCACCCAACTGCTGAAAACGACGGCCAATGCCTTCAAACTTGGCTAATGCAGCGAGGATCGCTTGATCATCAATGTCATCTTCACTCGCTACGGCAATGGCGGCTAATGCATTTAACACATTGTGCTGGCCAGGCAAATTGACGACCATATCGACATCGTCCATGCCATGACGACACAGAGTAAAGCGACATTGACTGCCTTGTTGCTCAAAATTGATGGCCCTCACATCGGCATCATCACTGAAGCCGTAGGTAATCACCTTGCGGCTAATGCGTGGTATCAGTTCGCGCACCACAGGATCGTCAATACAGACCACTGCAACCCCATAAAATGGCAAGTTATGCAGAAAATCTATAAAGGTATTTTTTAGAACATTGAAGTCACCACCATAGGTATCCATATGATCGGCTTCAATATTGGTCACTACTGACACCATGGGCTGGAGATGCAAGAAGCTGGCATCACTCTCATCAGCCTCGGCAATCAAATAACGGCTGCTGCCCAAACGAGCATTGGTGCCTGCACTGTTGAGCAAGCCACCAATCACAAATGTTGGATCGCGATCGGCTTCACCATAGACACTGGCAATCAAACTAGTGGTCGTGGTTTTACCATGCGTCCCTGCGACAGCCACCCCATGGCGATAGCGCATTAATTCAGCCAACATTTCAGCACGGCGAACCACGGGAATACGCCATTCACGAGCAGCCACCAGTTCTGGGTTTGTCGCGGCAATCGCGGTCGACACTACCACCACGTCGGCATCTGCCACATGCTCACCACTGTGGCCAATGAGAATGCTGGCACCTAACGAAGCTAACCGCTCGGTCACGGCGTTTTCGGCGATATCTGAGCCACTAATATAATAGCCTTCGTTGACCAGAACTTCGGCAATGCCACCCATGCCCGCACCACCAATTCCGACAAAGTGGATGCGATTGACTCGACGCATCTCAGGGATCATCTTACGTAACTGTTGGTACTTCTCTGTCGTTCTCATAACTCTCTTGTCCCGGCAAGTTCAATACAGACTTGGGCCACACGTTCAGTGGAGTCCAGTACTGCGGCTTGCCTTGCATTTTGCCCCATCTGATTGAGCTCGGCTTTATCCTCAGCCAATAGCGCCAATTTCGAGGCTAATTTATCTACCGTTAATATCGGTTGCGGCAATAATAACGCTGCGCCCGCCGATACCAACACCTTAGCGTTTAGGGTTTGATGATCATCCACGGCATGAGGAAACGGCACCAAAATACTCGGTAGCCCTACCGCCGCCAATTCTGACACGGTTAAGGCGCCACTGCGGCAGATCACCACATCGGCCCAGCGATAAGCCGCTTCCATATCATCAATAAATTCAGCCACTTTAACTGCACCTTGCTGGCGTAAGCCTTGGTAAGCAGCTAACACTTGTGTGTGGTTATCTTTGCCCACTTGATGCCACACGGTTAAGGCGTGTTGCGGAGCCAGATTTGCCACCACTTGCGGCATAATGTCGTTCAATATCTTGGCGCCTAAACTGCCGCCGACCACCAACACATTGAGGTTGTCACCTTGATTGTCATGCGCTTGTTGACCCAGCGCGATCAATTCACTGCGCACCGGATTGCCAACGGTCACCGCATCATCACGCAAACCAGCAAAGGTATGCTCAAAGGCGCACAAGACACGAGTGGCGATCCGCGCTAACAATTTATTCGTCATACCCGCAATGGCATTTTGCTCATGCAACACCAAGGGAATGCCGGCTAATTTAGCCGCGACCCCACCAGGACCACTAGCAAAGCCTCCCATGCCGAGTACCACATCGGGTTTAAACTCGTTAATCACTTGGCGAGCCTGCCATATAGACCGCAATATTTTCGCCGGGGCCGCCAATTTTCTAAGCAAACCATTGCCGCGCACACCTTTGATATCGATAAAGTTGATATCAAACCCATATTTAGGCACTAATCGCGCTTCCATCCGGTCGGCGGTTCCTAACCAACGCACTTGCCAACCTTGTTGAGCCAGCGCCTTCGCAACCGCAAGCGCGGGAAACACATGACCACCGGTCCCCCCGGCCATCACTAATATTCTTTTTTGATTCATGGCGTGACTCCTTGAGACTGTGGCTGTGCCAACTGCAAACGCCGTTCATAATCGATTCGTAATAACACTGTCACGGCTGCGGTCATCACCCATAAACTACTGCCGCCATAACTGATAAATGGCAAGGTCAGCCCTTTAGTCGGCAACATACCAATGCTGGCGCCAATATTGACCACGGTTTGAAAACAAAACCAAATGCCAATGCCATAGGCCAAAAAGCTCTCAAACGCCTTATCCATCTGCAAACACAGACTGCCCAAACGAATGGCGCGCAGCGCCACAAACATCAACACAATCAACACAATGACTATGCCAACAAACCCGAGTTCTTCACCGATGACAGCAAAAATGAAGTCGGTATGCGCCTCGGGTAAGTACTCCAATTTTTGAATACTGTTGCCAAGCCCTTGGCCAAACCAATCACCGCGACCATAGGCCATCAATGATTGCGTCAGCTGATAACCGCTGCCAAAGGGATCCTTCCAAGGATCGCGAAACGACATGACCCGTAACATGCGATATTCGGCTGTCATCACCAGCACGATAAAGCTGATAATGCCGCCGAAGATCAGTACAAAAAAATCAAACATTCGAGCACCAGCAAGAAATAGCAAGCCAACGGTACTCACAAATAACACCACGACCGTGCCTAAGTCCGGTTGCATCAACAGCAAAAATGCAAACAATAAGAACACCGCAATGGGTTTATAAAACCCTTTGGCATGCTCTCTAATTTCCTCGTGGCGCCGGACTAAATAGCCCGCCATATAAACCACAAAGGCAAACTTGGCTAACTCGGCGACTTGAATACGAATCGGCCCCAATGATAGCCAACGTGTCGCGCCATTGACCGAGGTGCCAACAAACAACACCGCGACTAACATGAACAGCACCACCATCAAGATAATCGGGCTTAACTGCTGCCAACGATGCATCTCTAATTGCAACACCACAGCCGCAATCACGCCGCAACCCAGCAAATAAAACAAATGGCGCCACACAAAGTGCAGTGGATTTCCCGTCAAAGTCTCGGCTTCTGCCATCGACGCCGACATCACCATCACAAAGCCAAAACCAATTAAGCACAGCACCGCGCACAGCAAACTTCTATCGTACATAGGCTCAGTTCGAGGCCGACTCGAACCGAATGCTATCGGCCACGACCACCGCTGACCAAACCTATGTATTTGCCGATCATTCGCTGCCATGCAACGCCTCCGCCGCAGCGGCAAAATCACGACCTCTGGCCATATAATTGGGATACATATCTAAGCTGGCACAAGCCGGTGACAGCAATACCATATCGCCAGTCTGGCAGAGGCTAAACGCGGTATTCACCGCCTCGCTCATGGTGGTTACGGCAATGGCTCCGGGTTTCAATGCCGCAATTTTAGGGCCATCACGCCCAAGCGTGATCAACTGAGCCACTCGCTGCAAGGCCGGTTGCAATGGCGCGATATCAGCGCCTTTGGCATCGCCGCCAGCAATCAAGATGATTTGCCCAGCAAAATCAGCAAAACCATCGAGAGCCGCCAATGTAGCGCCCACATTCGTGGCCTTGGAATCATCAATGAATGTGACGCCATTAACTGAAGCCACAGACTGGCAACGGTGGGGCAATCCTGTAAATTGCTGCGCCACACTGACCATCGCTGAACGCTTAATATCAACCGCATCACATAACGCCATAGCCGCCAAGACATTGGCCAAGTTATGACGCCCCATCAGCCCCACATCGTCACAAGCCATTAATCGAGACTGACCATGGACTAACTCGCCTTCACGAATGCCCCAGTCATCGCCATCAGGCTCATTGAGCCCAAAGCTGAGGTAATGACCGGGTTCTGATGAATGAGTCATCTTATCTTCGCGGTTAATCAGGCACACCCGAGCCTGAGCGTATATCGACAACTTGGCTTGGCGATAAGACTGGAGATCGGGATACCGATCCATATGGTCTTCGCTGATATTTAAACAGGTTGCCACCGCACACTTAAGGCTTGAGGTCGTTTCTAACTGAAAGCTGGAAAGCTCGAGCACATACACGTCTGACTCTGTGGCCAGCAAATCCAGCGCGGGGACTCCGATATTACCACCGACGGCCACCTTAACCCCGGCCGCTTTAACCATGTCGCCGACTAATGTCGTCACTGTGGTTTTACCGTTGGAACCAGTAATGGCGATTATCTTCGCTTGAGGCTGGGTGGCCGTGACCGCGCGGGCAAACAGTTCCACATCGCCAATGACCTCAATGCCCATATCCAGAGCGACCCGCACTTCAGGTGTGGATAACGCAATGCCGGGACTGATAATAATCTGTTGTGCTTGCACCAAGTAACGACAATCAAAGCCATTGGTGATTAACGCCACATCCGCAAAGTCTCGGGCTAACTCTTCATGCCCCGGTGGTGAGCTGCGGCTATCCATCACAATCGGCGTAATGCCCATACGATGAAGGTAGCGCACCACTGATAATCCTGTGGCACCTAACCCAAGCACCACATGGCTGGCGGGCGCTGGGCTGGCTTTACTTGATTCAGTTCTCATCAACGAGGGCATCTTGGCTTACCTCAACTTCAGGGTCGCTAGACCCAGCAAAACCAAAAATAAAGAAATAATCCAAAAGCGCACGATCACTCGAGGTTCTGGCCAACCTTTTAATTCATAGTGGTGGTGAATTGGTGCCATCCGGAAAATACGCTGACCGCGCAGTTTATAACTGCCCACTTGCAGGATCACCGACAAGGTCTCCATCACGAATACCCCACCCATGATCACCAGCAATATCTCTTGACGCACTAGCACGGCCATCGCCCCTAATGCCGCGCCTAACGATAGCGAGCCCACATCGCCCATAAACACTTGGGCTGGATAGGTGTTAAACCATAAGAAGCCTAAGCCGGCACCCACAATCGCGGTACAAACAATCACCAACTCACCGGCGCCAGGCAAATACGGGATATGCAAATAACTTGAAAACTGTGCGTGACCTGACAGGTAAGCAATCAATGCAAACGCAGCAGCAACCATGACGGTAGGCACAATCGCTAAGCCATCCAAGCCATCGGTCAAATTAACCGCGTTGCTTGAGCCCACAATCGTGAAATAGGCCAGCACAATAAACATCAGTCCCAACTGCGGCATCACATCCTTGAAGAAAGGCACCACTAACTGAGTTTCGCCAGGATGCATGGATGAGAAGTACAAATACACGGCAATCGCCAACGCGGCGAGCGACTGTAAGATATACTTCCAACGCGCAATCAAGCCCTTGGTGTCTTTGCGCACCACTTTACGGTAATCGTCAACAAAGCCAATTAAGCCGAAGGCCGCCAAAACAAACAGCATGACCCACACATAGCGGCTATCGAGATCGCCCCACAGCAAGACACTGATAAAAATGCCCGCAAGGATCAATAATCCGCCCATCGTTGGGGTGCCACGTTTGCTAAAATGAGATTCTGGCCCATCATTACGCACGACTTGACCAATTTGCAGCAACTGCAAACGTTCAATCATCTTAGGCCCCCACCATAAACTAAACACTAAGGCAGTGAGCAAACCCAAGATGGCTCTAAAGGTCAAATAGGAAAATACGTTAAACCCGGTATAAAATTGGGTTAAATACTCCGCTAGATAAACCAGCATTTACACTAACTCCCCCCGCTCAAAAGCGGCTGCTAAGGCGGCGACAACGCGTTCCATTCTGGCGCTGCGCGACCCTTTAACTAATACGGTTGCATTGCTGGGTAACTGATTGAGATAACTAATTAAGCTCAAAATTAACTGGTCAATGTCTGCGTGATGTTTTGCACCAAATTTAGCACTCGTATGCGCACTCAATTGGCCGGTACAGAACAATGCCTTTATCCCTTTTTGCCTAGCAAGACTACCCAGCTGTGCATGCAAAAGGGGGGCATTGTCGCCTAATTCGCCCAAATCGCCCAGCACTAAACACCGCTCAGTTTGAATTTCCGCTAAGTAGTCGATCGCGGCGGCCACAGAGTTTGGATTGGCATTGTAACTATCATCAATCACCTTAAAGCGTCCGAGGGTCAGCGGCAGCATGCGCCCTTTCACTGGCTGCAACTGGGCCAAGCCCGCCAGAATATCGGCCATTTCAAAGCCAGCCCCTAACGACATCGCGGTAGCGGCTAAGGCATTTAACACCTGATGGCGTCCCGCCAAGGCGAGCTTGATTGGGTAACGCTGCGCTTGAACCACCAAGGTAAAGCCATAACAGCCATGGCTGTCGGCAACTACATCCAGTGCGCGCACATCGGCATCGTTATCGATAGCAAAGGTTAATTGTCGATAGTCTTTAGCCGCCTGCTGCATGACCTCATAAAAATCATCATCTCGATTAATGACCGCGACACCATCGGCGGCCAAGTGATTAAAGATTTCTGATTTTGCCGTCGCCACGCCCGCTAATGAGCCAAAGCCCTCTAAATGCGCGCTCGCGACATTGTTAACCATGGCCACTTTGGGCTGTACTAAGCCAGAGGTATAGTCGATTTCGCCAAGGTGATTTGCGCCCAGTTCAAACACTCCCACTTGGTGCTGAGGCTCGAGTCGCAACAAGGTCAAAGGCACGCCAATATCATTATTAAAATTACCGGCCGTATACAGGACGTTGTGGCTTTGCTTGGCAATGGTCGCGAGCATTTCTTTCACGCTGGTTTTACCATTCGAGCCTGTCAACGCTAAGCACAAGGGTTGCACTTGTTGGCGAACATAAGCCCCAAGCTGCCCTAAGGCTTGATGACAATCAGCGACCACAATTTGTGCCACATCCAAGGGCAAGACCCGCTCCACCACTAACGCAATGGCTCCATTGGCCAGCGCCGAGGCGGCAAACATATGGCCATCAAATTTATCTCCGGTTAACGCAATAAATAAACCACGATCGCCGCAATCACGGCTATCGGTAGACACCGAATAGATAACACTATCTTCACCCTGCAACTGACCGGATAACACCTTGGCCAAGGTACTGATAGATAAAGGGATCATTGTTTTACTCCAGAGACTAACTGCGCCGCTAACTCGCGCTCATCATAATGATGTTTAACGCCCATGATTTCTTGGTAGGTTTCATGGCCTTTACCCGCCAGTAAAATCACATCCTGACTCCCAGCTAAGGCAAATACTTGTTGGATAGCCGCCACCCTTTCAGGCTCGACCATAACTCGCTGCGGCTCGCGCAATCCGCTCAGCACATCGGCAATAATCGCTTGGGGATCTTCGCTTCTGGCATTGTCTGACGTCACCATGACCTTGTCGGCAAACCGTTCGGCCACCTGGCCCATGAGCGGCCGTTTACCGCTATCGCGATCGCCACCGCAACCAAACACACACCATAATTGGCCGCGGCAATGAACCCGCAACGCTTTTAGCGCTTGCTCAAGGGCATCTGGGGTGTGCGCGTAATCGACGACCACACATTGTCCCGTGGCGGCAGTAAAACGCTCCATGCGACCGGCCACCGGTTGTAATTGCGCCACCGCCGCTAGCAAATCATGCATATCGTAAGCCGCTAAATGCAGGCACGCGAGGGCCGCCAGCACATTGGCCAAGTTAAACTCGCCCAACAATGGGGAGCGTAATTGCCCGCGCCCACCAGGCCATTGGATCTCAGCATCGACGCCCGCTTCATGATATTGAGCACTGATCACTTGATAATCAGCCTTGGCGTGCCCCTTGAGGCTATACCCTGAAATATGGCGAGCGAGTTCCTGCTCTTGCCAGTTTTCAGAACACACATCATCGAGATTGAGTACGCTATGCTTGAGGGTCGGAAAACTGAATAGGCGTAATTTAGCCGCCGCATAAGATGCCATATCACCATGATAATCAAGATGATCTCGACTAAGGTTGGTGAACACCGCGATATCAAAAGGCACCGCGGCCACACGGCCTTGAACCAAACCATGGCTAGAGACTTCCATTGCACAAATATCCATCCCAGAGTGACTAAACTCATGGAGTTGGCGCATCATGGTCACGGCATCAGCGGTGGTATTGCCACTCTCAATCAGCTGGCCCCACTCGCCATTGCCCAAGGTTCCCATGACAGCAGCGCGTCGACCGAGCGTTTGGCTCAACTGCGCGATAAACTGAGTCACCGAGGTTTTACCATTGGTGCCAGTGACACCCACTAAATTCATGGTGCTTGAGGCCAGCGAATAGCGCCGAGCCGCCACTTGTGACAGGCACTTAGCTAACTCAAAGAAATAGACACAGTGCCCTTGGCGCTGACCATGTTGACTCTGGTCATCACAGTGCACCAATATCGCCGTTGCCCCGTTGGCAATGGCAGTGTCAATATAGTTGCGACCATCAGACACGTGACCTGGGACGGCAATAAACACGTCGCCAGGGCAAATTTTGCGGCTATCAAGCTGCAATTGATTAATGCTTTCGTCCCCATGGTATTCCATCCAGGGAGACAGCAGTTCAGTTAAGCTCATCATTCTGCTTTTCCTCCCGCGGCAACCAACTGTAATTTTTGTTGTTGGCTAATGGGTTCTACATTCAACATTTGTAAGGAGCCAGCCATCACGCTGGCAAAGACCGGGGCAGCCACATCGCCACCATAATAGCGATCACCCTTAGGCTCATCGATGACCACCGCAATGGCTAGTCTTGGGTTATGCACCGGCGCGACTCCGGCAAATAAGGCAACATAATCATCACCATAACCGCCAGCTACCGCCTTACGACTGGTGCCAGTTTTCCCGGCGACGGGATAACCTTCAATATGCGCTTGGGTCGCCGTGCCTCCTGACTCTGTCACCCCAACCAACATGTTCATGACGTCACGCGCCACTTGAGGGTCGAGCACTTGTTCGCCTTCGGGCACTTTTTTTAACTTTAAAATAGACACCGGCCGCAATACCCCGCCGGCGCCTAACGTGGCATACATGCGGGCCAATTGTAGGGGGGTGGCCGTCAGGCCATAACCAAATGATAAGGTGGCCCGCTCAAAATCAGACCAGCGGTGCTGCTCGCGGATCAAGCCGGCATTTTCACCGGTCAAATTAATGCCGGAGTAATTACCTAAGCCCATCGAGTAATAGGTACCGAGCAATTGCTCAACCGGCATCGCCAAGGCTAATTTACTGATGCCCACGTTACTGGACTTCACCAAAATTTTCGCCAGTGACATTTCGCCATAATTGCGAGAATCACGCACTTGACGCCCCCCGATGCGCATCCATCCAGGTGAGGTATTGACGAGATCAGAATCGTTGACGACCCCAGCCTCAAGCGCCGCAGCCATCACAAAGGGTTTGATGGTCGACCCCGGTTCAAAGGTATCGGTCAGGGCCTTATTGCGCATCCGAAACGGCTGCAAACTCTCGCGTGAATTAGGGTTATAGGACGGCGTATTCACCATGGCGAGCACTTCACCGGTGTGAACATCGATCACCACCGCCGAGCCGGCTGTCGCTTGGTTCATTTCAGTGGCGCGCTTAAGCTCGCGGTAGGCCAATTGCTGAATACGCTGATCAATACTCAAGACTAAATCATTCGGGCGCTCACCTTCTTGGACGGTATCGAGGCGCTCCACCACATGACCATCGCGAGATTTACGCACCTTTTCTTTCGACGGCGTACCGGTTAACCAATCGTTATAGTTACGCTCTAACCCTTCAATACCAACATCGTCAATATTGGTAATACCGATGACTTGGGCAGTAATTTCACCCGCAGGATAATAACGACGTGACTCGGCACGTTGGCCGATCCCTTTGATTTTAAGATTCTTAATATAATCACCCACCGCAGGTGTCACCTGCCGGGCGAGATAAATGAAGCGGCGATTAGGGTTTTCTTTCACCCGCGCAACCAATTGATCCACTGGTTGATGCAGAATATCCGCCAGTGCTTGCCAACGTCTCATGTCAGCAAAGCCATTTTTTTCAATCACTTCTTTCGGATCGGCAATCACAGCACGCACCGGCACGCTCACCGCCAACATTTCGCCATTACGATCGGTGATCAAGCCGCGCTGCACTTCACGACTGGTGGTGCGCAAGCTGCGCATATCGCTTTGTTGGCGCAACATGTCTGGTTCAATCACTTGAATATAGGCGGCTCTCGCCATCAGACAGAAGAAAAGCAACAAGACAGCGCCGACGACAACGCGCAGACGCCATTGGATAAGTTGAGGTTTTTGCTTACGTTTTGCCTGTCTACTCATGGTCGCCTCACTACCACTTCCTCACTGGGAAGGGGTCGATTCATGTGCAATTCCTTGGTAGCAATCTGAGTAATACGACTGTGTTCAGCTTGCGATTGCTCTTCCAGTAGCAAGTTGCGCCACTCGATATCTAATTGATCTCGCTTTTGCATCAATTGATCCCAATGACTGATCAACTGCCGACTCTCATGACTCACCAACACCACAACCACGGCATTGATCAGCACGGCTAAGGCCAGTAACACCACATACCTGTGCTGCCACAGGTCAGCAACCACTATGCCCAGTAAGTTTTGATCTGCCTTAGCCATAGCCAACTTAGTTCGCCAAACGCTCAGCAACCCGCAGCACTGAACTGCGTGCTCTGGGATTGACGGCCAATTCAGCTTCAGACGGTTTTAACGCCTTACCTATGGGTTGCAAGGTCCGATTACGATTAATTTCAGCCTCGGTCACCGGCAAGCCATGAGGCACTTGTTCCCCTTGGCTATGACGGCGAATAAAACGCTTAACAATGCGATCTTCTAACGAGTGAAAACTAATAATCGACAAACGCCCTGCAGGCGCTAAAGCGCGCAAAGAGCCTTCTAATGCCTGATCGATTTGCTCGAGTTCGCTATTGATATAAATTCGGATTGCTTGAAAGACTCGGGTGGCTGGGTGCTTATTGCGCTCTTTTGATTTAGAAATACGGGCAATCAAGTCGGCCAATTGCTTGGTACGCTCGAACGGAGTTTCGGCGCGGTCTGCCGCGATACAACGGGCGATGTGGCGGCCATTACGTTCTTCGCCATAGGTTTTAAAGACCCAAGCCATGTCTTCAATTTCTGCCTTAGCCAACCACTGCGCCGCTGTTTGTCCACGGCTGTTGTCCATGCGCATATCTAACGGGCCGTCCCGTAAAAAACTAAAGCCGCGATCCGCATCATCGAGCTGAGGCGAAGACACCCCTAAATCCAACAATACTCCATCGATTTTGCCGGTCAGGCCTAACTCTTCCACATAGTCGGCTAACTGGCCAAAACCACCATGGACGATTTGGAAACGCTTATCATCGGCAAATCGTTGCGCCGCGGCGATGGCTTGTGGATCTCTGTCGATAGCAATCAATCGGCCATCGGCACCCAAACGATTGAGAATTTGCGCAGAATGGCCTCCACGGCCGAAAGTGCCATCAATATAGATCCCGTCGGGACGAATGTTGAGACCGTCGACGGTTTCTTGCAGCAATACGGATAAATGGGCAAATTCACTCATGTTTGTCTCTGTTTTCTGGTTTCACTACAGTGAAAAATCCGCCAAACGAACATTGTCCGCCAGCGGTTCATTAAGGATCACTTGTTGATCCATTTGTACTTGTTGTTGCCACTGCGCCTGATCCCACAACTCAAATTTATTGAGTTGGCCGACCAAGGTTAATTGCTTATCAAAGTGCGCATATTGACGTAATACGGGTGGGATTAATAACCGTGAGTTGGCATCTAATTCAATCTCATGAGCATGCCCAAGCAGCAAGCGCTTCAAGGCACGCTCCGCCGGCTGAGTGTCGGATAAGGTCAACAGCTTATCTTCAACTTTTTGCCACTCATCCAGGGGATATATCAATAAACAAGGCGAGTTAATGTCGACCGTCACCACAAGTTTACCGCGGTGATCATCAGTATTTTCGCGACACAAAGCCTCACGGTATCGCACTGGCATAGCGATCCGTCCTTTGGCATCAAGATTGAGTAAACTCGCCCCGCGAAACAATTATTATCTTCCTTTTTTAAGAGATACGATCCACCAATACCCACAAATTCCCACAACACTTAAGTTTAGGGACAGAAGGCAAGGCTTGTCAAGGATACCGTCGGGGTTTAAAGCCAGTCACCAAGCGGGTTAGCACTGTGTTTTTGGCATAACCGAGAAAGACATGAAAGTGGAAGATAGTGGGGGTGGGAGCACGCTCTGCCACTAAATATGACTGAAAAGAATCGCTTAAGTGGCGACCCCGTACCGATACCCATCATAAAAGTGGCGCAGTTTAACGGAAATCAGCCAAAAGCATCACGCCACAGATCACAAAAAAGGTTAAGATTTAATCATTACGGTCGATAAATAGACACGCTTATCCTTTGGAGGCAATGATGGGACTCGATAGCCTGTATGCCATGCTCGCTCGGCCAGTAACCGCAGCCATTAAACCCAAGCCCAAGATTGAACGAGTCAGTCAGGTCGCGCCCAGTGCCGCCGATGATCACCAAGAGACCTTGGCCGACTCACCTAACGGCTTAAGCAATGAGCCTAAAGAGCGGCGCAAGCAAGACCGGCGTCATCAACATCGGCGCCAAACTGAAGGGGAGCCTGAACGGGATCACCCCCCCCCAGCAGCGCGCCAAGGCGGTCATATCGATATTGAAATTTAGCTGAGGGTTTGTCTAACCGCTTGCTGCCATCCTTGATATAGCCCCTGGCGACTGACATCGTCAATTTCAGGTTCAAAACATTTATCGACAGTGGCCTTATGATCCAATTCACTGCTCGATTGCCAAAACCCGACCGCTAACCCCGCTAAAAATGCAGCGCCCATCGCCGTGGTTTCGGTTTGCTTGGGTCTGATGACTTGGGTATTGGTAATATCGGCTTGAAATTGCATTAAAAAATCATTGGCAACAGCGCCGCCATCCACCCGCAATTGTTTCAGGGGTAAGCCACTGTCTTTAATCATGGCGTCGAGTAAGTCTCGGCTCTGATAGGCAATGGATTCCAGCGCGGCCCGAATAATATGATTACGATTCGCGCCACGGGTTAATCCCACTAAAGCACCGCGGGCATCGGGGCGCCAATAAGGGGCACCCAAACCGACAAACGCCGGCACTAAATAGACGCCATTGGTGTTGGCAACTTTGGAAGCGAAATACTCGGTATCTTGAGCATCGCGGATCAACCCCAACTCGTCACGCAACCATTGAATGGTCGCCCCACCCATAAACACTGAGCCTTCGAGGGCGTAATTGACTTCACCGTTGGCGCCTATGGCAATCGTGGTTAGCAAGCCATGATGCGAACGCACCGCTTCAAGGCCGGTATTCATTAACAAAAAGCAACCGGTCCCATAGGTATTTTTGGCCATGCCTTTTTCAACACACAATTGTCCAAATAAGGCCGACTGCTGATCGCCAGCCACACCGGCAATGGCAATCTCTACGCCTTGGCCACCAATACGCGTCGAACCAAAAATCGATGATGAGGCCTGCACCTTTGGCAGCATGCTGGCGGGAATGCCAAACATCGCCAACAGCTCGGGATCCCAATCTTGCTGGTGAATGTTATACAACATGGTGCGTGAGGCGTTGGTTGGGTCAGTGGCGTGCACCGCCCCCTCGGTGAGTTTCCATAGCAACCAAGTATCTATGGTGCCAAACAGTAACTCCCCCTGCTCAGCTTGCGCCCGAGCGCCGGCGACATTATCTAAAATCCATTTGATTTTAGTAGCAGAAAAATACGGATCGAGCACCAGCCCGGTTCGTTCACGGATCAAATCTTGATGGCCCTCGGCCTGCAGTTGTTCACAAATCTCACTGCTGCGCCGACACTGCCACACAATGGCGTTATAAATGGGTTTGCCAGTATGCTTATTCCACACCACCGTGGTTTCGCGCTGATTGGTGATGCCAATGGCCGCCACTTCACGGCTGCGAATACCCGCCCGCGCTAACACTTCAATCAACACCGAACTTTGTGATGACCAGATCTCCATTGGATCATGTTCAACCCAGCTTGGCTGAGGATAAATTTGGCTAAACTCACGCTGTGACACCGCCACCAGATTTGCGTCATGATCAAAGACGATGGCACGGGAACTGGTTGTCCCTTGATCTAATGCCAGAATATATTTCTTGGTCACACTTGCATCCCGCTATGGTAGGTCTGAGCTAATTTAATCATAGCCCTAAACAGATTTCACCCACTCAAATTGACTATCTGTTATCGGCCTAGCGGCGCTAAGTCAGTTGATTCAAGCAATAATGGCGCTAATTTGACGAGTTCGGCCATATTGTTTGCTTCAAGCTTTTTCATGACCCGCGCGCGATGTACTTCGATGGTTCTCACCGCCACAAACAAGGTTTCAGCCATTTGTTTATTGGTGTAGCCATTGACCACCAGCTGAAAAATTTCTTTCTCACGCTCGGTCAACGTCGCAATGCGTTGCTGATGGTAACGCTTGCCTTGCTGGCGCCAACTGAGATCCAAACCATTCGCGAGCGCGTCAGCCAACACTTGTCCTGCCACCGGTTTTTGAAAGAAATCAAAGGCCCCATTTTTAAAGGCATCCACCGCCATCGGCACATCGCCATGCCCAGTTAAAAATATCACGGCTAATGGACTCGAGGCCTGATTGAGGCACTGCTGTAATTGCTGGCCACTGAGCCCCGGCATCCGCGAGTCTAGGATCACGCAGCCAGCATGCCGTAAATCCACCGCGGCTAAGAAGCTATCGCCACTGTCAAACCAGCGAACTTGATAACCAAAGCCCTCCAATAAATACGACAGAGAATCGGCTATCGCCGCATCGTCGTCGACTAAATACACCGGGCCATTTATCGCCTGCGAGGCCCATTCGCCTCCAAGTTCAACTGTCGCAGTCTCGCTCATTGTCTTCCCCTATACGGCATCGCCAACTACTGTCGATAACAGCAGTCATACTCACCAGATAAGAGAGTGATATCGCAGTTTTAACCATTAAGCGATTCCAATAGTCGAAACTTTGATATTGACCACATAGGAGATCTGCCGCCTTAGCTTATGGTTAGCAAAATTCCCTTACTCGAGTCTTTACTTGCTAACTCAGCGGCTAACGATCAGCAACTTCATCAGGGCTTTGTCGGTGACATTACCCCTATTGATGCTCTTGGTACTCATGGGGTTACTCTGTGGCAAGTCGGCGTTTGCCAATAATCTCGAACAGGCCAAGCACAGCCCGAAGACCAGCTTGCGGGTCGGTGTCCTTGCCAACTGGGGCTACCAAGCCGCGGTTGATCGTTGGCAACCTATGATGCGCTATTTGGAAAGTCAGGTGGAACACACCAGTTTTCAGGTTCACCCGGGCTCATTTGAAGAACTAAATTTAGCACTGCATCAGGGCGAAATTCAGTTTATCGTGACCAATCCCGGCCAATATTTATTTCTGTCGCAACAATACCCTCTGTCATGGTTAGCCACCATGCGCTCACGCCAGCATAATGGCACCACCTCGGCCATCGGCTCGGCTATCGTGGTTCGGGCCGACAGTGATTATCGTACCTTGTATGATCTTAGCGATAAAGTGATCGCCGCCAGTGGACGCCACGCCCTCGGTGGTTATCAAGCGACCGTTGGATTGATGCACAAGTTGGGCATGGATCCTGACCACTTTTTTGCTCAAGTGAAATTTTTAGGTTTCCCACTGGATGCCTTGGTGTACCAAGTGCGAGATGCCAATGTCGATGCCGCCATCACTCCCTTGTGTACCATTGAAGAAATGAGTCAACGCGGCCTCATCAATGCCAACGACTATCGAATCCTTAACCCTAGCCGCCCCAACGGTTTTGATTGCCAATGTTCGACTAATCTCTACCCTAACTGGTCATTTGCCGCTAGCGAGCGGGTCGATGTGGCGCTGACCAAAGACATTACCCAAGCGTTAATGCAACTGCCAGAAAACCATCCCGCGGCAATAGCCGCCAACCTCAAAGGCTGGACCTCACCTATCAGCCAACTTGAGGTCATCAAGTTATTTAACGATCTCCAGCCGCCAGAGCAGAGTGTCGGCAGTTGGCAAGCACTGAAGCATTGGTTCGATAATAACCGCCACTGGGGGATTTTGGCGGTATTTATCTTCCTTATCGCCACCATTTATCATTTGTGGATTGAATACAAGTTCAGGCAAAAGAGCGAGGCATTATTGCAATCAGAGCGGCAACTCAAGCAAAAAGCAATTGCGCTTGAACGCTTACAAAGTGCGGCAATTATTGGCGAAATTGGCGCCGGTCTGGCCCATGAAATAAATCAACCCATAGCTGCGATAACCAGTTACAGCGAAGGTGGCATTATGCGCCTCCAACGGCAAGGGGCCAGCGATGCGGATACCTGCATTGCCTTATTGCACAAGATCCACCAGCAATCGATGCGCGCAGGTGACGTCGTGCACCGCATTCGCGGTTTGCTAAAGCGCCGTCAGGCGGTAATGCAAGACGTAAATTTATTAACCTTAGTCGATGAAAGCATTGCCCTACTTAAACTCGAGTTAGCACGTCACCAAGTGCAAGTGAGTACGCAGGTAAAAGGCGAGCCTTACTTTGTCAGCGCCGATAAGGTCGGCATCCAGCAAGTGATCGTCAATCTGATTAAAAACAGCCTAGATGCCATTGCTGAACAGCTCAGCAACGAGCACGCCGAGATCATGGTGGTGTTTGATTTCCAACCGTCACAAGTCAATGTGCAGTTTATCGATAATGGCACCGGCCTCAGTGTGCCCAGTGATGAGCTGATTGCCACTTTCTATACCACCAAAGAACAAGGTTTAGGGCTCGGTCTTGCCATTTGCAATGACGTAATCAAGCAACACCATGGCTTATTATTCCTGACCAACCGCCCGCCACCGGCGCAAGGCTGTATTGCCGAAATTCGCCTCAAACGGCGCGGGAGCGAACACGCTGTCAGTTGAATCTGACCATCCCAATAGTTTATACCAATAGATGACCCCGCCGAAGAACGCCCTATGAAAGCCATCCTCGCAGGATTTTCCATCAGCGCCCCCCTAGGGCTCTTAGTGGGGCTGGGCATGTGTTACGCCGCTTGGCAACACAATCCTCAATGTGAATTCCACTGTGAAGGCAGCATTAATGGGCTGGCGCTGTTCACGCTATGGGCGAGCTGGTTTATCACTATCACCTTGATAGCTGGGGTCGTCATTAGCCTACTGTGGTACCTTGTGAGCCGCTGCCTTAGTGGCAATTAACCCCTGCAATCCGCGCTAAAATGGCGCCAGCAGCCTTTATCTCGCAAAAATTGAGCGGATGTGGTTTACCACAATAGACACGCTCGCGCTGCCATGCTGGTCAAAAATCAAACTTTGAAGCACTTCACATTCACTGCATGCCATCCTACGACATGTGGTTTACCACAATAGCGAACCCCCATTCGTCTCGGCACACTGCGACTAAACCACTGAGTCTAACGACTCACCCTTAGCAAGCACACATGGGGATAATCATAATGAAACTTGATCGGCGAACCTTTATTAAAGGTGCCGGCGCAGGCACCGCCAGTTGTGCCTTAGCCACCATACTGCCAGGGTCATTGGCGGCGCTAGAACCCACAGAACTCAACGGCTCGGCGACCAGTGTCGCCAGTATCTGTGAAATGTGCTCGACCCGATGCCCGATTTCGGCGCGTATCGTCAATGGTAAGAACGTGTCCATTTTAGGCAATGAAAAAGCCAAAGCCTTTGGCGGTGCAGTTTGTGCACGTGGTGGCGCGGGTCACAGCCAACTCTATGATAAGCAACGTATCGTTAAACCACTCAAG
The DNA here is from genome assembly GCF_019209865.1 of Shewanella sp. NIFS-20-20. Lineage (GTDB taxonomy): Bacteria > Pseudomonadota > Gammaproteobacteria > Enterobacterales > Shewanellaceae > Shewanella. The sequence goes on along the minus strand of NZ_JAHUTT010000021.1, from coordinate 27,720 downwards.
CGCGTAGGCGAGCGCGGTGAAGGCCAATGGCAAGAAATCGAATGGGATGAGGCTTATCGCATCATTGCTGACAATCTCAATCGAATTAAACAGCAGCACGGCCCTGAAGCCGTGGCGTTTTCGTCTAAATCAGGCTCGCTGTCGAACCACTTATTTCATTTAGCCCAAGCCTTTGGCACGCCCAATACCTTTACCCATGCTTCCACTTGTCCTGCCGGTTATGTCATTGCCGCCAAAGCCATGTTTGGTGGCAAAATCAAGCGGGATTTAGCCAACTCAAAATACATCATTAACTTCGGCCATAACCTGTACGAAGGCATCAATATGTCCGAAACCCGCGGCATGATGCATGCCCAAATGGAAAAGGGCGCCAAATTGGTGGTGTTTGAACCTCGCTTCTCGATTGTCGCTGACAAAGCCGATGAATGGTATGCGATTAAGCCTGGAACCGATGTCGCCGTCGCCTTAGCCATGTGTCATGTGCTGATCGAAGATAACCTCTACGACAAGGCTTTTGTCGCTCAATACGTCAGTGGCTTTGAGCAATTTGCTAACGAAGTTAAAGCCTATACCCCAGAGTGGGCCGAGTCGATTTCCGATGTGCCCGCCGAAGATATTCGCCGTATCACTCACGAATATGCCGCCGCAGCGCCACATGCCTGTGTTGACTTTGGTCATCGCTCCAGCTTTACCACCGAAGAATTTGAAATGCGTCGCGCCTTGTATGCCGCCAACGTCTTGATCGGTAATATCGAGCGCAAAGGCGGTCTGTATTTTGGCAATAAAGCGGCCAGCTATAACAAGTTTGCTGGCGAAACTGTCGCCCCCGTTCTGGCTAAGCCTGGGGTCAAAGATATGCCGAAGCCGACAGCCAAACGCATCGACATGGTGGATGAGCAATATGCCTTGATGTGGTCATCGGGCGGTATTTATCAAACCATTTTGGATGCGACCTTAACGGCCACCCCCTACCAATTACAGGCTTGGGTGATGTGCCGCACCAACCCGATGCAAACCATGACAGATCGTGCCCGCATTGTGGACACCCTGAAAAAGTTAGACTTCGTGGTGTGTTGCGACATCTACATTAGCGAAAGTGCCGCTTATGCCGATATTTTCCTGCCAGAGTCGACCTACCTTGAGCGCGATGAAGAAATCGCCGACAAGTCGGGCAAAACTCCCGCCTATTATGTTCGTCAACAGGTCGTCGAGCCCATCGGTGACACTCGCCCTAGTTGGCAAATATGGAAGGAAGTCGGTGCCAGCTTAGGCCTAGGTCAATATTTCCCATGGGAAAATATGGACACCTTGCAGATGTTCCAAGTCGGCAGTGATATCGCCCTACTCAATAAGATTAAACAAGATGGCTTTGTAAGCTTCGGCAAACCTTTGATGCTGCGTGAGCGTGCCATGGTGCAACAATTCGTTGCCAGCTATGCCAATGCTAAGACACCCGATGAAGATGGCACCTATGCCAGCAGCCTCAAGTTTAAGACCCCAAGTGGCAAAATTGAACTGAGCTCAGACAAAGTGGAAGCCATGGCACCGGGACGCGGGGTGATCCGCTACCGTGAAGTCACCATGAAAAAGGCCGACGAATTGTTCTTTATTCAAGGCAAGGTGGCAGTGCATACCAACGCCGGCACCCAAAATGTTCCCATGCTGGCCAACTTGATGTCTGACAATGGCATATGGATCCACCCGCTCACCGCCGGTTTACTCAATATCCGCAGTGGCGACAAGGTCCGCCTCTATAACGATACCGGCAGTGAAGAAGGCCATGCCTTAGTCACCCCAGGGATCCGCCCAGACACAGTATTTGCCTATATGGGCTTTGGCTCAAAGAACAAAGAACTGGCGCGAGCCACCGGCAAAGGTGTCCATTGCGGCAACTTACTACCTCATATCACCTCACCAGTCACAGGCATGAACCTGCATACCACTGGGGTGAAGATCGCCAAGATTTAATCGGAGTTCAATATGACCAAGCGTTATGTTCTCGTGCACGATGAAAACAAGTGCATTGGCTGTCAGGCATGTAATGTTGCCTGTCGCAGTGAAAATAGTGTGCCAGAGTCAGTGACTCGGCTACAGGTGCGGATCGAAGGTCCTTACGGTAACTACCCGCACCTGCATTTTAAGTACAACCGCGTCTCTTGCGAGCAATGCGAAAATGCCCCATGCGTTAAGGTGTGTCCAACTGGGGCCGCCTATGTCGATGACAATGGCATTGTCTCCATTAACGAAGGCAAGTGCGTCGGTTGCCTGTATTGTGTTGCCGCTTGCCCATACAAGGTGCGCTTTATTAACCCCGAAACCCGGGTACCCGATAAGTGTAACTATTGCAAAGACACCCGGTTGGCGCGAGGTGAACAGCCCGCGTGCGTGAGTGTCTGCCCAACTCAAGCCTTAGTGTTTGGCGATGCTAACGACCCTGACAGTGAAGTACGTCATGTGCTCGACACTAAAACCAGCTATCAGCAAAAGGTTAATCTGGGCACGCAGCCACGTTTATACCGTATTCCCGGTCGTAAAGGAGGGATCCAAGCATGAACAATATCTGGGGCTCGATGGAGCAATACGATCCCGTCGTCTGGAACTGGATCATCGCCGTGTACCTGTTTATGGCAGGCTTATCCGCTGGCTCAATGCTGGTTGCAATCGGCTTAAAGTGGTACAAACAAAATCATGGTCAACCCTGCGAAGGTTTACCAGTGATCAAAGCGGCGGCCGTGATAGGCCCGGTCGCAATTTGCCTGGGCATGATGCTATTAGTACTCGACTTAACCAAGCCGTTTGAGTTCTACCATATCTTGCTCAATTACAACCTCACCTCGGTGATGGCGTGGGGGGTGATCGCCCTGCTGTTATACATTCCCTTGGTCTTTGTGTTTGCCGCCTTGGTATTTGAACAACAAGTACTGCGCTTGGCACCTTGGCTCGGCGGCCTGCTTAAGGCGTGTCGCCAAGTGGAAGGCAGCATTAATAAACTGATTTTCGCGTTGGCATTGGGGGTTGGTGTTTATACCGGTTTCTTGTTATCGGCACTGATCAGCTACCCGATCCTCAACACTGCGGTGCTGCCTGCGTTATTTTTAGCGTCGGCATTATCGGTAGGCAGTGCCGGTAATATTTTGGTGGCAACCTTATTCTTCAGCAAGAAAGAGTCGGATTGTATTGAGCAAGTTCACCGGATTGAATACCCAGTGGCCTTTAACGAAGCCCTGTGTCTGGTGTTACTGTTTGTGGGGCTTAACTTCTCGGGCCCAGCAGCTCAGGCGGCGACAGCGGCCATTACCACCGGCGCTTGGGCCAGTGTGTTCTGGATTGGCGTAGTTGGGCTGGGCTTAGCCGTGCCAGTGCTCGCCTCGACCTTGGCCCCCAAGTCATGGAAACACAGCAAGGGATTTTTAATTGCGGTCTCTAGCTGCACCATTATTGGCGTGTTAGCACTGCGACATTTTGTGGTATATGCCGGCCAAAGCTACATCAGCTAAGCGAGTCGAACCAAAAAAGAAAGGGTGCCACAAGGCACCCTTTTTACTTGTCTATACCAGTTAGCACTTATAACTAGCCTGTACGCCGACCTAAATGACGGTGCCACGGGTGTTTACTAAGAAGGCACCCGTTAGAACTTGTAGCTGGCCTGTACGCCGACCAAGATGATATTGCCACTGGTGTTACCCATGAAGGCTCCACCAAATAATGCGGCAGAATTATCCGAAGCGATTCCAGGACGCGGTTCAACCACTGGCGATTCGTCGGCAATGATATAAGTGACACCAAAGTCCATATCAAACTGCTCGCTGAACTGATAACCATAACCGGCACTCAACCAAACGCGATCCATCTCCGGAATGGTGATGGTGCGGTTAGCATCCGACACGGCTGACATGTCGTAAGCGACACCGGCACGCAAGGTCGATTTTGCATCTAAATGATAGGTAGCGCCCAAGGCAAAACGATAGCTGTCTTCCCAGTTTTCTTGCTTAACCAATTGGGTTGGCTCTCGCAGCGACGGAATGTAGGCTTCTAACTTGTCAAACGAGCTCCAACCCGTCCAGTTGACACTGGCATGCAAGGCCAGTTGTGGCGTGACCTGATGGAACGAGGCAATTTCGGCCGTCGCCGGCAGGCTCAAGTCCATTGAACCATCGAGCTTCATCGAAGGATCCAGTGGATTAAACGCGAACCCATGGGCTTCGCCTTCTAAGGTCTGATCTACGGCCGAACGGTAGTTCACCCCAATGCGGTTATTCGCATCCAATTGCCATGCGGCACCTAACTGCCAACCCCAAGAAATATCATCACCCTTCATATACTTAAGGGTAGTACCTTTCGCAACAGGAATCGTGCCAGGCGTACCTGGGATCACGGCACCAATCGGTAAGTCGATATCGGCACTGCTTTTAGCGCCAATGCTGCCCTCACCTAAGATCATGCGCACCCCAGCACCCACACTGAAATTGTCATTCACACGATAGGCAACGTTGGGATTAATTTCGATGGCGGTGATCGACGCTTCGTTACCAAACTGAGTGCCAAGGAACTCATCATCGAACTCGGTTGCCATGCCAAAGTTGGTGCCTAAGGCTAAGCCGACAAACCATTGGTCATTAAGCTGATGGGTCATAAAGAAATTAGGGATCACCGCATCGCCCGCGATATCTTTCGCGGTAGTGGCTACCGGAGGCGCAATGGGTTGGCCACTCATATCTACAAGGACCGAATAACCTTCGACATCGATATTTGGCATAACCAAAATGGCACCGGCGGTCATTTGCGTGCCGTTAAGATAGGTCATCATGGCCGGATTACGGAACTGAGTCGCCGCGTTGTCGGCCATCGCCGCTTCACCAGCAAACGCACGACCCAAACCTGTGGCCGAGGTTTCTGCCAATTGAAAACCGGCAGCCTGTACGGTTGCAGTCATACCCAGTAATGCTGAACTGACCGCCAACGACGTCACGGCCAAAGAATGAATCTGTTTTTTCATTATTTTTCTCTGCTTGCTTGCTGAATAAAATAGAGTATTAACTCAATTTCTTGAGCGGCAGTGTACCCGCGCAGCATATCTTTGCAAGCATTCGCCATAAAACAGCATGATTATCTGGCGCAATTGGCCATCACAGCAAAATGAGTGACCCACATCACCGAAGCTCGCCAAAAATAGCGCACAAAACCAAAAATTAATTCGCTGACACGCCTATCGCCCAATCAAGTAAAATTAAGCAAGATATTGATAATAAGCAGATATTTACAAAAACTATCGTGACACGCTTGTTTATTGAAATTCCATCGTTCAAATAGCATATTTCACTAGTCACACCAAATAATGATAATTAAACTCGGAACACACCAAAATATAATCGATTAAATACAATAAGTTAAATGCGATGGCGCAGTAAGGAATAACGCCCACTACTTTAGTGATATCTAAGTTAGTGGGCGTTATTAGTACACCAAGGTACACGTGTGTGCTGAAATTAGCGGTAATGCGCGGGGATTTGCGCTTCGAAATGGCTGATGGCTTGCTGATGTTCTAAGGTCAAGCCGATAGCATCGAGCCCTTTGAGTAAACGCTGCTTTGCTGGAGCATCAATATCAAATAAAAATACCTTACCGGTCGGCGATGTCACCGTTTGCGCGGCCAGATCGATACTGACTAACGTGCCCGCCACCGCATCCACGTCAGCCACCAGCTTAGCGATATCTTCGCTGGCTAAGACGACTGGCAGCAAGCCGATATTGAGCGCATTGCCATAGAAAATATCCGCAAATGATGGTGCAATGATGGCGCGCAAACCAAAGTCCGCCAAGGCCCATGGCGCATGTTCACGACTCGATCCACAACCAAAATTCTCGCCCGCAATCAGTATGCTGGCGCCTTTATACCTGTCTTGGTTGAGGGCGAACTCAGGATTCGGTTCCAACCCCGCGTCATCGAGATAGCGCCAATCATGAAATAAATGCACCCCAAAACCTTCACGGGTCACTTTGGATAAAAACTGCTTGGGGATGATTTGGTCCGTGTCGATATTGGCATTATCTAACACCACAGCTAATCCCACTTCTTGGGTAAATGCTTGCATATTATAGCTCCTTGGCCGTGGTACGAATATCAATAAAATGGCCAGCCACTGCCGCTGCCGCTGCCATGGCAGGACTGACTAAATGGGTACGACTGCCCCGGCCTTGGCGTCCTTCAAAATTACGATTACTGGTAGAAGCGCAGCGATCACCGGCCTCTAATTTGTCATCATTCATGGCCAAACACATGGAGCAACCGGGGAGGCGCCACTCAAAACCAGCATCTTTAAAAATCCTGTCCAAGCCTTCAGCCTCGGCCTGCTGCTTGACTTGACCCGAGCCCGGCACCACGATGGCCGTCACCCCAAAGGCGACACGCTTGCCTTTAGCTTCGATAGCGGCCGCGCGTAAATCTTCAATCCGCGAGTTAGTGCAAGAGCCAATAAATACTTTATTGATTGAGATATCCGTCATGGCTGTCCCCGGCGCTAAACCAATATAGTCCAGTGCCTTTTGCAGGGTCGCGCGCTTAGCGGGATCGGCTTCGAGGGCGGGATCGGGCACGCAACCATCGATGGCAACCACTTGACCTGGGTTTGTGCCCCAAGTGAGCTGCGGGGCTATCTCGGCAGCATCCAAAGTCACCACGGCATCAAATACGGCGTCATGATCTGACTGTAACTGTGACCATGCGCCAAGTGCTTGCGTCCATGCATCACCTTTCGGGGCAAACTCACGGCCCTCTAAATAGGCAAAAGTCGTCGCATCAGGGGCTATCATGCCGGCTTTCGCGCCCATCTCAATGGCCATGTTACATACGGTCATCCGCCCTTCCATCGACAAGGACCGAATCGCTTCACCGCAAAACTCGACCACATAGCCAGTGCCGCCGGCGTGGCCGACTTTACCTATGATGGCCAACACCAAGTCTTTCGCGGTAATGCCTGGCGCCAATTGGCCATTGATTTCAATTTTCATGGTTTTGGCGGCTTGCTGACGCAAAGTTTGGGTCGCCAATACATGCTCAACCTCGCTGGTGCCTATGCCAAACGCTAACGCCCCAAAGGCCCCATGGGTGGCGGTATGGGAATCACCACAGACAATCACACTCCCGGGTAAGGTCATGCCAAGCTCTGGGCCCATAACATGAACAATCCCTTGATTAGGATGGTGGATGTCATACAGCCGGATACCAAAGTCACGGCAATTACTAGCTAAGGTATCCACCTGAATGCGTGCCTCAGTACTGAGCGCATCTAGGCTGGCACTGCGCGTCGAGGTATTATGATCCATGGTGGCAAAGGTTTTTTGGGGCGCACGCACGCTTCGCCCCGCGGCAACGAGACCGGCAAAGGCTTGCGGTGATGTCACCTCATGCACTAAGTGTCTATCGACGTACAAAATAGGCGCCTCACCCTCAGGTTCTGCCACCACATGTTGCTGCCATACCTTGTGATATAACGTTTGTGCCATTACGCCTCCTCCTTGATTGCTTGGGCAATATAATCACCGACTTGTGCCGTACTATAACTGGCACTGCCTTGGGCTAGTTCTTTGGTCACGACCCCATCGATCAAGGCCTTAGCCACCGCGCGCTCAATCGCGGCAGCCGCGGCATCTTGCTGTAAGCTATGGCGCAACAATAAGGCCGCCGATAAGATTTGTGCGATGGGATTGGCAATGCCGAGTCCGGCGATATCGGGGGCGCTGCCTCCGGCGGGCTCATACAAACCAAAACCAGAACCATTCATCGAGGCGGACGATAACAGGCCCATCGAGCCGGTTAACATGGCGATTTCATCAGAAATAATGTCGCCGAATAAATTGGAGCACAGCATCACATCAAATTCATGGGGGCGCCGCAGTAATTGCATGGTGGCATTGTCGATATAGATGTGTTCGAGCTCCACGTCACAATACTCTTGTGCCACCTCTTCGACGACCTCACGCCACAGTACAGAGCAGGCTAAGACATTGGCTTTATCAACCGAGGTCACCTTGTTGCGACGCTGGCGGGCGGTATCAAAAGCAATGGTGGCGATGCGGCGAATTTCGCGGCGGCTATAACGCATGGTATCGAAGGCCTCTTCTGCCTCGCCCTCACCTTGACGCCCTTTGGGCTTGCCAAAGTAAATCCCTCCGGTCAGCTCGCGCACACACACCACATCAAAGCCACGTTCAGCAATGTCACTGCGCAGCGGTGACAAGGCTTCCAAGCCTTGATGCAACTTGGCTGGGCGTAAATTACAAAACAGTTCAAAATGAGCCCGAAGCGGTAGCAGTGCGCCTCGCTCGGGTTGCTGCTCCGGCGGGAGTCCTTCCCATTTAGGGCCACCGACCGAGCCAAATAATATGGCATCGCTGGCCGCACAACCGGCTAAGGTTTCCGCTGGCAACGGCGTGCCATGCTTATCAATGGCAATACCGCCAACATCGTAGGCACTGTATTCAATGTCGAGGGCGAACTTTTGCTCGACCACCGCCAAAACTTTACGGGCTTCTGCCATCACTTCGGGGCCGATCCCATCGCCAGCCAATACCGCTATTTGATAACTCATACTGTCCCCATCTCCCTGTTTTCTTGGATCCGTTGCTTCTGGCTAGCGACCATATCGGCACGCCAAATTAAGTTCATCACATGGATAAGTGCCTGCGCCGAGGCTTCGACCACATCGGTCGCCAACCCGACCCCATGAAAATTCTGCGCTTGGTAACGTGCACTAATGTCGACCTGCCCCAAGGCATTTTGACCTTCACCCTTGGCGCTGAGTTTGTAATTATTTAACTCAATATGGCGGCCACTCGCCTCAGCGATGGCCTTATAAGCCGCATCCACAGGTCCAATACCTTCGGCGCAGGTTTGCACCACAGTGTCACCACAATTTAAGCTCACCGTCGCCACCGCAGTGCCGGTTTTAGAGTCTGAATTGACTTGGAGCTGCGATAAACTAAAGTGATCATCGCTGTGTTTTCTCGCGCCGATAAAGACTAAGGCTTCTAAGTCATAATCAAATACTTGGCCTTTTTTATCTGCCAGTTTGACGAAGTCGTCATACAAGGTATCGAGATTAAAGTCGCTCTCTTGGTAACCCATTTCAGCCATTCGATGTTTAATCACATGCCGGCCAGAACGCGAGGTCATATTGAGGTTATTGCGACTCAGGCCGATGCTTTCTGGGGTCATGATTTCGTAGGTGTTTTGCGCTTTTAACATGCCATCTTGATGGATGCCCGACGAGTGGGTAAAGGCATTGCCCCCCACAATCGCCTTATTGGCTTGCACTGGCATATTGCACAGCTGGCTGACGAGCTGTGACGTGCGATGAATTTCTTTAGCCTTAATATTGGTGCTGACACCGAGCAAATCTTGGCGGGTGGCCAATATCATCGCGATTTCTTCCAATGAGCAATTGCCTGCCCGCTCACCGATGCCATTGACCGTACACTCAATTTGACGCGCTCCGTGCTGCACGGCGGCAATTGAATTGGCCACCGATAAGCCTAAATCATCATGGCAATGCACCGAGATGACGGCTTGATCGATATTAGGCACCCGATTAAATAAGGTGTGAATAATGCCTGAAAACTCCGACGGCACCGTGTAACCGACAGTGTCGGGAATATTGACTGTGGTGGCTCCTGCCTTGATGGCCTCCTCCACCATGCGGCATAAGTTATCAATCGGGGTACGGCCCGCATCTTCACATGAAAACTCCACATCATCGGTAAAGCGCCGCGCGTGCTTGACCGCATGGACTGCCATGGCGAGCACATCATCAAACGAGCGCTTCAATTTACTCTCAACATGAATAGTGGAGGTCGAAATAAAGGTGTGAATGCGAAACTGCTCCGCGACACTCAAGGCGCCGGCGGCGGCATCAATGTCTTTTTCCAGCGCTCGTGCTAAGGCACACACTCGGCTATGACGAATTTGCCGCGCAATGGTTTGCACTGAATGAAAATCACCCGGTGACGATACCGGGAAGCCGACTTCCATCACATCAACACCGAGGCGTTCGAGTGCCAGCGCAATCTGCAGTTTCTCATTAACAGATAAACTGGAGGCAAGTGCCTGCTCCCCATCCCTTAGTGTGGTATCGAAAATGATGACCTTGTCAGACATAACGTTCTCCATCTAGCTGCATGTATGGCTCGTTGTCGGCAACCCATTCGCTTAAAAAAAAACCCCGCTGTGGTGGCGGGGTTTAGTGATTTGCTGAATATATCATTCTGGTAGCACTAAACTCTCCGCGCAGTCATAGCGAGAGGGAGTAGGCGCAGTAATAATGAAACATTCAAACTAATCATCAGATTTATCCTGTGAAATCGGCGTGAGGCAATTGCCTAAATATAATTCACCTGTGCTAATTTCTAACCTGCCACTATGTCAGTGTCAAGCCTCATTTTTTTCATGTTGATCACAACTACCTAAAAAAATATACATTCCACCTATATATTTATCGCGCTTGCGGGTTATCATATTGTTTATTCGCCAATAACATGAATGCCCATTCGTGTGCTGGCTTGGCAGAGTGAGATGGAGTAACAATGGATTTGCGTCTGCTGCTCATCTTAGGAGTATGTGTTTGTTCTCAAGTAATGGCCGCACGTTCAGATGACTTAACCTCACTCGCCACGCTTGCCTTTGAGCACCCCTTGAGCAGCCAACAGGCATTAGATCAAATGGATGCTAGTCGCTTGTCGCACCAACAGCAATTACGCCTCACCTTGTTGCAATGCGAAACCCTGCTACAAACCAACGCCAATCAAGCCGCGATCAATCTGGCTCGTCGCGCCAAAGCCGAAGCCAGCTTATGGAATATCCAAGCGGCCATCCCCTATTTTTTAAACTGCATGTCATCGGCCTACTTTAATCGCCACGATAAAGCCACCGCATTCTCATTACTGGATCAAGCCATGCAAATGGCCCACGAGTCGAAACAAACGGATGCGCTGATCTACAGCTTACTCTTGAGGGGGCAATTACAACTGCAACAAGGCCTATTGATGGGGGCAACCGAAGATTTACGCTTGGCGCTCAATAGTCACGAAAATATTGACCGCCAAGCCAATGATTGGATCCGTGTGCCCGCAGCGTATTTGCAAATCACCTTAGCACAACTTTATTACACCAGTCATGACCACATCCAAGCGCTGCACAATATCCAGCTGGCCATGACTACCGCCAAAGCAGATAACAAGGTACGTCATCAAGTGTTATTGAGCGCAGCTAGGCTCTATCTCGACATGGAATTGGTGGCTCAATCACAGCAGTCTTTGCAACAAGCCAAAGCCCTGCTTCCTTATCTAGCCTCACCATTTGAACTGGCGGCCAGCTACAGTGAGATTGCCTCCATTGAAATGAGCAGCGGCCACATGCTCGCCGCCATAGAATTACTTGAACTGGCATTAACTGCCTTCACCCAAGAAGATCAAGCCATCGACACCTTAAAAGCGGCCAGTTTATTGGCGCAGGCCTATTTATTCGATGGCCAAACCACTCGCGCGATACCTATGCTAGAACAAGCAATCGCCCAGGCCAATCAATTACAGCAATACGCCGATGTTGAACGGTTACAGCACTTACTGGCCGAGCATTTTAGCGCGAATGGGCAAACCGACTCTGCCTATGCCGCGCTGCAAGCGGCCTACTTTGCCTTACAGCAGCAACAACACCAGCTGAGTAAGATGCATTTTTCGCATTCGCATCAATTACCTCCGCCCACGCCAGCGGCAAACACCTTAAGCTCACCGTGGAATTTTGTGACGCCTTATTTGCTGGTTGCACTACTTTTCTTTGTGATCGTGCCCATGATTTGGGTCGGCAGTCAGCGGCAAAAGGTGTTTTCAACCGGGTCTCAATTACCGACGTTGGCTTCGAATAATAGCTTGAAGCAATTGCTCAGCGTGGCCAAATTAAAACAGCAGCCCTTGAGCATTATTTTACTGACGGTGCCCGAACAAGCGCAGTTAAGTGCCGATGACCTCAATAGCTTATTGGTGTCGCGATTGCGACAGCAAGACGAGTTAATTAGTTTTGACGATGGCCGGACCGTGATAGTGCTGCCCAATACTCACACCGAAGCGGCGAAACGAGTGCGCTTTCAAGTCAAATTTGCCCTTGAGGCAGTCAATGTCGATATCAGCTGGCATTTAGGCATGGCGAGCATGCAACATTTTGACACGCCGGAGTCGATCATAAAACGGGCGGGGATCAACCAGCTCAGTTACCAATGCAACCGCCAAGCCACGGGCTAAACACAGCTAACCATGGCGTTGACCATCAACAGGCGAGTCGCCGCCGTGGTGACATTATTAACGCTGAAGCTAAGTCACAGCCCCCAAAATAACAGCCGCTAATCTCCGCTAATAAACGCTGCGATTTCATCAAGAAAGGCGTTACCAAAGCGCTCAAGCTTGCGCTCGCCCACTCCGTTAACCGCCAGCATTTCTGCCGAGGTGGTCGGTATCATCGCGGCCATTTCTGTCAAGCTAGCATCGTTAAACACTAAGTATGGTGGGATGTCGTGCTCTTCGGCCAGCTGGCGACGCAATTGCTTGAGACGGGCAAAGAGACGGCGATCGTAATTCAGAGGCGCACGACTACGATTCGCCCGCTTTGGCGTACTGACACTGATAACGATCCTCGGCTCTGCCAACATTAGTACCTGCTCCCCTTTTAACACCGCACGTGCCGGCGGATTAAGGCGTAAGCGCGAACCACGAGTGACATCTTGACTAATGAGCCCGAGATGGATCAATTGGCGAATAATGCTCAACCAATACTCGTGACTTTTGTCTTTGCCAATCCCCCAAGTCGAGAGCTTATCGTGACCACGATCTAATACCGCTGCGGCTTTCGAGCCGCGCAAGACTTCAATCACATGATTGATCCCAAAGCCCTGATTTAACCTGTATATACAAGACAGCACCTTTTGTGCCTCTAAGCTCGCATCAAACTGCGTCGGCGGATCGAGACAAATATCGCAGTTGCCACAAGGCTCACGGGCGCTTTCATCGAAGTAGTGCAGCAATACCTGTCGACGGCAGGTTTGTGCTTCGGCAAAGGCCGCCATCGAATTCAGCTTATGGTATTCCACTTGCTTTTGCGGCCCCTCGGGCAATTGCTCGACAAAATGGCGCACTCGATTAATATCGGCAGGATCAAATAACATAAAGGCTTCGGCATCGAGGCCATCACGTCCACCACGCCCGGTTTCCTGATAATAGGCTTCGATACTCTTCGGGATATCATAATGCACCACATAGCGCACATTGGATTTATTAATCCCCATGCCAAAGGCAACGGTGGCCACAACGATTTCAATTTGATCTTTGAGGAATTTATCTTGCACCTGCGCGCGTTCTTCAGGTGTCAGCCCAGCATGATAAGCCTCGGCATTAAACCCTTGCAATCGCAAGCGCTGCGCCACCTCATCCACCCGCTTACGACTGGAACAATAGACAATGCCATTGGCGCCCGCTTGAGCGCTAATAAATTGTTTTAATTGATTAGCCGCATTGAGCTTCTCTGCCACGGTATAACGAATATTGGGCCGGTCAAAACTCGATAGCGAGATTAACGGTTCAATCTGTAAACGCTGGCAGATACTGGTGCGAGTCGCCTGATCCGCTGTGGCCGTTAACGCCATCAAGGGCACATGAGGCAAGCTTTGTTTGAGAATGCCTAGCTCAGCATACTCAGGACGAAAGTCATGGCCCCACTCACTGATACAGTGGGCCTCATCAATCGCAAATAAGCGCACATGCCAATCACTTAACCGGCTGAGGAAATCCCCTTGCAGTAAGCGCTCAGGCGACACATACAGTAAACTCAGCTCGGCTTGACGTAATTGCCGAAAAATCTCAGCGGCCTGCTCTCGAGGCAAAGAAGAATTCAGGTAGGCTGCCGCCACTCCTGATTGCAATAAGCTGTCCACCTGATCTTTCATCAGTGAAATCAAAGGCGAGACCACCACGGTCAACCCCCCTAGCATTAAGGCCGGCACTTGATAGCACAAACTTTTACCGCCACCGGTAGGCATCACCACCAGACTGTCTTGCCCCATTAACGCGGCATCGATCACTTGTTTTTGGCCGGGACGAAATTCGCGGTAACCAAAAATCTGCTGTAAACAAGCCTGCGCGGGATCTAACGGTGATGTTAGTGGGTGCTCTTGCATGATATCTCAGGGCCAATAATCAGGCGGACTATTCTAAATGACCTCATCGGTCCTGTCTTGTTTTTAGCGCGAGAGATTTACCGCCCACAGGTATCATTAGCTGACAAATGGCCTGCGGCCTTTTACAATTGCCGGCCATCTCCTTCTATGAACTCACTAATGAACGAACAGGAAAACCGTAAGGGTATTTTACTCGCCATCGCCGCCTATAGTATGTGGGGATTTGCACCCTTATATTTTAAACTTTTAAGCCAAGTTTCTGCGGCAGAAATCTTGCTGCACCGGATTATCTGGTCGTTTATCTTTATGATGCTATTGCTAATGGTTACTGGCGGCGCCGCCAATATTCGTCAAGTGTTGAAACGCCCCAAGCAATTAGCCATCTTAACCGTGACCTCCACTTTAATCGCCGGCAACTGGCTATTATTCATCTGGGCAGTGAATAACAACCACATGCTCGATGCTAGCCTAGGTTATTACATCAACCCTCTGTTTAATGTCATGCTGGGCATGGTTTTTCTCAGTGAACGCTTACGACCGCTACAATGGTTGGCTGTCGGATTAGCGGCGCTCGGGGTATTGATCCAAGTGATCTCTTTTGGCTCCATCCCGATTGTATCTATCGGACTGGCGGTGTCATTTGGCCTGTATGCGTTATTACGCAAGAAGGTCAATATTGATGCCAAAAGCGGTCTATTGCTGGAAACGGCGATTTTAATGCCGGTAGCCTTAGCGTATTTAGCTTGGATGCCCAGCGATGCTGGGGCCAATATGCTGACCAATGATTGGGATCTCAACCTATTATTAATGGCGGCGGGCATCATCACCAGCCTACCATTGCTGTGCTTTGCGGGCGCCGCTGTGCGTATTCCATTAAGTGTGTTGGGATTTTTCCAATACATAGGCCCAAGCATTATGTTTACCTTAGCCGTGGTCTATTTTGACGAGCCCTTTAGCCTCGAGAAGAGCGTTACCTTTGGCTTTATCTGGTGTGCCTTGGTGATCTTTACTGTCGATATGGCCAATAATCGCCGTCAGCGCCGCGCCAGCCGCTGAAAACGTCATCGGCCCACACTGGTGGGCCGATGGTGATTAACGCCGAGCTAGTGAGCACCAAGCGCATCCAATAAGGGCTGCACCTGCGGCGGCGCGACCGTCACAATCACGCTATAACCCAATTTCGTTGGCAGTAATATCGACTCTCCCTCTGCCGTCACCGACACCAATGCCCGACCGGTCCCCTTGGTGTCAAACCAGCCCAAAGAATAGCCCAAAAGGCCGACACCATTGCGACGATAGCTCAGTTGATATTGGGGTTCTTGCGTAAGATCAAGCCGGCGCACGCCATCAATCAAGATGTCTCCAGGCTTAAAGTCATGATCATAAATAGGAATGGCTAACGATACCCCCGACGTTGACATCACGATGGCCGCGCGAGAGCTCGCCACGCCAACATAGCAAAACACCACACTTAGCCCTAATAACAACCCCAAGCTGGCATACTTGGCAATCTGCGGCATAGGTTTGCGCCAAATATAGCCGCCCAATAATAACAAACCGACCACGAGGCCTAAGAGCATCAATAGACTAGAGGTCGGCGGGGTGGCCAGAGGAATATCAATCGCGTGCATAGTGGGATCTCTTTGTTAAAAGATCCCTAACCTATACAAATCATACGGATAAATCTAGCGCAAGAATTTTAGATCGACGCTGATAGTTGTAAAGTTGCTTTTTCTTACCGGGTAAAGCATCCACCTCCACTAACGCAAACCCCTGCTCTAAAAACCAGTGAATACTGCGAGTCGTTAAGGCAAACAAACGGCTATAACCGCGCACTTTGGCCTGATTAATGATGGTATTAAGCAGTAACGCGCCGCGATCGGCATCGCGATAATCGGGATGCACCACCAAGCAAGCAAACTCGCCGACATTATCTTCTTCAAAGGGGTACAACGCCGCGCACCCTATGATCAGGCTGTCACGCTCGATCACCACAAATTGTTCAATCTCCATCTCCAGCTGCTCACGAGAGCGACGCACTAGCACGCCTTGCTCTTCCAGTGGCCGAATCAGATTGAGCACGCCACCGATATCGTCAATGTCGGCACGTCTGAGTTTTTCAGCGCTTTCTGTGACAATTTGGGTGCCAATGCCATCGCGGGAAAACAGCTCCTGCAATAAAGCGCCGTCGGTGTGGTAACTCACCAAATGGCAACGGCTCACGCCATGACGGCACGCATCAATACTGGCGCACACAAACGCCCGCATTGACGGACACAGAGGGTGATGCTCTTGCTGCAAATACGCTTGCGCCATATTGGGCATCATTTCAGTGATAAGCTCGCCATCTTTATCTAGCAAGCCTTGCAACTGACAAAAGCCAATCATCTTGTCGGCCTTGAGTTTGACCGCCACTTGGGTCGCGATATCTTCGGCGGTTAAATTAAAGCTCTCACCGGTCACAGAGGCGCACACTGGGCCCATCAACACGATATTGCCCTGATCTAATTGGTTGTTCAGTGCCTCGGTGTCGATTTTTCTGACTTTGCCGCTGAGACAAAAATCCACGCCCTCATCGACCCCTAACGGCTGGGCTATCACAAAATTACCGCTCACCAAGTTAATATTGGCGTGTTGCATCGGGGTGTTATTTAGGCTCATAGATAAGCGCGCAGAGATATCAAGCATCAAGGTGCCGGCCACCTGCTTAATCACCTTTAAGCAGTCGTCATCCGTCACCCGCACTCCCTGATGATAGTCACAGTTCATCCCGCGCTCTTTCAGCTCGGCTTCAATTTGCGGCCGGGCACCATGCACTAACACGATACGAATACCTAGGCTGTGCAACAAGGCAACATCATTAATAATGGCGCGGAACTCGCCCTCTTGAATAGCCTCCCCACCGAGCATCACCACAAATGTTTTACCGCGGTGCGCATTCACATAAGGCGCGGAATGGCGAAATCCGGCGACCAACTCACTAACCATTGATGCCACAGTTAAATCCCTCAAAGTAAGCCATAAGTATTCAACATCATAATAGTGAATTTATATGCACAAATAAAGAATCAAAACTCGCTAAAGCACCATTTTTTTGAATTAGTTTTCTGGCAAAGGCAAATTGAGAGCAAAAAAAAGCCCCTTTATTAAAAAGGGGCTTTTTAAAGAGGCTTACCAAGTTATTACTTGATTTTAGCTTCTTTGTAGATAACGTGCTGACGGATAACAGGATCAAACTTTTTGATCTCCATTTTCTCAGGCATGTTACGCTTGTTCTTTTCAGTAGTGTAGAAGTGACCAGTCTTAGCGCTTGAAACTAATTTGATCTTCTCGCGATTACCTTTAGCTTTAGCCATGATCTATTATACCTTCTCGCCACGGGCACGAAGTTCAGCAACAACTACTTCGATACCTTTCTTGTCGATGATACGCATACCTTTAGTAGATACACGTAATTTAACAAAACGCTTTTCTTCTTCAAACCAGAAACGATGGTTCTGCAGGTTTGGTAAAAAACGACGACGGGTCGCGTTTTTTGCGTGCGAACGGTTGTTACCAACCATTGGTCGCTTGCCAGTTACTTGGCATACTCTTGACATGTCAATCTTCTCCAAAAAAACAATTTTAACGCTCGAGCATTAATGTGCCTCGTATGGCCGTCGCCCGAGGCACACGAAGGGCGCATTTTATACAGGATAGCCGAGGAAAGATCAAGCAATAGTTATACTATCCATCCTCGTTCCGCGAACGACACTATGTCTCGATCCCCAACAACCATGTGGTCTAGCAAGGTTACGTCTATAGTTGTTAACGCGTTTTTCAATCGCTCAGTTATTCGCCTATCAGCCTGACTGGGCTCGGCGATACCAGACGGATGATTGTGGCAAACGATGACAGCGGCAGCGCGTTTTTCCAATACCAGCGCTACCACATCTCTGGGGTAGACCGATGCCGAATCTATCGTGCCTCGGAATAACTCAACAAATTGAATTACTCTGTGCTGGCTGTCGAGCAATAAGATGGCGAACACCTCATAGGCGCGATCGGCCAATTGTCGCATTAAATATTCCCGAGTTAAATCAGGATTTGTCAAAATCTGACTTCGTTGCAGTTTTTCTTGGGCCATGCGACGCGAAATTTCGGTCGCCGCCTGCAGCTGCGCGTATTTTACCGATCCCATGCCCGGAAGTCGACACACCTGCGCCTGTGACGCCGAGAATATTGGCCTTAATCCGCCAAAATGTGTCAATAATTGCCGTCCGAGGTCAACCGCGCTAGTGCCAGGCAGCCCATGACGCAACAAAACGGCTAATAATTCAGCATCTGTTAACGTGCCTACCCCGTTTTTTAGCAGTTTGTCACGAGGGCCTTCACCGTCAGGCCAATGTTTGATGGTCATGATTGCTCCAAATGGTCGCTCAAGCAAAACCTAGTATGGTTCAAATTTTTAGCGCCAGAGTCGCCCCGTCGCATTGCCATGGGAATTTCAATGCTAGGTATCCCACTATCATGGCGCTTTGTGGTAAGGTTAGCGCCATTAATTTGCAGGGTGAGATTGAGTGCGTGAGTCTGACGAATAAGAAAATTCTACTGGGTATTGGCGGCGGGATCGCAGCCTACAAGAGTGCCGATCTGGTTCGCCGATTAAAAGAACGCGGTGCCGAGGTGCGGGTGGTGATGAGCCAAAGCGCTCAAGAATTTATTACCCCGCTCACCTTACAAGCGCTCAGTGGTCATCCCGTGGCCAGCGACTTGCTCGACCCCGCCGCAGAAGCCGCCATGGGACATATAGAACTGGCCCGCTGGGCGGACTTGTTTATTATTGCGCCTGCCACCGCCAACATTATCGCTCGCATCAATGCCGGCATGGCCGATGAACTCCTCACCACCTGTGCGCTTGCAACGTCAGCGCCGATTGCCTTATGCCCGGCCATGAACCAGCAGATGTACATCAATGCTGCCACCCAAGCGAACCTCAGTAGTTTAAGTCAGCGTGGCTTGCACTTGTGGGGCCCTGCCAGCGGCTCGCAAGCTTGCGGCGAGGTGGGCCCTGGACGTATGCTCGAACCCCTGCAAATCGCTGAAGCAGCAACGGCCTTTTTTGCTCCGCCCTTATTGGCGGGCGAGCACATCATGATTACCGCAGGCCCAACCCGCGAAGCCATCGACCCGGTACGTTATATCTCCAACCATAGCTCGGGTAAAATGGGCTATGCCCTCGCCCAAGCGGCTCACGCCATGGGCGCGAGTGTCACCTTGATCAGTGGCCCGACCGCCCTCGCTAGTCCTGTGGGAGTCACCCGCATCAACGTTGAGGGTGCCGATGACATGCTTAGCGCCGTTATGGCCGACATAGCCCAGCACAGCATTTTTATCGGCTGCGCGGCCGTCGCCGACTACAAGGTGGCCGATATTGCCCCACAAAAGATGAAAAAATCATCTGAAAACATGACACTTGCGCTAGTTCGTAATCCTGATATCTTGGCCTCGGTAGCCGCGCTCGCGAACAAGCCGTATTGCGTAGGATTTGCAGCCGAAACGCAAGATGTCGAGCATTATGCCAAAGGCAAGTTAGCGGCGAAAAAGCTAGATATGATTGCCGCCAATGATGTGTCTGTCCCGGGACTCGGCTTTAATGCCGACAGCAACGCTCTGCACGTATTCTGGCAAGATGGCCAACATGCCTTACCGGCAACCAACAAACTGACCTTGGCACAGCAATTACTGACATTAATTGCCAACCAGAAACATGCCTAAATTGGCTTAGCGGATACTATCAACCCATGAAAACACCTATTGAATTAAAAATTCTCGACGCACGTATTGGCACGGAATTCGAGCTGCCAGCCTATGCCACTCCAGGCAGCGCCGGCATGGATTTGCGCGCCATGTCAGATAGCGCCCTCACCATTGCCCCGGGTGAAACCGTGCTGATCCCAACCGGTATCGCCGTGCATGTCGCCGACCCAAGCTTAGCCGCCGTGATTTTACCGCGCTCAGGTCTAGGCCATAAACATGGCATCGTCTTAGGCAATTTAGTCGGCCTAATCGACTCTGATTACCAAGGCCCATTAATGGTGTCCTGCTGGAACCGCAGCACTGAACCCTTCACGCTGCAAGTAGGTGACCGTTTAGCCCAATTAGTGTTTGTGCCGGTAGTACAAGCGCAATTTACCTTGGTTGATGAATTTGATACATCCGATCGTGGCACCGGTGGATTCGGTCATTCAGGCACCAAATAACCTCCAAAGATGTAATAGAGCGAAGGATACTGCCCATGGCTGTTAGCCAAAAAATCAATCGTCGAGACCATATTCTCCAGTGCTTAGCCCATATGCTAGAAACCAACCCCGGCCAGCGGATCACCACCGCTAAACTCGCTGCCGAGGTGGGTGTTTCCGAAGCCGCCTTGTATCGTCACTTCCCGAGTAAGGCGCGGATGTTTGAAGGATTAATTGATTTCATTGAAGATTCGCTGCTGTCGCGCATCAATCTCATCATGGATGAAGAGAAAGACACCATGCGTCGTTGTCAGCTCACATTACAGCTGTTATTAATTTTTGCCGAACGCAACCCCGGTATATCGCGCTTACTCAATGGCGATGCCCTGCTCGGCGAGCATGAACGATTACGCAGTCGTGTCAGCAATTTGTTTGCAAAAATTGAAACCCAGCTCAAACAAATTTTACGAGAAAAAACCTTACGTGAAGGCCAGGGTTTTAACTTAGATGAAGCCATTTTAGCCAACTTATTATTAGCGTTTGCCGAAGGCCGTATCGCCCAATTTGTTCGCACTGAATTCAAGCAAAAACCCACGCATCACTTTGAACAGCAGTGGACCTTTATCCAGCAACAATTACTGCAAAGCTAAGCCATCCGTGGCGGGGTATTCCCGCCACCTCCCCCCAAAAAAATCCTACCGTCTGCACCAGCCGCCTCATAACGAATGATATGGACTCCCCTTACCAATTGGCCACTTTGTGCCATATTGAAAGTGCAAACATTCAATCAAGGAGAGTCCATATGTCCTTAATTAAAGCAATTGGCATTGATTTAGCCAAATTAGTTTTTAGTCTTCATGGTGTAGATGAATACGGTAAAACCAAATTAAAGCAAACCGTTAAAAGAAACAAGCTGTTAGAGAAAATCGCTAACATTCCACCTTGTATTATCGGCATGGAAGCTTGCTCAGGTGCACACTATTGGGCAAGGGAATTCACTAAATACGGTCACGATGTGCGCATCATGGCATCTAAATTTGTTATCCCATACCGTCAAAGTGAAAAGAACGATGCAAATGACGCTGAAGCAATATGTGAAGCAGTAACAAGACCTAAAACACGCTTTGTCAGTATTAAAAGCGAAGAACAACAAGCTGTTCTATGCCTGCACCGTATCAGACAAGGTCAAATAAAAGACCGGACAGCAATGATTAATCGCCTTCGAGGCCTATTATCTGAGTTCGGTATCATCATGCCTAAAGGTCGCTACCCAGCTCAAAAACACATTGTTGGAATTCTTGAAGATACTAACAACGCTTTGCCAGCCCTAGCACGCGAATTACTCGATGACCTATGGCAAAGTATCAAATTACAAAACCAAGACATATTAAAGTCTGATAGAAAGCTTTATGCCCTTGCTAATCAAATGAAAGATGCCAAACGATTAATGACTATACCTGGCATTGGTGAAGTCACTGCGACAGCCGTTGTAGCCACTGTCAGCGATGCAAAACACTTTTCGACTAGCCGCCAATTTGCAGCGTGGATAGGCTTGGTACCTAAGCAGTATTCAACAGGCGGTAAGCCTACATTAGGCAGAATTAGTAAACGTGGTGAGAAGCATATCCGCACTTCATTAATACATGGTGCTCGCGCTGTCATCGCAAACTGTACTAACAAAATGGATAGAACCAGTTTATGGATTAAAGCGCTTATCGAACGACGAGGATTTAAACGGGCTGTCATCGCCCTAGCAGCTAAAAATGCACGCTTAATTTGGTCTTTACTTCAATCGGGTAATGAATACCAAGTTAACTATGTAAAAACGTAAAAAGGTTTAACCAAAACGGTTAACCCCACCGAGTCGACGCATTAGCAATTGACGATAACACGGTCAGACCGAGAGCGATTGAATCTGGTTAGTTGGGAAGTACATCATTCTTGAAAGAGAAAGTAATACTGTTTAACGAATGAGATCTTTGCTCAAGCGCAAATCATCAGGGCGATAGCCAAAAGCTGTTTAGGCAGCAAGCTAATCAAACGCCGAATGTAGAGCTGCTGTCAGATCCACTGTTGTTGTCGGATTACTATTGCTTGACAAAGGGGAGTCCATGTAGCCCCGCTATCTGGCACGGCCACACCTTCGCCGCCCCCCGAAATATACCAACGGCATTGACGAGCCCCACCGGCAATCAACCTAAATACCTGAGTGAGTTAATCGGTTTTTTTATCGGCCAAAGAGTATGAATTAGCAGCGTTTCAAGGTATTCTCCTGTGCCCAAGTCGTGAACTCTTATCCACTGACACATCGGCACGATTTGGGTCTGTTGGCAATTGATGTTGGAGGAAACATGGCACTGTCAGAAGCCGCACTTAAGGTGCAAACTGCATTATTGGAGCGAGGGTTAGAAACCCCAATGCTACCTTCCAATCTGTCTGCTGAAACCCGCAAAGATCAGATTGAACAACACATGCGTGCCATCCTTGAATTAATGTCACTGGATTTACGCGATGATAGCTTGGCTGAGACCCCTAAACGCATCGCAAAAATGTATGTCGATGAAATATTTTCCGGCCTCGACTATGCCAATTTCCCCAAGATCACAGTGATCGAAAACAAAATGAAGTTCGATGAGATGGTGCGAGTGCAAGATATCAGCATGACCAGCACCTGCGAGCATCACTTAGTCACTATCGACGGGGTCGCCACCGTGGCTTATTTACCTCGCAAAAACATTATTGGTCTGTCGAAAATCAATCGCATCGTGCGCTTTTTTGCTCAGCGCCCGCAAGTACAAGAGCGCCTGACCCAGCAAGTGTTAGTCGCGCTGCAAACCTTGCTGGAAACCCAAGATGTGGCGGTAAAAATGGATGCAGTGCATTATTGCGTTAAATCCCGCGGCGTGATGGACTCAACCAGCTCCACCACGACCACCGCGCTAGGCGGCATTTTTAAAAGCAATCCCGCTACCCGCGCCGAATTTCTGCATCAATAATAAGTCGCGCCCAACAAGAAGACCGCAGCCAAAGCCATAGCTGCTTTGGCTGCCAAGTATTGTGAGGTGAACTTTTCTGATGGCACCCCCTCTTTGGTCACACTGCGTTAGTCAACGTCATCGGCGCAGAAGTGATAGTCGCGCTAAAGTTTCAATAAAAAAGCCTAAGAGATGGCTCTTAGGCTTTAGTGTGTTTCTGGCAGCGCAGCGTTTAATGCGCCCCTAAATACCGTATTGCTGGCGATACCGACTCACCGCGGCGAGCTCAGTTTCCATGCCGGGCTTTTCAGACAAATAACTGATCAAGTCACCCAAGGTAATAATCGCGATCACGGCGCAGCCATAATCACGCTCAACCTCTTGAATGGCCGATAACTCTCCCTTGCCTTTCTCTTGACGATCAAGGGCAATCAACACCCCAGCCAAACTCGCCTCGTGGGCTTGAATAATGTCCATAGACTCGCGGATCGCCGTCCCCGCAGTAATCACATCATCGACCAGCATCACCTTGCCAGTGAGCTCGCTGCCCACTAAAGAGCCGCCTTCACCGTGATCTTTTTTCTCTTTACGGTTAAAGCAGTAAGGCATATCGACATCATGGTGCTCAGCCAGAGCCACCGCAGTCGTGGTCGCAATCGGGATGCCTTTATAGGCGGGGCCAAATAACAAATCATAATCAATGCCTGCATCCATTAAGGCGGCGGCATAAAAGCGACCAAGACGCGCTAAATCACGCCCAGTATTGAATAAACCCGCATTAAAGAAATACGGACTTTGACGACCCGATTTAAGCGTAAATTCGCCAAATTTCAACACCTGACGCTCAAGGGCAAATTCAATAAACTCTCGCTGATAAGCTTTCACTCGTAATCCTCACGTGACTATTTTAGTTTTATTACACGCCGCACTTAACGGACGTTTTTAGGGTGAAAAAAAGGACCCTCAACGGGTCCCCTTATTCATATCAATTCAATGCCGCTTTCTGGACATCGACGATCTCACGAATGCCGTGCTTGGCCAGCTCCAGCATTTCTAATAATTCTTCATGGCTAAACGGCTCGCCTTCGGCAGTGCCCTGCACTTCAATGATCTTACCGGTTTCGGTCATCACCACGTTCATATCGGTTTCAGCGGCGCTGTCTTCAATGTATTCCAAATCACAAATGGCTTCGCCATCGAAAATACCCACACTGACAGCAGCAATCAGGAACTTCAACGGGTTGGCCTTTAATACGCCCTTAGCACGGGCCCAGTTTAAAGCGTCCACTAAGGCCACACAGGCACCAGTAATGGCGGCAGTACGAGTGCCACCATCGGCTTGAATAACATCACAGTCAATCACAATGGTGTTTTCGCCCAGCAACTTCATATCAACTGCGGCACGTAAAGCGCGACCAATCAGGCGTTGAATTTCTTGGGTGCGGCCAGATTGCTTACCACGAGCGGCTTCACGATCCATACGGCTATGCGTCGAGCGAGGCAACATACCGTACTCGGCGGTCACCCAACCTTGGCCTTGGCCTTTTAAGAAACGTGGCACGCCTTCAGTGAAGCTGGCAGTACACAGCACTTTAGTTTCACCGAACTCCACCAACACTGAACCTTCAGCATGAGCAGTAAAGTTACGGGTAATGGTGATCGGGCGGGTTTGTGCTGGGGTACGCTTGCCTGGACGCATGAGAATTCCTGTGCTTGAGAATAAGATCAAATCTGAGGGCATATTATAGGGATTTTCCACATTTATGCCACGCTTGCATAGCCAAATCGCGGTCTGTACCCGTTAAAGGTTCCCCCAGCCCCGACCCAAGGCTATAATCTGGATTAACTTTCGACGTCACCTGGAAACTTCGCATGATCCAAAGCATGACCGCCTACGCTCGCATTGAACACAAAGCTGAATGGGGCACCGCCTCATGGGAAATTCGCTCCGTCAACCAGCGCTACCTTGAAACCTACCTCAGGTTGCCTGAACAATTTCGCAGCTTCGAACCCGTGTTACGCGACCGTCTGCGCAAACGCCTGAATCGTGGCAAGGTCGAAGTCAATCTGCGTTATGAACTGGCTGAAAATACTAATAACGAATTACAAGTCAACCAAGCCTTGGCCAAGCAATTGCTCGGCGCCGCGCAATGGTTAAAGCAAGAAGCAGGACAAGGCGACGTCAGCCTCACCGACATCTTACGTTGGCCTGGGGTACTATCCAGCGCCGAACGCGACATGGATGCTATTGGCGCCGATTTAATGGCCGCCTTTGATTTAGCTATCGACCAATTTATTGAGGCCCGTGGCCGTGAAGGCGCCGCCATCAACGACATGCTCCAAGCCCGCTTAGATGGCGTGAGCGAGCAAATCGCCGTGGTACGGGCTCACATGCCAACCGTACTGCAATATCAGCGTGATAAGCTCACCAATCGCTTGGCCGACATCCAAGGCGAACTCGATCCCGCGCGAATTGAACAAGAGATGGTATTACTGGCACAAAAACAAGACGTCGCCGAAGAAATGGATCGCCTTGAAGCCCATGTAACCGAAGCCCGCCGCATCCTCAAAAAAGGCGGCAGCGAAGGGCGTCGCCTAGATTTTATGATGCAAGAATTTAACCGTGAGTCCAACACCCTCGCCTCCAAGTCCATCAGCGCCGACATCACCGCTGCCGCTGTGGAGTTGAAAGTATTAATCGAGCAAATGCGCGAGCAAATTCAGAACGTAGAATAATATTTGCTAGCGTCCATTTAGATGTATTCGCAACTGATTTAAAAGGATTTATTTAAAACTCAGTCCATAAAGGTCCATTACCACCCACCACTTTACAGCGCTAAATGGTGGGTGATATGGTGAGTGCATTAGTATATAGTCAATACGTAGTGGTGGGTAAACACCCACCTTTGTATTTGACTGGAGACTAAGCGCTTATGGGAAAGTTAACCGCAAAGGAAGTTGCAGCAAAATCTAAAGGAGTACCAGGCAGATTCGCTGATGGCGAGGGCCTGTATTTTGTTGTTCCCAAATCCGGAAAGCCATTCTGGATGCTCCGCTACACCGCCAACAAGAAACGCAAAGAGATGACACTGGCCAAGAGTAGTGATCTTTCACTGGCAAATGCACGTGCTGAAGCTGCGATAAAAATGAAGCAGTTACGTGACGGATTAGACCCTCTAATAGCCAAGAAGCGCTCCGAACAAGCCACCATAAAAACCGTTGATGATCTCTTTGCCGATTGGCATATCGGAAATATTAAAAGACTTAAACATCATGAGATCCCACAACGTATTTACCGCAAAGATATTGCACCGCATATAGGCAGCTTTAACGTCGATAGCGTTACCGCCAGAGACATAAGAGCAGTATTGCAAGCCATCGCAGCCACTAACCGCCCAGCAATAGCTAACGACGCTCTGATGTACTGTAAACAACTTTTCAATCACGGCATAAAACTGGATCTGCTTGGTGCAAATCCAGCGAGTGCATTTTCGGTTACTGATGCTGGTGGCGTAGAAAAAAGCAAAGACAGAGCTTTAACCATCGAAGAACTAACCCAGTTTTTCAAAACCGCACGCGAAAACAATGACAGCTTTAGTCGTGACAACTATCTAGCATGTGCGTTACTGGTTACTCTGGGAGTTAGGAAGTCGGAACTGGCTGAAGCGACATGGAAGGAGTTTGATCTTGAAGATAAGATATGGAACTTACCAAAAAAGCGCAGTAAATCAGGTGTTGGCATTACTATTCCATTACCTGAAATAGTGATGGACTGGGTACTAGAGCTAAAAGTAAGAGCTTGTGGCTCTGAATATGTGTTTCCTAGCCGTAGAACCAGCAAGAATCCTCACATGGGTTCAGATACCTTAAATAGAGCAATCACCAAACTCTTTGGTCATGAAGCAGGTAAAAAAAAGCAGCCTCTTAACAAGATGGAGGATATGGCCCACTTCACTGTTCATGATCTACGCCGTACTTGCCGTACATTACTAGCTAAACAGGGTACATCAGGTCATGTGGCTGAGCGTTGCCTCAACCATAAGCTCAAAGGTGTTGAAGGAATTTATAATCAGCATGATTATTTGGAAGAGCGGAAAGAAGCTCTAAATACATTATCAAAGTCCTTACAGACAATTATCAATGCTCACAAATAATGATAACCATTAATTAAAGGAGAGGTTAATCAGGGGCAGATCATGAACGTTTTTTGCCCAATGGCAAATCAAAATTGACCTAATGAGCTAGCTGTGATCTTATGCTCCTCTTTTGAGGAGTTGCCATGAATATAGATACCATCAAAGAGCATTTCAG